>NZ_VMSH01000007.1:0-346583 GCF_007713445.1 Pseudomonas sp. RGB | reverse complement strand
CAAAAGTGTCCACCATGTCCCCGCACACCCGTCAACCATGTGTCCGGTCCGTACACGCGACCCAAGGTGCCGGAAGTCCGTTCAGCCTTGCAGCAGGCCTCGCAAGCGCTCAAGCAACACCTGAACTAAACAGGCGCCCATGAAAAAGCCCGACTCAAGGTCGGGCTTTTTTTCGTATCGGCGGGGCCAGAATTACTTCTTGGCGCGACCTTTGTACGAACCACCTTCACGGGTGTCGATCTCGATCAGGTCGTCGATTTCGATGAAATCAGCCACTTGCAGCTCGGTACCGTTAGCCAGTTTGGCAGGCTTCATGACCTTGCCCGAAGTGTCGCCGCGAGCGGAACCTTCGGTGTAGGCAACTTTACGCACGATAGTGGTCGGCAGCTCTACGGAAACCAGGCGGTCTTCGAAGAAGATCGCTTCGCAGACGTCTTCCATGCCTTCTTCAACGAACGGCAGAACAGCTTCGATATCTTCAGCGTTCAGCTCGTACATGGTGTAGTCGGTGGTGTCCATGAACGTGTAGGTGTCGCCGCTGATGAAGGACAGGGTCGCTTCTTTGCGGTCGAGGATCACGTCGTCCAGTTTGTCGTCGGCGCTGTAAACGATCTCGGTCTTGTAACCGGTCAGCAGGTTCTTCAGCTTGGTCTTCATGATTGCGCTGTTACGACCAGACTTGGTGAACTCAGCTTTCTGAACCAGCCAAGGGTCGTTTTCGAGACGGATCACTGTACCGGGTTTCAGTTCTTTACCAGTTTTCATTGCGTATATCCGAAATTTGGATGGGATTTACAAAAATCAAGGTCGCGTATCATATCCAACTTTCATAAAACTGTACCAGCGCCGTCGCAAGATCAGCCTGCAAGCCTTGTTCCAGACACCACGCCTGGGCGTTCTGACACACCTCTGGCCAGTGCTCCAGCAGCATTTTCCACGGTTGTGCCATATCGCCATCAGCGTTCCAGGCTTGCCAAAGGGCAACCACCGCTGCCTTGGCGGCGGGCGATAAGGCGCCGGTGTACAGCTGCAGGAAGGCATCGAGCTTGTCCAGATGGATGTCTTCGTCCTGGCGATAGATGTGCCACAGCATCGGCCGACCGGCCCATTGGGCGCGTACGAACGAGTCTTCGCCGCGCACGGCGTTGAAGTCGCAGCACCACAGCAGGCGGTCATATTGCTCCTGGCGTACGAACGGCAATACCTGCACCGTCAGGGCATCGCGCTGATGCACCGCCCCCACCGACAGCCCTTCCACGCCGAGCCAGCGCTGCACATCGCCAAGGATGCGCCCTTCCGGCACCAACAGATGAGTGGCACGCCCGTCCGTCGCCAGCACGTCCAGCCAACCGGCGAGCCCGGCGTTTTCGTAGGCAAACAGCGACATCAAACGCGCGCCATCTGCCGGAAATACGCCCAGCGCTTGCAGGAATTGTCGCTGTGCGGCGCGATCCTCTTGAAAAGCCTGACGCTGCTCCAGCAAGCCGCCTTCGCGTAAAAGCCCGCCAGTGCCCGGCCGAAAGCCAGGAAAGAAGAAATACTTCTGTACGCCCTTGAACTTCACCGACGGCAGGCGATGGCAACCCACCACCCAGTCTTCGGCGCTGAGGTAGTCCAGGTTCATCCACAACGGCGTGCGGTCGCGCGCGGCCATGGCTTCCATGTACTCAGGTGGCAACTGGCAGGCAAAGGCTGCGATCACTACATCGGCGCAAGGCGTGTCGCGCCATTGTGCCGGCCAATGGCACACCTCTACGCCCTCCTGCCATTGCTGGTTCAGTTGCACATCAATCTCTGGGCACATGCGTTCAAAAGCACGCAAGTCATCGACCCACAAGCGCACGTCGCAGGCGTGCTCCACCACCAATTGCCGGGCCAGGCGCCAGGTCACGCCGATGTCGCCGTAGTTGTCGACGACGCTGCAAAAAATATCCCAGCGGGCTTTCATTCCGGGCTCCAACACTCAAAGGCTCGATTGTCCGCATAAATGCGCCGATGCAGAAGGCTTGATCGCGATTATTCTGCACAGTGGCTGTGCGACAATCGCCGCCACGCCGCAAATGCCCGCCAGGAGGCCACTATGTCTGATCGTTCGTTGTCGCTGTTCAAGCTCAGTATCGCAGTGGCGTTCGGCCTGTGGCTGGGGTTTATCGCCATTGTGCTGACCACTTGGCTGGCGTCGCGCTACGTGTTCCCGCAAAGCCTGGCGCCGGTGGCGCAGGCCGTCCAGCAACTGGGCAAGCCCGCCAGCGTTGTTGCGCCAGAGCCGCCGAACCGTATGTTCGAGCAGTACCAGGAAAACCTTCGCAAGCAGGAACAGCAGCAAACCCTGGACCAGGCGCGCAACAACGCGCGCAACCTGTCCAACCCCAAATGCCAGTTCTGGCTGCAACAGGACCAGAACGCGCCCAATGAAAAGAGCAAGGCGAATGTCCTGCAATTCTGCGATTGATGCCCATGAATAAGCACGCCGTCCTCCAGTTGATCCTGGAAAAACTCACCGTCGACCTCGACATTGCCCAGCGCGCCGCGCAGACCGCCTACGAGACCGCGACCCACGAAGAGAATATCGCCGAGAACAAATACGACACGCTGGGGCTGGAGGCGTCTTACCTCGCGGCCGGGCAAGCCAAGCGCGTCGAAGAAATCAAGCAATCGCTGGCGCTGTGCCAGAACCTGCAGTTGCGTGCTTACGACGATCAGCGCGGCATAGAAGTCGGCACGCTACTGGGTTTGGAAGACGAGAACGGTCGCCAGCAGTGGCTGTTCCTGGCGCCGGATGCGGCGGGCTTGAAAGTCGATGTGGTGGGGCAACCGGTGACTGTCATCACCCCGCGCTCGCCGCTGGGCAAAAGCCTGCTGGGCAAGTTCGAGGGTGATGAGGTGGAGATTCTGGTGGCGGGCGCCCGGCAACACTTCACGGTTACCGACGCCCGATAAGCCACTCAGTGGACGGGCAGTTCTACGCCGTCAAACAGCTCTTCCAGTTCTTGCTTGTTGTGGCACTGGATCGCCTTGGCCATGACTTCACGGGTCAGGTGCGGCGCGAATTTCTCGATGAAGTCGCACATGAAGCCACGCAGGAACGTGCCACGACGGAAACCGATCTTGGTCACGCTGGACTCGAACAGCTCGCTGGCGTCGAGCACCACCAGGTCTTTGTCGAGGTTGGTATCGACCGCCATCTTGGCCACGATACCCACGCCCAGGCCCAGTCGGACGTAAGTCTTGATCACGTCGGCGTCGGCGGCGGTAAACACCACTTTCGGCGTAAGGCCGCGATGGCTGAAGGCTTCGTCGAGCTTGGAGCGGCCGGTGAAACCGAACACGTAAGTCACGATCGGGTATTCGGCCAGGGCTTCGAGGGTCAACTTCGGCAGCTTGGCCAACGGGTGACCCTGGGGCACGACCACGCAACGGTTCCAGCGGTAGCACGGCATCATCACCAGGTCGCCGAACAGCTCGAGGGCTTCGGTGGCGATGGCGAAATCGACGGTGCCGTCAGCGGCCATCTCGGCGATCTGCATCGGCGATCCCTGGTGCATGTGCAAGGCGACGTCCGGGTATTGCTTGATGAAATCGCGGATCACCGGCGGCAAGGCATAACGCGCCTGGGTGTGCGTGGTGGCGATCGACAGGGTGCCTTTTTTCTCGTTGGAGAATTCCTGGGCAATCTGCTTGATGCTTTCGACTTTGCGCAGGATCTCGCCGGCGGTGGTGATGATGCGCTCGCCGGCCGGGGTGACGCGGGTCAAGTGCTTGCCGCTGCGCGCGAACACTTCGACGCCCAGCTCGTCTTCGAGCAGGCGGATCTGCTTGCTGATACCGGGTTGCGAGGTGTAAAGGCTTTGAGCGGTAGCGGAAACGTTGAGGTCGTGGTGCGCCACTTCCCAGATGTAGCGCAGTTGTTGAAGCTTCATATGTGTCCCTCAAAGCAGATAGACGCCACGGGTATCAGCGACGGTATATAACTATATTAAAGGTTAGACGGATAAATCTAGAACTTTTTATCGTTTTTACCGATCAGGCATCGTCACTGCGCCGGCGCTGCAGCGAGGGCACCATATAAACCGGCACCGTCGCCAACTGCAGCACCCTCGCGGCCGTGCGCCCCAGGGGCGTGGCAGCGGCCGTTGCGTGGCTGTGACTTCCTACGATCAACAAGTCGACGGAAAGTTTTCGCAGCTGGTCGAGAATCACCTCGCACGGGTCGCCCTGGATCACGCGCACCGAGCGAATCAATTTCAGGTCCTGCTCCCCTTCCCCCAGCTCCTCGCGAAAACTGTCCAGCACCTGCTGCTCGATGGTTGCCATCACCGTGGTCAGTCCCTGGCTCTGCCATTCGTTCAGGGCTTTCTCATCAAGGTAGCTTTGCAACACCGATTCGGCGAACAGCCCGAGCGGCTCGACCACATGAATCACATACAAATCCGCCTTGAACGTTCGGGCCAGTGCCAGCGCATGCTGCATGACATAGGGCGCATACAGACCGAGGTCCGTGGCGTACAGCATCGAACGAATCATAGAACCTCCTGGACGGCCAGGATGGCGGGGATTGAATGAGCTTAGCAGCGCCTGCGGGACTGGGGCTCAGCTCTCGGTGTGGATTTTCAACTCATTGCTGATGCCGTGGGGCACATGCCCGGTGGCCACCACCTCCCTGGCCTTCTCGCAATGACCGGCCTGGTCATCGAAAAACACATCGGCGGCGAACGCCTCCAGAAACGCGGATTTCTCCAGACCACCGAGGAACAACGACTCGTCCAGACGGATATCCCATTCGCGCAGGGTACGAATCACCCGCTCGTGGGACGGCGCCGAACGCGCGGTAACCAACGCTGTGCGAATCGGGCACGCCTCGTCTGCGAACTCGCTCTGCAACACGTTAAGCGCCGCCAGGAACCCCTTGAACGGACCACCGTGCAACGGCTGGCGCGCCGACTCGCGCTCGTTGGCCAGAAACGCCTCCAGCCCGCCTGATTGATAGACACGCTCGGACTCATCGGAAAACAGCACCGCGTCACCGTCGAACGCAATCCGCAATTCTTCACTCGAGGCCCGATGCGGGCCGCCCGACAGAATCGTCGCCGCGGCAAACCCGGCATCCAGTGCACTGCGCACATCTTCGGCATGGGTCGACAGAAACAGGTGGCAGCCAAATGCGGCCAGGTAAGGATAGGGACTGCGCCCGCCGACGAACGCGGCGCGGGAAATATCCAGGCCGTAATGCTGGATCGAATTGAACACGCGCAAGCCGGTGTCGGCACTGTTGCGCGACACCAGCACCACTTCGACGCGGGCCCGGCCCAAGCTGGCGTTAAGGCTCAAGAGCTTCTTGACCAAAGGAAAGGCATCGCCAGGCTCGAGGGTTTCTTCCTCGTGCTCGATCTGGTACTTGCGGTAAGCCTCTACTCCTTCGGCCAGGTAGACCTTGTGACTGTCACTCAGGTCGAACAGTGCACGCGACGAAATCGCCAGCACCAGTTTGTCGCCCAATCCCTTCGCCATGGTGTTTCCCCCGAATCAGCGGTTGTGCCGATCAATAAAACTCAAGGCCTGGTAAAGCGCCTGCATGCGTGGCAATTCGCAACCCGCCGCTTTTGCTGCGGCCAATGGCCGGGCGTAGATCGCCGCCAGTTCCAGCGGACGTTTGTGCACATGGTCGTGATACATGCTGGGCAGGTAGTCGTCCATGGTTTCGGTCATGGCGAACATCTGCTCGGCGTAACTGGCAGGGATTTCATGGCCGCAGGCGTGCGCGCCTTTGACCACTTCAGCCATCAATGCCTGGATCAACTCGCGGCTCGATTCATCAGCCATCAGCGCGGTGGTGCCAGTGCCCAGCAACACGGAGAGGCCGTTGTACGGCACATTCCACACCAGCTTGTGCCAGCGAGCCTGGTGCACATTGGCCATGGCCTGGGACTCGATACCGGCCTTGTGAAACAGCGCGGCGCCCTCTTCGACAATCGCCTGCTGGCGCGATTCATCGTTGGCCGCTGTGCCGCTGTGGTAACCAAGATTGACCCGACCCAACGCCTGATGCTCGACGACGCCCGGCGCAGAGCGGTGCACGCCGATGTAGCACAGGCCACCCAGCAAGTGCAGCGACGGCGGCAGGTGTTCGCGCAGGCTGTCCTCGACGTCGAGGCCGTTTTGCAACAGCACCACCTTGGCGTCCGGGGCGGCGACCTGGGCGATGGTCGGCGCGAGGTCCACGTTGCCGGTGGATTTGGTGCCCACCAGCAGCCAGTCGCACGCCGGCATGTCCGCAGCGTGGGCGTAGGCCTGCACCGGGTGCAGGTGCAACGTGCCATGCAGCGTACTGTTGAGGTGCAGGCCGTGCTCGCTGACCGCCGCGTATTCGCTGCGCAACAGGAAGTGCACGTCGAACCCGGCACGCGCCAGCATCACGCCGTAGAACCCACCGATAGCACCGGTGCCGATAATGCCAATGCGTGGCGACGGGGATGCAACTGCGGTCATGGCAAATCCTCTGGTGTGCGGGTAAGTGCTTGATTCACTGCCTCGGTGAGGTCGGCAAGTGCAAGACGGGTGTGCAACTGCCCAAGAAATTGACCCTCGCACACGAGGAATAACGCGGGCAAATGAAAGATCTGGTAGCGCTCGACCGCACCGCCGTTGTGCCCGGCATCCACCCAGCACACGCGGTCGACCGGCAAACGCCAGCCGGGCAGCTGCTGGCGTGCCCAGCGGCAACTGGAACAACCGACACTGGTAAATACCACCAGCGAAATACCTGGCAATCCCAGCAGTTGCTGGTCAATATCCAGGTCGGTCAATTCCAGTTCCTTCACTATACTGCTGCCACCGCCGTCAACTGGACGGTGCTCGGAGTCCGTGTACATGGGTCGTTTTTTACCTCACCCTGATGATGTCGCTGTCGAGTTAATCCAACGCCCCGCTCCTGCCATTCCCCGCCAACGCCTGCACACTATCGGCCTGGGCGGCGTCGCCTGCAATTGCCCGCGTGCCTGGCGCCAGGGCACTGCGGTTGATCTGCGCATCCCATCCCTGGGCGCCAGCGCCCGTTATCCGGGCTATGTAGCCTGGTGTCGCAAGCTTGAAAAAGGCTATCGCATCGGCATCTCTTTTACCGATGAGCACGCCTTGTTCGGTGCGCGAATGGGCGAGCAAGTGTGCCAGATCGAACGCTACTGCCGCTTGCACGAAGACGCCGAGCCGACGCCTGCGCAACTCGAAGCCATGGCTCGCGAGTGGGTCTCGCGCCATGCCGGTGAGTTCTCCCGCGAGACTTTTGTGGCGCCGGCGCTGGATTAAAGCCGGTTTTGCCCATTGTCGCGGGCCCGTGTTACGCGCTAAGGTTCCTCCCCCCTGCATTCAAATCATGCTGTGCTCCGCCGCACGGGGATGGCTGGCGGCCGGCACCCGTGACCCTGACGAGTAACACGATGGCTGATTTACCGATCAATGACCTTAACGTCGAATCCAACGAGACCCTGATCACGCCCGATCAGCTCAAGCGCGAAATCCCTTTGAGCGACGCTGCCCTGCAGACCGTCACCAAGGGCCGCGAAGTCATCCGTGACATTCTCGACGGCACCGACCACCGCCTCTTTGTGGTGATCGGCCCTTGCTCGATCCACGACCTCAAGGCTGCCCACGAATACGCCGAGCGCCTCAAAGTGCTGGCGGCTGAAGTGTCCGACACCTTGTACCTGGTGATGCGCGTCTACTTCGAGAAACCGCGCACTACCGTCGGCTGGAAAGGTTTGATCAACGACCCGTACCTGGACGACTCGTTCAAGATTCAGGACGGCTTGCACATCGGTCGTCAATTGCTGCTGGACCTGGCCGAAATGGGCCTGCCCACCGCCACCGAAGCCCTCGACCCGATCTCCCCGCAGTACCTGCAGGACCTGATCAGCTGGTCGGCCATCGGCGCGCGCACCACCGAATCCCAGACTCACCGCGAAATGGCGTCCGGCCTGTCTTCGGCCGTGGGTTTCAAAAACGGCACCGATGGCGGCCTGACCGTCGCGATCAACGCGCTGCAATCGGTGTCCAGCCCGCACCGCTTCCTGGGTATCAACCAGGAAGGTGGCGTGTCCATCGTCACCACCAAGGGCAACGCCTATGGTCACGTGGTCTTGCGCGGCGGCAACGGCAAACCCAACTATGATTCGGTCAGCGTTGCGCTGTGCGAGCAGGCGCTGAACAAGGCCAACATCAAGCCGAACATCATGGTCGACTGCAGCCACGCCAACTCCAACAAGGACCCGGCCCTGCAGCCACTGGTGATGGAAAACGTCGCCAACCAGATCCTCGAAGGCAACCAGTCGATTATCGGCCTGATGGTCGAGAGCCATCTGAACTGGGGTTGCCAGGCCATTCCAAAAGACCTGGCCGACTTGCAGTACGGCGTGTCGATCACCGATGCCTGCATCGACTGGTCCGCCACCGAAACCACCCTGCGCAGCATGCACGCCAAGCTCAAGGACGTATTGCCGAAACGCAAACGCACTTGAACCGCTGAATCGCGCACACAAAAACGCCGGGCTTAGCCCGGCGTTTTTCGTGGTGCGGTCGCTCAGTTACAGCTTCGCGGCATGGCGCTGGTGGCGCTCCATGTAGCGCTCTACATAAGAGCACGACGGGATCACCGTGTAGCCGGCCTCTTCGGCGAACTTCAACGCTTCTTCGGTCAACGCCGCAGCAATGCCACGGCCCCGCAACGCGTTGGGCACGAAGGTGCGATAGATATCCAGGGTCTGTTTACCGAGGTCCATATAGGTCAGATAGGCACGATGACCGTCCACATTGGTCTCGAACTGATGACCTGCCTGGTCATGGTGGATGGACAACGCCTCGCTCATCACTACTCCTCGCGGGTCTTGGATTTTGACCCCTACCTTACCGATGTTTTTCCGGCGAAGGAACATCTACGCCACCCCGTGCCGGTTTCGACAACGAGAAAACCTATAGCGCTCACAACCAGCACGTAGGGAATAGTAGTCACCAATGCTGCAATAGCTCAAGGCGCACTCGTCATCCCTTGCCGCTGGCGGTTACAGAAAGGGCCTCGATCAATCAGTGATCGATAGCCTGAACATTGCCGGCAGTTGAATCTTGAGACGAACTGCCGCTCTTAAAGTCACCTCTACATACGCAAAAGATGCGCGAGGCGGTAACGGCCCACTGAAAAAAAGTGTCAACCTCGATATATAAATCTTTACCTGTTTACCGGACCCGGCACATGCGGGCCGGACCTCTCAGCCTGGATCGAGTTCCCAGGGAAATGAAAAAATCTGTAGGGTTTTTATACAAACCTCCTAAAGATTAGCCAAAACAGATTCGGCGCAAGAATTTTTTTTGCTTCTTGCGCTACGTCAGTTTACTTACTACAAGTAATGAGTAGTATGTACGCCGGCTATCCGCTCACTCTGAGAAAGTAGCCATTTAATAGAAAGTCCTTGAAGGGGAACACGATGAACAACGTTCTGAAATTCTCTGCTCTGGCTCTGGCCGCAGTTCTGGCTACCGGTTGCAGCAGCGTCTCCAAAGAAACCGAAGCTCGTCTGACTGCAACTGAAGACGCAGCAGCTCGCTCCCAGGCTCGTGCAGACGAAGCCTACCGTAAAGCTGATGAAGCTCTGGCTGCTGCTCAAAAAGCACAACAGACTGCTGACGAAGCTAACGAGCGCGCTCTGCGCATGCTTGAAAAAGCAAGCCGCAAGTAATAATCCTTCGGGGTTGTTATCAAGCCGATCCATTCTTGGGTCGGCTTTTTATTGCCCGGGATTCGGCCCTGAAGCCCGGGCAATAAAAAGCCCGCCGCAGCGCAAGGCTGAGGCGGGCCAGGGATCGAGCAGGCTTACTGCTGCAGATCGACCGGCGTGCTGGACGCCACCGGCGCAGTGGCGCCCGGTACACCAATCTCCGTTGGCAGACCGTCTTCGGCCGCCACCACATCGCGCACCTGATCCCAGTTCACCCGCAGGTTATTGGCCAAGTCTTCACGCTTGAGCAAAGCATTGATGACCGCCGTGTGCTTGTCGACCACGGACGGCGTGCCGTCATCGTTCAGCGGTGTATGCGCCTCAAGGTAGACCTTGCCGCCACTGCTGCCGAACTTGTAGGCATCATTGATGATGCGCACCGATGTGCCGACCGGCACCATGTCGGCCATCTCCAGCACATTGTTGTTGAACATGCGGAAGCAGCCGTGGCTTGTACGCGTGCCGATACCAAATTTCATGTTGGAACCGTGAATCAAGTAACCCGGCGTGCCCAAGGTGAACTTGAACGGGCCCAGTGGGTTGTCCGGTCCGGCAGGCACCACGTTAGGCAGCGGGTCACCATTGGCAGCGTGCTCGGCCTTGATCGACGCGGGCGGCGTCCAGGTCGGGTTGGGGATCTTGCCGGTGATGGTGGTGTGCGCAACCGGCGAACCCCAGCCTTCACGGCCGATGCCCAAGGGGAACGTGTAAACCACATTCTGGCCCTTGGGGTAATAGTAAAGCCGGTATTCCGCCAGGTTGATCACAATGCCTTCGCGAGGACCCGGCGGCAGGATGAAGCGCGTCGGCAGCACGATCTCGGTACCGGCCCCCGGCAACCAGGCGTCGACGCCAGGGTTGGCCGCGACCATTTCCGAATAACCCAGGTCGTAGGTGGTGCCAAGGTCGGCGAAGGTGTCTTCGTACTTGGCCTTGATCACCTGAACCTGACCGACAATGTCTTCACCGGGCGGCGGCAAGGGCAACTGCAGCGCTGATGCCGAACCGGCTGCACAGAGCGCAGCGAGGGACAGGCAGCAGGAAACGACGGAAAGGCGCGACAACATCCGGAAAATCCTTCGCAGAACGACGGGTAGGAAAAAACTGATTGTACACGGGTGTCAGAGGGGAAGGCAGAGGGCCTGCGACCGTGCGCAAGCCTTTACAGCTCGAAACGCAGCTCCGGCCAGATCGGCGGTGTGCCACGCTTCTGCGATTCGAGGATGGCTCGGCACAGGGGGCACAGTCGCTGGTCTTGAAAGATCGAGCGGTCGACAGATGACCAACGCGGTTGTGCGGGCAATAAAGTCCCGCAAAGAGTGCGATCGATCGAGCCGCCCAGCTCCAATTGCCGCGCGACCAGATGCACCCGAACTTCCTGGCAGGCGAACAGGTCCAGCTGCTCGTCAGGCTCGATCAGTTGGTAATTGAACAGGGACCAGGCAGGGCGCGACATCGGGGGCTCCAGATCGGGGGGGCGCCACCTTAGCCGAAAGCCTGCCGGTATAAAAGCGTCATAGCAGCGGTTTTAGCGTTGGCCAGACATTTTCCAGCAACTTGCCCTGGGCACCGACCGCCGGGTGCAGCTGATCGGCCTGCATCAACTCCGGATGGCCGCCCACACCTTCAAGGAAAAACGGCACCAGCGGGATACTTTTTTCCTTGGCCAAGGCGCCATACACTTCGGCAAACGCCGTGGTGTATTTGGGACCGTAGTTGGGCGGCAACTGCATGCCCAGCAGCAGCACCTTGGCGCCGCCGGCCTTGGACTGGTCAATCATCGACGCAAGATTTTGTTTCAATTGCGCTGGCGGCTGACCGCGCAGGCCGTCGTTACCGCCCAGCTCGAGAATCACCAGGTCCGGCTTATGCTCTGCAAGCGCCGCCGGCAGCCGCGCGAGACCACCTGCGCTGGTGTCGCCGCTGATGGACGCATTGACCACCTTGTCGTCAAAACCTTCCTGCTTGAGCCGCTGCTGCAGCAAGGCCACCCACCCTTTGCTGGTATCCAGGCCGAAACCGGCACTGATACTATCGCCAACGATCAGGACTGTACCCGCCGCTGCGTTCTGGGCCATGCACATCAAGGCCAGGCCAGCACTCAAAAACCACATTCGCATCGGATTCTCCATGGGCGCAAGCATTCTCACCGCGCGAAACCTTAGCAAAGTGGTTCCCAGCGCGGAAGGTGAACTGACTATCCTGCACGAACTTAGCCTGGAACTGAACAAGGGCGATAGCCTGGCTATCGTCGGCAGCTCCGGCTCCGGCAAATCCACCCTCCTGGGCCTGTTGGCCGGCCTCGATCTGCCCAGCAGTGGCGAAGTCACACTGGCAGGCCAAGCCTTGAGCACCCTGGATGAAGACCAACGCGCACGCATCCGCGCCGAGCACGTCGGCTTCGTCTTCCAGTCATTCCAGCTGCTCGACAGTCTCAATGCCCTGGAAAACGTCATGCTGCCGCTGGAGCTGGACGGCCGCAAGGACGCCCGCGAGCGCGCCAAACACCTGCTCGAGCGCGTCGGCCTGGGCCAGCGGCTGACCCACTCGCCACGCCAGCTTTCCGGTGGCGAGCAACAACGGGTTGCCATCGCCCGAGCCTTCGCCGCCGAACCGGATGTGCTGTTTGCCGACGAACCCACCGGCAACCTCGACAGCCACACCGGCGAACGCATCAGCGACCTGCTGTTCGAACTTAATAAAGAAAGCGGCACGACCCTGGTACTCGTCACCCACGACGAGCGCCTGGCCCACCGTTGCCGACGCCTGATCCGCCTTGAAGCCGGCCTGATGGTCGCGCCCCTGGAGCCTTGATGGCCCGTTTGCCGCTGTTGCGCCTGTTCAGCCTTGCCATGCGTCAATTGCTGCGCGATGCCCGCGCCGGCGAGTTGCGCGTATTGTTCTTCGCGCTGGTGGTGGCCGTGGCGGCCAGCACTGCCATCGGCTACTTCGGTGCGCGTCTCAATGGCGCCATGCTGTTGCGTGCCACCGAGTTCCTCGGCGCCGACCTGGTGCTTGAAGGCAGCTCGCCAGCCCGTCCCGAACAAATCAAGTCCGGGATTGAACTGGGCCTGGATCATGCCCGCATCGTTGAGTTTTCCAGCGTCATCGCCACGGATAATGGCATTCAGCTTTCCAGCATCAAGGCGGTCAACGAGCAGTACCCGCTGCGTGGCGAGCTCAAAAGTGCGGCAGAACCGTTCGGCACTGAAACTCCTGGCGGTGGACCCAAGCCCGGTGAGGCCTGGGTGGAAGCAAGGCTGCTGACGGCGCTGGACCTGAAAGTCGGCGACAGCATCGATGTCGGCATGAAGACCCTGCGACTGACGCGCATACTGACGTACGAGCCAGACCGCGCCGGTAACTTCTACAGCCTTACACCCCGCGTCATGATCAACCTTGCCGACCTCGATGCCACCGGCGTGGTGCAGCCCGGCAGCCGCGTGAGTTACCGTGAACTGTGGCGCGCGCCTCAAGGCAGCACGGCACTGCAAACCTATCGCGACCTGGTCAAGCCGGGCCTCGCCGCCAACCAGCGCCTGCAGGATTCGCGAGACGGCAACCAGCAGATCGGCGGCGCGCTGGGCAAGGCCGAGCGCTACCTGAACATGGCCAGCCTGGTGGCGGTCTTGCTGGCCGGCGTGGCGGTGGCATTGTCGGCCAATCGCTTCGCCAGCCGACGCTTCGATGCCAGTGCACTGTTGCGCTGCCTTGGGCTGTCGCGCCGCGAAGCAATGTTGCTGTTCACCCTGCAACTGAGCGTGCTGGGCGTGGCGGCAAGCCTGGCCGGCGCCCTGCTTGGCTGGCTGGCGCAGTTTGGCCTGTTCTATTTCCTGCACGACCTGCTGCCGGCGGACGTGCCGCCCGGCGGGCTGCTGCCGGCGGTCGCAGGCATCGGCACCGGGCTGGTCGCCCTCGCCGGTTTCGCCTTGCCGCCGCTGGCGGCGCTGGGGCGTGTACCACCGCTGCGGGTATTGCGCCGTGACCTGCTGCCGATCCCGTCCAGTACCTGGATGGTGTATGGCGCGGCGCTGTTCGCGCTCGGCCTGATTATGTGGCGCCTTAGCCTCGACCTGGTGCTGACCTTCGCCTTGCTGGGCGGCGGTGTAGTGGCTGCGCTGATCCTCGGCGGCTTGCTGCTGCTGTTGCTGCAAAGCTTGCGGCGCTTGTTGGCTCGCGCCACGCTGCCCTGGCGTCTGGGTCTTGGGCAGTTGCTGCGTCATCCGTTGGCGGCGGCCGGGCAGTCGCTGGCGTTTGGTCTTATCCTGCTGTCCATGGGCTTGATCGCCCTGCTGCGTGGCGAGTTACTGGACACCTGGCAAAACCAGCTGCCCAAGGATGCGCCCAACTATTTCGCCCTGAACATCCTGCCGGCCGACAAGGACGCCTTCAGCGCCCGACTCCTGGACGTACAGGCGCAATCGGCGCCGTTGTACCCCGTGGTGCCGGGCCGGCTGATCAGCATCAATGGCGAAGCGGTGCAGGAAATTGTCAGCAAAGACTCGAGCGGCGACCGAGCGGTGCAGCGTGACTTGAGCCTGACCTGGGCCGCCGACCTGCCACCGGGCAATGTGCTGACAGCCGGCTCCTGGTGGTCTCAGCAACCAGGCGATGAAGTCCCCGGGGTTTCGGTGGAAGCCAAGGTCGCTGCAAGCCTGAAGCTCAAACTCAACGATCATCTGATCTTTACCGTCGGCGGAGAAAATCGTGAAGCGCGCGTCACCAGCCTGCGGACCATCAACTGGGATAACTTCCAGCCCAACTTCTTCATGATCTTCCAACCGGGCACCTTGAAGGACCTGCCCGCGACCTACTTGACCAGCTTCTACCTGGCGCCAGGCCATGATCAGCAGATCGTTGACCTGTCCCGGGCGTTCCCGGCCGTCACCATCCTGCAGGTCGAGGCTTTGCTGGAGCAGTTGCGCAGCATCCTCGCCCAAGTGACCCTGGCGGTGGAATACGTACTGTTGTTTGTACTGGCGGCCGGCATGGCGGTGCTGTTTTCCGGCTTGCAGGCCACCCTGGATGAGCGCATTCGCCAGGGGGCGCTGCTGCGTGCACTGGGTGCAGAGCGCAAGTTGCTGGTCAAGGCACGCCGCATCGAGTTCGGCTTGCTCGGCGCAGTCAGCGGCCTGCTGGCAGCGCTGGGTACGGAATTGGTGACATGGGTGTTGTACCGCTACGCGTTCGACCTGGCCTGGCACCCTCACCCGTGGCTGTTGCTGCTGCCGGTGATCGGTGCCGTGCTGATCGGCGGTGCCGGCGTATTCGGCACGCGCCGTGCGTTGAATGCCAGCCCACTGACGGTATTGCGCGAAGGTTGAAACATTGATGGCCCGTACGCTATTCGGAGTACGGGCCAGCAGCGTTTATTTCACATACTCGATACCGGTAATCCACCAGCACACCTCGCCGGTCGGGGTTTGCACGATGGCCTCATCGTCGACCTCCTTACGGAGCAACGCCCGGGCCATCGGTGAGTCGATGGAGATGTAGTCCATGCGCTCATAAATCTCGTCATAGCCAACGATACGAAAACGCTTGGTCTCGCCCTGCTCGTTTTCGATATCAACCCAGGCGCCGAAGAATACCTTGCCTTCCTGCTCAGGCATGTATTCCACCACGCGCATATCTTCCAGCCGCTTGCGCAAGTAACGCACCCGCCGGTCAATTTCGCGCAGCAGCTTCTTGTTGTACTGGTAGTCCGCGTTTTCGCTGCGATCCCCCAGAGACGCTGCCCAGGTCACTTTACGCGTGGTGTCCGGACGTTTTTCACGCCACAGATAATCCAGCTCTTTTTTTAGCGCCTCATGACCTTCTTTGGTAATCAGCTTGGTACTCAAACGCTTGCATCCCCAGACAATGTCCAATGGTGCCGAAACGCCACAGCATCATGCCTTGGCGTCGACTGGCAGGGGTGATGATAAATGAACTATGAAAAGTAACCAGATCGGCAAGCACATTGCGTCACTCTAGCCTTCCAGGGTTTGATCCAACTCAAGCAGCACGCCCTGCAAACGTTGTCGCATACCCGACACCTGAGACATCGCCAGCGCCAGCTTCTGGGCCTTCTGGCTGACGTATGCTTGCTGCTCCTGCAGTTGCGTCGCGTGCTGCTCCAACTGACGATCCTTTTCATCCAGTTCGCCCTGTTTTTGTTGCAGCCGGGCCTGCCATTGCTCAAGCACTTTTTCTCGCTCAATCACCGCGTTTTTTTGTTGCGTCAGGTCCTGGGCGACCTTGGCAAGATTGGTCAGCGTACTGTCCAGCTCAGGCATCAATGCATGTTCCATTTCAACGGGGCGCTGCAATGACGCGGGTTCACTCGGTGCCAATTGAGCCGGCTGCGCAACGGGCTCTGCCAGCGCTTCCTTCTGTGCAGTTGCGACGGGAATATCCAACGCCTCAGCAACCACAGGCTCAAGCACCGGCGGCTCGACGGGGGTGGGTAGATTTGAAGTTCTGGCGGGCGGGATCATTTGTGATGAGAAGCGAATGGACGGCACGATCAAGGAAGCACTTTCGATCGCAGGCAAGACAGGCGCAGACATGCCCAGGGTAATCACCTTCATTACCAATGCCTTCTTGATGATCATCGAATGATGATCCTCGGGCCTGGCGGGCGGTAATTTGCAGCCTTTCAAATCAATGAAATGGAATGCAATCGAACTGTCGTTCACTGCGCTGGCTTTAGTGCCGGAGGCTGCCGCGGCCATCAGGATTTGCTTGAAGACTTGCATGGCCACTTGCAGGTCTTCTTTGGACTCGATACTGCCCAGAAAATGCCGGTCGAGTTTTTTACGCAACGCGGCGATATAAACCCTGGAGTTACCCGGCTCAGTCTCTTCATCAAGGCTATAGACGAGAAAGTTGCAGTCGATCTGGGCAACAGCAAATCCGCAGAGCAGAGCACCGTTAACCGGGGCGTCCTGGCCACTGCGTTCAAGAACAAGAGTACGTAGAAGCATCATGATAATCAGGTCTCGTTACAAAAGAGCAAACCTTACATAAACGCCAGATAAAAAATCCGACCGTTAACCATTCTCGAAACAGCGCAATTGTTTCAGTAAGTTATCCGGCTTGACGTAGGAGTTTTCTTATAACTTCGCCCGCGCGTTCCCAAGCGTATTGATTAAACGTAACCTTTTTAAAGTTCATCCATACACAACACGCACGTTCCATACGCTCAGCCAAACTTAATCGGTAAAAACATGCTCGAGATAAGCAGCCTGACTAAGCACTTGGGCAAAAGTAATGTAATCAACAATTTCTCATTGTTTGCTCAGCGCCAGGAGTGTATCGGTCTGTTCGGGGAAGACGGCGCCGGCAAAACAACCTTGCTGAACTTGATCTCCGGTATCGCTAACCCCTCCTCCGGGTCCATCACCGTCCATGGGTTCAACACCCAGACCCATCCACTTCAAGCACGCAAAGTTCTCGGCTATCAACTCCAGGCCGGGCTCAGCCATCAGACGATGTCCGTTAAAGGCTTTCTCAATTTCATTGCCGACGTGCGAGGGTTCAGCGGGGCTGAAAAACGCAGCAGGGTGGATCGAGCGGCCATGCGCCTGGAGTTGTCGCGTGTGCTCAATGTTCCTATCAGTGCGCTTTGCGTAGGTTTGAAGCGCAAGGTAGCCATCGCCCAAGCCATCCTGCATACACCCAGCCTGCTTCTGCTGGATGAACCGAGCGAAGGACTGGCGCCGAATCAACGACTCAAATTCAGAACACTGGTCCAGTCCCTGACCGAAGAAATGGCGGTGATTATCGCCTCGCGTCATTGCGACGAACTGGCCAGCCTTTGCACGCGGGCGCTGGTCATCGCGCGCGGCCAGTTGGTGGCTGACACGCCGCTGTCCGAGTTTCAGCGCAAATCCCGACACTACCGGGCAGTCACCCTGGCCGCAGAAACCCCTCTGGATTTACTCGCACTGGCCGTCTTACCGGGCGTCGCAGGCATAGAAGAAGACCGGCATACACCCGGCACCGTGACCGTTCTGGCCCTGCCCGGGCACAGCATCTATCCCCCTATCAACGCACTGATCGCCAACCGCGGCTGGAACATAACGTCATTGAAACTGGAAACAGGGCGCCTGAACGAAGTCGTTCGCCATTTGAGTCATGAGGTATCTCTGTGAAACTGCTGCCGGTGATTTTCAAGCGTCAACTCGTCAGCTATGCCCGTACGCCAGGCACGTACTTGAGTGTTGCTGCGTTTGTGCTGCTGTGCGCGGCACTGGGGCTGAATACGAGCCCGTGGCTCGAAGAAGGCGGTGCTGACTTACAAGTGTTTTTCCAGCTACACCCTTGGCTCTACCTGCTGCTGATTCCAACCTTGTCAACGCAGCTGTGGTCGGACGAACATCACCCTGGCATGCGCGACATGATGAAAACGCTGCCCATCACGACCGTCGAACGCGTGCTGGGAAAATTTCTGGCCGCATGGGTCGTGTGTGGCATTGCCTTGGCCCTGACCTTTCCTCTGGTGGTTGTCGCCAACTACCTGGGCGCCGCGGACAACGCCGTTATCACGTCACAATTTCTGGCAAGCGGGTTGCTCGCGGGAAGTTATCTATCGGTGGGATGCTTTATCTGCGCGCTGACCCACCGGCGCATCGTTATTTTCCTACTGACGCTCGGCTTGCTGCTTACCGTCAGCATGCTTTCTTCAGCACTGGACTCCCTTGAGCACCAGGCGCCTATTTGGGTAGTAGACAGTTTGATCGCGCTTGACCCGATCTTACGCTTTGGCGCTCTCGACAACGGCAAACTGACACTCCATGACAGCCTGTACTTCGTCAGCGTGATCCTTGCCTTTCTTGCGGCAACAGCAGTCACACTCAATTACAAAGCCCGTTGAGAAGGAAAGCACCGCATGCGATCCGCTATTCGCACGGGTATGACACTTACGGTCATATCATTACTCTTTCTGGCCTTTAATCTGGTCTGGGTAAACAACCTTCCCGACATCCGTTGGGACTTTTCACAACACAAAATCCATACGTTGTCGCCGCAGGCACGGCAACTGCTCGCCTCACTTGAGGCCCCCGTGGATTTGTATTACTTCAACTCACGCCATGACCCGCGAAAAAGCCAGGCGTTGAAACGCTATGGCGAGCGTGTGGAAGACCTGCTTGAAGAGCTCGAAAAAGCCGCCAAGGGCAGGATTAACTTGCACGTTATTGATCCGGCGCCTTATTCAGAAGAGGCCTATAAAGCGGGCCTGTTCGGGCTGGACGACACCCATGGGTTCCTCGGTCTGATAGGCGTGCGTGCAGGCCAGGCCGCACAACGTATCGACGCATTCAGCCTGGATGACGAGCCGGTGCTCGAATATGCAATAAGCCACTTGATCTACACACTGGGGCACCCAGCGCCACCCACTGTTGGCGTGCTGACAGGGCTGGCGTTGAACGAGTCCGCCGGGCAGTTACTGACGAAAATGCGTCAGCACTTCACCCTCGAAAGCCTGGCATCGAACATTCCACAGGTGCCTGAATCGATCGGGACGTTGATGGTCGTCCACCCGCGTGCACTGCCCGAGCGAACCCTGTACGCGATCGAACAGTTTGTACTCAGGGGCGGAAAGTTGATGATCTTTCTCGACCCTTTGAGCGAGAGCGCGGCAGACGCCGCGCCGGCAAACTCCACGTTGGACGGCCTGCTTGCGGCGTGGGGCGTACAGATGCCGGCGGACAAGCTGCTGGTGGATAATCTCTATGCCTCGTCCGCGTCTTCCGGCGCTGGCGAGCCAACCGTCTTCCATCCGGCCAGATTGAGCCTGCCACGCCAGGCGATGACGGCGGACGACGTCAGCGCGTGGAAACTGAATACGAT
The DNA here is from genome assembly GCF_007713445.1 of Pseudomonas sp. RGB. Taxonomy (NCBI): domain Bacteria; kingdom Pseudomonadati; phylum Pseudomonadota; class Gammaproteobacteria; order Pseudomonadales; family Pseudomonadaceae; genus Pseudomonas; species Pseudomonas sp. RGB. Next base: position 326,985 of record NZ_VMSH01000007.1, on the reverse strand, counting down.
GATTGTCTCGAGCAGTGGCGCACTTTCTCGCCTCAGGAAAAGCCGCACGCTGCTCACCCCGCTGCTGCAAAGCTCTACGCAGTCTGCGCTATTGGACGCTGCGCGCTTTGCATCAGCCAGCGCACTCGACTCACAAATCGATCAACCGTCTGCTGTCGGCCAACGCCAGGTGATTGCGGCTCGCCTTGGCGGCCCCGCCTATTCGGCATTTCCAGACGGTGTCGATGGGCAGCCCGCTGGTTTGCAAAAGGCTGCAGACATTCAGGTGGTGGTGGTCGCCGACACTGATTTACTCATGGACTCTGTCATCAGCTCAGCCGCCAACGGCAACGTTACGTTTGTCTTGAATACCCTGGATAACCTGGCGGCTCCTGATGTTCTAGCGAGCATTCGGCCCCGTGCAATGGCCAGCCAATCACCCAACCCGCTTTCAGACAGGCGCGAAGCCGCTGCACAGGCCTACGCCCAAAAGGCAGGGGAACTTGAACGACGGCTTGAGCGAACCGAGCACGAATGGCAACGCTTGAAACCGCCGGACACCGGCTTCGGCACCCAAGCGGTGAATACCAATACCCAGTTGCAAGCACTGAACAAGGAACGCCTGCGACTGCCCATGGAGTTACAGGCGCTCAAGGTCGAGGCTTACGCATCGGTGCATCAACTGGAGCTAACCCTGAAACTGCTGCTGATCAGCGCCGTACCGCTGCTGTTGTGCTTTATCGCGTGGACAGTGTCGCTTTACAACCGGCGACGTCGATCAGCCGTGACCGCCAACCTGCTTTAAACACTCAACGACGAGCGATCAGTCCCTGGCGGGCAATGCGCGTCAGATGACGGATGACTTCATCGGCATCAGCGGCGCTGGGCGCCTGAATCACTGCAAGGTCGAAACTGTTGGCGGCAAAGCGGGCCAGGGAGTCGCCATCTTCCACAAACTGGATCAGGAACGCCGAAGGTCGCCCGGTGCGACGCGGCCAGCCATCGAGGTAACGCAGCAGCGTAGGCTGGTGCTTGCCACCCAGGAGGATTTTCGGATTGCGTTGCGTCAGGTCCGCGGTGATCGGGGCCAGGCGTATGAGGGGGCGAAGTGCATTCATCGTGTCGTGTCTCTGCCTCAAAAGTCTGCGGGCAGGTGAGAGGCAACACCGAACCAGCGCTTTAGCGGTATTTCGAAGCCTGCCTCTCGATGAGTGCGTGCTTCTGTCGGGCTGTATCGAGCCCAGTGGCGCCCCGCAATTAGCTGTTTAAATCGGCGCATGAGCAGCATCCTAGAGAAGCCGGTGGGGCAGTGTCAAGAATCCCGAGCAACGAAAAAGCCCGCACAGGGCGGGCTTTTTCCGGGTTTTATCTGAGTATCAGCGGGCGATGGCGCGGTCGGCAGACAATTTGCCCGCCCCTTCCAGCAGTACCGCCAAAGAGCCGCCGAGCAAGGCGAGGGCAAATTCATAACCGTTGTTGGCCATGAACAGCCCGTTATGAATATGCACCGAGAAGATTGCCACCAGCGACAGGAAGGTCAGGCCCAAGGCCGCCGGGCGCGCCAGCAAACCGATGATCAACGCCAGGCCGGCGAAGAATTCCGTGCCGCCCGACAACACCGCCATCAAGGTGCCCGGAGTCAGCCCAAGGCTTTCCATATACTGCGCAGTGCCCGCCAGGCCGTAGCCACCAAACCAGCCAAAGAGTTTTTGCGAACCATGGGCAGCGAAGATGATGCCGACAAAAATTCGCAGGATGGTCAGGCCATAACCAGCGCGGGTAGACAGGATACGGTTGATCAGTGGGCTCATGGTGCTAATCCTTTTCCAAGTAGGGGATGGGTTGGCCGCTATATTAATCGGATAAGGCAATGATAAAAGCGCAAAAATCGCTTAATAATCATCTATAAATCCGATTATTTACGCGAGGCAAGTTTTGGCGTTGACGGTTCCAGAGACTCCCGCTCCCGATCAAACGCCAAGTAGTACTTGTTCACGCTATTAACATAGCTGACGCCAGCCATGCCCACTTGCTCCATGGCAATACGCTCGACCTGGAAGAACCATTGGTTGGGGTTCAGACCGCGGCGCCGAGCCTCGGCCCGCATGCCTTGCACCCGCTCCGGCCCCATGTTGTAAGCCGCCAGCACGAAGGCCATACGCTCGCGCTCGTTAAGCTTGGGGCTGGCGAAGAACTTGCGACGGATCATCGCCAGATACCGGGCGCCCGCTTGCACATTACTGTCCAGACTCTCGATATTGTTGACGCCCACTCGCTGCGCCGCCGAAGGCGTGATCTGCATCAGCCCGGTCGGGCCGCCACTGTTGCGCGCGCCGGGGTCCAGCGCCGACTCCTTGAACGCCAGCGCCGCCAGGTTCAACCAGTCCATGCCCTGCTCTCGCGCATGCTTTTGCAGCACCGGGCGCAGTTTCTCCAGGCGCTGACGGTCGGCGCGAGCCAGTGGATTGCGCACTTGATAAAGGCGTCGGTAGATACGCTGGAATGCCACGTCCTGGTCGGCCGGGGTTCGGTAGGTCTTGAGGAAACGGTCAATACTGGCCCGCAGCATTGAGGCATCCTGGCGCACAAACCAGTACTCATCGCCCGGCTCGCTGATTGCCACTTGCCGATCAAAGCGCAGCTTGGGCAGGATTTTCGACCAGCGTTCGGCAATGGGTTTCTCGACGATGGTGAGGTGGAAGATCCCGGCCTGGACCATCTCCAATACATCTTCCACCGCCAAGGTCGGATCGACCCATTCCACCTTCACCGGCGGTCGCTTGTGCAGGGCCAGTTGCTGGTTGACCTGATTGATCGCATCCGCCGCTGCACTGCCGGTAGTCAGGGCCAGTGTGCGCCCGGATAACTGCTCCAACTTGGTAAAGCGTCGCTCGCCCTTCACGCCAACCAGCCACAACGGTACATCACTGGCAATCGGGTCGCTGGTGCTGATCTTGTGCGCAGCCTTCACATCAAGCAATTCACCGGGAGCCACCAGGTCGCCTTCACCACGGGCCAACGCGCCGAGCAGTTGGTCCTTGGCTTTCGGGATAATTTTGAGAGTGATTTCTTCGCCGTCACGGGCGTGGCCGTTCAGGTATTGCTCGAAGGCGCGCAGGCGATGGTACTCAACACCGATGGCCTGGCCCTGAACCTCACCGGAACTGTTACGGCTCTGGTTGACCAGCACACGCAGCGTGCGACTGGAGCGAATCTGCGCCAGGTCGCGTACCTTGCCGGGCTTGGTCACTTCCAGCGGCCCATCCAGACGTGCGACCGCCGCCATGGGCAGCAGTAACGTCAGGCACAACACAAGCAACGCCGAGGGTCGGATCATCCGCTCTCCGGAAAGAATACTGGCCAGCACCCTGCGAAAGGCGAAGGGCTGGAGGTCAGAAACAGAGCGCTTTATGCGCTGGCAAGGCGCGCAACGGTGGCATGGAGGAAGGCGTACGACCGACCACAATGTCACTTGCGACGTTCAAAGACAGCTATAACTTGTTGTAGTTCTTCGTTTTTCTTATAAATCTACAGCTCTGATATGCTTTCCGGCCGCAGGCGGAGATAGCACCATGCAACTCATTGATATCGGCGTCAACCTGACCAACCCCAGTTTCGACGAGAGGCACCAGGCCGTTCTCGACCGTGCCTATGCCGCCGGCGTGCAGCAATTGGTGCTCACCGGCACCAGTGTCGAAGGCAGCGAGCAGGCTTTGGAGCTTTGCATAAAACTCGATGACAGCGGCCAGCGCCTGTTCAGCACCGCCGGCATTCATCCCCACTCCGCCAGCGATTGGAACGGCGACAGCGCGCGGCAATTGCGGGGTTTGATCAGCGAAAGCCGCGTGCGTGCAGTGGGCGAATGCGGGTTGGATTTCAACCGCGATTTTTCCCCGCGCCCACAACAGGAAAAAGTCCTCGAAGAACACCTGGCACTGGCCGTCGAGCTGAAACTGCCAGTGTTTCTCCACGAGCGCGACGCCAACCAGCGCTTGCTGGAGATCCTCAAGGATTACCGCGACCACCTGAGCGCCGCCGTGGTGCATTGCTTCACCGGCGAACAATCGGCGCTGTTCAGCTACCTCGACCTCGACTTGCATATCGGCATCACCGGCTGGATCTGCGACGAGCGCCGTGGGACGCACCTGCACCCGCTGGTCAGGGAAATCCCACGTGGCCGTCTGATGCTGGAAAGCGACGCGCCCTACCTGCTGCCGCGCACGCTGCGGCCCAAGCCGAAAAACGGCCGCAATGAACCGGCCTACTTGCCGGAAGTACTGCGCGAAGTCGCCCTGCACCGCAACGAAACCCTGGAAGACTTGGCTGCACACAGCACCGCCTGTTCGCGCGCGTTTTTTGGTTTGCCTCAAGTGGATTAATGCGGCGCATTGACCCATGTCAAAACCGGCTTCCTGAGTAGCGGCACAATAATGGCACCTTGCCAATGCTGTTTCCGCTATCAGAGAAAACCTTCCATGGGTGCCTGGCTTAGCAATATCTCGCTGAAATACAAATTCTGGGCCGTCAACGCGGTCGCCTTCATCACCACCTTGTTGCTCGTGCTCTACGCCGTGCAACTCGAGCAACAGGCGCGCAGCGATGCCTCCCAGGCTTCGGCACAGGCGCAGGCGCGGTTGCTGAGTGCCTGGCCCGCCGACAAGCCATTGCCCAAGGGCGAGCATTGGCTGACGTTTACCCGTGGACAAGTCCCACAGCTGGCCGATCAGGATCTGTCAGCCCTGGGCAACGCCAGCGGTTGGGTCGAGCTCAATCACATGCCGTTGTTCGGTGAAAACCCGCTGATCGGTGCCAACGTGATCGCGCGTGCCGACGGCCAGCAGGTCGCCGTGCTGGCCTACGGACGCAGCCTGAGCCAAGTGTTCGGCGAACGCTTCGCCAACTACGCGGTGGCGGTGTTGATCCTGATGCTGGCGATGCTCGGTGCCTCGCAACTGCTGATCCGCTTTTTGCTCAGCCAACTCAACACCCTCAAGGATGTGATGCTGCACGTCGAGAAAACCGGCGACCTTTCGGCCCGCGTACCCCTGGCCTGCAAGGACGAAGTCGGCCAGATGGCCAGCGCCTTCAACGCCATGCAAGCCGGCTACCAGCGGGTGGTCAGCACCGTGGCACACACCGCGCAGCAATTGGACGATGGCGCCGCGCGCCTGGCCAGCAGCATGAACGAGGTGCAACACGGCATGCTCGGCCAGCAAAGCGAAACCGATCAGGCCGCTACCGCGATCAATGAGATGACCGCCACCGTCTACCACATCGCCCAGCACGCCGGCGCCACTCGCGACCTGTCCCAAACCGCCGACACCCTCGCCGGCAGCGGCCAGGAAGTGGTCAGCCGGGTACAGCGTTCGATTGCCGGGCTTTCCACCGGCGTGCAACAGACTGCCGAGATGATTCAGAAGCTCGCCGAGGACAGCCAGAAAATCAACGGCGTGGTCGGCGTGATCCACAGCATCGCCGAACAGACCAACCTGCTCGCCCTCAACGCCGCCATCGAAGCCGCCCGCGCCGGCGAAATGGGCCGTGGTTTCGCCGTGGTCGCCGACGAAGTGCGCAACCTGGCCAAACGCGTGCAAAGCTCCACCGACGAAATCACCCACATGGTCTCGGCGCTGCAGGCCGGCACCCGCGACGCGGTGGACTTCATGCAGGAAAGCTCGTTCAAGGCCGACGACTGCGTACAGCAAGCCCAGGAAGCCGGCGCGGCTCTCGCCGAAATCACCGGCGCCGTGGCGCAGATGCGCGAAAGCAACACCCAGATCGCCGTGGCGGCCGAACAGCAAAGCCATGTCGCCGAAGAGATGAACCGCGCCGTGGTGAGCATTCGTGATGTGACCGAAAACACGGTGCAGCAGACCGTGGATTCAGCGACCACCAGCAATGAGCTGGCGACGTTGGCCGGGGAATTGAGCAAGGCGATTGGGCAGTTGAAGTTGTAAACCAAACAAGGTTGGCTATAGCCCCCATAGCCAGCCTTGATTCGCCGCCCCGCCCGCCCGCGATCTAAACTTTGTTCAAGTTGTTTCAACGGACAGAGGATTCATCATCATGGGCAAACGTCACCCCAACTTTCCCGCCTGGCAATGGCGCACTCACCCACAAACCCATCAGCACCCGACCAACCTGGGGCTGCAGTTAATTGCGGTGCCGCTGCTGATCATCGGTTTTCTGCTGATGGCATCCGGCGTGTTCAGCCTGAGCCTGGCCAGTTTTGCCGTCGGCGTGATCGGCGTGTTGGCAGGCGTGGCGCTTCAGCGCCACGGTCGCAAACTGGAAGCGCAAGGCAGCCAGCGGTTCTGAGGTTCAGGCGAAGACCACCACGGTCTGGCGGCTGATGGCGATCAACTCGCCGGCCGGGCTCCAGAGCGCGGCCGCGGCATGGCCGTAGCCGTCGCGGGCGTGTTCGATGTTGACGTAGTACTGGCACCAGTCGAGAGTGGTCAGGTCTTGCAGCGGCTGGATAAATTCAATGGTCCAGGTCAGCGTGCTGCCCGGCGCCGGTTGGGTCAGGTGCGGAAGCAAGGCCGGGGGCCAGGCATCGACCAATGCGAGGATATGCGCCTCGGTCAGCGGCTCTTCCTTGACGTCCCCGCGCAGGCGCACCCAACCGCCCATGTCGCGCGATTTATTGCCGGTGAACGGCAACCCACCGACGCTCCAGCGCATCGCCAAGTGGCGCATGAACTCGGGTGTCACGCCCTTGATGTAGGGCAGCTCCTGGCATTCATCCCAGTGTTTGAACCTAGGCGGCGCCTCGCTTGCGACTTCAATCACTGACTCACGCGGCGCGCCAAAGCTGGCCTGCACCAGCGTCGCTACTTCACCGTTTTGCACCACGCGGCCAAGCAACTGGCTGACGGCCTTGCCTTCGCGCAACACTTCGACTTGATAACTGGCCGGCACATCCGGCGCAACGGGGCCGACAAAGGTGATGGCCAAAGATCGCAGGGGTCGATCTGCCGGCACTTGGGCGCGCAGGGCTTCGTACTGCAACGCGGCAACCAGGCCACCAAAGGTCGCGCGGCCCTGAGCCCATTCGGCGGGGATGGTCACGTCCAACGGGTTGTTACGGGCTGCGTCGAGCAAATCACTAAAGCGCATGGCGACCTCACATCAAGAAAACCGATGAGGGATCTTAACCATCGAGCCGGTGAGGTACAGCGCCCATTCCGGCCAAAAACCGGACCGGCCTAGAAACAATCCGCGCTGAGTTTGTCCAGCACCCGATCCGCCTGGCCTTCTGCCTTGCTCATGGTGCGATGCCAGACCGGCACGCACGGTTGCAAATCCGCTTGGTGCCCGGCCTGCGCCAGCCATTGCCAGCAGTCGTGCCAATCGCCCAGAGCGCCCTGGGCTTGTTTGAGGCGCGACATGGCTTTGGCAGGCAGTTTGTCCAGTTCGGGGTAGGCCTCGGCGGCGTAGCGCACACGCTTGATCAGCAACCGCAGGCGATGGCGATCATGGGTTGGGTCTTTGAGGGCATCACCGAGTTTGTGCCATTGCTTGCCCAAGCGCTTCTCGATGCGCGGGCGTAGGCCCTTGAGCAGTTTCTGATGCTGCGAAGCCCGGATAAAGCGTGGGAACGCATCGAGAATTTGCAACAGGTGCGCCACTTCCGGGCTCTGCGCCACCTGGCGATAGGCGTCGGGTTGCAGGCGCAGGCGCCGTTCAGCGGCCTGGTGATAGCCGTGCTGATGCAGATACGCCGCCAGGACCTCACGGTCGCGTAGCGGCGTAGTCATTTGGCCGACTGTGCTGGCGGCCAATTCGAGTTGTTCGACTCCCGGCAACCCGCGCAACGGGCGCAACAAACTGCGCAGGCGCCGCACGGTGGTGCGCAGGTCATGCAGGGCTTCATCGTCGGTGACCGCGGCGAGGCGAGCCTGGCAGCTCAGTAACCCTACTTCCAGGCCAATGACCTGAGCGACTAACTGATCGACCAAAGCTGACATGCCTTCCTCCCTTGACGATGAGAATCCTGTTTGACGCTAGAAATTAACGTCCGGCGCGCGACTCACGAATATAGAACCGCGCCTTTTCGGCCTTGTTGGAGCAGCCTTCAAACGCTTCGAATTGCTGCTGGGTCTTGGCGCCAGTCAACAAGGACAATGCCTTGGAGTAGCTCACGGTGCCGGCAAAACCTTCAGCCTTGGCCAGGTCCAGCTCGTGCCACGCGGCATCCAGTTGCGTGCCACAGCTGTCGCGGTATGCGGTTTTCCCGGCACAGCCGGCCAGGGCCAACACAATCACAGGCACACACATCCAGGCTTTCATCGATGACACCTCAAATAAAGAAAAACAGTCGTAGGGTGTAGACGTTGCCTACAAGGAAAAGTGCCTTGTTCGCAGCCTGAAATCAGAGCGCCTATCGTCAGAGCATACCCGAGCACTGCGCTGATCCTGGAAAAATATTACAGCCCCCGGCGAAGATTGAAGCTTGCCCCTCAATGGGTGCATTGTGGGCACCTGCTTTGTGAAGGACATGGACCATGAAGAAACGTGTTGCCTTGGTGCTGGGCTCCGGTGGAGCCCGCGGTTATGCCCATATCGGCGTGATCGAGGAGATCGAACGGCGCGGCTACGACATTGCCTGTATCGCCGGTTGCTCCATGGGCGCCGTGGTGGGTGGGATCTATGCAGCCGGCAAGCTTGACGAGTACCGCAACTGGATCGAAAGCCTCGACTACCTCGATGTACTGCGCCTGGTCGACGTAAGCTTCCGCCTGGGTGCGATTCGTGGCGAAAAAGTCTTCGGCCAGATCCGCAAGATCGTCGGCGAGATCAACATCGAAGAACTGCGCATTCCCTACACCGCCGTAGCGACCGACCTGACCAACCAGCAGGAAATCTGGTTTCAGGAAGGTTGCCTGCACCAGGCCATGCGCGCCTCCGCGGCGATTCCAAGCCTGTTCACACCCGTGATGCAGGGCAACCGTATGCTGGTGGACGGCGGCCTGCTCAACCCACTGCCGATCGTGCCGGTGGTGTCGAGCCACTGCGACTTGATCATCGCGGTCAACCTCAACGCCACCAACCAAAAACATTACCAACTGCCCGTGATCCAGCGTCCGCCGGCGTTCAAGAGTCGCTTCAACAGCTTGGCCAAGTCGTTGGGTTCACACCTGCCGTTTCGCCGCAAACAAGCTGAACAGTTAATGAAGCTTGAGCAGGAGGCTTTGCACGCTCAGACAGCTGAGATCAACCCATGGCTGGAATCGGCCGAACCAGAATCCCAGCAACCCGCGGCGGCGCCGGAGGAAGCCGGGGCGCCAAAGTCGGCGACCGGTTCGTTCATCATCGACAACGTCGGCCCGGCGTCCCTGCTGGACCTGATCAACCAGAGTTTCGAGGTGATGCAGACATCGCTGGCGCAGTACAAGATCGCCGGTTACCCGCCGGATGTGCTGATCAACGTGCCAAAGCGGGTGTGCCGGTTTTTCGAGTTTTACAAAGCGCCGGAGTTGATCGCTTTGGGACGGGAAATTGCCAGGGATACGTTGGACAAGTATGAGAGTGAGCAGGGCTGAAATGTGTGCTGTGGCTGATGGCGCTATCGCGGGCAAGCCCGCTCCCACATTCTGATCTGTGAACACATTCAATGGTGGGAGCTGGCTTGCCTGCGATGAGGCCTGCACGGGCGCCGCCAAACTCAGGCATTCAACAACCGATACCCAACCCCCGCCTCGGTCACGATAAACCGTGGCTGAGTCGGGTCATCCGCCAACTTCTGCCGCAAATGCCCCACCACAATGCGCAGGTAGTGACTGTCTTCAGTGTGGGTCGGCCCCCAGATATCCTTGAGCAGTTGTTGTTGGGTGATTACCCGCCCCGGATGCCGCGCCAGTTGCGCCAGTACCGCGTACTCCTTGCGGGTCAGCGCCACTTCGGCACCGTCCAGCAGCACGCGGCGATAGGCCAGGTCCACCGTCAGCGGGCCAAAACTCAAGGCCGCTTCCTGAGCCTCCCCCGCCGGGGCCTGGCGCAGTAATGCGCGCACGCGGGCGAGAAATTCCTGGATGCCAAAAGGCTTGGTCACGTAATCATTCGCGCCGCCATCCAGGGCCTCGACCTTCTGCACTTCACTGGCGCGCACCGACAGCACCAGCACCGGCACCGTCGACCACTCGCGAAACTCGCGCAGCACTTGTTGGCCGTCCATGTCGGGCAGGCCGAGGTCGAGCACCAGCAAATCCGGTTTGCTCAATGCCGCTTGGGCCAGGCCCTCGTTACCGGTGCCGGCCTCGATCACCTTGTAGCCCTGGGAGGCCAGGCTGATGCGCAGGAATTTGCGAATCTGCGGTTCGTCATCAATGACTAAAATCGTCGCGGTCTGGCTCATGGTGTCCAATCAAAATCCGTGGAAAAAAGAGGGTAGCTCAAGCCTCGCGTTCCAGGCCAGGCTGAGTCGGCAACGGCAGGAACAAGGTGATGCACGTGCCCCGCCCTTCAATGCCCTCGGCGACGCTGATACGCCCACCGTGTGCGCCAACCATGCCCTGGCAAATCGCCAGGCCCAGGCCCGTGCCCTGCCCGCCGCGATCACCGCGGGCGGCGGTGTAGAACATATCGAAAATCTTCGCGCGCTCGTCTTCGGGAATCCCCGGCCCTTCATCGGCCACCGCAAAAAACAATTGGTCATCCGCCACGCCCGCGCTCACCTCCAAACGGCCTTGGGCGGGTGAGAAACGTGCGGCGTTTTCCAGCACGTTGACCAGCGCCTGTTCGATCAAGGCGGCGTGCACATACAGCAACGGCAACTCGGCCGGCACGTCAGTCTTGACCTGCAGCGGCGCCAGCACCGCGCGCAAACGGCCTAGGGCGCTGCCGACGATATCGCCGGGCGAAACCCAATCACGCGCCAGTTTCAGCGCACCGTGGCCCAGGCGCGTCATGTCCAGCAAGTTCTGGATATAGCGGTCCAGGCGCTCGGCTTCATCGCGGGTGCCCTCGAGCAATTCGCGGCGATCCTCCAGAGGAATCGCCTCGCCGAGCGCCAACAGGCTGTCGATGCTGCCGCGCATGGACGTCAACGGCGTACGCAAGTCGTGGGACACAGAGGCCAGCAAGGCGCTGCGCAGTTGCTCGGTTTCGCCATGCAAGCGCGCGGATTCAAGTTCCTGCGCCAATTGCGCCCGAGCCAAGGCCTGGGCCAGCGGCTGGCTCAATGCGGTGAGCAGGCGACGACGCTGCCCGCTCAGCTCCAGGCCCGGTTTGGGGCTCACGCCAAGCAAACCCAGCGGCCCCTCCTCGCCCGACAGCGGCCACCACCACCAGCGCCCGAACGGCAACGTGCCGGTGCCCATGCCGGCCGGTTGATCGTGCTGCCAGGCCCAATCGGCGGCGGCGCGTTCGGCTTCTGTGAGGTTCAGCGGTGAACCGGTCTCGACCTGCCAATCGCCATGCGCGTCCCGATTGACCAGGCAAAGCTCCAGATCGCTCCAGCCTTCCAGATGATGGGCCGCCGCACTGATCACCGCCTGGCGATCGGTGGCGGCGGTGAGTTTGCGCGACAGATCGAGCAGTTCGCTGGTCTCTTCCTGAGTATCGCGCAAGGCCTGCAGCTGCCGACGCTGACGCGCGGCCAGGTTGCCGGTCAACGCCGCCATCAGCAGAAAGAACAGCAGCGTCAACACGTCCTCTTCACGCTGGATGGCGAAGGAGAAATTCGGCGGAATAAACAGAAAATCGTAGGTCAGAAACGACAGCGCCGCACACACCAGCGACGGCCCCAGGCTGCTGCGCACGCCCACCAGCAATACCGCCGCGAGAAACACCAGCGAGATATTCGGCAGCGGCAACACGCTGGCCACCGCCCAGGCCAGCGCCGCCGCCACGATCGTCGCGACGACTGCCAGGCCATAATCGAACCACACCAACCCGCGCACATCCGGCAGTCGCGGCGGTGCGGGCACGTCGTCGCTGTCGAGGACGTTGATTTCCAGACCGCGCGCATTGCGCAGCAAGCGCGCCGCCAGCCCACCGCCGAACAACCGACGCCGCCAACGCATGCGCGACTGCCCGACCAGCAGCAGGCTCGCGCGGCGTTCGGCGGCATGCTGGATCAGCGTCTTCGCCACCTCGCCCGCCCGCAGCAACACCACTTCGCCGCCAAGGCGCTCGGCCAGTTGCTGGGCGTTTTGCAGGCGCAGGCGCGCTTGCTCATCGCGCGCACGGCCGTTGTCGATATGCACCAGGCTCCAGGGCAAATGTCGGCGTTGAGCGACGCGGCTGGCGTGACGCACCAGGCGTTCGGCCTGCGCATCGCCATCCACGCCCACCAACAAGCGGCCGCGCACCGCCGGCGCAGCCTGGCCCAGTTGCCGATAGCCCTGGGCCAGGTCGTCATCGACGTGGGCGGCGGCGGTCTGCATCGCCAGTTCGCGCAGGGCCATCAGGTTGGTCTGGGTGAAAAACGCGTCGATGGCCGCACGGGCCTGCTCCGGCACGTACACCTTGCCGTCGCGCAGACGCTCCAGCAGCTCGCGCGATGGCAGGTCGATCAGCAGCAACTCGTCCGCCTCTTGCAGCACCCAGTCCGGCAGGGTTTCGCGCACTTGCACGCCGGTGATCCCGCGCACTTGATCGTTGAGGCTTTCCAGGTGCTGGACGTTGACCGTGGTGAACACATTGATGCCGGCGGCGAGCAGTTCCTGAATGTCCTGCCAGCGTTTTTCATGCCGGCTGCCGGGGGCGTTGCTGTGGGCCAGTTCGTCGACCAGCACCAGCTTGGGCTTGGCGGCGAGCAGGCCGTCCAGGTCCATTTCTTCGAGCATCACGCCGCGGTATTCGGTGCGCACCAACGGTTGCTGCGGCAAGCCGCTGAGCAAGGCCTCGGTCTCGGCGCGGCCGTGGGTTTCGACCACCCCGGCGATCAGCCGCACGCCCTGGCGCAGCTGGGTGTGGGCGGCCTGGAGCATGGCGTAGGTCTTGCCCACGCCCGGCGCGGCGCCGAGAAAGACTTTGAGCCGGCCACGGCCGTCCCGGGGCAGATCGGCTAACAGGGCGTCGGCGCGGCCGGAGTCGCTCATGCGTTGCGGTTCCTTCAGGTGTTTATTTGGAGTCCTTCAGGCCGCCATCGCGGGCAAGCCCGCTACCACAGTTGGAGTGCATTCCCCTGTGGGAGCCGGGCTTGCGCGCGATGGCGGCACCACGACTTACAACTTTTCCAGCGCCATGTTCAGCGCCAACACGTTCACCACCGGCGGCCCCACCAGCGGGCTTTCGATGTGCTCATCCAGCAAGCGCTGCAGGGTTGCCACCGGCACATTTCGTGCGGCTGCCACCCGCGCCAGTTGATAGGCAATCGCCGGTGGAGGCAAGTGTGGATCAAGACCGCTGCCAGAGGTAGTCAGCGAGGCCAACGGCACCGGCCCCTGGCCTGGCACCAGTTGTTTATTGGCATCATCGAAGACGCGCGTGGCCAACGCCGGGTTGCTTGGGCCCAGGTTACTCGCGCTGCTGGAAACCGTCGCAAATGCGCCGGCCGACGGGCGCGGATGGAACCACTGATCGCCGGTAAAATCCTGGGCGATCAGGCTGGAACCGCGCACTTTGCCGTCGGCATCGCGCACCAGACTGCCGTTGGCCTGGTCAGGAAAAGCGACTTGCGCGACACCGGTCACCACCAATGGGTAGGCGACGCCGGTGATCAGGGTCATGAGTACCAGCAGGCTCAAGGCCGGGCGGATCATGGTGGACATTTCAGATTCCTCACGTGAGTCATTGCAACCTGTGGGCGCCGACGTGGCGCCCCCAGGAATCGGGTCAAACCAGGTGCAGCGCGGTCAGCAGCATGTCGATCGCCTTGATGCCCACGAACGGCACCACAATCCCGCCCAGCCCATAGATCAGCAGGTTGCGACGCAGCAACGCCGCCGCGCTCGCCGCCTGCACGCGCACACCGCGCAGCGCCAGCGGGATCAGCACCACAATGATCAACGCGTTAAACACAATGGCCGAGAGAATCGCGCTCTGCGGGCTCTGCAAATGCATCACGTTGAGCACGCCCAATTGCGGGTAGATCGAGGCGAACAGCGCCGGCAGGATTGCGAAGTACTTGGCCACGTCGTTGGCGATGGAAAACGTGGTCAGCGCGCCGCGGGTCACCAGCAATTCCTTGCCGATCTGCACCACGTCCAGCAGCTTGGTCGGGTCGCTGTCGAGGTCGACCATGTTGGCCGCTTCGCGAGCCGCCTGGGTACCGTCGTTCATCGCCATGCCGACGTCGGCCTGGGCCAGTGCCGGGGCGTCGTTGGCACCGTCGCCACACATGGCAACCAGACGACCGTCGTTCTGTTCGTGGCGAATGCGCGCGAGTTTTTTCTCCGGCGTGGCTTCGGCCAGCACATCGTCCACGCCGGCTTCGGCAGCAATCGCCGCAGCGGTCAGCGGGTTATCGCCCGTCACCATCACGGTGCGAATTCCCAGTTTGCGCAGCTCGGCAAACCGTTCGCGGATGCCAGGCTTGACCACGTCCTTGAGGTGGATCGCACCGAGCAATTTGCCGTCGGCGCACACCAGCAAGGGTGTGCCGCCGCTTTGGGCGATCTTGTCGATTTCCCGCGACAGTGCCGGTTGCAGGTCGCGGCGTTGTTGGCCGATAAACGCCAGCAGCGAATCCACCGCGCCCTTGCGGAACACACGGCCTTCGTAGTCGACACCGGACAAACGCGTTTCCGCACTGAAGGGCACCGAGGTCAGTTGGTCCAGGGTCGGCTCAGCCTGCGGGTGCAAGGTGCGCAGGTATTCGACGATGGATTTGCCCTCTGCGGTGTCGTCTGCCAGCGATGCGAGCAGCGCACCCTCGGCCAAATCCCGACCACTGACGCCAGGCGCGGCGATCACCGCCGCGCAGCGACGGTTACCAAAGGTGATGGTGCCGGTTTTATCCAGCAGCAACACATGCACGTCACCCGCCGCTTCCACCGCGCGCCCGGATTTGGCGATCACATTGAGGCGCACCAGACGGTCCATGCCGGCGATACCGATGGCCGACAACAAGCCGCCGATGGTCGTAGGAATCAGCGTCACCAACAGTGCGACCAGGAACACGAGCGGCAAGCTGCCATTGGCGAAGTGCGCGAACGGCTGCAGGGTGACCACCACCAGCAGGAAGATCAGGGTCAGGCCGATCAGCAGGATATCCAGCGCGACTTCGTTGGGGGTTTTCTGGCGTTTGGCGCCTTCCACCAGGGCGATCATGCGGTCCAGCGTGGACTCGCCCGGGTTGACGGTGATGCGGATCAGCAACCAGTCCGACACCAGCCGCGTGTTGCCGGTGACGGCCGAACGGTCGCCGCCGGACTCACGGATCACCGGTGCGGATTCGCCGGTGATCGCCGCTTCGTTGACTGCCGCGATGCCTTCGATGACCTCGCCGTCACCGGGGATCATTTCTCCGGCGGCGACGCGCACGACGTCGCCTTTGCGCAGGCTGGTGGCCGGCACGACCTTGAAGCTGCCGTCAGCCTCCTTGCGGCGTGCGCTGAGGCCTTCACTGCCAGCCTTGAGACTGTCGGCGCGGGCCTTGCCGCGACCTTCGGCCAAGGCCTCGGCGAAGTTGGCGAACAGCACGGTGAACCACAGCCACACGGCGATCTGCACGGCGACGAACGTCGGCACGTTGGTATCGGGCACAAAGCACAACACGGTGGTGAGGATGGCGGTCAGTTCGACCACCAGCATCACCGGCGAACGTTGCAGCTGGCGCGGGTCCAGCTTGACGAACGCCTGGATCAGCGCCGGGCGCCACAGGGCGGAGATGGCGGTTTTGACGGGTTCCTGAGTGGTCACAGGGGCCGCGTTTTTTGCAGGCATATTCATTTTCATATCCCCTCTTAGAAGCCCATGCTCAGGTGTTCAGCGATTGGGCCCAGTGCCAGTGTCGGCAGGAAAGTCAGGCCGCCCACCAGCAAAATGGTCACGGTCAACAGGGTCACGAACAGCGGGCCATGCGTGGGGAAGCTGTTCTGGCCAATCGGAGCGGTCTTTTTCATTGCCAGGCTGCCAGCCAGAGCCAGTACCGGGAGGATGTAGCCGAAGCGGCCGATCAACATACCCAGGCCCAACATCAGGTTGTGGAACGCGGTGTTGCCACTGAAGCCGCCGAACGCCGAACCGTTGTTGGCACTGGCCGAGGTGTAGGCGTACAACAACTGGCTGAAACCGTGCGGCCCAGGGTTGCTGATAGCACCTGCCGGGCCTGGCAGGCTGGCGGCAATGGCGCCCAGTACCAGCGTGCCCACCGGCATCACCAGCAAGGTCACCACCAGCAATTGCACTTCCTTGGCCTGAAGCTTCTTGCCGAGGTATTCCGGGGTGCGGCCGATCATCAAGCCGGCGAGGAACACCGCGATCAACACGTTGAGCAACATGCCGTACATACCGGCACCGACGCCGCCGAAGATCACTTCACCGACCATCATGTTGACCAGCGCCACCATGCCGCTCAGCGGGTTGAGGCTGTCGTGCATGCCGTTGACCGAACCGTTGGACGCCGCCGTGGTGGTGACCGACCACAACACCGTGCCGGTGGTGCCGAAGCGCGCTTCTTTGCCTTCCAGCGGTGCGGTTTGCTCAACGGCCGGGTTGTTCAGGGTCGGGTTGGGTTGGTACTCGGCCCACAGCGACGTCGCGCCGCCGATCAGGAACAGCGCCAGCATGCAGCCGAGAATCGCGCGGCTCTGACGCAGGTCTTTCACGTAGTGACCGAAGGTGAACACCAACGCCACCGGGATCAGGATGATTGCCGACAGCTCGAACAGGTTGGCCCAGGCCGTCGGGTCCTCAAACGGGTGCGCCGAGTTGACGCCAAAGAAGCCGCCGCCATTGGTGCCCAGTTGCTTGATCGCAATCTGGCTGGCTGCCGGGCCGAGTGGGATCACCTGGTCCACGCCCTGCATCGTCACGGCATTCACGTAGTGCGCGAAGGTTTGCGGCACGCCCTGCCACACCAGGAACAGCGCGAATACCAGGCACAACGGCAACAAGCCGTAGAGGGTAGCGCGGGTCATGTCGACCCAGAAATTGCCCAGGGTCTTGGTGGACTTACGCCCGATACCACGGCACAGCGCGACCAGCACAGCCAGGCCGGTGGCGGCGCTGACGAAGTTCTGCACGGTGAGGCCGATCATCTGGCTGAGGTAGCTCAGGGAGGCTTCACCGCTGTAGTTCTGCCAATTGGTGTTGGTCATGAAACTGACCGCGGTGTTGAAGGCCAGCGTCCATTCCTGACCTGGCAATTTCTGCGGGTTGAGTGGCAGATATTCCTGGAACAACAGCACAGCGAACAGCAACACGAAACCGGCCAGATTGAACGCCAATAGCGCCAGCGTGTACTTCTGCCAGCTCTGTTCCTGGTGTTCGTCCACGCCAGACAGGCGATAACACGCGCGCTCAACCGGGCCGAGCACCGGCGTGAGCCAGGTGCGCTGGCCTTCCATCACCTTGTAATAGAACCTTCCCAGGAACGGTGCCGGCACCAGCACCACGGCAAAGAAGGCGATGATCAGCCAATAGTCATAACTGTGCATAGCCTGCTCCTAGTTCCGATCCGCGCGTAACAGCGCAACCAGCAGATAAATGAACAGCGCCACGGCCAATAGCAGTGACACCCCGTCCAGAACGCTCATGGAAGTCTCTCCGTTTTGCGGCGATTGCCGCGTGTGAGGCAATTGTCCGCAGGAGTGGCGTAAAGGAACGAGAGCGACGCTGGGGGCCGGGCGTAAAGACGGCGTAAAGAGTGGATTTATGCGGGGTTTACAGAGGTCGGTGGTGGCTGTTGGGGCCTCATCGCGGGCAAGCCCGGCTCCCACAGGTAACCGCAATCCCCTGTGGGAGCCGGGCTTGCCCGCGATGACGGCAGCTCAAACGCCCCTGCACTCAACTGGTGCAATGACAGAAGATTTCAAACGCCAAACCGTCTCCTCGACGACAGTTCGGCGTCTTTACGACAATGAATGGCGCACTGGCATGGCCGCTGCAACACCTTGAATCATTCCAAACCGTTCAGGGAGCGCAACACGATGAACACACAACTCAAACCCACCTTGGGCACCCTGCATCTGTGGGGCATTGCCGTCGGCTTGGTGATTTCCGGCGAGTACTTCGGCTGGAGCTACGGCTGGGGCGTCGCAGGCACGCTGGGCTTTCTGGTGACCTCGCTGATGGTCGCCGCCATGTATACCTGCTTTATATTCAGCTTCACCGAACTGACGACGGCGATTCCTCACGCGGGTGGCCCATTTGCCTACAGCCGTCGCGCTTTTGGTGAGAAAGGCGGCTTGATCGCCGGCCTGGCAACGTTGATCGAATTTGTCTTTGCCCCGCCTGCGATAGCCTTGGCCATCGGCGCTTATCTGAATGTGCAGTTTCCGGCACTCGACCCCAAACACGCGGCCGTCGGAGCCTATATCGTCTTCATGGGCCTGAATATTCTCGGGGTGAAACTCGCGGCCACCTTCGAGCTGGTGGTGTGCGTGCTCGCCGTCGCCGAACTGTTGGTGTTCATGGGCGTGGTAGCGCCGGCGTTCAGCTTCAGCAACTTCGCCCTCAATGGCTGGGCCGGGTCCGACACCTTCGGCGCGCCGGCGATAGCCGGGATGTTTGCGGCCATTCCTTTCGCCATCTGGTTCTTCCTTGCCATCGAAGGTGCAGCGATGGCTGCCGAGGAAGCGAAGGATCCCAAGCGCACCATCCCAAAAGCCTACATCAGCGGGATCCTGACGCTGGTGGTGCTGGCCATGGGCGTGATGTTCTTTGCCGGCGGCGTGGGCGACTGGCGCACGCTGTCGAATATCAATGACCCGTTGCCGCAAGCGATGAAAACCGTGGTGGGCGACAGCTCCGGCTGGCTGCACATGTTGGTGTGGATCGGTCTGTTCGGCCTGGTGGCGAGTTTTCACGGCATCATCCTCGGCTACTCGCGCCAGTTCTTCGCCCTCGCGCGCGCCGGCTACCTGCCCTCTTTCCTCGCCAAACTGTCGCGTTTTCAGACACCACACCGGGCAATCATTGCCGGCGGTGTGGTCGGCATCGCCGCCATCTACAGCGACGGCCTGATCAACCTGGGCGGCATGACGCTGACCGCCGCGATGATCACCATGGCGGTGTTCGGTGCCATCGTGATGTACATCATGAGCATGCTCAGCCTGTTCAAACTGCGCAAGACCGAGCCGCTGCTGGAGCGCACCTTTCGTGCGCCGGGCTATCCGATCGTGCCCGGCATAGCGCTGGTGCTGGCGGTGGTCTGCCTGGTGGCCATGGCCTGGTTCAACGCGCTGATCGGGCTGATTTTCCTGGGCTTCATGGTGGTGGGGTTTGTGTACTTCCAACTGACCGCGCAGGACCGCGCCGACGCACCGGCCGATGCGATGTTGACGGGGCTGTGAGGCTACTGGGGCAGAACGGGCCTACAATGAACTACTAAGAAAGCCCGTGACTCAAAGCAGCTATTACCGTGGGAAATTTCCCCACGGTTTGCTGCCTCAAGGAGAGCCCTATGCCGTGGTATGCCTGGTTGATTTTAGTGGTCGCGATCGGTTCGATCGTCGGTGGTTTATTGATGCTGCGTGACAGCGCCAACAAGGTGGAACTCACCGACGAACAACGCAAACGCGTGGCCGAGCGCAACGCCCAGGCAGACTCAAAGGACGCCCAGGACCGCTGAACCTGGCGCTACTCCCACGCCGCCTTGGCGATATGCAACCCGTGCTGGCCCTTATAGGCCGCACGTTCGGGCTGGCTCCAGCCATTGAGCAACTCCTCCTCCAGACGATAAATCTCCACACCTAAAGGGCGACACACCGTCAACGGATCCTGCGCGTCAGGCCCCCACATCGGCAGCGACAAATCCCCGCCCGGGCACGTCGACAGCGCGCAGAGCAAATCAATCTCGGCAAAAAACTCCAGGTAGTCGCCCTTCTGCGCCGGGCACGCTTTCATGAAGTACATGTCATCGTGATTGAGGCCGGTGCACTGGAAAATGTTCAACACGTCATGCACGTCGAATTCCGTCAGACCATGGGGCAGCACCGCGCGTGTCAGGTTTGAGTGGCAATGGTGATGAAAGTCTTCGCCGGTGAGCATGCGATTCACATACGGATCGCAGCGTGTGCCAAGCAAGTCGTGCAGGCGCCCGCCATGCTCATCGATGCCATAACTCGCCAGGCTGTCATCGGTGATGGTCACCAGCGGCCGCAGAAACGGCAGGTTCGACCACAGTCGATCATGAGTGCTGACATGTGCGCCTTGTAACTGGCGGGTGCGTGCGGCCCAAAGACGTTCGCGAGGATCGTTGGCATTCCACACGTTGAAGTCACCCACTTGTGGCCCAACCGGCGTGGTAACCCGGAACACATGCCCGGCCGGCACCTTCCACGCCCTGCCCGTGCGAATCGGCACGTCGAACTGCTCGATCAATGTGCGTTGGTCCGCACGATCACGAATGCGCTCATAGAACGCGGTATCAACCTGCAGCGCAGAACCTTTGCTGACCTGGTACGCGGCCGGATAGTCTTTATACATGGGGCAATCCTCCATCAGGGGTGATCAAACAAGGCCAACGACAGGCGTTCCGAATCATCGAGATACAGGCTCATTGCCTCCCCGCTGCCGGCTTATCATTGTTTAGTAGGAGTTGGTAAGTCTCGCGATCGCGCTCGGGCCAAGGAGACTGAAAACGTTGCTCATCGGGCGCTGCACAAAACACTAGGCGCAGCTGCGCGATAACCTGGGCGAAAAACTCATCGAACAAAGGGCTGCGCATCAGCCCGACAATCTGCTGATGGAACACCAGGCTGTGGATGGCCACCGCGCGCCAATCCTCACGCTCACGGGCCAAGGTGGTGACATCGATGGCGTTCTGCATGCGCTCGGACTGATGCCCGGTGAGCGAACCGCTCTGGGCGAGAGCCTCCAACTCAAGAGTGCGCCGAACGACGAACAAATCGCGCACTTCCTCACGCTCCAATCGGCGAACCATCACCCCCTTATTACGCAAGTAGCGGGTCAACCCTTCTTGCCCCAAACGGTGCAATGTTTTGCGAATCGTATTGCGCGATGTGTTATAGGCCTTCACCAACTCGCCCTCGACCAACGCCATCCTAGGCAACAGCCGCCCGCCGATAATGTCGGCACGCAACTCCAAGGCAACCTGGTCGGCTGAAGACTGAGGGGATACATTGCTACCTCGTGATTGTTGAACAATCTTTTATGGAGAGATAATCACGTTTCGTGCCAAGGAGTAGCAGGTCTTGATGAATGATAGCGTCGCGTACTGAAGGAAGGAGACGCGTGCATAAAAAAACCGGAGCCCTCATCAGACTCCGGATTTTTCAGCAGCTTGAAGATTAGCCAACAAACCCTATGTGAACAGCGTTGGGATCAATATTCAGCTTCCTTTATTGACTTAGTTGATTACCACCCTATCGCGATTCTTTTCCAGCAGCGCCTTGCCGATACCCTTTACCTCCAGCAACTCATCCACTGCCGTAAAGGGACCATTAGTTTCACGGTAAGCGACAATCGCCTTCGCCTTAGCCGAACCAATGCCGAAGAGGTCACGGCGCAAGGTCTCAGCGTCGGCAGCATTCAAGTTGACCTTGGCGGATTGCTCGGCTGCTGCCATTTGGGCGGTGATGGGGGCTGTCACTTCAGGCTTAGCGGAAGGGGCTGCGATGGCGGTGACAGAGAGAGTGGTGAGGAAAGCGAAGATCAGCGAGGTGAAATAGGTGTTTTGCATTTTGACGCTCCATGACATTGCTAAGAGAAGCAGCTTTTCCGAAGCTGCTCTTCAACCTTAGATGGTGTTGGTAATTCGTCAAAAACGCTTGAGTTACAAGGTGTTTAATTAAGGGTCGAGACGGCGCTGTTGGTAGATCCAGTCGACGATTTCGCCATCCGGGGAATAGCCGCTGACGGTGTCGCGCAGGAGTTGTCGGACGCGCGTGTAATCGTCCTGTTCCACGGCTGCGAGCAACTCGGTCAGCTTGAGCTTGAGCACATCCCAAGAAAGGTGATCTTCATTAGCACTCATGATCATCGGGTGCCGAGTAGCAAGAACGTCGTCACCAATTAGCAACTCTTCATAAAGCTTCTCACCAGGGCGTAAACCGGAGAACTCGATAGCAATATCACCGTGCGGATTTTTTTCCGAACGAACGCTCAAGCCCGATAAGTGAATCATCTTTTCAGCCAGCTCGACGATTTTTACCGGCTCGCCCATGTCCAGAACAAACACATCCCCCCCCAACCCCATAGAGCCTGCCTGGATGACCAGTTGAGCCGCTTCGGGGATCGTCATGAAGTAGCGGGTGATTTTCGGATGAGTAACCGTTAGCGGTCCCCCAGACTTGATCTGTTTGTGAAAGAGCGGGATCACCGAGCCGGAAGAGCCCAGCACATTACCGAAACGCACCATGGTAAAGCGCGTTTTGTTAACCCGAGAGACGTTAGACTTATCACCGAATAATACGGGTGCCAGCTCAAGGCTTAAAGCTTGCAGGGTGAGCTCAGCCAGACGTTTGGTGCTGCCCATCACATTGGTCGGCCGCACGGCTTTGTCTGTGGAAATCAGTACAAAATTCGACACTCCTGCCTGAAGCGCTGCCTGCGCAGTGTTCAGCGTGCCGAGAACGTTGTTCAACACGCCCTCTGCAATATTGTGTTCAACCATAGGCACATGCTTGTAAGCCGCCGCATGATAGACAGTGTCAACGTGCCAGGTTTTCATCACGTCCAGCAGTTTTGACTCATTACGTACAGAGCCCAGGATCGGCAACACCTTAACCAATAGCGATTCTCGAGTAATACGTTGCTCAAGTTCCGAAAGAATGCTGTAGAGGTTGAATTCACTGTGCTCAAACAACAACAACGTGGTCGGCTGCAGAGCGAGAATCTGCCGGCAGAGCTCAGAGCCAATGGAACCGCCCGCCCCTGTTACCAAGACGCTTTGCCCCTTGATACAGTGCTCCAGCAGCTCAGCCTGAACAGGTACTGCATCCCGCCCCAATAAGTCGGCGATGTCAACTTCCTGAATATCATCTACTTTGACCCGTCCACTGGCCAAGTCCATGAATCCGGGGACGCTTCGTACATGAAGAGGGAACCCTTCAAGGAACCCGAGAATTTCCCGGCGGCGACCTCGGTTCGAGGAGGGAATGGCCAGTAGAATTTCTTGCGCCCCCGTTTCCTCAATCATCTGCTGAATACGCTTGGGCTTGTAGACCTGCAACCCGGAGATAACGCGGCCAGAGATTCCGTTATCATCATCAATGAATGCCACAGGGCGCATTACTCGGCCCATGCGCAGCGCAGCAACTAGCTGATTACCTGCAGCCCCCGCACCATAGATGGCAACCCTGGGTAACCCGTTATCCCTGCTAGTGAATGGTACGTGTTGAACCGCTGCAAACCAGTCACCCAAGAAATACTGGCGCATCGCCAGGCGCAGCCCACCAATCATGATCAGGCTGAGCCACCAATAGTTGAAAATGATCGAGCGCGGGACCACATTTTCATGATTGCTGTACCAATACACAACCACACCAAGGATAAGCGCTGACAGGCTGACGGCCTTGATGATTGCTATTAATGCGTCGTTGCCAAAATAACGCATCACCGCTCGGTACATCCCGAAACGAATGAACAGAGGGATGGCCACCAGCGGGGCGGCGAGGAATAGCCAGAGATGTCTGCTGACAGGATTTATCATTTCGTCGATGCCAAGGCGAACGAGAAACGCCGCCCACAACGAAAGCCAGACCAACACGACGTCCGTTCCAACCTGAATGAAACGTTTTTGCCGGCGCGACAGCGCCAATAGAAACAATCTAACTTTATCCATAAAATCCCCGCCGTTCTTTACTAGCTGCCCCTGAACGTCCTGAGACGCGCATCGTATGCCCTCGGCACACTGTGAAGACCAAAATTGTCCATTTATTTTAAGTTAGATTGTTCAACTGCACCCGCGTTAAATTTAACGGCGAGAAAAATAAGCGGCATATAAGCAACTACCAATCCCAAAAACCCTTGCGCTGGGAATTTCATGACTAAAAAAGCAATGGGCAATAACCAAAAAATATTGATACACAGCACAGCGACAGTAACGGGTAAATGACCAGCAAACTTACGCGATGCGAACTGGTAGCCGTGGCTTCGGTGGGCCTCATACACCTTATCCCCTCGAAGCAATCTGCGAACCAAAGTAAAGGTCGCATCGCAAATAAACACGCCGAGGATAATCAGCCAAGCCCAGATAAAGCCCGGCTCAGCCCGCGCAGCTTGTAGCGACAAAATACCCAACGTGATCCCCAGGAAACCGCTACCTGCGTCACCCATGAATATTTTAGCCGGAGGTAAATTCCAAAAAAGGAATCCGGCTACCGCCATTGCGAGTATCGCCGGTGCCCAAATCAGATCACCAGCGCCGAAAAGAAAGTAAATGACGCACATGCCTAAACAGGCAGTGATTGCTTCAACGCTGGCTAGGCCGTCGATACCGTCCATGAAATTATAAAGGTTGAGCATCCATACAAGATAAAACACTGCCAGCACATGACCTACCCAACCCAAGTCTATAACGAATCCTGAAAGACTGAGGGGGGGTAATCCACCGAGCCAAAACAGTGCCCATAGCGCCGCTGCGAAATGACCTAACAACCGCCAACGCGCCGCGATATGCCCATGGTCGTCCATAAAACCGATCACCGCGACCAAACTCCCGGCGCCGAGCAACCCAGTTAACCAGGCATAAGGTTGTAATTGCAGGCATCCGAGCAACACTAACGAAATCAAAAACATCACGACAATTGCAACCCCGCCGCCACGCGGAGTAGGAATTGAATGGGAACTCCGTTCGTTGGGGATGTCCATAATGCTTCGATGCAATGCATAGCGTCGCAACAGCGCCGTCAACGCTAAAGATAAAA
Organism: Pseudomonas sp. RGB; assembly: GCF_007713445.1. Classification (NCBI taxonomy): domain Bacteria; kingdom Pseudomonadati; phylum Pseudomonadota; class Gammaproteobacteria; order Pseudomonadales; family Pseudomonadaceae; genus Pseudomonas; species Pseudomonas sp. RGB. Next base: position 302,062 of record NZ_VMSH01000007.1, on the reverse strand, counting down.
ACGCAACTATCGGAAAAATATACCAGTACTTCATTTAGTTTGCTCGTTCAGAAAATGTTCTGCTGTCTTACGTAACCCTTGATCCACAGTGATCAACGGGCTCCACTCCAACAAGCAGCGAGCTTTGGTAATGTCGACTTGCAGAGAACCACACAGCCGTTGAGAAAGTGCAGCCTTACCCAATAGCTTAGCGCCTGCTTTCAGCACCCCTTCAGGCACAGACAGCAGGCGTGCGGGACTGTTCAAAACATTTGCGAGTTTTTGTAATAGTTGCGTAGTAGAAACATCCTCACCATCACTCACCAAAAATGTCTGATTGCAAGCGGCGGGGTGATTCACGCACGTGAGGATAAAGTCCACCAGATTATCCAAGGCCACCAGACTGCGCTGATTCCGTATCGCTCCGAATGGCAACGGTACACCCCTTTGCAACCACTTCATCATGCTTTCGAAATTGGCGGTCACGCCCGGACCATAAACGAGTACTGGGCGAATAATGACAACTTCCAGGCCTGTCTCGGCAGCGATCAGACGTAAGCCTGCTTCGGCCTCCATTTTGGAAATGCCATACGGATCAACGGGCGCTGGCACATCAGTTTCCCGGTATGGATGACCAGGTACGGTGCCCTCCCCATTCACTTTTACCGAACTGACGAAAATGAAACGCTTAGCCCCAGCCATTGCTGCGCTGCGCGCCAGATTGAGCGTGTGCCCGACATTAACCAGACGAAAAGCAGCCAGAGGATCAGCCTCTGTATCGTTCATGACGTGGACACGTGACGCGAGATGGATCACGACCTCAGCGCCTCTCAGCGCGTCGAGATCAGTATCGATAACGGAGAAATCGGGCACGTGGTGATAAGTAACATCTTGGGCGGGCTGCGCGGGCATGCGACGAACTATCGCACTTACCTGATAATCCGCAACGCTTATCAACGTCTCAATTAAACGTCGTCCTACAAAACCACTGCCACCGGTAACCAATAGGTTGGTCATTTCTTCTGTCTCAAAATTGCCAATACAGCGCACAATGCTGTGAATACGATTTTATCGCGAAAACGTCTACGACACTTATAACCGGAGAAGGCTAAACGAATTAGGCCGAACCGACGCAAACTAATCCACTGCTGGACGAATGGCGTATTTTCAACACCCGTCAACCTCGAAATCAAAGCTGCCTGATTCAGCCACCATCCATTGAAAACTTGTGACAGTCGAGCTTTGAAAGCTTTTAAACCGCTGTTCACTCCAACCTGGTTGTTACCATGTTGCCGATAACGCATATATGAGTGAGCGTCTATGATCCACTGATACCCGTGAGTACGACTAAAGGCATAGCAGTACCAATCGTGAAGGGTCACTTTCTGCACAGCCGAAAACCGATCAGCAATATGCTGCTGTAGATCGGCAAATAATTCTTTTGAGAACACGTACGTACACCCTGGGCCAGCGGCTTCGAACAGATGATCGAACTGCACTTGGGGTTGAGACTTAACGATAAGTGTTTCTTTGCCATCAGGCCAAAATGCCGTGACGTTACTTGAATAACCCTGAGCACCCGCCAAAGACATGGCTCCAACAGCCTCAATCAACTTGTTGGGCAGCCAGATATCGTCTTGATCGGCAAAGGAAAAGTAATTACAGTCGTTGAGTGGCGCATCGTTGATCAGCCTAAAAAAATTAGGTGCAGCGCCCCCGAACTTTTTCCCGTGCTCAAGGATAATGACATTCGGATTACGCTCAGACAACGCACTGACCCACTCCTCAGTCCCATCACTTGAGCTGTCGACGCTGATGAGCAATGTCACCGAAACACCGTGCTGATTGAGTATTGAATGGACCTGATCGGAGATCCATTGCATACCATTATAAGCAGCGAGAAGAACAAGAAACTTAGGTTCCACAACTATACCTGAATAAAATCAAGAAAAGACCGAGCGATAATCTTCGACCATCTTCAAAGATGAAACGTAGAAAACGGCGGCCATCCCAACCAGCATTAACCCATAGAGAAACCTGCTTCGATAGTCAAATAATCGCATCAACATAACGAAGCAAGCCATATCAAAAAAGCCAAAAATCTCGGCAGCTCTCAATGAAAAAGAATCGTTCCATGAGAGGGAAATCTGCAGGGCCAAACCGATGGCCGACAGACTTAAAATAAAACGCTCAGCTTCTGTGAGTCGTTGATACAGTACAATCAAAATCCCTGTAACCAATGTCATACGCGTAATAAAATAGAACGAAAATAATGACAGTGCGCTCGTATGGTACTCGCCGTTAATATAAGGCGCCAGGCGACTGAACCCACTCAAACGATCAGCAAATCCTGAAATGAGAGTACTCAACGCAAAAGCTAAGCCCAACAGCACAACAATGCTAACGCGTCCGACAAATCTAAAGCCAAGCATAACGAGGGCGAAACAAGGAAGAAATGTGATGACCGAAAGGTGAAAGCTAAGCGCTAAAAAATAATAAATCAGGCCCTTGGTTTTCTGTCCTGTGTAAAAAAACATCATGCCACAGGAGGCGAGTGCTATCGCAACGCCCACACGCACCTGAACCATATCTTGAACGATATAGAATCGAGAAAAAATCATAAAGAAAAGCAGATAAGAAAAACAACCACGCAACGCTATGTTTGAGAAAATCGATTTGGCATATAGCGAAATCAATGAAACAAAAGAAAAAAACACATAATCTGGCAGACCCAGCCAATGAATAAAGCTGAACGTCAGTAAAAACCCTGGATCTTTGAATTCTTCAAAGATTGACTCAGGCGACGTACCGACCCGATAGAGCCAGCTAATATAATTTAAATAGTCAGGCGCCATATCAGGCGCGCGCAGGCCTGCAAAAAGAAATAGAAATAAAAATAAAACAGCAAACAAAGGGCGTGAAAGTATTACTATGTTTTTTTGGTCGCGCACCAACGAAAAAAATCCGCAGGATAACGCAGTAAAAAAAACTAAAAAGTACAACATCAAAACCTACCTTTGAACATGTTACGCGCGATGCCATCATACAAAGCTTGGCACAACAATTTTGCAGAATAAAACTTCCTCCTGGAACACAACGTATAGCAAACAATATAATAAGGGACCTTGCGCGCGAACTCAAAACGCGTCTGAATACGCGTGTTACTCCACATAGCGAGATAAGCAGCGTTGCGCACAATAAAGTAGTTTCTAAAATCACTATGCAGAGTAATTCTTTTCCCTAAAAGTGTTACAAACTCATCACCAATACTGTGACGCATTGTAACAAGTGGCGTCAAGTACGAGCCATAACCAGCTAAGGAGGCTCTCTCGCCCCACTCTATATCCACCCAATCAATGAACAAACTTTCCTGCATCAACCCCACGACGTTAAAAACACTCGTGCGAATTAAGGAACCGGAAGCGATGATGTAATTACTGAGCACCGGCAGTGTCGAGTTTAAATCGATATCAATCTTCTTAGTGCCAAAAAAAGACGGCCTGAGTATCGGCGCAGCGTCACCTGTTTTTTCATCCACAAAAACAGGTCCTATTGCACCAACTTTAACGCCCATATCAAGCAACTTCGTCTCCTCGGCCAACAGTGTGTCGACGGTGCCGGGTAGCAATTCGCTGTCTTGATCGAGCAGCAAAACATGTGAATAGCCCGCTTGTTCAGCCAGTTGGGCACCGACATTATGTGCACGAGCTATACCGTAGTTATCCTCAAGGGCTTTATAAAACAATTTTTCATCATCAAACCTGCCCGCGTAATCATCAATACCTGATGCGGGTGTATTATCAATAATATACACACGCTGAACTTGCTCGTGAATACTGAGCAACAATCTGTCCAGTACGACCAAATCAGGTTTAAAAAGCACTACTACTGCGGCAACGGAAGCATTCATATTAATATTCTTAAGAAATAGTTAACGTAGAGAAGCAAATGAATCAAGCATTTTTCTTGCTATCGCCGACCATTCATAGGCTTTCACGTCTTGTTCTGCATTAGCCCGCATAGTGGCTAACGCTTGCTCGTCCAATTGAAGATACTGCAGTATCTGAGAAACTATCTTCTCAATCGTTACCCGGTACACATACAGTGAATTACTTTCAGTGGCCGGCCCGTAATTTGAGACGACTATACAACCTGACGCCAGAGACTCTAAACACGGATAGTGAAAGGCATTGTCCTGCAGAAGCCCGGTGGCGATAAACAAGTCAACGCTTCTATAAAACGCCGCCAAGTGCTCATCACCATGAGGCGCACTCATTTCAATAAAGTCGTAACTATTCAAATCAACCGTTTTAGGAAGCTCGAAAGCCACTTTTAAGATCAAATTCTTACCGGTGGTTGCTCTGACAATTTTTACGGCCTGCACAATCTCATACGTCCCCTTCCAAGCCAGGCCCCGACCTATGCATCCTACAACTATTTCTCCGGACGGAAACGGCCTCGGAGAAAATTTGAATACGTCTAAATCAATCCCAGGTTCAACAACGCATTTTGCTTTTAACAGCTTATAGCTTTGGTAAATTTCGCCATTAACAATTCGCCGGAGCGGTAAGAAATACGAAGCCGACGCCATGAGATAGCCAAAAAAACCTATAAAACTTTTCCTGTCATAAAAGCTGGGCTCATAAGCCTGAATATAGTAAAAACCTTTACCTGTACCCAGGGCACCCAGCGCGACCGGGAAGGCAGTTAAATTATAATTCGCCAGAAAAACGTCATATTCTTTCCGATGCCTTAGAACAAACAGGAACATGCCTATGAGGTTAAAAATCCCCCGCAGCACCGGTATCCGATTAAAAACATTCTTAAAAACTCTGACATTAGCGAGCGTCGGATAGTAAGGCTTGTTAATGAAATGCGGACCTAAAAAATCGACTTGGTGGCCGCTCTCTATTAACTCGCTAGACAGTCTCGACAATACCCTCATCCCACCGGCGCTTGAAAACGCGAGCATCGGGATTAAAATTTTCATTGGGCGCTCTTCATCGACGGGTCAGTTTGACCCTTGGAATGGGTACTCAGTGCGTACATCACACAAACAGCCATAATAATCCAATAAAGGAAATAATTGAATGCATAGGCTTCAACCACTCCATCAAACCCATGCCACCGTGTGAACAGCAAAACCAAGAAGTACCATGACATGGAAAACAGCACCTCCGTGACGATATATAACTTATACATAGCCTTGCCGAGCATGACATAAGCAAGTATCCAGCTTCCCACTTTCATCACATCACCAATGAGCTGAAAAGCGAAGAGATCCCTCATGGGTAAAAATTGCTTGCTAAACAAAACAGAAATAACAAAATCGCGTAAAAAATACACAGCTGCGCAGCCTAATATGGCAACAGGAAGCACAATTTTATAACCGTCAATTACTTCTTTCAGAATCGCATTATAGCCGAAAAGCTCTGAAAGACGAGGCAGATAGTAAACGCCTAGCGTCGTTGTCACCAGCAAGAGATAGGCGCTACTTAGCCGCCACATCGCTTCCCAATAACCAGCGTACTCGATGCCGAACTCGTTTGTTAAATGGTCCCGGATCAATATTTGAGCGATTGGAAGACACACAGCAGTCGTCAACGCCATTGCAGCATACTTACTTAAATCAACAGCGACGCGTTTATCGAACCGTCCAAAAAAATATTCGACGCGAAACCAGTCTGCATGCCTGCATAGGAAAACAGTCGTAACGAACGCCAGCGCCTGATAGATACCGAGAGAAACCAACGCCCCATAGAGCCCTAAAAACCAGGTGAGTAACCCCGTAACTATCAAAGACAAGACGCTGCCGGCAATGTTAGCGATGACTAATGTCTTTACATCTTTTTTCCCATTGATTATAGCCATCAATAAAGCATTTAATGTAAAAAAAACTAAAGATAAAGCGACCCACAAAAATACACTGGCATATTCTTCTTTTTTAAAAAAATACAACGACAACCTATGGCTAAACACCGCTACCGCAATGCCCACAGTCAGAGAGCCTACAACCGCCAAAGCGGTTGAAGTCTTCCAAACCGCGTGCTGCTTGCTCGGCTCTTCAGCGTATTCAGCTGTGTATTTGGTAACACCAGTATTAACAGCACCACTGGAGAGCGTTATTATCATTGTAAGAGCGTTCTGTAGTTGCCCCAATGCTGCATAACCTGACGGCCCAACATACAGCGCCAAGATCTTATTGATTCCCAAAAGGGTCAACATCTTAACGACAACAGCTATCCCATTAAAAAAGCTGGTCTTAACGAGGTTCATTTAGTTTCTTTAGCCACAAAGCTGTTGCATGCCTGAACGACCGCTTCAGCATCGCTCAGTGACATCGTTGGGCCGATAGGCAAGCTCAAGATCTGACTGTGTATTTTTTCTGAGACCGGAAAAGAGCACCCCGCTAATTCAGCATAGGCCTGCTGGTGATGTGGAGGAATAGGATAGTGAATCAACGTTTGAATGCCCGCTCGCAAAAAGTGATCTTGGAGCGCAGCTCTTTGCTCACAAAGAACAGTGTAAACATGCCATACATGACGTGTATTCTGCGAAGGCTCGAAACCTTCGGACTCAGGCAAAACAATGGCAGGGTTGTTAATGGTCCTGGTATACAAGTCGGCAATCTGACGGCGGTGAGCCGTTTGATCGTCCAGATATTTTAGCTTTACACACAAACAAGCCGCCTGAATCTCGTCCAGTCGGCTATTCATTCCACGGTACAGATTCTTGTACTTTTCGTGAGAGCCGTAATTACGTAAAGCCCTCAGCGTCGACGCCAGTACGTCATCGTTTGTAGTAATTGCACCTGCATCGCCAAGCGCACCAAGATTTTTTCCGGGATAGAAGCTGAAACCGGAAGCATGGCCCCAGTTACCAGCTTTCCTTCCATCAACGCTGGCCCCATGGGATTGAGCAGAGTCTTCCAGCACGAGCAGGCCAGATCGTTCAGCGAGCGCCATGATGGCTGGCATGTCCGCAAGACGACCATATAAATGCACCGGCAGAATAGCTTTGGTTCTGCTAGTAATTGCAGCCTCAGCGTTAAGGGGGCATATATTAAACGTTGCTGGATCTGGCTCTACCAGAACGGGTGTCAGCCCATTCTCCGATATGGCGAGAATACTCGCGATATAGGTATTTGAAGGAACCAGAATTTCATCTCCTTCGCACAAGTAGCCCAATTCCTTCCAGGCGCGGATGACCAGCACCAGAGCGTCAAGCCCGTTGGCGACGCCAATGCAATGCTTAGTTCCGCAATACTCAGCATAGCGCTGTTCAAACTGCTGCAGTTCGCTCCCACCGATGTACCAACCGGAATCGATTACTCGGGTGCACGCATCAACCAGTTCCTGGCGGCACAGGTGATTGATTGATTTCAAATCGAGAAAACTTATCATTTGGTCAAGTACCTAATAACTTTAGCTGGATTACCAACAACGACTGCACGATCAGGAATGTCGGACACGACTACAGCGCCCGCACCGACCATTGCGTCCTCACCAATCGTCACGCCTGGCAAGATCGTCGCGTTGGCACCGATGCTGGCACCTCGTTTGATAATGATCCCTGAAAAAATCTCCGGGTAGACTTTGGAACGAGGCATAGCGTCATTCGTAAATGTGGCGTTAGGTCCGATGAAAACATCATCAGCAATAACCGTCCCTTCCCAGAGAAATACGCCCGACTTAATGGTGACGTTGTTGCCTACCGATACACCGTTTTCTATCAGTGTATGCGCACAAACGTTGCAGTTTTCACCAATGACCGCGCCGTCGAAAATCACTGCAAACTGCCACACTCGAGTGTCTTTTCCGAGGCGTGTGCTTTTCACATCGGCGAGTGGATGTATTTTAGGCATGTTTTGTCAGCTCCAAAAACGCGTCGTAATTCCGAATGTAGTCTTGCTCGTCGTAATAATCATCGGCTAACACTAACAACACACAATCTGCACTAAACTCATGCATTTCGTGCCAAATCATTTTATCGATGACAATCGCCTTGTCAGAGGCGTCCAACCAAACTTCTTCTTTATTTACTCCGTCGTCCATTTTCATCAGGCAACGTCCTGACACACAGACCGCGACTTGAGTTAGCTCTTTATGCGCGTGAAATCCACGAGGCACGTCCACCTGCGTATCGGTCAGGTAATAGACACGCTTTATAGCGAAAGGGATACTTCTGTTGTTTTCAAGCGCTATAAGGTGACCGCGATGATCACCCAACTTCTTAACATCTAAAAAGTTAATTAAACTCATCCCACAACTACCGACAGGCTTTCAACGCCTGGGGCTTCATTATCTTTATCACTGATAATGTAATCTTCAAATCCCGGCCATTCAATGGAAAGTTGAGGATCGCTCCAATGAAGTGCCCCCTCCGATTGTTTATCGTAATAATCCGTCGTTTTGTACAAGAAGTGCGTATTGTCTTCTAACGAAACAAACCCGTGCGCAAACCCTTCCGGAATCCACAGCATGCGGTTGTTATCAGTGTTTAGTTCAACGCCAACCCATTGCAGATAGGTGGCTGAACCGGGACGGATATCGACGGCAACATCATAGACTGAGCCCCTCACAACCCGGACCAGTTTTCCCTGTGCGTGGGGTGCACGCTGAAAATGCAGGCCACGCAACACCCCTTTAGCGGAATAGGAGTGATTGTCTTGAATGAATGCATTCGGGACAGACAAACCAAGATCCTGCAGCGCCGCATGAAATTTTGCTTGGTTGAAACTTTCCATGAACCAGCCACGCGCATCTGCGTAAACAGCCGGTTCAATTATGACGACGTCCGGGATCGAGGTCTGGATCAGTTTCATTTATCAGAAGCCTCTTTGAGTAGCTTCTGCAGATACTGCCCGTAGCCGGTTTTCTTGAGCTTTTCAGCTTGCTCACTTAGTTGCTTTGCCGAAATCCAACCACTGTTAAAGGCGATTTCTTCAAGGCAAGCTACTTTAAGCCCCTGGCGGTGCTCAATGGTATGAACAAAGTGGCTCGCTTCAAGTAACGATTCGTGAGTACCTGTGTCAAGCCAGGCGAAACCTCGACCTAACATTTCCACCGTTAATGACTTGTCGTCCAGGTAAGCCTTGTTTACATCTGTAATCTCGAGTTCACCACGCGGCGAAGGCTTGATGTTCTTTGCGACTTCAACAACACGGTTATCGTAGAAATACAAACCTGTCACTGCATAGTTTGACTTAGGCAGAGCTGGCTTCTCCTCGATGCTGAGCGCACGGCCAGTGTGGTCAAATTCGACTACCCCAAAACGCTCAGGGTCCGAAACATGATAACCAAACACAGTCGCGCCGGAGTTTTGAGACATCGCAGAGCGAAGATTATCAGAGAAATGCTGGCCATAGAAAATGTTGTCGCCCAAGATCAGGCAGCACGGATCATCACCAATAAACTCTTCGCCGATGATGAAAGCTTGCGCTAATCCGTCGGGGCTCGGCTGTTCTGCATAGGTGAGTTCGATACCGTATTGGCTACCGTCGCCCAGCAATTTTTTGAAGCACGGCAGGTCTTCTGGAGTAGAGATAATCAGGATTTCGCGCATCCCAGCTAGCATCAGCACGGACAGCGGGTAGAAAATCATCGGCTTGTCAAAGATGGGCAACATCTGTTTGGACACGCCCAACGTCAAGGGGTGCAAGCGCGTACCAGAACCGCCTGCCAGGATGATGCCTTTGCGTTTAATAACCGTCATTTCTCTAAAACTTCCTTTAACATCCGAGTCACACCACCGCGCCATTCAGGCAGGTGGATGGAAAAAGTCTGACGCAGTTTCTCGGTATTGAGCCGTGAATTCAATGGTCGACGGGCAGGCGTTGGGAACTGCGATGTTGGAATAGGGTTTACAACCTGTACCTGCATCGGCAGCGCCAGAGATCTGCCGTAATCAATAACCAACTGGGCGTACTCGTGCCAAGAGGTAAACCCAGCGGCAGCCACATGATAAACGCCAGCTACCGACGGATCTACCATTGCTTGCCTGACAGCGACTGCGCATACATCGGCGATAAGATCTGCACCAGTAGGCGCGCCTATCTGGTCCGCAATGACGTTAAGTTCGTCGCGATCCGCAGTGAGTCGCAACATCGTCTTGGCAAAGTTATTGCCTCTTACGCCGTAAACCCAGCTTGTACGAAAAATAAGGTACTTGCAGCCTGACGCCACAATCGCCTGCTCGCCCATCAGTTTGGTAGTGCCATAATAATTGACTGGAGAAACAGGGTCGTTCTCCTGCCAAGGCGCGTCGCCTTGGCCGTCAAATACATAATCCGTGGAAAAATGCACAAACCAGCATCCGAGCTTGTTCGCCTCTTCAGCGATTGCCGCCACCGCCGTCGCATTGATTAGCAACGCCAGATCCTTATCGGACTCAGCCTTGTCCACTGCAGTATAAGCGGCTGCATTGACGATTATGTCCGGAGCTACTTGCTGGATCGTGGCGCGCAAGGATTGGACGTTGGCAAGGTCGCCGCACAGACCATTGCTTAGATTGCGATCGAGCGCGACGACAGTGCCCAACATCGCAAGCGAACGTTGAAGCTCCCAACCCACCTGGCCATTTTTACCTAGCAGCAAAATTTTCATGTCAGGCTTTACGCTCGGTGTAGTTTTTTTCGATCCACTGCTGGTAGTTACCACTTTTCACGTTCTCTACCCAACCTTGGTTGTGCAGATACCACTCAACCGTTTTGCGAATACCCGAATCGAATGTCTCTTCGGGCTTCCATCCCAGCTCACGCTGAATTTTGCTGGCGTCAATCGCATAGCGCTGGTCATGTCCTGGACGATCCTGAACGTAGGTGATCAGTTGCTCGTGCGGACGATGCGGCGATTCAGGGCAAAGCTCATCCAGCAAGGTACAAACGGTGTGTACCACCTCGAGATTCTTCTTCTCATTGTGACCGCCAATATTGTAGGTCTCGCCGATTTCGCCCTCAGTTACCACTTTGTAAAGAGCGTGGGCATGATCTACCACGTACAACCAGTCACGAACTTGGTCACCCTTACCATAAATAGGCAGGGGCTTGCCTTCGAGTGCATTCAAGATAACCAGGGGTATCAGCTTTTCAGGGAAGTGGCAGGGACCGTAGTTATTCGAGCAGTTCGTTACGATTGCCGGTAAACCATAGGTTCGCGCCCAGGCCCGCACCAAGTGGTCGGAACTTGCTTTGCTCGCTGAATAAGGCGAGCTGGGCTGGTAGGACGTCTGCTCGGTAAACAGGTCTTCCGGACCATCAAGGTCACCGTATACCTCATCAGTAGAGATATGATGGAAGCGAAAGCGCTGTTTGGCCTCAGGATCAAGCCCCATCCAGTAATGACGTGCCGCCTCCAGGAGCGTGTAGGTCCCTACGATATTGGTCTGAATAAAATCCGAAGGGCCACTGATCGAACGGTCAACATGGGACTCCGCCGCAAGGTGCATGACGGCATCCGGGCGATGTTCTTCAAAAACCCGCTTGAGTTGGTCGGCATCGCAAATATCAACGCGCTCAAAGCTATATCGGCTACTCGTGGCGCTTTCTCCCAGTGACTCCAGATTGCCGGCATAGGTCAATTTATCGAGATTGACCACCGAATCCTTGGTATTTGCAATGATATGGCGGACAACCGCCGAACCAATGAAACCAGCGCCACCGGTCACTAATATTTTCAAAACACTCTCCTTAAACTCAAACAGCGCTAGAAGCGCTCATTCGTCATTACGCTTTCGCACTTGACTTTGGAAAAATAACGAACCAGGAGGAACACTGTATCGTGATGACTCTTCGCGATCAGCTTAATCTTGCCTCGCTTGGTCGTTAACACAGCTCCCTTCGAAGGGCCTGAAATACCCACCGTCTTGACGCGTTTGCCTGAGGCTCAAAAAATGCACACGCATAAAAACGGCTTTTTTGCTCTTATGAGTTCGACAGACGTTCGCCGAATCCCTCACGTGCGCCAAACTACGTACGATAGCCTGTATCAACACTGATCTCGACGTGTTCCTTCACACAAAAAAATATCGTTCTAGTTTTTTGATTCGATACTTTTCGAAACTCCGTTCGGCACTCGAACTCTTGGTAGAGCTCAACGCGGAACGTTGGTTCAAACACGGCACCGAAATGCCATGGCAAAAGATTTATGCGCCTATGAAGCAGTTCCGCGTCCTATCAACGCGCGCCATACCCATCGACGGATGCCCCAAGCGACCATCTTCAGCCTTGAGATGATACCGCCCGATCAACGCAGCCAATCCTAACACCTGCGCCCTCTCGAGCAGTAAAGGTCCGCGACGAGTTTTTTCACCATGTATAGAAATCTTTCTCGGAGCACCATAACCGCGTCAAAACCAATTCGAAAGCTGAAAGATTCAGCGTCGCTTATGGCTGCGGGCATAAATTCAAGAATCAGGGTTACCCAACCTTTCGCAGAAAAATGAGCACACGCCAGACAGCGGTGCTCTGAGGATCGAGGGCGATGAAAGCCATCCGAACATAAAGACAGTTCGATCAAGCACCCCATGCTGCTCAGCTACTTCTGGACAGCATGGGTTGAGCACCACTGATTGACTTAGCATCGATAAGCGCACGAGCGGGAGCGGTCGAAGCGCTATCCGCTGCAGAAGCGCCGCAGACGAGAGCCTGATGCCTGATGAGCGCAATGAAACAGCCTATACAGCCTCGCCGATCAAACCAAGAACCACTATGAGTAGGCGATTTGGTATAGCTGGCGCCAACGGCTCAAGGGCCTGCTGATCGATAGCGACCAACTTGAGGGTCGACATATCAGCATTCAAATGACTCAACCGGGTCATCTCTGCACGTACCGGTTGAACACCCGCGAGGAAAACATCCTCATTTTTTCCGCGCGTTCAGCACTTCAATTTCGCGGTTGGTAGCCAGCAATTGAAACTCCTTCGCGATCTGCGCGACGCGAGGATCGGCGAAGTCATCCGACTTGCGCTGCCCCAGCGCGGCAAGCTCAGCCTTAAGTGCCTCCCACCCATAAAACAAAGGGGTGTTTGCTGGTTGTTCACTTCGTTGCGAATCACGCTGCCGGCACGGGTATTGGCGGGCTCAGCGAATGAAAACAACGTAGCAGGTTTTCGCATACCCAAGGATCCGGCAATTCCTATCGCTTCATTCAGTTGAAAGATACGATCACTGCGTAGCACTTTCAATTGCGCACTCAAGGCACTCAGCTCATCCTGCAACTGTGCACGTTTTAAAGCATCGACCTCACGTAACGAACCGGTTTTGGCTTCTTTCTCGACATTGTAGTTCGAGCGAGCCGAGTCAATTTTTCCTTTGAGCTCACTGAGCCGGTTTTGGACGATGACATTCACGCCAGCACTGATTTGTTCACGCGTAGTGCCGATGGCGTAGTCGACCCGACCATTCAGGATAGCAACCCGGTCAATACCCTTGGGATAAATCATTTCGAGCTTGATATAAGCACCCGGTAAATTTTTTTATCCGGATCGGGCAACGGCAACTGAATCGAATTGCGGTTGAACGATTCGAAACTCAGCTCCAGTGTTTCTCCAGGGCGAACGAAGCTTGCGAACAGCTTCTGATTGGCTTTGAAGAAAGCCAGGCGAGTATCGTACGACTCCAGCGCCTCGCCCACCCTTGCGCAGCGCGTCGGCCGGTAATTGGTAAGCTTCGGAGCGATTCAGCGCATCCAGTTCATTGATGGCTTCAGGGCGCAGCACCACGCTGACCTTGTACTGGGGGGTTGCCATAAACGCGTAGACCCGTGCAATCAACGCAACCGTTAAACTCACTAGAAGCAGAAGCTTTTTTTGAAGGTAGACGACTTTTAATAGCTCTATTAAATCTATGGCGTCAGAGGATCTTACTGGGGGGAGCAGAAGCTACTAATCACAACAAAAACCTGCCGTCAAGGAGAAACTGCGGGCTCGTTATGCATACTACATTGTGTGTTTTATTTTAATTAGATACTCATCAGAACCCAGCGTCGCTTCTGAGTCTTGAGTGCAAAAAATGCCTGTTATCGAGGCACAGATTCCATTTTGCCACCTCCAAAACATATTTCAAGCTTCTAAATGTCTGTAGGCCATTTCTTAAAATGCTAGCAAAGCGTTCCCTGGAGGTGTCTGTGCAGGGGGGTGAAGAGAGAAAAATGGAGCATCACCGATATGGCACCAATACCACCGTAGATTTTACGGCACGAAAATCCAAAGATTCACAAAACTGCGCACAACTTGGCGGACGGGCCACGAAGAAATTATCTGACAAACGGTGTCCGGAGCACTCCAACCGATCACTGCAAAGTGAGAGGCCTAACCGCTCAATTATGGGTAGCATGCCTCGACTTAACACGTCGCCCACGAAACAAGACGCTTAGCAAAGGCCCAATCAGCAACCCCACAATCAAAGCAACTACCACAAATACCGACACCGGCATCTGCGCAGTCGCCAACCCCAAGAACGAGAGAGACACGCCCTGCTGATTTTCCAGCACAAACCCTAAAACTATCAGTACAGCTGCCAGTACTGTCAGCAACAAAAACACGCGCTTGATTCCTCGCATAACCATCTCCTGCCCAAAAACAGTCAGACGCCTTCTTCCTCGTCTTCGTTCACCCGGTCCCGCAATTCCTTTCCAGGCTTGAAGTGAGGTACAAACTTGCCATCAAGGCTGACCGACTGCCCGGTTTTTGGGTTACGGCCGACGCGCGGTGCGCGGTAATGCAAGGAGAAGCTGCCAAAACCACGGATCTCAATCCGATCCCCAGTAGCCAAACATTGGGACATTTGCTCAAGCATAGTCTTGATAGCCAGCTCTACATCCTTGGATGAAAGCAGCCCTTGATGGGTGACAATTCGTTCGATCAACTCCGACTTCGTCATATTTTTCCCTTCTTTTTCAAGCAGCTAGGAAAAGCGCTTCAAAGGTTTTAGCATGACTTGATGAATTTGAACAGCCCACTAGACAACTTATCTGCTGCACAGGCGGACACCCGCAACATGCGCCTTTTAGCCTCAATTACAGATCACCAGCATAGTGCGAGTTACAGCGCCGGCGGGATTCCAGCCGAACGGATAGTCGCCCTCTTCGTCCTCGGCATCGCTGGATCGAGTGATGACCTTATAGCCTTGCATCTTGCATTCGCGGGCAGCGCGCTTCTCGCACTTGCTCCAATTGCCACCGAGGCCCGAGCAGTCGACCTCGATACCACTGACACCGCGCTTGACGTGAGTTTTGGCGCTGGTAGTAGAGCAGCCGGCAAGCATGACTGCGGCGAAGATTAAAATAAACTTGTTCATCGAAATCCTTATTGAAACAACATCACTGACAACCGTGCTTTTAATAAAACTATAGCCAGTTCTGACACTGTGCTGCGCACCTTGGTTCTCGGTATTGATTCAACGAATTTCAGGCACAAAAAAGGGCGACCGAAGTCGCCCTTTTTCTATGGTCTGACAGAACTTAGTTCTGTTTTTCCATCTGTGCACGCAGCAGGTCGCCCAGAGTGGTAGGACCAGCAGAAGGCTCAGAAGAGGCTGGCTTGTCGCGCAGGCTCTGAATGGCTTCTTTCTCTTCGATCTCGTCTTTCGACTTGATGGAGAGCTGGATTACACGGCTCTTGCGGTCAACGCTGATGATCTTGGCTTCTACTTCCTGGCCTTCTTTCAGAACGTTACGTGCGTCTTCAACGCGGTCACGGCTGATTTCGGAGGCTTTCAGAGTCGCTTCGATATCGTCGGCCAGAGTGATGATGGCGCCTTTAGCGTCAACTTCTTTCACAGTGCCTTTAACGATTGCGCCTTTGTCGTTCTCTTGAACGTACTCGGAGAACGGATCGCTTTCCAGTTGCTTGATACCCAGGGAGATGCGCTCGCGCTCTGGGTCAACCGACAGGATAACGGTGTCCAGCTCGTCGCCCTTCTTGAAACGACGAACAGCTTCTTCGCCAACTTCGTTCCAGGAGATGTCGGACAGGTGAACCAGGCCGTCGATGCCGCCATCCAGACCAATGAAGATACCGAAATCGGTGATCGACTTGATGGTGCCGGAGATTTTATCGCCCTTGTTGAACTGGCCAGAGAAATCTTCCCATGGGTTAGATTTGCACTGCTTGATGCCCAGGGAGATACGACGACGCTCTTCGTCGATGTCCAGAACCATAACTTCCACTTCGTCGCCGACTTGTACGACTTTCGAAGGGTGGATGTTTTTGTTGGTCCAGTCCATTTCGGAAACGTGTACCAGGCCTTCCACGCCTTCTTCCAGCTCTGCGAAGCAGCCGTAGTCGGTCAGGTTGGTAACACGCGCGGTTACGCGAGTGCTTTCTGGGTAACGAGCTTTGATAGCAACCCATGGATCTTCGCCCAGCTGCTTCAAGCCCAGGGAAACGCGGTTACGCTCACGATCGTACTTCAGAACCTTGACATCGATCTCGTCGCCAACGTTGACGATTTCAGAAGGATGCTTGATACGCTTCCAAGCCATGTCGGTTATGTGCAGCAGGCCATCGACGCCACCCAGATCGACGAATGCGCCGTAATCGGTGAGGTTCTTGACGATACCTTTGACTTGTTGGCCTTCCTGCAGGGATTCCAGCAGAGCTTCACGCTCGGCGGAGTTCTCTGCTTCCAGGACGCTGCGACGGGAAACGACAACGTTGTTGCGCTTCTGGTCGAGTTTGATGACCTTGAATTCGAGTTCTTTGCCTTCCAGGTGCGTGGTGTCGCGCACTGGACGAACGTCGACCAAAGAACCTGGCAGGAACGCACGGATGCCGTTAACGTCGACAGTGAAGCCGCCTTTAACCTTACCGTTGATAACGCCCTTGACCACTTCTTCAGCTGCGAAGGCTGCTTCGAGAACAATCCAGCATTCAGCGCGCTTGGCTTTTTCACGGGACAGCTTGGTTTCACCGAAACCGTCTTCAACCGAGTCCAGAGCAACGTGAACTTCGTCACCGACATTGATAGTCAGGTCACCAGCATCGTTGTAGAACTGTTCCAGCGGGATCAGAGCTTCAGACTTCAGACCAGCGTGAACGGTTACCCAGCGAGCTTGGTAATCGATATCAACGATAACACCGGTGATGATGGAGCCTGCCTGAAGGTTCAGGGTTTTTAGGCTTTCTTCAAAGAGTTCCGCAAAGCTTTCGCTCATTTTAATTCCTGTTGATAAGGGCGAAGAATACGCCCATCTCCACACCCCAGACGGTGTGGGTCAGTTTCAATTAAAAGAAGCACCGCAGGACTATGACTGGTCCCCTGCAGCCTTCTTGGTCACCCGGTGATATCGCGAATGGCGATTTCACTCAAGATGCGTTCCAGCACCTGCTCGATGGATAACTCCGTGGAATCCAGCTGTATGGCGTCAGCCGCCGGCTTGAGCGGGGCTACCGCACGCTGGGTATCACGCTCATCGCGTGCACGGATCTCATCTAGCAGACTCGACAGACTAACACCATCGACTTTGCCCTTCAACTGCAAGTAACGGCGGCGCGCCCGTTCTTCGGCGCTGGCGGTGAGGAAAATCTTCAACGGCGCATCTGGAAACACCACGGTGCCCATGTCGCGACCATCCGCGACCAGGCCCGGCGGTTCCTGAAACGCCCGCTGGCGCTGCAGCAGCGCGTCCCGCACGGCCGGCAGCGCGGCAACCTGGGAGGCCCAGGAGCCAACTTGTTCGTTACGCAGATCATCGGTCACATCGTCGCCTTCGAGGATGATGCGTTGCGGATGACCTTCCGTCGCGCCGACGAACTGCACATCAAGATGCGCCGCCAGCAGCTTCAGGGATTCTTCGTTGGTCAGGTCGACGCCGTGGTTACGCGCGGCAAAGGCCAGCAAACGGTACAGCGCGCCGGAATCCAGCAGGCACCAGCCCAGGCGCTTGGCCAGAATGCCGGCAATCGTGCCTTTGCCCGAGCCGCTTGGCCCGTCGATGGTAATCACCGGTGCTTTGATATTCACAATTGAGCCTCTTGGGCAACACGAATGCCGACATGGGCACACAGTGTAAGAAAGTTCGGAAAAGATGTAGCCACATTGGCACAGTCACGGATACGAATCGGCGCTGTCGCCCTCAGGGACGCCACACTGAAGGCCATGGCAATCCGGTGATCGCCATGGGAATGCACCTCGCCGCCGCCTATCAGGCCACCGTCAATGATAATCCCATCGGGTGTCGGTTCACACTTCACGCCCAACGCCAGCAGACCGTCGGCCATTACCTGGATACGGTCGGATTCCTTCACGCGCAGCTCTGCAGCGCCGCGCAACACGGTACGGCCCTGAGCGCAGGCCGCCGCGATGAACAACACCGGAAACTCATCAATCGCCAGCGGCACCAACGCCTCAGGAATCTCGATGCCATTCAGCGCAGCAGCACGCACGCGCAAATCGGCGACTGGTTCACCGCCGACCTCACGCAGGTTTTCCAGCGTGATGTCCGCACCCATCAGCCGCAGGATATCGATCACACCGGTCCGTGTCGGATTGATCCCCACATGCTCCAGCAACAGCTCGGAACCCTCGGCAATCGACGCCGCGACCAGAAAGAATGCAGAAGAAGAAATGTCCCCCGGCACCTCAATATGCGTGGAGGTCAACGCATGGCCCGACTCAACCGACGCCGTAGCGCCCTGCACCTGCACCGGATAACCGAAGCCGCGCAGCATTCGTTCGGTGTGGTCACGGGTCGGTGCAGGCTCGGTCACCGAGGTTTTGCCCTCGGCATACAAGCCCGCCAGCAACAGGCAGGATTTAACCTGCGCGCTGGCCATTGGCAGCGTATAGGTCAGGCCTTTTAATGCCTGACCTCCGCGAATGGTCAACGGCGGACGCCCTTCCGGCCCGGTTTCAATCACCGCGCCCATTTCGCGCAGTGGCTTGGCCACGCGGCTCATCGGGCGCTTGGACAGCGAAGCATCGCCGGTCAACACACTGTCGAAGCGCTGCGCCGCCAGCAAGCCGGACAACAGCCGCATCGACGTTCCGGAGTTGCCCAGGTAGATCGGCCCCGGCGCCGGCTTCAAGCCATGCAGGCCAACCCCATGGATGGTCACGCGCCCATGGTGCGGCCCTTCAATCACCACGCCCATGTCGCGAAACGCCTGCAAGGTCGCCAGGGCATCTTCGCCCTCAAGGAAACCTTCAACCTCTGTCACGCCATCAGCCAGTGAGCCGAGCATGATCGAGCGATGGGAGATCGACTTGTCGCCCGGCATCCGAATCTGTCCGCTCAGGCGGCCACCCGGGTTGGCGAGGAAGGTCTGCTCATCGGCGTTCACAGCAGTTTCCATATAGGCCCGGCGCGCCAGAATTTTGCTGAAGTGCTCACGCGCCACCCGCGCACGGGTGAACACGCCCAGTAATTGATGGCCGTCCCCCGCATCCACCGCGTCGCGCAAGGCGTCGAGGTCGCTGCGGAAGGTGTCCAGGGTGCGCAGCACCGCCTCGCGATTGGCAAGGAAGATGTCATGCCACATCACTGGATCACTGCCGGCAATACGCGTGAAATCGCGGAAACCACCAGCGGCGTAGCGGAAAATATCGAGATTCTCGTTACGTTTAGCCAGCGAATCCACCAAGCCAAAAGCCAGCAAATGCGGCAAATGGCTGGTCGCCGCCAGCACTTCATCGTGACGCTCGACCTGCATGTGCTCGACATCCGCACCCAGTTCACGCCACAGGCGATCGACCACAGCCAAGGCTGCCGGGTCGGTTTGCTCAAGCGGTGTCAGGATCACTTTATGACGACGGAACAACTGCGCATTGGACGCCTCGACACCACTCTGCTCGGAACCGGCAATCGGGTGGCCCGGTACAAAACGCGCCGGCATGCCACCAAACGCCCGTTGCGCCGCGCGCACCACATTACCCTTGGCACTGCCGACATCCGTGAGAATCGCCTGCCCCACGTCCATGCCGGCCAGCAAGGCCAGCAGTTTCTCCATCGCCAGAATCGGCACCGCGAGCTGGATCACGTCCGCCCCCTGGCAAGCCAGCGCCAGGTCTGCTTCACAGCGATCGACCACGCCCAACTCAACCGCCAACTTGCGCGATTGGGGGTCCAGGTCCACACCGACCACTTCGCCGCACAGTCCGCTTTCACGCAGGCCTTTGGCAAACGAGCCGCCGATCAATCCCAGACCCACCACCACCAGGCGACCGATCATAGGCACAGCAGGTTGCAATGCAGTGACATCAACCACGAGCCAGAACCTTGGCCAATGCCTCCAGGAAGCGGCTGTTTTCCGCCGGCAAACCGATGGTGATACGCAGGTGGTTCGGCATGCCATAGTTGGCCACCGGGCGCACGATCACGCCTTCGCGCAGCAGCCCCTGGAATACCGGGGCGGCGACTTGAGCGAGGTCGACGCAAATAAAGTTGCCCTTGGACGGAATCCAGCCCAGCCCCAACTCACGGAAGCCTTCCTGCAGTTGCAGCATGCCGCTTTCGTTGATGCGGCGACCCTCTTCCAGGTACTCCGCGTCCTTCACCGCCGCACACGCCGCCGCCAGGGCAAGGCTGTTGACGTTGAACGGCTGGCGCACGCGGTTCAGCACATCGGCCACCACCGCCGTCGACAAGCCGTAGCCAACCCGCAACGACGCCAGGCCGTAGGCCTTGGAGAAGGTGCGCGACACCAGCAGGTTCGGGTAGGCCGCGAGAAAATCCAGGCCATCCGGCAGGTCGCTGCCTTCTGCGTACTCGATGTAGGCCTCGTCCAGCACCACCAGCACGTGCTCCGGCACGTCTTGCAGGAAGTCGTTCAACGCTTGCGCATCGAACCAGGTGCCGGTCGGGTTATTCGGGTTGGCAATAAACACCACGCGGGTCTGGGCGTCGATGGCCGCCAGCATGGCCGGCAGGTCGTGACCCCAGTCCTTGGCCGGAATAACGCGCGCGTCGGCGCCGACTGCCTGAGTGACGATCGGGTAAACGGCAAACGCGTGCTCGCTGAATACCGCATTCAAGCCAGGCGCCAGGTAAGCACGGCCGACCAATTCAAGAATGTCGTTGGAGCCGTTACCCAGGGTCACCTGGTTCAGCTCGACCCGGCAGTTTTGCGCCAGCAGAGACTTGAGGGCAAAACCATTACCGTCCGGGTAGCGGGTCAGCTCAGCCAACTCGTCACGAATCGCCGCCAATACCTTGGGGCTCGGGCCCAGCGGGTTTTCGTTACTGGCCAGCTTGACGATCTTCGACGGGTCCAGGTTCAACTCACGCGCCAGCTCGTCCACAGGCTTGCCTGGAACGTAAGGCGACAGTTGTTGCACGCCCGGCTGAGCCAGGGCGAGGAAGTTGCCACTCATGTTAAAGCCTCACAAAACCGCTTTCGGGTAAGAGCCCAGCACCTTGAGTGCCACGGCTTCCTGACTGATTTTCTCCAGCACGCCCTTGACCAGTGGGTCGCGGTGATGGCCGATGAAGTCGATAAAGAACACATAAGTCCATTTACCGCTGCGCGAAGGACGTGTCTCGATTCGCGTCAGGTCAATCCCGTTGTCGTGGAACGGCACCAGCAGCTCATGAAGCGCACCGGGCTTGTTGCTCATGGAGACAATGATCGAAGTCTTGTCGTCGCCGGTCGGCGGCACTTCCTGGCTGCCAATCATCAAGAAGCGCGTGGAGTTGTCCGGGCGGTCCTCGATTTTCTCGGCCAGGCGCGTCAGGCCATACAGGCCCGCTGCCATATCGCCGGCGATTGCCGCCGAATTCCACTCACCCTTGACCCGCTTGGCCGCTTCGGCGTTGCTGGACACCGCCACGCGCTCGACATTCGGGTAATGTGCGTCCAGCCACTTGCGGCACTGGGCCAGGGATTGGGCGTGGGAGTAGATGCGGCTGATGCTGTCGGTCTTGGTGCTCTCGCCCACCAGCAGGTGGTGGTGGATGCGCAGCTCGACTTCGCCGCAGATCACCATGTCGTGCTCAAGGAAGCTGTCCAGCGTGTGGTTGACCGCGCCTTCGGTGGAGTTTTCCACCGGCACCACGCCAAAGTTCACCGCACCGGCCGCCACTTCACGGAACACCTCGTCAATCGCCGCCATTGGCTTGCTGATCACCGCGTGGCCGAAATGTTTCATGGCCGCCGCTTGGGTGAAGGTGCCTTCAGGGCCGAGGTAAGCCACTTTGAGCGGCTGCTCCAGCGCCAGGCACGAGGACATGATTTCACGGAACAACCGCGCCATTTCTTCGTTGCCCAATGGCCCCTTGTTGCGCTCCATCACGCGCTTGAGCACCTGCGCTTCGCGCTCAGGCCGGTAGAAAACCGGTACTTCGCCTTCAGCCAGGGACGCCATTTTTACCCGTGCCACTTCTTGGGCGCACCGCGCGCGCTCACTGATCAGCTCCAGGACTTTCTCGTCCAGGCTGTCAATGCGTACACGCAGGGCCTTGAGTTCTTGCTCAGACATTAGCCGTGTTCCTTTTCGAACTCTGCCATGTAGGCAACCAGCGCGTGGATCGCGTTGATGTCGACAGCGTTGTAGATGGAGGCGCGCATGCCACCGACCGAACGGTGGCCCTTGAGGTTCAGCAGGCCGCGCTCGTCGGCGCCGGCCAGGAATGGTTTGTCCAGGCGATCATCAGCCAGACGGAACGGCACGTTCATCCACGAGCGGTCGGTCAGGTTGATCGGGTTGCTGTACAGGCCGCTGGCGTCGATGAAGTCGTACAGGGTGCGCTTCTTCTCTTCGTTGAGCTTGCCCATGGCGGCGACACCGCCCTGCTCTTTGAGCCACTCGAACACCAGGCCAGACAGGTACCAGGCGAACGCTGGCGGCGTGTTGTACATCGAGCCGTTATCGGCCGCGACCTTGTAGTTGAGCATGGTCGGGCACACCGAACGGGCGCGACCCAGCAGGTCTTCACGGATGATGTTGACCAGGATGCCGCTCGGGCCGATGTTCTTCTGCGCCCCGGCATAGATCATGCCGTACTTGGACACATCGATCGGCCGCGAGAGGATGTCCGAGGACATGTCGCACACCAACGGCACATCGCCCACTTCCGGCACCCAGTCGAACTCCAGGCCGCCGATGGTTTCGTTGGCGACGTAGTGAACATAGGCCGCGTCTTTCGAGAGCTTCCACTCGTTCTGACCAGGGATGGCGAAGTAGTCGTAAGGCTTGGCAGTGCCCGCCACGTTGACGTGACCGTAACGAGAAGCCTCTTCAATGGCCTTCTGGCCCCAGATACCGGTATCGATATAGTCGGCCGTGCCATCTTCGGGCAGCAGGTTCAGCGGCAGTTGAGCAAACTGCTGGCTGGCGCCGCCTTGCAGGAACAGCACTTTGTAGTGGGAGGGGATGTCCAGCAAGTCGCGCAGATCCTGCTCGGCCTTGGTGGCAATGGACACGAACTCATCGCTGCGATGGCTCATTTCCATCACGGAGAGGCCTTTTCCATGCCAGTCGAGGAGTTCACCCTGCGCGCGCTGCAGGACTGCTTCAGGAAGCGCCGCGGGACCGGCACAGAAGTTATAGGCTCTCTTGCTCACATCCAATCTCACTCTGATCTGGTGGTAGTCACACAAACATATCAGCCGACACCCAATCCAATGTGGGAGCGGGCTTGCTCGCGAAAGCGATCCAACAGGCGACATCTCTGGTGAATGTCAGTCCGCTTTCGCGAGCAAGCCCGCTCCCACACTCGATCTCCACAGCTGTCGATATTTCCGTTCGGACAAACAACAAGGGGGCGAATCTTCATCCGCCCCCTGTGTGTCCGCTTATTCCTGCGGTTCTTCTTCGTCTGCGGCAGCATCGAGGGTTGGCTCGTCGACGTTGTCATCGCCAGCTGCGATCACCTCGCCGTCGAACTCTTCACCTTCTTCCAGCTCTTCGCCTTCAACTTCCGACGGTTCCTGCACACGCTCCAGGCCGACCAGTTTTTCATCCTTGGCCAGCTTGATCAGGGTCACACCCTGGGTGTTACGGCCCAGGCTCGACACTTCGGCCACACGGGTACGCACCAGGGTGCCCTGGTCGGAAATCAGCATGATTTCCTCGCCATCGAGCACCTGGACCGCGCCGACCAGACGGCCGTTGCGATCGTTGCTGACCATGGCGATAACGCCCTGGCCGCCTCGCTTGTACTCCGGGAACTCGGTGATCGCAGTGCGTTTGCCATAACCACGCGCCGAAGCGGTGAGGATCTGGCTGCCTTCTTCCGGAATCAGCATCGAAATCAGCTTCTGCCCTTCTGGCAGACGCATGCCGCGCACACCGCGGGCAGTACGGCCCATGGCACGCACGTCGGATTCCTTGAAGCGCGTTACTTTGCCGCCGTCGGAGAACAGCATGACTTCACGCTCGCCGTCGGTGATGGCAGCGGAGATCAGCACGTCGCCTTCGTCCAGCTCCAGGGCGATCAGGCCCACGCTGCGCTGACGGCTGAAGGATTCCAGCGGGGTCTTCTTCACGGTGCCTTTGGCGGTAGCCATGAAGATGAAGTGACCTTCGGTGTATTCCTCGACCGGCAGCATGGTGGTGATGTATTCATCACTGTCCAGCGGCAGCAGGTTGACCAACGGGCGACCACGGGCGGCACGCGAGGCTTCCGGGATTTCGTAGGTTTTCAGCCAGTACACTTTGCCTTTGCTGGAGAACAGCAGCAGCGTGGTGTGGCTGTTGGCGACCAGCAGGTGAGCAATGTAGTCCTCATCCTTCACGCCGGTAGCCGATTTGCCTTTACCACCACGACGCTGGGCCTGGTACGCAGCCAACGGCTGGGTCTTGGCATAGCCACCGTGGGAGATGGTCACCACGCGCTCTTCTTCCGGGATCATGTCACCCAGGGTCAGGTCGAGGCGCGCATCAAGGATCTCGGTGCGACGCACATCGCCGTATTCGGCGCGGATCACTTCCAGTTCTTCGCGGATCACTTCCATCAGGCGCACAGCGCTGCTGAGGATGCGGATCAACTCGCCGATCTGGTTGAGGATTTCCTGGTACTCGGCCAGCAGTTTCTCGTGCTCCAGACCTGTCAGGCGGTGCAGGCGCAGTTCCAGAATGGCCTGGGCCTGTTCCGGCGACAGGAAGTACTTGCCGTCACGCAGGCCGTATTGCGGGTCGAGGGTCTCGGGGCGGCACGAATCGGCGCCGGCGCGCTCAACCATCGCCACAACGGCGCTGGATTCCCACGGCATCTTGATCAGCGCTTCTTTAGCTTCCGACGGCGTCGGCGAAGCCTTGATCAGGGCGATGACCGGGTCGATGTTCGACAGGGCAACGGCCTGGCCTTCCAGGATGTGACCACGTTCGCGCGCTTTACGCAGCTCGAACACGGTACGGCGGGTAACCACTTCGCGGCGGTGACGCACGAAGGCTTCCAGCAGATCCTTGAGGTTCAGGATGCGCGGACGGCCGTCGATCAGTGCAACCACGTTGATGCCAAACACGCTTTGCAGCTGGGTCTGGGCGTAGAGGTTGTTGAGGATCACCTCAGGCACTTCGCCACGACGCAGCTCGATCACCACGCGCATACCGTCTTTGTCGGACTCGTCGCGCAGCTCGGTGATGCCTTCCAGCTTCTTCTCTTTAACCAGCTCGGCGATCTTCTCGATCAGACGCGCCTTGTTCAACTGGTAAGGCAGTTCGGTGATGACGATCTGCTGACGACCACCGACCTTGTCGATGTCTTCGATGATCGAGCGGGCGCGCATGTAAATGCGGCCGCGACCGGTGCGGTAGGCTTCGATGATACCGGCGCGACCGTTGATGATCGCGGCGGTGGGGAAGTCCGGACCGGGGATGTATTGCATCAGCTCATCGACGGTCAGCTCAGGGTTGTCGATAAGCGCCAGGCAACCGTCGATGACTTCACCGAGGTTGTGTGGCGGGATGTTGGTCGCCATGCCCACGGCGATACCGCTGGAGCCGTTGACCAGCAGGTTGGGGATCTTGGTCGGCATGACGGCCGGGATCATTTCGGTGCCGTCGTAGTTCGGCACCCAGTCCACGGTTTCTTTGTGCAGGTCGGCCAGCAGCTCGTGCGCCAGCTTGGTCATGCGCACTTCGGTGTATCGCATGGCCGCAGCGTTGTCGCCGTCGACCGAACCGAAGTTGCCCTGGCCGTCTACCAGCAGGTAGCGCAGGGAAAACGGCTGCGCCATCCGAACGATGGTGTCGTACACCGCAGTGTCGCCGTGAGGGTGATACTTACCGATCACGTCACCGACAACACGGGCAGATTTCTTGTACGGCTTGTTCCAGTCGTTACCCAGCTCGCTCATCGCGAACAGCACACGCCGGTGCACGGGCTTCAAGCCATCGCGCGCATCAGGCAGTGCTCGACCGACAATTACGCTCATCGCGTAGTCGAGGTAGGACTGTTTCAGCTCGTCTTCGATATTGACCGGGAGGATTTCTTTGGCCAGTTCGCCCATGAGAAGCCTGATTCCTTTTTCGGGTGAAACCTCGTCACATCCTATGGGACGAACGAAGCTCGCCGCTGCCGGCAGAGTGCCTGACAACGACTTACGACAAATCAACGAGTTATGACACGGATCTGCACGTTATGGGCAGCCCCTTGAGGCAGCCCTGGAAACCGCCGGATGTTATCACAATCGCCGCCACGCACCTATCCCCCAGATGCGCATGGAGCATAGTTAGTTGACGGATGACGGGCCTGAGGGCGACGAGAGGGGCTCAGAGGTAGGGTGGTGCTGTTTTTTGAGGGCAGATCCAAGGGTTTTATTGACTTATAAGGCCAATCGGGGGCAAGCCCCCTCCCACACTCGAAGTGTGAACACAGCCAAAATGTGGGCGGGGGCTTGCCCCGATAGCCGTCTGACAGTCGCCAACCCCCTCAATGCAGGCGCTTACGGCACATCAATTTGGCCAGCTTGGCGGCGTCCGGGCGCTCGACGATGCCTTTTTCGGTCACGATCACATCAATCAGATCAGCCGGGGTTACGTCGAACACGGGATTCAAAGCGGCCACATCCAACCGTTGCCCCATGACCTCCAGCAACTCACCGGGATCACGCTCCTCCAAAGCGACGTCTTCACCCGTGGCCATCATCAAATCGAGTGTCGAGCTTGGCGCCACCACCATAAAGCGCACGCCATGGTGCATCGCGCACACGGCCAACTGATACGTGCCGATCGTGCCAATCACATCACCGTTGGCGGCAATGCAGTCGGCGCCGACGATCACCCAGGTCACGCCCTTGGTCTTGAGGATATGCGCGCCAGCCGAGTCAGCATTCACCGTCGCCGCAATACCCTCGCCTGCCAGCTCCCACGCCGTCAGCCGCGAACCTTGCAGCCAAGGGCGCGTCTCGTTGACATAGACATGCTCGACCAACCCCTCCAGAAACGCGGCGCGAACCACCCCGAGGGCCGTGCCGACGCCGCCTGTGGCCAGTGCGCCGGCATTGCCGTGGGTCAGGATCGCCTGGGCGTTGCCCTGGTGCTTGCGAATCCGCTCGAGGCCCAACTGGGCCATGACCACATTAGCCTCCCGATCGCTTTCATGGATCGCAATCGCTTCCGCCTCCAGCGCCGCCACCGGGTCGGCGTGCTTCTTGATGCGGTCCAGGCGATCGCGCATGCGCTTCAAGGCCCAGAACAGGTTCGCGGCTGTCGGCCGGCTATCAGCCAGCAGTGCGTAGTCTTCTTCCCACGCGGCCTGCCAGTCGCCGCCTTCAGCGATGCGTTCACGCGCGGCGAGCACCAGGCCATAGGCGGCGCTGATACCAATGGCCGGCGCGCCGCGCACC
Organism: Pseudomonas sp. RGB; assembly: GCF_007713445.1. Classification (NCBI taxonomy): domain Bacteria; kingdom Pseudomonadati; phylum Pseudomonadota; class Gammaproteobacteria; order Pseudomonadales; family Pseudomonadaceae; genus Pseudomonas; species Pseudomonas sp. RGB. The sequence continues at coordinate 274,357 of NZ_VMSH01000007.1, read as the reverse complement.
ACCATCGTGCGTATGGCATCGGCCACTTCAGCCACAGAGGTGCAGGCAACCCAGGTTTCCCGAGACGGCAAGGCACGCTGATCGAGCAGGTGCAGCGCGCCATCACGCCATTCGATGGCTTTCACTTTCTCCGCTGCTAACAGTCGGTCGCGCATCCCTTACCCCGCACTCATGAACAAAAGCCGCCGATTATAGCGATCCGCCAGCCAGGACGCTCGGGTATACTTCGCCCTTCTTTTATAGCTGCCCGGGAAGAAGCCTGCGATGACCTCCACTGCCGCCCCGCTCGACTTATTGCTGCTGCCGACCTGGCTGGTACCTGTCGAACCTGCCGGCGTGGTGCTCAAGGAACATGGCCTGGGCATCCGCGATGGTCGCATCGCTTTTATCGGGCCACGGGCCGCGGCATTGAAGCTGGCCGCCACCGAGGTGCGCGAGCTGCCGGGCATGCTGCTCAGCCCGGGCTTGATCAACGCCCACGGCCATGCGGCGATGAGCCTGTTTCGCGGGCTGGCCGACGATTTACCGTTGATGACCTGGCTGGAAAAACACATCTGGCCCGCCGAAGCCAAGTGGGTCGATGAAGCCTTCGTGCGCGACGGCACCGACCTGGCCATCGCCGAGCAGCTCAAGGGCGGCATCACCTGCTTCTGCGACATGTACTTCTACCCCAAGGTCGCCAGCGACTGCGTGCACAACAGCGGCATGCGCGCGCAGATCGCGATTCCGATCCTCGACTTCCCGATTCCCGGCGCCAGCACGGCCGACGAGGCGATTCGCCAGGGCATCGAGCTGTTCGGCGACCTCAACCACCATCCGCGCATCCGGATCACCTTCGGGCCCCACGCGCCGTACACCGTGTGCGATGAAAACCTGGAAAAGATCCGGATAATTGCCGAAGAGCTGGACGCCTCGATCCACATGCACGTACACGAAACCGCCTTCGAAGTGCAGCAGGCCGTCGAGCAGACCGGCGAACGCCCACTCGCGCGCCTGGGCCGCCTCGGCCTGCTTGGCCCGCGCTTCCAGGCCGTTCATATGACCCAAATCAGCGAGGACGACCTGGCTTTGCTGGTAGAAAGCAACACCAGCGTCATCCATTGCCCGGAATCGAACCTGAAACTGGCCAGCGGCTTTTGCCCGGTGGAGCGTCTGTGGCAGGCTGGCGTCAACGTGGCGATCGGCACCGACGGCGCCGCCAGCAACAATGACCTCGACCTGCTCGGCGAAACCCGTACCGCCGCCATGCTGGCCAAGGCCGTCGCCGGTTCGGCCACCGCCCTGGACGCCCATCGCGCCCTGCGCATGGCCACGCTCAACGGCGCGCGCGCCATGGGCCTGGAAAGCGAGATTGGCTCACTGGAGGTCGGCAAGGCTGCCGACATCGTGGCCTTTGATCTTTCGGGGCTGGCGCAACAACCGATCTACGATCCGGTCTCACAGCTTATCTATGCCACCGGACGCGATTGCGTGAAACACCTTTGGGTCGCCGGCAAGCAGTTGCTCGACGACCGGCAATTGACCCGCATGGATGAACAACAGTTGACCGCCACGGCCATTGCCTGGGGCCAACGCATCAGCGGGCACAGCGAATAACGCAGGGTTTGCACCTACGCTTGAACACCTGCAAACCGATTTATCAGATTTAGAGGATTCACCATGAGCAACGTCGACCACGCCGAAATCGCCAAATTCGAAGCCCTGGCTCACCGCTGGTGGGACCGCGAAAGCGAGTTCAAACCCCTGCACGACATCAACCCGCTGCGGGTCAACTGGATTGACGAACGCGTCAACCTGGCCGGCAAAAAGGTACTCGACGTCGGCTGCGGCGGCGGCATCCTCAGCGAAGCGATGGCCCAGCGTGGCGCCACCGTGATGGGCATCGACATGGGCGAAGCCCCGCTGGCCGTCGCGCAACTGCACCAGCTGGAATCCGGCGTAAACGTGGAATACCGCCAGATCACCGCCGAAGCCCTGGCCGAAGAAATGCCCGAGCAGTTCGACGTGGTCACCTGCCTTGAGATGCTCGAGCACGTGCCAGACCCCTCCTCGGTGATTCGCGCCTGTTTCCGCATGGTCAAGCCAGGCGGCCAGGTGTTCTTCTCCACCATCAACCGCAACCCCAAGGCCTACCTGTTCGCGATCATCGGCGCCGAATACATCATGAAGTTGCTGCCGCGCGGCACCCACGACTTCAAGAAATTCATCCGCCCTTCCGAGCTGGGCGCCTGGAGCCGCCAGGCCGGGCTGACCGTCAAAGACATCATCGGCCTGACCTACAACCCGCTGACCAAGCACTACAAGCTGGCCAACGACGTTGACGTCAACTACATGATCCAGACCCTGCGCGAGGAGTAAGCCTGTGAAGTTGCGAGCGGTTCTCTTCGATATGGACGGTACATTGCTGGACACCGCGCCGGACTTCATCGCGATCTGCCAGGCGATGCGCGCCGACCGCGGCCTGGCGCCGATCAACGACCAGCACATTCGCGATGAAATCTCCGGCGGCGCGCGGGCGATGGTTGCCGTGACCTTCTCGATGGACCCGGAATCCCCAGGCTTTGAAGCGTTGCGCCTGGAGTTTCTGGAGCGCTACCTCAAGGGCTGCGCGATCCACAGCAAGCTCTTCGACGGCATGGAAGAACTGCTGCAGGACATCGAAAAATCCAACCTGGTCTGGGGCGTGGTCACCAACAAGCCGCTGCGCTTTGCCGAACCGATCATGCAGCAGCTGGGCCTGGCCGAGCGGTCGGCGCTGCTGATCTGCCCGGACCACGTGAAAAACAGCAAGCCAGACCCAGAGCCGCTGATCCTGGCGTGCAAGATGCTCGACCTGGACCCGGCCAGCGTGCTGTTCGTGGGCGATGACCTGCGCGATATCGAGTCCGGCCGCGATGCTGGCACCCGTACCGCAGCGGTCACGTTCGGCTACATCCACCCGGACGACAACCCCCGCAACTGGGGCGCCGATGTCGTGGTGGATCACCCGCTGGAACTGCGCAAGGTGCTGGATAACGCACTGTGCAGTTGCTGATTGTTAGAAGATCTCGCCAACACTGAGATCAATGTGGGAGCTGGCTTGCCTGCGATAGCGGTCTGCCAGCCAGCACATCTGGAGACAGGCACTCTGCTATCGCAGGCAAGCCAGCTCCACCTGAAATGGATTCCACTTCAAGAGCTGCAATATCTTGAATTCTGTCGAGGCTATTTATGTTTGATTACTGCGCACGTCCAGAACTGCTCAAAGGCCGGGTGATCCTGGTGACCGGCGCCGGTCGCGGGATTGGCGCGGCGGCGGCAAAAACCTACGCCGCCCATGGCGCTACCGTGCTGTTGCTGGGCAAAACCGAAGCCAACCTGGCTCAGGTGTATGACGAAATCGAAGCGGCAGGCCAACCGCAACCGGTGGTGATCCCGTTCAACCTCGAGACCGCCCTGCCCCATCAATACGATGAGCTGGCCGCGATGATCGAAAAGGCGTTCGGCCGCCTCGACGGCCTGCTGCACAACGCCTCGATCATCGGCCCGCGCACGCCGATCGAGCAGCTGTCCGGTGAGAATTTCATGCGGGTGATGCACGTCAACGTCAACGCGATGTTCATGCTGACCAGCACGTTGCTGCCGCTGCTCAAGCTGTCCCAGGATGCGTCGGTGGTGTTCACCTCCAGCAGCGTCGGGCGCAAGGGCCGTGCCTACTGGGGCGCGTACGGCGTGTCGAAGTTCGCGACTGAAGGCTTGATGCAAACCCTGGCCGATGAGCTGGAGGATGTCGCATCGGTGCGTTCCAACAGCATCAACCCAGGCGGCACGCGCACCAGCATGCGTGCACAGGCGTATCCAGGCGAAAACCCGATGGAAAGGCCGGCGCCGGAAGAGATCATGCCGGTGTACCTGTACCTGATGGGGCCGGACAGTACCGGTATTAATGGGCAGGCGTTTGATGCGCAATAACCGCTGACCTGCCACGAACCAACCTGTGGAAGTGGCTGTTGTGGCGAGCGGGCTTGCCCCGCGCTGGGCTGCGAAGCGGCCCCAAAACCTGCCACCACGATCGCTGTGTTAGACCGCGCCGGCTCTACGGGGGCTGCTTCGCAGCCCAACGCGGGGCAAGCCCGCTCGCCACAGGTTTCGCCCCGCGTTGGGTTTAGAAGTTTAGTTTTTCACCACTTCTTCCAAGGTGAAACGCCCCAGCGGGTTCTGCAGGAAGTTGCTCACATTCTTGCGTGAGATATTGATGTACGGGCTGTAGTACAGGTCGATCCAGTTCACATCCTGTTTCGCCAGCTTCTGCAACTCGACGTACATCTGCTCACGCTTGACCGGATCAGCCTCGATCCGCGCGGCCGCCACCAGTGCCTTGACCTTGTCGTTCTTGTAGCGGGTCATGTAGTTCTGGTTGGTGTCGTGGCCGAGCACGAAGGTGGTTTTCTGGTCCGGGTCGAGGATGTCGTTGGTCCAGTACATCACCGAAATATCGTACTCACCGTCCACCAGCATCTGCCAGCTTTGGGTCGGGTCGACTTTCTGCAGGTTGGCGGTCACGCCGACCTTGGCCAACTGGTCCTTGATGATCACCGCAATCTGCTCGTCGGCTTCGTTGCCGGCGTTGACCACGTAGTTGAGCTTCAAGTCCTTGGCCCCGGCCTCTTCCAGCAGCTTCTTGGCGGCGGTCGGGTCATACGGGCGTTGCAGGTTGTTGGCGTAGTGGTACAGCGAGCCTTTCGGGATGTAGGAATAGGCCACGGTGCCCTGACCGTAAGTGGCGGTCTTGACCAGCGATTGTTTGTCGATGGCCATGTCCAGCGCCTCGCGCACTTGCGGTTTGGCCAGCAAGCCGTGGGCGTGGTTAATCAGCAAGTGGTCTTCGCGGGTCGACGGGTCGGAGTGGATCACCACGTTCTTGTCTTTTTTCAGCTCTTCCACGCGGGAGAACGGTACGAAGATCGCCGTGTCGAGCTCGTTGTTCTGCACCATGCGCATGCGCGTGTTGTCGTCGGTCACCGACACCCACTCAACGCCATCCAGGCTCACGTTGTTGGCCTGCCAGAAGTTCGGGTTCTTCTTCAAAATCACCCGGTCGCCCTTGCGCCACTCGTCCACGGTAAACGCGCCGGACGTCACCGGGTTTTCCGAGTAAGCGTCTTCGCCCATCTTGGTCATGGCTTTTTCCGACAGGATCGACACCGTCGGCGACGCCAATTGCGAGAGAAAGGCCACAGCCGGAGTTTTCAGGGTGACCACCAGGGTGTGCGGGTCCGACGCCTTGGCGGTGTTGATCAGGCTGAACGGGTCGCTCCACAGCGAGGCCTTGTTGTCGCGGATACGCAACAGGCTGAACGCTGCGTCGTCGGCGGTGATCGGCGAGCCGTCGGAAAACTTCGCCTCGCGCAGCTTGAAGGTGTAGGTCAGGCCGTCCTTGGAAATGTCCCAGCTTTCTGCCAGGCCCGGCTCCATCTTGGTGCCCAGGTTATCCACGCGCACCAGCGTGTCGTAGACGTTGGCGAACACCCAGGTGTCGCGGTTTTGCGCGCTTTTGATCGGGTCGAACGTGGTGCTGTCTTCACGGCAGCCGATGGTCAGCACACCGGCGGCCTGGGCCAGGCCGGCAGTAAGGGACCACGCGGTCAACGTAGCGGCGGCGAGCAACTTCAAATGGCGGGATTGCATGTCATAACTCCTTGTTTAGGACGGCAGAAAGGGTTAATGGCGCTTCAAGCACGCAACTGTATCGATGCTCGTGCAGGAAATGCGTCGGCGGCAACACCACGGAACACATCGTTCGGGCGTATCGGCAACGCGGGTGAAAGGCACAGCCTGTGGGCAAATTCAGCGGGCTCGGTGGCTCACCGGGCAAAGGTTCTGCAGGCAACGGCCGGTGCGGATCGATCTCGGGGATCGCCTCGATCAACGCCGCCGTGTACGGATGGCGCGGTGCGGTAAACACCGCTTCCACCGGGCCTTCCTCGACGATTTTGCCCAGGTACATCACGGCGACGCGGTCGCACAGGCGCCGCACGATGGCCAGGTCATGGGCGATAAACAGGATCGCCAGGTTCATGCGCTGCTGCAGTTCCAGCAACAGATTGATGATCTGGCCCTGGATCGACACATCCAGCGCCGCCACGCATTCATCGGCGATGATCAAGCGCGGTTCCACCGCCAGCGCCCGCGCGATACCCACACGCTGGCACTGACCGCCGCTTAGAGAGCCGGGTTTGCGACTGGCCAATTCGGGGCGCAGGCCGACCAGATCGAGCAGTTCATTCACGCGGGCCGGTATCTGCTGCGGCGCGACTTTGCGCTGCACGCGCAACACTTCGGCAAGGGTTTCGCCGATGGTGTGGCGCGGGTTCAGCGCGGCGTACGGGTCCTGGAAGATCATCGCGGTTTCATGGCGCAGGCGGGCAATATCGATCGCGCTGCCGTGGGCCATGTCGACGCCATCGAACAGCACCTGGCCAGCGCTGATCGGGTTGAGGTGCAGAATCGCCCGGCCGAGCGTGCTCTTGCCGCTGCCGGACTCGCCCACCAGCCCCAGGGTTTCACCGGCGGCCAGGTTCAGCGAGACACCATTGACCGCCCTCACCCACTGTTTACTCAGGCCGAACACACCGGTACCGGACGCTGCGAAACGCACCTCAAGGTCCTTGATCTGCAACAGGCTCATGATCGGTCTCCCAAGGGATAGTGACACGCCACCCGCGCGCCTTCCGGCAACAACTGCGTGCACAAGGCGCCCGCCTGCGCACAGCGCGGGTTGAAGCGACACCCTTGCGGCAGTGCGTCCAGCAACGGCGGCTGGCCGGGAATCGTGCGCAGCAACGCGTGCCCACTGCTGTGGGCGGGCTGGCAATCAATCAGGCCGGCGGTGTACGGGTGTTGCGGGTTGGCCAGCAACTCGTACTTGCTGCCGTGCTCGCACAGGCGCCCGGCGTACATCACCGCGATGGAATCACAGGTTTGCGCCACCACACCGAGGTCGTGGGTGATCATGATGATCGACAGGCCGCGCTGGTCGCGCAGCTCCAGTAACAGGCGCAGGATCTGCGCCTGCACGGTGACATCAAGGGCGGTAGTCGGCTCGTCGGCAATCAGCACTTTCGGGTTGCAGCCCAGCGCCACAGCGATCATCGCGCGCTGACGCATGCCACCGGAAAACTCGTGGGGGTAGTTGTCGACCCGCGCCTTGGGATCGGGAATGCCGACCTGGCGCAGCACGTCGATGGCTTGCAGGCGCGCGTCTTTTTTCGACGCGCCCTGGTGCAGGCGAATGCCCTCGGCGATCTGCTCGCCGATGCGCATCAACGGGTCCAGGTGGCTGCTGGGGTTCTGGAAGATCATGCCCAGTTGCCCGCCGCGCACGGCGCGCATGCCGGCATCGTCCAGCGTCAAAAGATCCTGCCCGGCCAGGCGCACAGCAGCGCCTTGCACGCGCAAGTTGGGCGATGGCAGCAGGCGCATCAACCCGCGACAGGTCAGGGTCTTGCCCGAGCCACTCTCGCCCACCAGGCCGAGGATTTCACCCTCGGCCAAGTCAAAGGACACGCGGTCGACCAAGGTGACATCGCGCCCGGCATTGTTGGCGATCACGCTGAGGTCACGCACTTGCAGCAGGCTCATGCGCGATCCCCCAACACTTGCGCCACGCCATCGGCGAGCAGGCTGAAGCCCATGGCCAGCGTGACGATGGCCAGGCCCGGAAAGGTGCAAATCCACCAGGCCGTGGTGATAAACGCCTGCCCTTCGGCCACCATCGTGCCCCACTCGGCGGTCGGTGGTTGCACGCCCAGGCCCAGGTAACTCACGGCGGCGCCATTGAGCAGCACCAGCACGGCGTCAGACATGGAAAACACAATCGAACCGAACATGGCATTGGGCAGCAAATGCCGGAACAGAATGCGCCCATGGCCAAAGCCCAGGCTTTTGGCGGCCAGCGCAAACTCGCTTTCCTTGAGCACCAGGATCTGCGAGCGGATCAGCCGCGCATACGACACCCAGCCCACCAGCGCCATGGCGATATAAAAGCTTTTCAAGCCTGGGCCGAGAATCGCCATGATCGCCAGCATCAGCACAAGAAACGGGAATGCCAGGATCACGTCGATCACGCGCATGCAGAAGCTGTCGAAACGCCCGCCGATGTAGCCGGAAACCGCGCCGACGAAGGTGCCGATCATGAACGGGAAAATCACCCCGACAATGGCCAGTTGCAGGTCGATGCGCGCGCCCCAGATCACCCGCGAAAGGATGTCCCGGCCGTAGTTATCCGTGCCGAACGGGTGCGCCAGGCTAGGCCCGAGCAAACTGATGTCAGTGTTTTGCGCAATCGGGTCAAAGGGTGCGACCCAGGGGGCAAACAGCGCCAGGGCCAACCACACCAGCAGGATCAGCAGGCCCCACGCCGCCGTCAGCCGGCCATTGCGAAAACCGAAACGCAGGCGCAAACGCCACGGGGCGATCAGTGGGCGGCTGCTCATTGCATGTTCACCCGTGGGTCGAGGGCCACCGTCACCACGTCGGCGACGAAGTTGACCACCACCGTCGCACAGGCCAGCACCATGGCCACGCCCTGCACCACCATGTAGTCACGGGTGAAAATGCCGCGCACCAGCAATTGGCCGATACCGGGAATGGCGAACAGGCTCTCGATCACCACCGTGCCGCTGATCAGCCAGCCGATGTTCACCGCCAGCAGGTTGACCGCCGGCACCAGCGAATTGGGCAACACATGCCGACGGAACACGGCGGCCTCGGACAGCCCACGCGCCCGCGCGGCGGTGACGTGATCGGCCTGCAATTCCATCAGCATGCTTGCGCGCAGGTTGCGCACCAGCACCGCCGACAGCGCCAGGGCGATGGTCAGGCACGGCAGCAGCATGTGGTGGGCCTTGTCCAGCCAGGTGCGGCCGTAGCCAGACACCGGGAACAGGCCCCACTTCACACTCAGCAACAGAATCAACATCAAGCCCAGCCAGAACGCCGGCATGCCCAGGCCGACAGTGGTGAACACGCGGATCAGGTTGTCCGCCCAGCCGCCTTTATTGCGCGCCGCCCATGTCGCCAGCGGCAGCGCAATCAACAGCGCCAGCAGCACGCTACCAAGCACCAGCACCAGGGTCGGCTCGATGCGGGTGACGATCAGCTTCAAGGCATCGACTTTGTACAGCAGCGATTGGCCGAGGTCGCCCTTGAGCAGGTTCTTCAGGAAGTAGAAATATTGCAGCCACAACGGCTGATCCAGGCCGTATTGGGCGCGGATTTTCAGCAAGGCATCCGGCGTACTGCGCGAGCCGAGCAAGGCCCGGGCCGGGTCGCCCGGGATCGAGCGCACCAGCACAAAGGTGATCAGGCTGATGCCAAACAGCACCGGCAGCAATTGCAGCGGCCGGGACAGCACAAAACGGTAGCGCGCCAGGTTCATCCGTCAGCCCCGGTGACGCGCGAGGAAGTCCAGCAGCACCGGGAAGTACGCGTGGGGCTCCTCATAAAAAGGCATGTGGCTGCTGTTGGGGAACACGTGCAACTCGGCATGCCTGGCGGCCAGCTTCATGCGATGGGCGCAGGCGGGCGTGAGTTCATCGTGCTGGCCAGTGGTGATCAGGATCGGCATCTTGAACTCGGCCATCTCGGGGATGCGGTTCCAGTCCTTGAGGTTGCCGATATAGAGGAATTCGTTGGGGCCTTGCATGGTTTCGTACGGGCCCATGTTCCAGTCGCCGAGCGAGCGTTTGACCGGCTCCGGCCATTCGTCCAGGCGGCAGACGTGGCGGTAATTAAGCAAGGTGATGGCGGCCTGGTACTGCGGGTGGTCCAGAGTGCCCATGGCTTCATGACGCTGCATCATGGCCACGGTTTCACTGCCGAGGGCGCCGCGCAGGCGTTCGAGTTCCTGGGACAGGTGCGGAATGTCGCCGACGGTGTTTTCGAGGATCAGGCTTTTCAGCGCATCGGGGTAATGGATGGCGTACTCGATGCCCAGCCAGCCGCCCCAGGAATGCCCCAGCAGGTGCACGCGGCCCAGGTCGAGGGCCTGGCGCACGGTTTCGACTTCTTCGACATAACGGCTGATTTCCCACAAGGAAACATCAGTCGGTCTGGCTGATGCGCCGGTGCCAAGCTGGTCGAATGCAACCACTCGCAGGTTATGCTCTTTGAGCCAGCCATGGGCGTCGCGCAAGTAGTCACATGGCAGGCCCGGGCCGCCATTGAGACACAAGAGCACCTCATCGCCAGCGCCAAAGCTGTAGACCACGAGGTTATGGCCGTCGACTTGCACGTTGTACTGCTGGTCGGGGGCAATTTCACGCCACATGCATACATTCCTTGTGTTGTATCGGCCTGGCAGGTAGCGGCCGTTAATCAGGCCAACACTACCGAGGATGCCGTGCGTCCATAACCTAGTATTTCTTATAGGTTTGGCCTGGCAGTCCTTCGCCGGGGCGTGGCATTCTACTTGCCGCAAGTCGAGATTCAAATGAATTCGGGAGCAGAACGGATGCTGACCAGGCTGACTGCCTTCAATAATCGTCTGATGCCGGGCAGGAGCCTGGATGAGCAGATGGACAATACCTTTATCCTTGCCCAGCAACTGGGCTTCGACGCGCTGGTGTACGACTACACGCCGGTGCCCATCGACCAGGACGGCTCGCTGATCACGCCCTCGGTGCTGGAGCTGCGCAACACGCCGCCCGACTGGCATGCGTTATGGTGCAGCGAAGGGTTTTACCAGATCGACCCGGTGCAACACCTGGCCCTGAGCACGGTGTCCCCGTTCGTATGGTCCTACGAGGCAAAAGCCCAGACCGCGCTGCAAAAAATCATCGACCCCTGCCACGCTCCCGTGTCCTCTTACCTGCATGAACGCCAACTGACCTGCGGCGTCAGCGTGCCGATCCACCTGCCCCGCGGCGGCTTCGCGTCACTGACCGGTTTGCGCACCGGCAAGTCCAGTACAGTGTTGAAGGATGCGCAGCAGACCCTGGCGGATTTCAGCCTGATCACCCATGCCCTGCAGGAAGCGGCCTACCCGCTGTTCAGTAAAGAGCTGCGCACTTACCCGCATATTCACCTGACCAAACGCGAGCGTGAATGCCTGAAATGGGCTGCCGACGGCCTGACGGCTGCCGAAATCGCCACCCAGTTGAGCCGCTCGCTGGCGGTGGTCACCCTGCACCTGGCCTCGGCGATGCACAAGTTGGGGGCCAAGAACCGCGTGCAGGCGGTGGTGCGCGCCACGCATTACCGCTTGCTGGAAGACTGACCCGTGGGCAAAACCTAGCTGTTTTGCTAGTTACCTAAACTTCACGTGCGGACTATCGTAGCCCTGATCCTTTTTTTCAGAGCAGGGTACGAAATGGACTTCATCGAGAAAGTGCGCGAAGGTTATGCGGCATTCGGCGCCTACCAGACCTGGTACCGCGTCACTGGCGACCTGACCACCGGCCGTACACCGTTGGTGATCATCCACGGCGGCCCCGGCTGCACCCATGACTATGTCGACGCCTTTAAAGACGTGGCTGCCAGCGGCCATGCGGTGATTCACTACGACCAACTGGGCAATGGCCGCTCCACCCACTTGCCGGACAAAGACCCGTCGTTCTGGACCATTGGCTTGTTCCTTGAAGAGTTGAACAACCTGCTGGACCACCTGCAGATCAGCGACAACTACGCGATCCTCGGGCAATCCTGGGGCGGCATGCTCGGCAGCGAGCACGCGATTCTGCAGCCCAAGGGCTTGCGCGCGTTTATCCCGGCCAACTCGCCCACCTGCATGCGCACGTGGGTCAGCGAGGCCAACCGCCTGCGCAAACTGCTGCCTGAAGGCGTGCATGAAACCCTGCTCAAACACGAACAGGCCGGCACCTACCAGGACCCGGAATACCTCGCCGCCTCACGGATTTTTTACGACCACCACGTGTGCCGCGTCATCCCGTGGCCGGAAGAAGTGGCCCGCACCTTCGCAGCGGTGGACGCCGACCCGACGGTGTACCACGCCATGAGCGGCCCGACCGAGTTTCACGTGATTGGCAGCCTCAAGGACTGGAATGTGCTTGGCCGCCTGTCGGCGATCAATGTGCCGACCCTGGTGATTTCCGGCCGACACGACGAGGCGACGCCGCTGGTGGTCAAGCCGTTCCTGGATGAGATCGCGAACGTGCGCTGGGCGCTGTTTGAAGATTCCAGCCACATGCCCCACGTGGAAGAGCGCCAGGCGTGCATGGGGACCGTGGTCAAGTTTCTGGATGAGGTGTGCTCAGTGCCGCACAACGTCCTCAAGGCGGGCTAACTTCCCCTGTGGGAGCGGGCAAGCCCGCCCGCACATTTTCAGACTGCGGTGGTTTCAGGTTTTACGGCCTTCCTGGGCGCATCCGGCACCAGCGGAATCTCTCTCCCGTCGGCATCAAACAACTTGCCGCCGCTGAAGTAATCCCCGTCGCGCAATGCCGCCACATCGTGGAAGCACAAGCTGCGCTCAGTCCCCGCCACGAACACCGACTGCTGGTCCGAGTTACCCGCAGTGAAGTGATTGAACGCCAGGTTCAACAGGATCGCCATGATCGCCGCCGAACTGATGCCCGAGTGGAAAATGGTCGCGAACCAGGTTGGGAAGTGGTCGTAGAAGTTCGGCGCGGCGATGGGGATCATGCCGAAGCCGATAGACGTGGCCACGATGATCAGGTTCATGTTGTTGCGGTAATCCACCTTGGACAGGGTGCGAATACCACTCGCCGCCACGGTGCCGAACAGCACGATCCCGGCGCCGCCGAGCACCGACGTCGGCACGGCCGCGATCACCCGGCCCATAAACGGCAACAGCCCCAGCACCACCAGAAACACCCCGCCCGTGGCCACCACAAAGCGGCTCTTTACCCCGGTCACCGCCACCAGGCCGACGTTCTGGGCGAACGCGCTTTGGGTGAATGAACCGAAGATCGGCGCGAACATGCTCGACAGCATGTCGGCGCGCAAGCCATTACCCAGGCGCTTGGAATCGACCTTGGTGTCGATGATCTCGCCCACCGCGAGGATGTCTGCCGAGGTTTCCACCAGGGTGACCATCACCACGATGCACATGGAAATGATTGCCGCCACCTGAAAGGTCGGCATGCCGAAATGGAACGGCGTGGGGAAGCCGAACATTGGCCCCTGGGCCACACCGGAGAAATCCGCCATGCCCAGAAACACCGCGATCACCGTGCCGATCACCATCGCCAACAGAATCGACAGCCTAGAGATTGTCGCGCTGCCGATCTTGCTCAGCAGCAACACCAGCACCAGGGTCAACGCCGCGAGGCCGATATTGGCCATGCTGCCGAAGTCCGCCGCGCGGCTGTTGCCGCCCATGGCCCAGCGTGCCGCCACCGGCATCAGCGTGAGGCCAATGGTGGTGATCACAATGCCGGTGACCAACGGCGGAAAAAACTTGGTGATCCGTGAGAACACCGGCGTGATCAGCAAACCGATAAACGACGCGGCCATCACCGCGCCGAGAATCGCCGGTATCCCGCCGGCGCCATCACTGCCGACTATCGCCACCATGGTTGCCACACCGGCAAAGGACACGCCCTGCACCAGCGGCAGTTGGCAGCCGAAAAACGGCAGGCCGAGGGTCTGCAACAGCGTGGCCAGGCCACCGGCAAACAGCGACGCGGCGATCAACAGGCCGATATCCGCCGGCGATAAACCGGCCGCCTGGCCGACGATCAACGGCACGGCAACGATGCCGCCGTACATGGTGAGCACATGCTGCAGGCCGTAAGCCATGTTGGCGGCGGCGCCAAGATTCTCATCTTCTGGCCGCTGCGGTGACGCCTTCGGGATAGTCATGGTGAGGGGTTCTCTGTTTTTGTTGTGCGATCACTGTATGCAATGTTTGGACTGTATGTCCATAGAGTTGTATACAATCAATCGAACAAGATACCCTCCATCGGCGTTAAAAAAACAAATCGGCCGTCATGAGCCAGAACGCCAAAGGACCTAAAACAATGAAAAAGGCATTACAGGGCGCAACCGTTGCATTGACCCTTCTCGGCGGTGGGGAGGCCGTCGCGGTGGAATGGATGAACAACAGCGTAGGATTTCGCTACGGCCAACACTTCACCAATCCGAATAACCCCGATGATTTCAGTAAACGCATCTACAGCTTCACCCACGCCAGTGGCTACCAATACGGCAGCAACTACCTGAACCTGGATGTGTTCCTGTCCGACAGCCACGACCCGCGCAAGGGCACCGACCGTGGTGGCAGTGAGGTCTATGCCGTTTACCGGCATCAACTGTATGCCTCGCGGGTGTTTGATGTGCCGCTCGGCACCGGGCTGATCAAGGATTACGCGCTGACGCTGGGCTTTGATGCCAACCGCAACAACAACGTCGCCTCAGCCAAAAAGCGCGCACTGGTGATTGGCCCGACGTTGAAGTTCAACGCGGTCGGTGTGTTGGACCTGAGCCTGATGTACTACAAGGAAAAGAACCACACCGGCATCCCCGGCGCGCAGGAGTCAAACCATACGTTTGACGACACCTACATGCTCAACCTGACGTGGATGCGCCCGTTCGACATCGCCAACCATGCGGCGAAATTCCAGGGTTTTATCAATTACGTCGGGGAGAAAGGCGAGGACTACCATGGCCGCGACACCGCGCCAGAAACGCTGATGCGCACCGCGCTGATGGTGGCGGTGCGGCCGGGTAAAAGCGTGAAGCGGAACCTATATCTCGGCGTGGGCTACGAGTACTGGCACAACAAATTCGGCGTGGACGGCGGCCGGGGGACTCGGACCTCTACGCCAACGCTGAATATGGAAATCACCTTCTAGCCACTGAAGAAACCCAATCAACTGTGGGAGCTGGCTTGCCTGCGATGCAGACACCTCGGTACTTCAGCATCACCGAGTCGATGCCATCGCAGGCAAGCCAGCTCCCACATTTTTGATCCCATTTCAGCTTTAGGCGTTTGCCAACTCCGAATCGTCCGCCTTCGGCCGCGCCAGCCAATAACCCAACACCGCCAACGGCGCAGTCGCCAGCATCACAATCACCGTAATCAACAGCGGCTGGTCAATCATCGACGACACCAGCAGGCTGCTGAGAAAGCACAGCCCCAGTTGCAAGGTGTTTTGCAGTGCCGCCGCCTTTCCGGAATTTTCCGCAAACGGCATCAGCGCATTCGCCACCACGATCGGGTAACTGGCGCCGTTGACCAGCGCCATCAGGCAGAACGGAATCAGCAAAGTGGTCAGGGTGGGCACGGTCAACGTGGCAACCAGGTACAACGCCACCATGCTGATGCAATAAGCCACCAGCAACCAGGGCAGCAGGGTTTCGCCCTGATAGCGCTGCAAGGCGCTGCGGCAGCTGTAACCACCTATCAGAAACGCCAACGTCGGCAGCACGTAGCTCAGGCCGATGTCATTCGGGCTGTAACCCATGTCGCCCAGGATGAAGGGCGAGGCCGTCAGCCAGGCAAAGAAACTGGCCGAGCAGGCAGCGAAGATCATCACGTTGCCGGTGAACACGCGAGAGGTCAGCAACTGCCCATAACCGAGGCGCGAAGGCTCGCCCTCCTCTGTCCGACGTTTCGGCATTTTGCGCAGGAACAACGTCGGCAGCAGCAACAGCAGCGACACGCCCAGCAGTACACCGAAGATCGCCTGCCAGCCGAAGTGATTCAACACCATGGCGCCCAGCAACGGCGCCAGGGCCGGTGACAGCGACATCAGCGGCATGATACTGGCGAACACGCGATGGGCCTTGTCGGCCGGGTATCGGTCGATCACCAGTGCCTGCCAGCTCACCGCCGCAGAACACACGCCAATCGCCTGCATAAAACGCAACGCCAGCAGTTGCGGTGCGGTCTGGACCCAGAACATACCCAGGCAACCCACTACAAACAGGCTCAGGCCCGCCAGCAGTACCGGCTTGCGCCCGAGGCGGTCGGACAACGGCCCCCACAACAACTGCCCCACCGCAAAACCGGCGAGGAAAATACTCAAGCTCGCGCCCACGGCGCCCGCACTGATCTGCAACTGCTCGCCCATGGCGCCGAACGCCGGCAAGTACATATCCATGGCGAGATAACCGAGCATGCTCAGCCCCGCCAGGTACCACGTGAAACCAAAAGAATTTTTCATTGAAGCCTTGCTGACCTTGCCATCAAACTATTTGCTGACTGGCGCCCATTATGAAGCTGACAGTGTCGGTGTGAAGCGATAATAATTGGACACCTCTATCAAATATTTTGAAGGCAACTATCATGTGGTCCGAATACTCGCTGGATGTGGTGGATGCCGTTGCGCGCCACGGCAGCTTCAGTGCGGCCGCCCAGGAACTGCACCGCGTACCTTCGGCCATCAGCTATACGGTGCGTCAGCTCGAGGAATGGCTGGCGGTGCCGCTGTTTGTGCGTCGCCATCGTGACGTGGAGCTGACCCCGGCCGGCCGTCTATTTATAGACGAAGCCCGCGGCGTGATGAAAAAAATGCTCGGTACACGGCGTTTGTGCCAGCAGGTGGCGAATGGCTGGAGCGGCCAATTGAAGGTTGCGGTGGATTCCATCGTCAAACCCCAGCGCTGTCGGCAGCTGGTGCTGGACTTCTATCGGCAGTTTCCCGAGGTGGAATTGCTGTTGGAGTACGAGGTGTACAACGGCGTATGGGATGCGCTGGCTGATGAACGCACCGACATTGTGATCGGCGCCACCAGTGCGGTGCCGGTGGCCAGCCACTTCACCTTTCGCGACATGGGCCTGCTGAACTGGCTGTGTGTGGTCAGCGCCAAGCATCCGCTGGCGGCGCTGGACGGCTTGCTCAGTGACGATCAACTGCGACCGTTCGCGTCGCTGTGCATGACCGACACCTCGCGCAACCTGCCCAAGCGTGACACCTGGACCCTGGATAACCAACGCCGGCTGGTGGTGCCCAACTGGTCCTCGGCGCTTGATTGCCTGCGCGATGGCCTGTGCGTCGGCATGGCGCCGGCGCATCAGGTGTTGCCGTGGATCGAACGCGGCGAGCTGGTCGCGCTGCAATTGCGCCGGCCGTTCCCGGCCAGCCCGTCGTGCGTGGCCTGGGCGCAGAGCAAGTTGTCGCCGGCGATGAGTTGGTTGCTGGAGTACCTGGGCGACACCGAAACCATGAATCAGGAGTGGCTCAATGGCCCAGATCTGTGAAAGTCACACCGATTCAATGTGGACTTGTGTGGGAGCTGGCTTGCCTGCGATGCAAGCGCCTCGGTCTTAATGTCAGACCGAGGTGATGCTATCGCAGGCAAGCCAGCTCCCACATTTTGATCGGGGTTCAATCCAGCAGGCGGGCGATGGCCCTTACGATCATCTCCACCTCCTTGGCCTCCAGCGTCAGCGGCGGCAGCAGGCGGATGATCTTGCCGCGCGTCACATTGATCAAAAGCCCATGCTCGTGCGCTGCGCGATAGGCCAGATCGCGATAAGGCTGTGCCAGTTCGATCCCGACCATCAGGCCTTGCCCGCGAATCGCCAGCACCTGCGGGTGCTCGCTTAACTCCACACGCAGCCGTGCCAACAGCCGCTCGCCCTGTTGCGCGGCGTTCTGCAGCAAGCCTTGCTCTTCAATAATGTCCAGCACCGTGCAGCCCACGCGGCAGGCCAGCGGGTTGCCGCCGAATGTGCTGCCGTGGCTGCCGGGTGTGAACAGCCGGGCCACCGCGGCCCGGGCCAGGCAGGCGCCGATGGGCACGCCATTGCCAAGGCCTTTGGCCAGCGTCATCACGTCCGGCACGATGCCTTCATGCTGGAACGCAAACCAGGCGCCGGTGCGGCCGATGCCGGTCTGGATCTCATCGAGCATCATCAGCCAACCGTGGCGCGTGCAATGCTCGCGCAGGGCTTTCAAGTAGCCGGGCGGCGCTGGCAGCACGCCACTTTCGCCCTGGATCGGTTCCAGCAGCACCGCGGCAATGCGCGGGCCGAAGTGTTGCGTGATGGCTTCCAGCGCTGCCAGGTCGCCAAACCCGACCTTGAGAAAATCCCCCGGCAAGCGCTGAAACCCCAGGCGCACCGACGGTCCGTCGCTGGCCGCCATGGTGCCGAGGGTGCGCCCGTGAAACGCATTCTCCATCACGACCACCAGCGGCTCTTCGATGCCCTTTTTCCAGCCATGCAGCCGTGCGAGTTTCAGCGCTGTTTCGTTGGCTTCGGCGCCGGAGTTGTTGAAGAACGCACGGTCAAGGCCAGACAACTGTGCCAGGCGCTGGGCCAGCCGTTGCTGCCAATCAATGCTGTAGAGGTTGGAGGTGTGCAGCAACAGGCCCGCCTGCTCACTGATCGCCGTCACCAGCCGAGGGTGGGAATGCCCGACATTGGTCACCGCCACACCGGCGACCGCGTCGAGGTATTCACGGCCCTGCTGGTCCCACAGGCGCGTGCCCAGGCCACGGGTGAAGCTCAGGGCCAAGGGTTGATAGGTGGTCATCAGGCAGGCGGCGGTCATGGTGGCAAGCTCCAGTGCATCATGGTGATGGCACCAGTATCGTTAGCCACCCGAGCTGGATAAACTGCGCATTCCTGTAATGACTTTAAACCAAGGCTTGATAATGGATCTGTTCCAGGCAATGTCGGTGTACGTCAAAGTGGTCGAGACTGGCAGCATGACGGCCGCCGCGCAGGAGTGCGGGATGTCGACCACCATGGTCGGCAATCACTTGCGCGCCCTGGAGCAGCGCCTGGGCGTCAGCTTGCTCAAGCGCACCACGCGCAAGCAAAGCCTCACCGAATTTGGCGGGCAGTATTACCAGCGCTGCCTGGAGGTGCTGGGGCTGGTAGCCGACTCTGAAGTGTTAGCAGAGCAGGCCCACAGCGAAACGCCCAAAGGCAACCTGCGCATCACCGCGCCACCGGTATTCGGCACCGAACGCCTGACGCCCGCCCTGAGCGAATTTTCCCAACGCTACCCGCTGATCAACCTCTACGTGGTGCTCAGCAACGAGCGGATGGACCTGGTCGACAGCGGCTTCGATGTAGCAATCCGCCTTGGCGAGCTGGAAACCTCCAGCCTGATCGCACGGCCTATGCAGGCCTACACCCTCACCCTCTGCGCTTCGCCGGATTACCTGGCACGCCGCGGCACGCCGCAGACACCCAATGACCTGCAGCACCATGACTGCCTGGCGTTCGCCTACCCGGCGACCGACAACTGGCGCGATTCCGACAAACTGTGGCGCCTGACCGGCGAGGAAGGCGAGGTGGAGGTGCCGGTGTCCGGGTCATTGACCATCAACAGCTCGCAGGGCCTGCGCCAGGCGGCCGTAAACGGCATGGGCATCATCATGCTGGCCGATGCCCTGGTGCAACCGGACCTGGAGAGCGGCAAGTTGGTAGCCTTGTTAACCGCCTACAGGCTGCCCTGCCGCCCCATGCACCTGCTTTACAGACAGGACCGCTACCGCCTGCCCAAGCTGCGCGCCTTTGTGGATTTCGCCATGGAAAAGTGGGCGCGCTAGAAGCCCACGCCCAACGCCCGCAGGCGCGCCGCAGTACGCTCGGCCGACACGTGGTGGATGCCTTGCCAACCGAGGGCCACGGCGGCCTCGACATTGCCCGCCACGTCGTCGATAAACACCACTTCGCCCGGTTGAATATCCGGCAAATGGGCGCGCACCTGGCCGAGGCTCGCGTGATAAATCGCCGCGTCCGGCTTGATTTGCTTCAACTCGCCGGAGACCACAATGTCGCGGAAATACTGCAGGAACGGGTAATTGGCCCGCGCATAGGGAAAGGTTTCAGCCGACCAGTTGGTGAGCCCGAACAGCGGCATATCGGCTTGATGCAACGCCTCGAGAATCGCCACACCTTCGGGCAACGCGCCGCGCAGCATCTCGTGCCAACGGTCGTAATAGGCCTGGATCAAGGGTGCGTGTTCCGGGTACTGCTCGATCAGGTGGCGAGTGCCTTCGGCCAGGCTGCGACCGGCGTCCTGCTCGGTGTTCCAGGCTTGGGTACAAATGGTGTCGAGAAAGTGTTGCCGCTCGTGATCGTCGGCAATCAGCTGGCGGTACAGGTGGTGCGGGTTCCAGTCGAACAGGACACCGCCGAAATCAAAAACTACTGCACGAATCGTCATCAGATCCTCCGTTAGCGTGGCTTGATAGCCGTAGGAGTCTGGCAGATTAAGGGCATTGGCGGGAGCGCGATGGCTTGCGGGAGGGTTTTGAATTCACACAAAGCAAATGTGGGAGCGGGCTTGCTCGCGAAAGCGGTGTGTCAGCCACTGTATTTGATACTGACATACCGCATTCGCGAGCAAGCCCACTCCCACATTTCTTGACCGTGTTTTAGGCTTGAATCAGGCCGTTGATCTTCACGGTCGGGTTCACGTCAGCGTCGTAGTCCACGCCGTCGATTTCAAAACCGAACAAACGCAGGAACTCAGCCTTGTAACCGGCAAAGTCGCTGATTTCGTTAACGTTGTCGTCAGTCACCTGGTTCCACAGCGCCGCCACGGCGTCCTGGACTTTGGGCTCCAGTTCAGCCAGGTCGGCACGCAGGCGGCCGTCGGCATCCAGCTTCGGCTCTTTGCCGTACAGGCTGTCCTTGAACAGGCCATAGACCTGCTCGATGCAGCCTTCGTGGGTGCCCTGCTCTTTCATCACTTTGAACAGCAGCGACAGGTACAGCGGCATGATCGGGATCGCCGAGCTGGCCTGGGTGACCACAGCCTTGAGCACCGACACACGGGCGTCGCCCTTGAGTGCGGCGAGGTTGTCGCGCAGGGTCAGGACTTTCTTGTCGAGGTCTTTCTTGGCTTCGCCGATGGAGCCGTTCCAGTAGATGTCCTG
This sequence comes from Pseudomonas sp. RGB, assembly GCF_007713445.1. Taxonomy (NCBI): domain Bacteria; kingdom Pseudomonadati; phylum Pseudomonadota; class Gammaproteobacteria; order Pseudomonadales; family Pseudomonadaceae; genus Pseudomonas; species Pseudomonas sp. RGB. Next base: position 253,549 of record NZ_VMSH01000007.1, on the reverse strand, counting down.
GGTCAGCTTTTCACCGAGGTAGGTGAAGGCGGTGGTCTTGGCGCCTTCAGCCAGCACGTCGGCGTCACGCAGCGCGTCGATCCACAGCTGCCAGTCTTCGCCGCCCATGACTTTCACGGTGCCGTCGATTTCTTCCTGGGTCGCAGGCTCAAGCGTGGTATCGACCACAACGCCTTTGTCGGTGTTGATACCGCGCAGGGTCACGGCCTTGCCGATCGGCTTGAGGGTGGAGGTGTGCACCACGCCTTGCGGGTCGGTACGGCGTGGCGCGGCCAGGCTGTACACCACCAGGTCGATTTTGCCGAGGTCTTTCTTGATGGTTTCGATGGTCAGGCGCTTGATCTCGTCGGAGAACGCGTCGCCGTTGATGCTCTTGGCGTACAGGCCTTTTTCAACGGCAAACTTCTCGAACGCTGCGCTGTTGTACCAGCCGGCGGAGCTCAGCTTGCCTTCTTCGCCTTCTTTCTCAAAAAACACACCCAAGGTATCGGCGCCGCAGCCAAACGCAGCACTGATGCGCGCGGCCAGGCCGTAACCGGTGGAGGCTCCGAGGACCAGCACCTTCTTCGGGCCGCCTTCGATGACGCCATGCTGGGTGACGTAGTCGATCTGCTCTTTGACGTTCGCTTCACAGCCAACAGGGTGAGCGGTCACACAGATAAAGCCACGAACCCGCGGTTTGATGATCATAAAATTTCTGCCTCTTCCAAGGTGCCGAAGGCCAATGGTGGCCATTCAACTTAATCGTACCGGTCTATGACGTCCAAAAAACCGAAGCGTCACGATAGTCGCAAATCTTCTGTTTACAAAATCCAATCCACAAAAGGCCGGATACGCCAGCGCGCGGGTTAAAAACTGTGCCAGGCCTTCACAATTTCGCAATATTTAAAACGCCCAGCGCCGCCGGAACCCACTATCATGGCAACATTGTTTCGCTTTGTTTCAGGTTCGGAGCCACGCTTCATGAGTAAAAGTGCTGTTCAAAAAAAGCTGGTCTCAGCCGCCTGGGTGCTGGGCGTTCTGTTGTTCATGTACTGCTTCCCGCGCACCAGCCTGGTATTTCTGTTGCTGGTGCTGTTCTGCGGCATTTATGACTTCCTGCGCAACGGCCTGTACGACCGCGACACGATCAAGAAATACTTCGTTGGCAACGGCCGCAACACCTGGATATTGGCGCCGTTCAATACCCTGTTCGACCTCTTCAGCCTGCGCAACCGCCACGTCTACACCATGAACGACCTGCCGCCCGCCTGGCGTGAAGACCTGCAACAGGTAATCGACGACGCCATGGCCCACAAGGACGAAATCATCGGTTACCTGGACGAACGCATGGCCGAGAAAAAGCGCGGCATGTTGTTTTTCCAATGGTACGGCCGCCCGATCGAAACCACGCTGGACATCCCGCAGCTGCGCAAAAAACTGCCGTTCGTGAAGACCATCGGGGTGTCGGTGTTCAACGAAAACCGCTCGACGTCGTTCCACTTCGGCCCGCTGCGCATGATGTTCCGAGTGCTCTACAACATGGCACCGGCGCCGCACCACGAGGGTGTTTACATCCAGGTGGGCAAACACAAGCATTACTGGCACGACGACCCGCTGTTTATCTTCGATGACACGCTGATGCACGCGTCCTTCAACAAGAACGACGCAAAGCGTTACTGCCTGTTCATCGATATCGTGCGGCCGACCTTGCTGCCCTCCGTGCTCAACGCCGTGATCTCGGGCTTTGCCGGGCTGGTGTTTACCCTGCGTCGGGTTTTCTACAAAAACTGGAAGCTGATTCAGTAAGTTCTGCGGCATGATGGTGCTGGACGGAGTTTGCGCACGGCCTCATGCCTGCCAAACTGTGCGTCTCGTGCGACCGAGTTCGGCGCTCACCATTCTCCAGCCATCGCCCCCCCTGCCGGGTGCGGTGGCTGTGCTTTCAAGGAATCAGAATGCCCCAACGTCAAGTCATCAATGCCTCCGTCAGCCCCAAGGGCAGCCTCGAAACCCTGTCCCAGCGTGAAGTCCAGCAACTGAGCGAAGCCGGTACCGGCAGCATCTACACGTTGTTCCGCCAGTGCGCTTTGGCCATCCTTAACACTGGCGCGCACATCGACAACGCCAAGACCATCCTCGACGCCTACAAAGACTTTGAAGTGCGTATCCATCAACAGGATCGCGGCGTACGCCTGGAACTGTTGAATGCGCCGGCCGACGCCTTCGTCGATGGTGAAATGATCGCCAGCACCCGCGAAATGCTGTTCAGCGCCCTGCGCGATATCGTCTACACCGAGAACGAGCTGGACAGTCAACGCATCGACCTGAGCAATTCCCAGGGCATCACCGACTACGTGTTCCACCTGCTGCGCAACGCCCGTACGTTGCGTCCGGGTGTCGAGCCGAAAATCGTGGTGTGCTGGGGCGGCCACTCGATCAATACCGAAGAATACAAATACACCAAGAAAGTCGGCCACGAACTGGGCCTGCGCAGCCTCGACGTGTGCACCGGTTGCGGCCCCGGCGTGATGAAAGGTCCGATGAAAGGCGCGACCATTTCCCACGCCAAACAGCGCATCACCGGCGGCCGCTACCTGGGCCTGACCGAGCCGGGGATCATCGCTGCCGAAGCGCCAAACCCGATCGTTAACGAGCTGGTGATCCTGCCGGACATCGAAAAACGCCTGGAAGCCTTCGTGCGCGTCGGCCACGGCATCATCATCTTCCCGGGCGGCGCCGGCACGGCTGAAGAGTTCCTGTACCTGCTGGGCATCCTGATGCACCCGGACAACCGCGACGTGCCGTTCCCGGTCATCCTCACCGGGCCGAAACACGCGGCGCCGTACCTGCAACAACTGCATGCCTTCGTCGGTGCCACCCTCGGCGAAGCGGCGCAGGCGCACTACCAGATCATCATCGACGACCCGGCCGAAGTGGCGCGCCAGATGACGGCCGGGCTCAAGGCCGTGAAGCAGTTCCGCCGCGAGCGCAACGACGCCTTCCACTTCAACTGGCTGCTGAAGATCGACGAAGGCTTCCAGCGCCCATTCGACCCGACCCACGAAAACATGGCAGGCCTGCAACTGAGCCACGCCCTGCCGCCCCACGAACTGGCCGCCAACCTGCGCCGCGCGTTCTCGGGGATCGTGGCCGGTAACGTCAAGGACAAGGGCATTCGCCTGATCGAGCAGCACGGCCCGTACGAAATCCACGGCGACCCGGCCATCATGAAACCGCTGGACGAGCTGCTACAGGCGTTTGTCGCCCAGCACCGCATGAAGCTGCCGGGCGGTGCCGCGTATGTGCCGTGTTATCGCGTGGTGCAATGAATTAGCGCTGTACCGCCACACATTTGATTTCCACCAGTAACCCGGGATGCGCCAGTTCTGACACGCCAATGGTCGTCCAGGCGCAATGCCCGCGTGGGAACAGGCGGTTTTTCACCTCGCGAAAAACCGCCATGTGCTGGCTCATATCAACGTGATACGTGGTCATGTCGACCACGTCTTCAAAACGGCAGCCGCCCTCCTCCAATACGTGCCGCAGGTTCTCCCAGGCGGCGATAAATTGCGCCTCGGGGTCTTCTATCACGGCCAACTCCGGCGTACGGCCGACCTGGCCTGCACAATACAAAGTGTTGCCAACTTTTACGGCAGGCACGTAGCCCGCGCGCTCTACGATGGGTTGCATGGCGGGCGGGATGATGCGGTGGCGGTCGGTCATAGCTTGTATCTCTTAGGGTCTCTGAAAAGCGTGTGAACGTGAAAACTTCGAGCTAGGGTTTTACCTGTTCCCACCCACGTCTACCAGCGAGCGACCTATGGACCAACGGATCTTGTCCTTCATCAATCCTTACCTTAGGGTAAGGAAAATTACGATGGAGATCTTCACTATGGCGACCGCCACACTGACTTCAAAAGGGCAAATCACCATCCCGGTCCAAGTCAGGACCGCACTGGGTCTGGAAACCGGCGACCGGGTTGAGTTTGTCGAAACGGAAGACGGCAAGTTTTCCATCATTGCCGCGAGCAAAACCGTTCAGGACCTCAAAGGGTTGATCCGCAAGCCCGCCCAGGCCGTGTCGATTGACGACATGAACCGCGCCATCGCTGCGCAGGGAGCAAAAGCGCAATGATCGGCCTGGATACCAATGTGCTGGTGCGTTATGTCACCCAGGATGATCCCGTTCAGTCCCCCAAGGCGTCCGAGGTGATCGAATCGCTCACCACGCTTTCGCCGGGTTTCGTCAGCCTGGTGTGCGTGGTGGAACTGGTATGGGTGTTACAAAGCTGTTACCAATCGGCCAAGAGTGATGTGGTGACGGTTCTGGAAACGCTGCTGCGTACGCGTGAATTGACCGTCGAACATGCCGAGATCATCTGGCAGGCACTGCGACGATTCACGGCGGGCAAAGCCGAGTTCGCCGACTACCTGATAGAGCGCTGTGCCCATGCGGCAGGCTGTGAATACACCGCCACCTTTGACGTCAACGCGGCCAAGGCCACCGGGATGAAGCGCTTGGCCTGACCGGCAGCGTTGCAGCGAATTGCGGGCTTTGGTAAAAACCGCCCCTACCCTTGATCGAGAGACACCCAACGTGCGCACGCTTTTGCTCGCAGCCTTGGCCCTGACGCCGACCTTTACCCTGGCCGACACCATCGCCTGGCCCGACCTGCCAAAAACCTGCTTCGTCAGCGGCCGGCCCGCCACCAGTGTGGATGTCGACACTGGCTGCGCGGCGTTCCTGATCAATGTACAAGGCAAGGCGGCGGGCACGCCGATCAAGCTGGATATTCCCCAGTACGCCCTGCATGTGGACGAAGCTACCGGCAAGGAAACGCCGGTGATCATCATCCAGGCCGAAGAAAACGGTGAGATCAAGGCCGTGGGCTACAAGGAATTGGGCACCGATCAGCTCGGTGCCGCGTTGCTGCGGGAGGTTCGGCTGCTGGGCACCCAAAAGCCGACCTAGCGGTTTTTTGCAGGCGCGAACCCGCTCACGCCTGCGGCCAGGCGTTCGGCCAGGGTTCAGCGAACCCAGCCACCGCCCTGCCAGTGGTAACCGTCATTGCGCTGCACCCAGTGCGGATGCACATAACGATAGCCTTCGCGCACTTGCTCCCAATGGCCGTGCACCGCGACGTATCGCCCGCCAGCCCAGCGCCAGTAGCCGCGTGACCAGACATAACCGTAGCGCGGCGCAGGTTCCACCTCGATCACTTGAACCGGCGGCGGTTGCGGCGCGACCACTTCGACATACTCACGCTGTACCGGCCCGCGCTCATGCATCACACGCTCTTGCACACACCCGGACGCTGCGACGACAACCGCCGCCAATGCCGCATAACGTAGCAACATACAAAACCCTCGGGCGCGTACGCCCAGCACCTGCACCAATAAAAAATGCCCCCATGTTTCAGCCGCGCTCCTGCTTGGCTATGGGATCTTTTTAACAGGTGATGTCTGTCGGCTTGCTGAACCTGCAGACCTCAGGAAGCACAGGCGACGGTCGGTTGTTTCAGACGCACCAGCACCAACCCCGTCACCACCACCGCAATACCGGCGTAGGTTGAGCCCTGGATCGCATCGCCAAACATCAACGCCGCCCACACCAGGGTGACCGGTGGCTCCAGATAGACCAGCGCTGCCACGTGGGTCGCTGTCATTACCCGCAACAACATCCACAAGCTCAAATAGGCGACGAATGTGGAAAACACCGTCAGCCAGACGATAGAGATCAACACGTCCGAGTCATGAGGAACACTGAAGGTGCCGGTATAGAGCACGGCGCCGGAAAAGCCGATCAGCGTCAGCAGCGACTGGATGAACAGCGGCAACACCAGCCCCGCGTGCTGGCGCTGCGCGGTACGGCGCTCATACAAGGTCGCCAGCGTCAGCCCCAGCGCTGCGGCCAGTGGCAACAAGTACATGACAAAGCCGGCGCTCTGCCCGCCACTGCTGTACTGCCCGGCAATCACGATGGAGACGCCGATAAAGCTGATCATCAACCCGATCCACTGCCAGCCACCGCTGCGCTCGGCAGCGCTGCCGGTCGACAATGCCGCCGTCATCAATGGCTGCAGCGCCGCGATGATGGCCGCAATGCCGGGCGGCAAACCATTTTGGATCGCCACATACAGGCAACTCAGGTAGAGGAACTGCGACAAGAAGCCGATCACGGCGTAGTGGCGAACCTGAGCCCAGCTCACCTTCAACAGCTTCACGTTCAAAAACAGCCCCAGGCACACCGACACCAGCAGGAAGCGCCAGAAAAGCAGGTTGAATGCCCCGCTGCCTTGCGTACCCAACTTGGCGCCGATGTAGCCAGAGCTCCAGGACAGCACGAATGCCACCTGCAACAGCAGCCGTTTCAAGGTTGATCGCGTCATGAGGCCTCCCGTGAGTGCGCGTTGACTGAAAGGCTAAGGGCCGCGCATGCTTCCGTATATTTGAATTACTTGCACCACAAATTCGTAATAGTGGAATCATGGCCAAACAACTGAACATCGACTTGTTACGCACTTTTCACGCCGTGGCGCGCTTTCGGCGCTTCAACGAGGCGGCCGAGCATGTGCACCGCAGCGCATCGACCGTGACCACACAAATTCAAAAGCTTGAGGAGCAAATCGGCGAGCGCCTGTTCAGCCGCAACAACCAGGGCGTGGAGCTGACCCTGTATGGCCAGAAGCTGCTCGGTGAAACCACCGAGTTTCTCAAGAGCCATGACCGCCTGCTGATCGCCCTGATGCCACAGCGCATGCAGGGCAAGATTCGTCTGGGCATTCCCGATACCTATGCGCCGGCGTTCATGCAGGCGTTTTTACCGCGCTTGATCGCCGACAACCCCTTGCTGGAACTGGAAGTCGAAGCGCGCACCAGCGGTGAGCTGCTGAATATGTTTGTGGCCAACCAGCTCGACCTGGCCATCACCGTCAGCGCACAACCGCTGGCCCAGGGCGAACGCCTGGGGCCGGTGCAGCCGTTGTGGGTGGCGGCCGAGGGCTTCAGTTGCGCGCCGAATGCGGCGCTGCCGATCACCGTGCCGGTTGCCGGCTGCCCGTACCGTGCGGCGGCGTTGCAGGCGCTGAAGGATCACGGGATTTACCACCGGGTATTGCTGGAGAGCCCCAATTCCACGGCGGTCGAGGCCTGTATCCGCAGCGGCGTGGCGGTGGGGTTGATCGAAGAAAGCCGCATGGGCAGTGGGCTGACGCAAAAGATTGCAGGGTTCGAGTTACCCCCACTGCCGGTGCATCATCTGTACCTGCTGTGCGACAGCAGCAATGCACTGGCCCTGCATCTGTATGCGCAGGTAAAACAGGGCTTCCACATTTGAGCCCTCACGCCTGGCCGAAGCGCGCCAGCACCGCCTCGACAAACCGCCGCAACTTGGCGGTGCGCTGCCGGTTGGCGGTGTAAACCAAGTGCATGGGGCGGCTGGGCGCCTCAAATGCCGGCAGTACCTGCACCAACTCGCCCCGAGCCAAGGCCGGACGCAGGAAGTCTTCGGCGCCCAGCACGATGCCGAAGCCATCCAGTGCCGCCGACATCAACGCCCGGCTTTCGTTGATTTGAAGGCGGCTGGCGACCTGCACCGTGTAGGGCGTCGCGCCTTGTTGGAAGACCCATTCACGGTCCGCCGGGCGTGACCAAAAGGCGTAGCCCAGGCATTCATGTTGCGCCAGGTCTGCCGGGCACTGTGGCGTCCCTCGCTCCGCCAGATACGCCGGCGCCGCGCACACCACCAAGCGATAAGGTGCCAAGGGCCGGGCCGTTAAACCGGTGGCGCCCAAAGGGCCGATACGGAACGCCGCCTCATAGCCTTCCTCCACCAAGTCGACGAAGCGATCCGTGAGGTGCAGGTCAATCTCCACGTCCGGGTTGTCACGCAAAAACGCGGTAATCAGCGGCATCAGGCTGTAGGAACCGAAGGTGACCGGAGCGGTGACTCTCAGCTTGCCGCGCGGCGTGTCATTCATGATCTGGGCGAGCGAATCAGCAGCCTCGGCCTCCGTCAGGATATGTTTGCAACGTTCGTAGTACGCGTGCCCCAACTCCGTCAGGCTTTGCCGACGCGTGGTGCGGTTAAGCAAGCGCGCGCCGAGGCGTTGCTCCAGGGCGGCAACATGCTTGGCAACCATTTGCGCGGACATGTTCAAGCGCTCGGCGGCGCGGGCGTAGGAGCCCAACTCGGCGGCCATCACAAAGGCATGCATGCTTGAAAGACGGTCCATCATTCCCTACTCCCAGTAACAACACCCACGCCAAAACGCTCATTTATCGCCAACTAGTTGCCAATCATCATAACTGCTCGATGACTTACGAGGAGCAAGACCATGAAGATCGGCGTGATTGGAGCAGGTTTCATCGGGCGGGCCGTGGCACAGCTGGCGCTGGCCGCTGGGCATGAGGTGATGTTAAGCAACTCCCGTGGCCCGCAGACCATGAGCAGCGTGCTCAGCGGCCTGCTCGGCGTTGAGGTGGGCAGTGCCGAGGACGCCGCCCGGTTTGGCGACGTCGTGCTGGTGGCCATTCCGTTTGAACATTACCGCAGCGTGCCCGCGCAATGGCTGGAAGGCAAAACGGTGCTGGACGCCAACAATTACTACCCCAACCGCGACGGGCATATCGCCGTGCTGGACCGCTTTGAAACCACCACCAGCCGGCTGCTCGCCGAGCATCTACCGCATTCCCACGTGGTCAAGGTGTTCAATGCGATTTTTGCCCCCGACCTGACGCAAGACGTCCGCCCCCACGGCGCGCCCGACCGCCGTGCACTGCCGGTGGCCGCCGATGACGCCGCAGCGAAGGCGCAGGCCATCAAGCTGCTCGACGAGCTCGGTTTCGATGCCGTAGACGCAGGAGGGCTGGATGAAAGCTGGCGTTTTGAGCGGGCAAAACCTGCGTACTGCGTGCCGCTGGACCAAGCGGGTTTAACTGCGGCGCTAGCAGCTGCCGAACGCACGGTGGAACTGCCGCCGGTCGAACGCGTGCGCGCCTGAACACGCGCGCACAAAAAAGCCCGCTGACCGTGACCGGTTCAGCGGGCTTCTTACAGCGGTTTGACTTTTGGCTTACAGCGCCAGGTCAGACGCCGGCTTGCTCGGCTCAGCCGCAGGCTTGGCAGCCTCGGTGGCTTCGGTTGCCTTTGGCGCGTTCAACTGCGGAATCGCAGGCGGTGGGGTCAGTTGCAGGATGCCGGCAGTGTAAGCCCACTCCTTCGCAACAGCCTCAGGGCTGTCATTCAGCTTGGTGCCATAGCTCGGTACGATCTGGTGCAGTTTGGCCTGCCACTCAGGGGTCGCGACCTTGTCCTTGAACACTTTCTGCAGCACGGTCAGCATGATCGGAGCCGCGGTCGACGCGCCTGGCGATGCACCCAACAGGCCGGCGATGGTGTTGTCGGCGGAGCTGACCACTTCGGTGCCGAGTTTCAGGACGCCGCCCTGCTCTTCGTCACGCTTGATGATCTGCACGCGCTGACCGGCTTGCCACAGGCGCCAGTCTTCTTTCTTGGCGTTCGGGAAGTACTCTTTCAGGGCGTTGTAGCGGTCGTCATCCGACAGCATCAGTTGGCCGGCAAGGTACTCGACCAGTGGGTATTCACGAATACCGACTTTGGTCATTGGCCAGATGTTGTGGGTGGTGGTGCTGGTCAGCAGGTCCAGGTACGAGCCTTCTTTCAAGAACTTGGTCGAGAAGGTCGCGAATGGGCCAAACAGAATCACACGCTTGCCATCCAGCACGCGGGTGTCCAGGTGCGGAACCGACATCGGTGGCGCGCCAACCGAAGCCTTACCGTAGGCCTTGGCCAGGTGCTGCTCGGCAATCGTTGGGTTATCAGTCACCAGGAACGAACCGCCCACTGGGAAGCCTGCGTATTCCTTGGCTTCAGGAATGCCCGACTTCTGCAGCAGGTGCAGTGCACCGCCGCCGGCGCCGATGAACACGAACTTGGCGTCGGTTTCAGTCTTGGTGCCGTCTTTCAGGTTTTTGTAGCTCACACGCCACGAACCGTCGGCGTTTTTGGTGATGTCCTGCACTTCGCTCGACAGTTTCAGGTCGAACTTAGGGGTGGTTTGCAGATGGGCAACGAACTGGCGGGTGATCTCGCCGAAGTTCACGTCGGTGCCGATCGGGGTCCAGGTGGCCGCGATTTTCTGGTTCGGGTCACGCCCTTCCATCATCAGCGGAACCCACTTGGCGATTTGCGCCGGGTCTTCGGAGTACTGCATGCCAGCGAACAGCGGGCTCGCTTGCAGGGCTTCGTAGCGTTTTTTCAGGAACTTGATGTTGTCATCGCCCCACACGAAGCTCATGTGCGGTGTGGAGTTGATGAACGAACGTGGGTTCTTCAACACGCCCTGCTGGACCTGCCAGGACCAGAACTGACGGGAGATCTGGAACGCTTCGTTGATCTCGACCGCTTTCGGGATCTCAACGGTGCCGTCCTTGTTTTCCGGGGTGTAGTTCAGCTCAGCCAAAGCCGAGTGACCGGTACCGGCGTTGTTCCAGCCGTTGGAGCTTTCTTCGGCCACGCCATCCAGGCGCTCAACCATCTCCATCGACCAGTCCGGCTGCAGCTCGTTGAGCCAAACACCCAGGGTCGCACTCATGATGCCGCCGCCGATCAGCAGCACATCGACTTTCTTTGCCTCTTCCGCGTGAACGGAGGTGATCCCCATCGACAAAGCCAGCCCCAGCAGGGCAGTGTTTACTTTTTTAAACATCAGTAGCACCTATGATAAAACGCCATCCGCCCTACCGCCCCTGAGCATGGGCAACCCTTTATCACGCCGCGCCAGGCAGCGCGCCGCGGGGTTTGCACATTCACGAGAGAGCCGCAGGGTGGGCACACAAGGCCGACGTATCGACCTCACTGTTTATGTCCCTTCTGCGCTGACTTTTTATCATTATTGGCTTCAGCTACCTGGGCGACAGCCCATCGCCGGGACGTATACGGGTGTACGTGCCGGGAAAGACCAGACCAAGACGGCGCGCAGAATATCACGCCAAAGAGCGTTTATGCGCCGTTTGGCCAATTGACAGCTCTAAATCGCGGCTTTTAACGCGCCGCTGTCAAGCCAGGCAGGCGCGACGTGGCGTCACAGGTGGCTAGATGAAACTGAACTCTGCTGCAAACGGCTGTTCTAGACACCTTCGCCGCTGCTTGCGTAGCATCGGCGGCTGTCCTTCGTGCAATCCTTCCAAACAGAGTTACCCATGACTATCCAGCAAACACCCGGGCACGTACTGCCCGCGCGCAGCGCCGCCAAAATGGAAGCTGCCATGGCCGTGGGCGCCTTCGCGATCGGCACCGGCGAATTCGCCATCATGGGGTTGATGCCCGACATCGCCCACAATTTGAATTTGAGCGAACCGCAAGTCGGCCACGCCATCAGCGCCTACGCCCTCGGCGTCATGGTCGGCGCGCCACTGCTGGCCATCCTCGGCGCCAAATTGCTGCGCAAACACATGCTCTTATTGCTGATGGGCCTGTACGCGCTGGGCAACCTCGCCACCGCCTTCACCCCGACCTTCGGCTCGCTGGTGGCTTTCCGCTTTATCAGCGGCCTGCCCCACGGCGCCTACTTCGGCATCGCTGCCGTCGTCGCCTCGAGCATGGTACCCAACGACAAACGCGCCGGCGCCGTGGCCCGTGTGATGATGGGCCTCACCCTGGCGATGCTGCTCGGCAACCCCATCGCCACCTTCCTGGGCCAACACCTGGGCTGGCGCTCGGCGTTCGCCCTGGTCAGCGCCATCGCCCTGTGCACCATCGCCCTCGTCTGGCAATTCGTCCCGGACCGCCGCGACGAACCACGCAGCGACCCGCGCAAAGAACTGCGCGCCTTCACCAAACCCCAAGTGTGGATGGCCCTGTCGATTGGCGCGATTGGCTTTGCAGGGATGTTCTGCGTCTTCAGCTACCTCGCCCCGACCATGCTCGAAGTCACCAAAGTGTCACCCCAGTGGATCCCCTTCGGCCTCGCCGCGTTTGGCGTCGGCGGCATCATCGGCAACATCGCCGGCGGCAAACTGTTCGACCGCCTGCAATTTCGCGCCGTGGGCTGGATTATGGTGTGGTCGATGGCCGTGCTGATCTTCTTCACCTTCGCCGCCAGTGCGCTGTGGAGCGTACTGCTGGGCATCGGCCTGGTCGGCACCATGATTGCCATGGCCGCGCCGCTGCAGATTCGCCTGATGGACATCGCCCACGAAGCCCCTAGCCTGGCGGCAGCGTCCAACCATGCGGCATTCAACCTGGCGAACGCGCTGGGCCCGTGGTTTGGCGGCATGGCGATCACGGCGGGTTATGGCTGGACCAGCACCGGCTACATCGGCGCCGCCACAGCACTCGTCGGCCTGGGCATCTACCTGATGGCCCGCCGCATGAGGGGCGGCCACTGATATTTCCCGCACCACCACAACCCAATGTGGAAACTCTAATGTGGGAGCGGGCTTGCCCGCGATAGCGGTGGGTCAGTCAACCAACAAATGACTGCCCCACCACCCCATCAATCATCATGCAACAACCCCGATCCATACTCCCCATAACTACTCCCCAACCCACTCCCGCCAAAATTCATCTTGGCAGCCTTGCTCGGGCTATGGTCCCCAAACGCCTGACATCCGCCAGTAAAACAAGGGTCACTGCTCCCGCCCGACGACCCCGTCGAACAAGCGCCCAACAGCAACGTGCCAGCAATCATCGCGACTTTAACGAGGTTCGAGATCATGTTTTCAGTTCCCTATGGGCTGGAAGTGCGGGGGGCGTCTCTTAAGTGGGAGCGTAGTCCTCAACGGTGCAGGGAATTATGAAACTTTGCTGCGTGACAGCATGGGTTCAGGTTGCCGCCTTGGGGTGAGGCGGCGGGGTTAGGGGTCAGGCTGTGGCGGCAGGCGCGACTTGGTCTTGGGCTCGGTTGACGAGTAGCGCGCTTAGGTCGATGAGTTGTTGGATGCCGAGGAGGATGGCGCGGTGGGGGTCTTCAAGGTCGAAGGCCAGGTTGGCGGCCATTTGGTTGGCGGAGTCGAGGTTTTCGGCGGCGTTGGCTAGGAGGGTTTCGGTGTCGATGTTGGGGCTGACGGAGAATAGGTTGCCGGTTGGTTGCTCTGCGGGAGCATTGTCGTCAGATGGTGGCAGATAATGATGGATAGCACGCTCAGCCGCAGCATGAAGTTTGGCATCGGCGGGGCCAGCGTCTGAGGCATGAGGCGGATTAGGTGTGACCTTGTGCATGGCGAAGCTCCTTAACTGTTCAGGAACTGCCAATCTCACTTCCACATGAGGGTGGCAGCCGTACGCAGGTGTGGAAGACCAGGGCTAAGGACCCGGCGCACCGAAGTGCCCCGCGCACAGCCGCCGAAACACATGATACAGGCGTAAAAAAACGCCGGTAGGTGTTTGTGACGATTGCGTCTTAGCTTGGTACGGACTTCCACATCCGGCCGCTGGGTTTGCAGCGGTTTGGGGAGGTTAGCTAGGGGTGGTCTGAGGGGCAAGCTGAGAAAAGTGTGGGAAATTTCCTAGAGAATTTCGGACCACGTTATTCTCAGGACACACATTAAGTAACATTTCCACGTATGTAACCTTCCTAATAAATTGCTAATTCCTAGCAGGCAGCTAGCATCAAAATGCCATTAATCTAGGAATTATGAAAATGTCTAACGGTATTTTTTCAGTAGCTTTTAGATCTAACCGCCCAGATCACGGAGACGGCCTCGTAGTAATCAAAGACGGTTCCGTTAATGGAGGAGACCCCAACTATCTTTATCAAGGACAAGTACCGACTACCTCAGGAGCCTTTGCTGGACAGTTTAAGATCAGCATGTGGCGTGCGGGTAATACAAATATCGCAGGCGTTGACAACTACATTCTAAACGCCAACGGCGATATCGATTATGAAGGTGGAACCGTTTCACTATCCGGCACAGTAGAAGGGGCACCTCACGTCCAAATAACCCTTCACGGAAACAGGATCGCGCCAGCTGCCTAGTTATGCATTCAAGTTAGATGACCCATCGATCATCTAACTTGCTTTAATTGACGCCCGCCCGAATAGAACGAATACCGGGGTCTGACCCCGATTCTGCCTTGACCCCGATTCTGCCTATACTCTCGCCACGTAGAGGGAGACAGCCACGTCCAACCCGACTCAAACCTCTAACTGGGTCACGCCAATAGCTCTACATATGATAGAAAGTCTGTCCTTGATATTGGATGCATCGTTCGTTCCCTGCTGGGAAAGCCGGTCAAACTCGAGCAAATCAAACTTTGCATCAAGATAGTTATCTTCAGCAACCTCCCTATTTGATTTAACCTCATCTCTAAATTTCATAAGTGCCTTTCTAGAAAACTTTTTAGTCTCTGCGTGCTCCAAGGCACTCTTGGCACATAGATAGTATAAAACAACACCACCTTGTGCTCTTAGTAACTCATCACGACCGACAAAAATACTTGACATAAAATCAAGGACCAAACACACCCTCTCCTTTAGCGCTTTTATTTTCTTAGAGTTACCAGCCTTATAATTTTTCACCATCGCATCAAGATAGACTTTTTTGGTATCAAGTATTCTGCCCTCATTACCAATACATTCCTCGACAAATAGCAACCTGCAAGCCACCTCCATGTACTGATAGCGACGATTATTAAAAGAAATTCTTTCAATAAAAAAATCATGCTCAGATATTTCACGAATTGCTTTAACCATTCCGCCACCAAAAGCATTTCTCTTTTCGGCGGCATTCAGCGGAACTGCTTCATTCAACCGTGAGAACATGTCTTCAATCAATTCAACATCATCAGTTCCCACGCCTACAATCGGCAGAACAAAAGAATCAAACTTAATTTTGATTTTTGGATACTCAGACGCAATATCAGAATAGCCAAGGTTTGAAATTTTCACATCAGGGTCAGCTTGGTACTGAATATCATCAGAAAGAGTAAATTTCCCTTCTATAAATTGCCATATTGTCTCAAGCCTCTGTCTTCCATCAATTACTGCATACTGAAACCCCGAGGCCTTCTTTTCAACACGATCATACTCATGAAGATATATTTTTGGAATATCATAGTCATTGAGAATAGAATCAATGAGAAGCTGTTTTTTCTCTAGAGTCCAAACCCCCCCCATTCGCTGATATTCAGGATCTAATTTTATCTGGTCTTTTTCAGAATAAATCCTAAGAATAGTACTATGCTGAACAGGAAACGTCTCTATATAGCTCACGCCAGATCCCTCCGAATATTATGTCCAATACTAGCCAGTTCTGGAAACAGACTAAATCTAGAAAACCCAAGAAGATTCAACTGTGACAATATTATCTGTTTCTTAGCTTGAGGAATCACATATTTCACGCAATGACTTCCATCACCGACATTTTCTATAGGTAGTATTTCTCGGTGATGAATAGTGAATACTCCTTGCTGCGCCTGAATACGCGGATTATTTCTTGTAGCTATCGTCGCAACCGGTAACAACTTTGTTCGATTAGGTCCCTGCACCAACGTTTCAATTGAATAGTTTATTAACTCCTGATCATCAAATGAAGGAATAAAGAATTCTTATTGCTCATCACGAATACTCGCCTGCCCATTTAACTCACATGGTTTTAGCGCCCAAATAACTGCATCAGTATCGCTATGACTAGCAAAACTTTCAACCGCAAAATATAGTGCAACTAACGGACTTTCGCTCCAATCTAAAAGTCTTGTGGGCAGCTCGTAATGCTGCATTAGGAACATCCAGGCAAATGAGCTCCCCGGATCTTTCTCTAGCAACATATTCGCATTTTGCTTAAATCGCTTTAAGATTGTTGACTCAGAGACCTTGGATTCCTGACGACAATAGCTAGGCATTAAACCCCACCTCGCATCAGCCTGCCCCCTAAACCAGACAGGCCCTTTGTATTCGCCGAAATCCTCCTCCAGCCTTTCTATAAGCTGTGATACAGAACTGATTCCTTTATTATCTTTCATGTCTCCATCCATTCTATATGCCTACCCAATAATGGCACAGAGCCTTCACGGACTTCAAAAAATAAAGCACAAAACAATCGCATCCTGTCATTTACTCAGTAGTTATCTCCCAGTCTGACCATCCTTTCCTGATAAACTCCCGACCTCCAAGCCACACCAATTTAGTAGCCCCAATGCCAACAATCACCGCCATACGCGCTCCCCTCTCCCGCCGCTTCTCCGTCGCCCCGATGATGGACTGGACCGACCGCCACTGCCGGTTCTTTCTGCGCCTGCTCTCCAAGCACGCCCTGCTCTACACCGAGATGGTCACCACCGGCGCGATCCTGCACGGCGATCACGACCGCTTCCTGCGTCACAACGAAGCCGAGCATCCACTCGCGCTGCAGCTGGGCGGCAGTGTCCCCGCTGACCTAGCGGCCTGTGCGCGTATGGCTGAGGCAGCCGGTTATGATGAAGTGAACCTGAACGTCGGCTGCCCGAGTGATCGGGTGCAGAACAATATGATCGGCGCGATTCTGATGGCGCACCCGGCGTTGGTGGCGGATTGCGTGAAGGCGATGCGTGATGCGGTGTCGATTCCGGTGACGGTGAAGCATCGTATCGGGATCAATGGGCGCGACAGTTATGCCGAGTTGTGTGATTTCGTTGGGACGGTGAGGGATGCCGGGTGCACCAGTTTTACGGTGCATGCGCGGATTGCGATTCTGGAGGGGTTGTCGCCGAAGGAGAATCGCGACATTCCGCCGTTGCGCTATGACGTGGCGGCGCAGTTGAAGCAGGATTTTCCGGAGTTGGAGATTAATCTCAACGGCGGGATTAAGACGCTGGAGCAGTGCCAGGAACATTTGCAGGTGTTTGATGGGGTGATGTTGGGGCGGGAGGCTTATCACAATCCGTATTTGCTGGCGGAGGTGGATCAGCGGTTGTTTGGCAGTGAGGCGCCGGTGATTAGTCGGGCGGAAGCGTTGGCGCAGTTGCGGCCTTATATTGTGGAGCATTTGGCCAGTGGTGGGGTGATGCATCACATTACCCGGCATGTTTTGGGGTTGGGGACTGGGTTTCCGGGGGCGCGTAAGTTTCGGCAGTTGTTGTCGGTGGATATTCATAAGGCGAGTGATCCGTTGGCGTTGTTGGATCAGGCTGGGGAGTTGTTGGAGGGGCGGTGATGGTTTCTGAGTGTCAGTTGGGTTATTTGGGGCTGACAGGCCGCTTTCGCGAGCAAGCCCGCTCCCACAGTTTTGGGTGATGGGTGTCAGGGTGACTGGGCTGTTGTGGCGAGCAGGCTTGCCCTGCGTTGGGGTGCGAAGCGGCCCTAAACCTATGAATGCGTTTTAACTGAAAAGTCGCATCAGCCTTACTGGGGCCGCTGCGCGCCCCAACGCAGGGCAAGCCTGCTCGCCACAGGCAGCCTGCTCTCCACACCAAGCTTGCTCTCCACAGGAAGCTCACTCTCCACACCACGCCAGTTAGCCACAGGAAGGCGGCTTCTATAGGGCCGCGTTGTCCGTAGGGCAGTTGGGTTGAACCTGTCGGCGGTTTTGGTCTCCTAGTTAGCAGTACGGCCGGTGATTCAAACGGCTGTTTTCAGGTTGTTGCCCTCGCAAACGATCGAACGCATTTGCGCCCTTGAGCGCCTGCCGGCGCTCGGGTAATGTCATCAGACCCACAGGACAGAGCACGCCCATGACTTCCAAGCTGGAACAACTCAAGCAATTCACCACCGTTGTAGCCGATACCGGCGACTTTTCCACCCTCGCCAAGCTCAAGCCGCAAGACGCCACTACCAACCCTTCCCTGCTGCTCAAGGCCGCGTCGATCGCAGGCTATGCCAAGCTGCTGGATGAGTGCGTGAAGGACTGCAACGGCGACGTGGGCCTGGCCAGCGACCGTTTTGCGGTGGCGGTAGGTCAAGAGATTCTGAAAGTCGTACCGGGCCGTATTTCCACTGAGGTGGATGCGCGCCTGTCGTTCGACGAAGCCGCCATTCTCAAGCGTGCGCACCGTCTGATCGACCTGTACGACAAGGCCGGCGTCAGCCGTGACCGTGTGCTGATCAAGATCGCCTCCACCTGGGAAGGCATCCGCGCGGCGGAGAAGCTGGAAAAAGAAGGCATTCAAACCAACCTGACGCTGCTGTTCTCGTTTGCCCAGGCCGTGGCCTGTGCCGAGGCTGGGGTGTTCCTGATTTCGCCGTTCGTGGGCCGTATCTACGACTGGTACAAGAAGGCCAACGGCAACGACTACACCGGTTCCGATGATCCGGGCGTGCAGTCGGTGACGCGCATCTACAACTACTACAAGGCCAACGGCTACAAGACCGTGGTGATGGGTGCGAGCTTCCGTAACCTGAGCCAGATTGAAGAGCTGGCCGGCTGTGATCGCCTGACCATCAGCCCGGACCTGCTGGAGAAGCTGGCGGCCGATGAAGGCAAGCTGGAGCGCAAGTTGGCGCCAGGCCATGCCGGTGAAGCGCGCGTGCACTTGACCGAAGCGCAGTTCCGTTGGGAGTCCAACGAAGATGCGATGGCGACTGAGAAGCTGGCGGAGGGGATTCGTCAGTTTGCTCGGGACCAAGAGAAGCTTGAGGCGCTGTTGACTGCCAAGCTGTAATAGCGGCGGCAGCAAAAAGGGCGGCACCCTCGCGGGTGCCGCCCTTTTTTGTGCCTTTCGCTGGTCTCATGCCGGTCACAGTTCAAACTGTGGGAGCTGGCTTGCCTGCGATAGCGGTGGGTCAGAAATGAATAGGTGGCTGATACATCGCTATCGCGGGCAAGCCCGCTCCCACATTTGAACGGTGTCGACTGGAGGCTAGTGGCGCTCTAGCGCGTTCACGAGGTCGTGGAAGGCTTCGCGGTTGGACTCGTTCAGGCCCATCAGGATCTTGTGCGCTTCGAGCACCTTGACCCGTACCACTTCTTCGGACTGGTCTTGCGACGGCAGGTCGGTCAGGCATTCCGGGCACGGGATCGGGCGGTCAACGATGTTGAACACCTGGTCAAAACCCATGGACTGCAGCAGCCGGGTGATGTCTTCGTGGGTGGTGACCACAGTCGGCAACAGGCCGACCTTCTGCCGAGACAGAATGGACAACTTGGCCAGCAGGCCCAGGGTGGTGCTGTCGATGCTGCGGGTTTCGGTCAGATCGATCACGATCGCCGAGAAATTCAGGGCAGTGAAAATCCGCTCAATCGTTGCATCCAGCGCCGAACACAAGGTCAGGCGCACTTCACCGACAAACTTCAGGACGAAGGTCCCGTCTTGCTCGGCGAATTGGATTCTTCCGGTACTCATCAAAGATTCCTGCTCAACACCAATAGGGCGATATCATCCGGCATCTCCCCTAGCGTGGCCAATCCAAAAACCTGCCGCAGGCCATCCAGGCTGCCGCCCGCCGACCTGACCTTTTCAGGCAAGGCGGCTTCTTTCTCTTTGAGTGTAGGCTCTGGAAGCAGGTCCAGGATGCCGTCGGACATCAGCGTCAGGCTGAAGGTCGGCGGCAGTTCCAGGATGTGGTCTTCGTAGGTGGCTTCATTGAACAAGCCCACCGGCAGACCACGGCCTTCCAGGTAACGCACACTGTCTGGAGTGTATAAAACCGGCATCGGCAGGTGACCGCCGATGCTGTAGGTCAAAAGACCGGTTTCTTCATCTATAACGCCGCCGACCATCGTCACGTGCTTGCCCAGCTTGCAGCTGATCAGGCCTCGGTTGATGTGGCCCAGCACCTCGGAGGGGGTGAACTCCGGCAAGGTGCCATTGCGCTTGGATTCGAACAACAGCCGTGTGGTCATGAACTTCAACAACACGGTGACAAAAGCAGAAGAAGCACCGTGGCCGGAAACGTCGGCCAGGTAGAACGCCACACGCCGCTCATCCACACGGAAATAATCGACAAAATCACCCGACAGGTACAACGACGGGATGATCTGGTGTGCAAACTTGAACTCATCAATGGTCCAGGGGCTCACCGGCAGCATGTTCATCTGCACCTGGCGACCGGCGTTCTGGTCTTCCTGGAGCAGGTTGAGGCTGGCTTCGAGTTCGCGGTTGGCGGTTTCGAGCTTTTCGCGGTAGCGCTGGTTTTCCAGCAGCAAGCGGGCACGGTCCAGTGCGCGGCGCACCGAGTGCTCCAGCACGGCCAAGTCTTCCAGGGGCTTGATCAGGTAATCGGCGGCGCCCAGGCGCAGGGCCTCGACGGCATCGTTCATCACGCCGGCACCGGACACGACAATCACCGGCGTCTGCGGGGCGAGCTCAGTCACCTGGCGAATCAGCTCGAGGCCGCCCATCTGGGGCATGCGCAGGTCGCAGATCACAAGGTCGGGCTTGTCGCGCTCGAATACCTGGAGACCCTGTTGGCCATTGCTGGCCTGCAGGACGCTGAAGCCACTGTCTTCCAAATAGGCCGCGAGGCTCGCGCGCACTACTTCGTCGTCATCGATTATCAGCAGCGTGGCACTGGTTTTTTGCATGTGGGCAAACGGCGCCAGAATTAGGTTGGCGTAGGCGGCTCGGCAATGGCCGGGCTCACGTACTGGATTCGCTTTCTAGCCACTCTGTCCTACAAAGCACTGGGATTTTGCCCATGCACAACGGTAAAGCAGAGGTGCCCTTCTAAGGCGCAGACGGTACTCCCATCCGTCAGGGGTTTCAAGCTCATGCCGATGGTCGCCGGGCGTCTTTACACCGCAAATCACCGGGAGTTATAAGAACACCCACGACCACAACACAAAGTAAGGATGGAACCCGTGAGCGAACACGAGCGCGACTACGCCGAAAAACGCGATTTCATCCGCATGCGAGTAGATGCCGATGTGTCGCTGATCCACGCTGGGCAGGAGATTGCCGGGGTCTGCGTGGACCTTTCCAGCTCCGGCATGCAGGTTGAGGCACCCCGCCAGTTTCAGGTGGGCGACCGGCTGACCGTGCGCATTGACTCAGAGCACGCCGCCCTTGCGGGCCTGGAGGCAGATACCGAAGTGGTGTGGGCCAAAAACGAGGGCGAGCGTCAGCACCTGGGCCTCAAGATCCTGAAAATGCACTAAAAGCCGCGCACAAAAAAGGCGACCACTCGGGTCGCCTTTTTCATTTCAAAACGTCACGGCTTAAAAATCGTCGACGACCTTGCCGTCTTTGACCTTGAACTCGCGGTTTTGCAGGTAAGCGTTACGGATGAAGGTGTACTTGTCACCGGTGATCAGTTTCTCGCTGTCGAGCAGGCTGGCACGGGTATCGACGATGTTCAGGCCGAAGGTGCTGTTACGCCAGCCGATGTCGTTCATGTAGCGATACGGTTGGGTGTAGCTGTCGACGTATTTGGACGGCGCATCACGCAAGGTGCTTGGGCCGAGCAGCGGCAGCATCACGTAAGGACCGCTGCCGACGCCCCAGTAACCGAGGGTCTGGCCGAAGTCTTCATCGTTGCGTTGCAGCCCCATTTTGGTGCCGACATCAATAAAGCCCAACACGCCAAAGGTGGTGTTCATCAGCAAACGGGCGGTGTCGACACCGGCCGCGTGTGGCTTGAGCTGGAAAACGTCGTTGGCAAAGTTGCCGACATCACCGATGTTGCGGAAAAAGTTATGGATGCCGGTCTGGACGAATTGCGGGGTGACAAACTGATAGCCCTGGGCCAATGGCTTGAGCGCGTAAGTGTCAACGGTGTCGTTGAAGGTGAAGATCGGACGGTTAACGGCTTCCCATGGATCGTCTTCCGACGCAGCGTTAGCGGCGAAAGGGGCCAAAAGAACAGTGGCACACACAGATAGCTGAGCGAAATAGTGGCTCCAGCGCATAGCTTTTGCTCCTTGAATGGTCTGTCATGGGCGCTATGCCCTGAATAAGGCCGTCAGTATATGACGGAAGTGTCGAATAAGGCATCCAGTAGGATCGCTCTCATAGGAAATGCACAAATTTCCTACAATTACGGCCGATGTCACGCGCTTGTCATCCAGCCTCGATAGCGTCACAGCTATTTCAGGGATGTTGAAAATGCCTCACGCCGAGATTGCCGTCGCCAGCGCACCCGCCTTGACTGCCGTACTGTTTGGCCTTAGTGGCTGCCTGGTGGATTTTGGTTCCCAAGCGCGCACCGATAGCCCTTGCCCCGACTCTCACGCCACACCTGGCGCGCTGAAGATTCTGCGCAGCCTCAAAGACCAGGGCGTGCCCTGCGCCTGGCTGGATGAACTGCCTGCCGCGGTAACCACCCCTCTGGCCGCCGTGCTGCCTGATTGGCTCAAAGCAGCATCGCCCTCCTCGATTCGCTGGCCGGCGCCGCATGCGTGCTGGCAGGCCTTGATGGAATTGAACATCGAACGCCTTGAAGGCTGCGTGCTGGTCAGCGGCGAACCGCGCCTGCTGCAATCGGGCCTGAATGCCGGGCTGTGGACCATCGGCCTGGCGTCCTGCGGCTCACTGTGCGGCCTGGCGCCCGAACAATGGCAGGCGCTGACCGAGCAGCAACGCGAGCACAAGCGCGGCAAGGCCACGGTGGCGCTGTATGGGCTGGGCGTGCATTCGGTGATCGATCACCTCGGCGAGCTCGGCACCTGCCTGGCGGACATCAGCCTACGCCAGCTCAAAGGCGAGAAGCCCTGATCGAGATCATGCACGGTCGGCGCCGGTGGATTAATCTACTGGTCAGCCCGTAGACCTTTCCCGGCGTGCCGCGGTCTATGCCAGTGCCTATCGATAAAAGGAAGAACGCCATGCCTGCCCGCGAACAGCTGAAAGACCAAGTCAGAGAATTGCGCGAGCAATTGAATAGCGACCCGCTGATGTCGGCGGAGAAACGCGACGAACTCGAAGCATTGATTGCCGAACTTGAAGTTCAAGAGCCTTTGGAAGGCGCGATTCAGGACCCCAGCATTGCCGATGGCGTGAACTTGGCGGTGGAACGCTTCGAGCTGGACCACCCGGGCATTGCCGGGACCTTGCGCAATATTGTGGTGACCTTGGGCAATATCGGGATCTAACCCGAGCCCAAGCCGAACACACAACCAAAATGTGGGAGCTGGCTTGCCTGCGATGACGGTGTATCAGTCGCCAGATGTATGACTGAAAGACCGCTATCGCAGGCAAGCCAGCTCCCACAATTGTTTTGCGTGAAGGCTACTGGCGGGCCAGGCGCAGGTTCTGGAACTGCACAGCCTCAGTGCTGCGATACGGGTTGATATCCAACCCGCCGCGGCGCACATAGCGCGCATACACGGTCAGCTTCTGCGGCTTGAGCAAGCGCTGCAGGTCGAGAAAGATCCGCTCCACACATTGCTCATGGAAGTCCGAGTGCTGGCGAAAGCTGACGATATATTCCAGCAGGCTGGCGTGATCCAGCGCGTGGCCACGGTACTCGACCACCACACTGCCCCAATCCGGCTGGCTGGTGACCGGGCAGTTGGATTTGAGCAGGTGGCTGTGCACGCTCTCCTCGACGATGCGCGAGTCATCGCAACGCAGCAGTTCCGGGCGCGGGTGTTCGTAGTTGCTGATGCTGATGTCGAGGTCGTCAATGCACACGCCCGGCAGGGCTTGCACGCCCTCGGCCTCAACCTCCGCCAGGCTGCGGATGCGCACGCTGACCGGCTTGCCAGCGGCTGCGCTGAGGTCGGTGCGCAGTGTCGCTTCCAGGCTGGCCGTATCGGCAAACGCGGTCTGGTTCAGCGAATTGAGGTACAGCTTGAAAGACTTGGACTCGATGATGTTCGGCGAGTCGGCCGGGATGCTGAACTCTGCGATAGCCACTACCGGCTTGCCCGATGGCAGCAGCCAGGACAGCTCGAAGCAGTTCCAGAAATCCACACCCTTGTAAGGCAGGGTGTCGGCGCTCAGGCCCAGCTCGGCCCATTTGGCGGCGCGAGGGATCGGGAACAGCAACGATGGGGTGTAAGTGGAGATGTATTCACTGGACTTGCCCAGCGGCGAATGTTCGGCTGCGGGATGCATGGCGGAAACCTGGCTAAATAAACCGCGCCAGTCTACCAGCCTTTGCTCCCGCCCTTAAGAATCGCCTCACTCAACGGTCAGCGTGCCGACCATGCCCGCCTGGTAATGCCCCGGAATGTTGCAGGCAAACTCAAGCCCCGTGGCCTTGGTGAAGGTCCAGGTCAGCTCAGCGGTCTTGCCCGGCTCGACCAATACGCTGTTGGGATCGTCATGCCGCATGCCCGCCATATCGCCGTGCCCCATCGCGCTGTGGTCCATCTTGCCCATGCCGGTGGCGGTGAGCATGCCGCTGGCTTGCATCTTGAGCATTTCTTTCTGGTGTTCGGCGTGCATCGCCGCGTCGCCCAGGTTGAATTCGTGAAGCAATTGGCCTTTGTTCACCAGCACAAAGCGCACGGTCTCACCGGCTTTTACGTCCAACGCCTTGGGCGAAAAGGAAATGTCCTGCAGCACTACTTCCACCGTGCGCGTGGCTTTATCGGCGGCTGCCGGCTGGCCGAACGCGAAGGTGTGGGCCGTGTCCGCCAGCGCATCAAAACTCAATGCCAACAAGCAACCCGCCAATATCAGAGGTGTACGCAGCGCCATCTCGATTCTCCAAAAGTGTGTGAACAGCTCTGTCAGCACTCTAAGATGGCGCCGCTGCCAGGCAGCTGACTGCTAGATTACAACTTTGTCAGGTTGCGCCCCTGCCCTGGCACCCACGGTATAAAGCCCGTTGCTCACCGCTGCCAAGAGTCGCCCATGAAACTGCTGATCGTCGAAGACCAACCGAAAACCGGCCATTACCTGCGCCAGGGCCTGAGCGAGGCGGGCTTTACCACCGAGCTGGTGGCCGACGGCACCACCGGGCAACACTTGGCACTGACCGGTGATTACGACTTGCTGATCCTCGACGTGATGCTGCCGGGCCGCGACGGCTGGCAAATCCTGCAAGCGGTACGCAGCGCCGGCCTGGACATTCCGGTGCTGTTCCTCACCGCCCGCGATGCCGTGGAAGACCGCGTGCACGGCCTGGAACTGGGCGCCGACGATTACCTGGTCAAGCCTTTTGCCTTTTCCGAACTGCTGGCCCGCGTGCGCAGCCTGTTACGCCGGGGCAGCAGCGCGCCACAGGAAACCGCGCTGCAACTGGCCGACCTGCGCCTGGACCTGATCCGCCGCCGCGTCGAACGCGACGGCCAGCGCATCGACCTCACCGCCAAGGAATTTTCCCTGCTGGAACTGCTGCTGCGCCGCCAGGGCGAAGTACTGCCCAAATCGCTGATCGCCTCGCAGGTGTGGGACATGAACTTCGACAGCGACACCAACATCATCGAAGTGGCCATCCGCCGTTTGCGCCTGAAAGTCGACGACCACTTCCCCAACAAGCTGATCCACACCGTGCGCGGCATGGGGTATGTGCTGGAGGAGCGGTGCAATTGATCAAGCGCCTGTCCCTGGCCAGCCGTCTGGCGCTGCTGTTTGCGGCGTGCACCGCCGTGGTTTCGTTGCTCGCCGGCGTGCTGTTCAACCACGCCAGCGAGGCGCACTTTATCGAGCTGGACCAGCAACAACTCGACAGCCAGCTGGTGGCGCTGCGCAGCACTTTGCAGGGGGTCGACTCGCCACAATTATTTGCGCAACGCGAAGCGCAACTGCGCGCCGAGCTCAATCGCCAACCCGAACTGGCGCTGCGCGTTACTGCCCAAGGCCAGCGCTGGTTTGACGGCGCGCCCGGCATCAGCCTGCCTGAAGCGCCGGGCTTGCACAGCCTGCAAAATGCCGGGACTGAGTATCGCGTGTACAACGCGCCGCTGGTCGCCGGCCAACCCGGCTCGCCGCAATTGACGCTGATGCTCGACATCACCCATCACCAGCACTTCCTGCAACGCATGCAGCACCTGATCTGGCTGACCGTCGGCCTCTCGGCCCTGGCCACCGCGCTGCTCGGCGCCTGGGCCGCGCGCAGCGGGTTGCGGCCGCTACGGCGCATGGGCGAAGTGGCCGCCAGCGTGTCGGCGCACTCCCTGACCCAACGCCTGCCGCAACAGCACATGCCGGTGGAGTTGGCTGAACTGGCCCAGGCCTTCAACGCCATGCTCGGGCGCCTGGACGACGCCTTCCAGCGCCTCTCGGCCTTCTCCGCCGACATCGCCCACGAACTGCGCACGCCCCTCTCCAACCTGCTCACCCACACCCAAGTGATCCTCACCCAGCCGCGCCCGCTGGAGGACTACCGCGAGGCGCTGCACAGCAACCTGGAAGAGTTGCAGTGGATGGCCCAGCTGGTGAATGACATGTTGTACCTGGCCAAGGCCGACCACGGCTTGCTCATGCCCAAGCGCGAGGCCTTGGTGCTGGGCGATGAAGTGGAAGCGTTGATCGAGTTCTTCGCGTTGCTGGCCGAAGACGCGCACGTCAGCCTGGTGCGCGAGGGCACGGCGCATACGGCGGGTGATCGCGGCATGTTGCGCCGGGCGTTGTCGAATTTGCTCGATAACGCGCTCAGGTTTACCCCGGCCGGTGGCGAGGTGCGGGTGCGGATGGCTGAAACCGCGCGGGGTGTGACGCTGACCGTGGAGAATACGGGCGAAGGTATTCCGCCGGCGTTGTTACCGCGGTTGTTTGATCGGTTTTATCGGGCTGACCCGGCGCGCCGTGAAGGCAGCAGTGAGCATGCGGGGCTGGGGCTGGCGATTACCCAGTCGATTGTGCGGGCGCATGGGGGGAGGATTTATTGTGAGTCTGAAGCTGGGTGGACGCGGTTTGTGATTGAGTTGCCCAAGGGGGATTGATGCAAGCTGCTCCGGCCCTATCGCGGGCAAGCCCGACTCCCACATTTTTGATGTGTGAATACATTCAAATGTGGGAGCTGGCTTGCCTGCGATAGCGGTCTCAGCCCTTACGAATACCTGAGCGCATGCGCCGGCTCAATCTTCGCCGCCCGATACGCCGGGTAAATCGTCGCCAAAAAGCTCAACACAAACCCGGCCGTGCAAATCAGCAGTACATCCCCACCCTGCAGTTGCGAAGGCAGGTTGCTGACGAAATACACGTCCGAACTGAAGATATGTTGCCCGGTCACGCGCTCCAGCCAACCCACCAGTTCGCTCACGTTGAGCGCCGCAATCACGCCCAGCACGCCGCCGATCAAGGTGCCGACGATGCCGATCACGGTGCCCTGCACCATGAAGATCGCCATGATCTGCCGTGGCGTGGCGCCAATGGTGCGCAGGATCGCGATGTCGGCGCCCTTGTCGTTCACCACCATGATCAAGGTGGCGATGATGTTGAACGCGGCGACGGCGACGATCATCAGCAGCAACAGGCCGATCATGGTCTTTTCCATCTTCATCGCGCTGAACAGGCTGCCCTGGGTGTGGGTCCAGTCATCCGGCTTGTAGGCCGCGCCGAGGCTGGCGGCGATGTCTGCCGAGACCTTCGGTGCCGCGTACAGGTCTTTCACCGCCAGGCGCACGCTTTGCACCTGGTTAGGCTGCCAATGCTGGATTTCGGCGGCGTCGGCCATGTTGATCAGTGCCATAGAGCCATCCAGCTCGGCGCCGACCTTGAAGATACCGACCACGTTGAGCCGCTGCATGCGTGGGGTGATGCCACCCGGCGCCGTGCTGATTTCCGGCACGATCAGGGTCAGCTTGTCACCCACGTTCAGGCGGAAGCGCCGTGCAGTGATGTCGCCGATGACCACACCGAACTCGCCGGCCTTCAGGTCGTCCAGTTTGCCGCGCACGATGTGCTGGGCCACGATCGAAACTTTGCCTTCCTGGGCCGGGTCTACGCCGCTGATCTCGATCGGCTGCATCGCGCCCTTGTAGGAGAACATCCCGTCCATCTGCGTGAATGGTACGGCGGCAGTCACTTGCGGGTTCTTCATGGCGGCGGCGGCCACCGGCTGCCAGTCATCAATCGGGTTCACGCCGACGATGGTCGCGTGGGGCACCATGCCGAGGATGCGTGAGCTCATTTCGCGCTGGAAGCCGTTCATCACCGACAACACCACGATCATCGCCAACACGCCCAGGGCGAGGCCGATCATCGAGGTCATCGAGATAAACGAAACAAAACGGTTGCGGCGCTTGGCGCGGGTATAGCGCGTGCCGATGAAAATCGATAACGGTCTGAACATTCGCGGGCACCGTTTAAAAAATGAAAAAGCCCAGCGCCAGGCGCCGGGCTTGAAACGGGTCAGATGGCGACCAAGTGACCTTCCTGCAGGTGCAGCACGCGGTCCATCTGGCGGGCCATGCTCATGTCATGGGTCACCACCAGGAACGCGGTGCGCATCTGGGTGCTCAGTTCGAGCATCAAATCCTTGATGCCCTGGGCGGTGTGGGAGTCGAGGTTGCCGGTTGGCTCATCGAGCATCACCAGGCCTGGGTTGTTGACCAGGGCACGGGCAATCGCCACACGCTGGCGCTCGCCACCGGACAACTCGGCCGGCTTGTGCTCCAGGCGATGACCGAGGCCGACGCGCTCCAGCAATGCCTTGGCGCGCTGGCGGGCTTCCGGGATCGCGGTCTTGCCGATCAGCAGCGGCATGCACACGTTTTCCAGCGCGGTGAATTCCGGCAGCAGGTGGTGGAACTGGTACACAAAACCCAACGAGCGGTTACGCAGTTGGCCACGCGCCTTCTCACCCAGGGCCGACAGTTCTTCGCCAGCCAGCCACACGCTGCCCTGGGACGGCGTATCCAGGCCGCCCAACAGGTTGAGCAAGGTACTTTTGCCGGAGCCGGAACTGCCGACGATCGCCACGCGTTCGCCCGGGTGCAGCTCAAGTTGCAGGTTGGACAACACCACCACCGATTCCGGACCTTCCTCGTAGGATTTGCCCAGGTTGCGGCAGCTCAGGATTGCTTTTTCACTCATGCCCGATTCACTCATAACGTAAGGCCTGTGCTGGCTGGGTACGTGCCGCGCGCCAGGCTGGATACAGGGTGGCAAGGAAGCTCAATACCAACGCGGCGCCGCCTACCATCAACACGTCCTGGGCCTGAACCTGGGACGGCAAGTAGTCGATGAAGTAGACGTCGGCGTTGAGAAACTTGTGACCGATGACTTTTTCCAGCGCGGCGATGGCGGCGCTGACGTTCAGCGCGGCCAGGATGCCGACCGCGGTGCCGATCAAGGTGCCAACCACGCCGATCACGGTGCCCTGCACCATGAAGATCGCCATGATCTGCCCCGGCGTGGCGCCCAGGGTACGCAGGATGGCGATGTCGCCTTTCTTGTCGTTCACCACCATCACCAGCGTGGAGATGATGTTGAACGCGGCCACGGCGACGATCAGCAGCAACAGCAGGCCGATCATGGCTTTTTCCATGCGGATGGCCTGGTAGAGGTTGCCGTGGGTGCGGGTCCAGTCGCGGGCGTAATACTGGGATTCACCCAGGTGCTGGGCGATTTCCCAGGCGCCGCGCGGGGCGTCGAACAGGTCGTTGAATTTGAGGCGCAGGCCCTGCACCTGATCCGGCTTCCAGCGATGCAGGCGCGCCAGGTCGGTGAGGTTGGTCAGGCCGAGGTAGCCATCGATCTCGCCGGCGCCGACGTGGAAGGTGCCGACCACAGTGAAGCGCTTCATGCGCGGGAACATGCCGGCCGGGGTCACGGTGACTTCCGGGGCGACGAAGGTCAGCTTGTCGCCGATGTTCACGCCGAGCTTGGCCGCCGCCTTGTCGCCGATCACGATGCCGAAGCTGCCGGGCGCCAGGTCGTCGAGTTTGCCCTGCAACATGAACTTGTCGATGATCGACACGTTACGTTCCTGGGCCGGGTCGATGCCATTGAGCAGGATTTTCTGCACCTTGCCGTCGTTGGTCAGCAACCCCTGCATCTGGGTAAACGGCGCAACGGCCACCACCTTGGGGTTCTGCTTGACCTTGTCGGCAAGGCTCGGCCAGTCGCTGATGGGCGAATCGCCCTCGATGGTCGCGTGGGGCACCATGCCCAGCACGCGGGTGCGCATCTCATGATCGAAGCCGTTCATCACCGACAGCACCACGATCATCACGACCACGCCCAAGGCGAGCCCGATCATCGAGGTCAGGGAAATGAACGACACAAAATGATTGCGACGCTTTGCACGGGTATAACGCGTGCCGATAAATACGAAGAGAGGTCTGAACATGTCGGGGCTTGTTCGGAGGAAAAGAAGACGTCCCGGTGGCGGGGTCAGGTAAGCAGCTTTACACTCAGACCATTACCGCTACTTTGGGTTCGCCATGTCGACATTAGATGAAGAAGAGCGCCGCGAATACTACCGTATCGACGACATGATCGCACTTCAAATCAGCACCCTCTCTGCCCCCGAAGCGGCGAGCAAGGAAGTGTTGCTGGATGATTCGCCGCTGTTCAACCTGCTCAGCGAATTGCACCTCAGCGAATTCGAAGCCCAGCACCTGCTGCGCCAGATCAGCGAGAAAGATCGCAGCCTGGCCGCCTTCCTCAAAGTCCAGAACAAACGCGTGGACCTGCTCAGCCAGATCATGGCCCGCGGCCTGCTCGATGAGGTGGGCGCGCCGCAGCCGGTGATCCTTTCCGAAGGCGGTATCGACTTCCAGCACCCAACGCCGCTGGCGCCCGACACGCACCTGGCGGTCAAGCTGGTATTGATGCCCCAGGCGCTCGGCTTGCTGCTGCGTGCCCGCGTGAAGCATTGCGACGCCAAGGGCGAAGGCTTTGACGTGGGCACGGAATTCGAATCGATGACCGATGCCCAACGCCAATTGCTGGCGCGCTACATCCTGCAGAAACAAGCTCAGGAACGACGCCTGGCGCGGGAACAAAGCGACGCCCAAGACACCTGAATCTCGTATGACCCCGCCGGGCTATCTGGCGCAAAGGAGCAACTGTGACCCTGATTTATGGCCACCGCGGTGCCAAAGGCGAAGCACCGGAAAACACCCTGACCAGCTTTCAGGAGTGCCTCAAGCACGGCGTACGCCGCTGCGAACTGGATTTGCACCTGTCCATGGACGGCGAGTTGATGGTCATCCACGACCCGACCCTCAAACGCACCACCGACCGGCGCGGCAAAGTCGTCGAGTATTCGGCAGCCGACCTGGTGAAGATGGACGCGCGCAAAGGCGGCCCGGGCTGGGTCAGCCCCTGCCCGATCCCACGCCTTGAAGAGCTGTTCGAAAAATGCGACTTCGATCACTGGCAGCTCGAAGTCAAAAGCGCTTCGCGCACCCGCGCCGCGACGACCGTACTGGCAATCCGCGAGATGGCTGTGCGTCATGGCCTGATGGACAAGGTCACCGTGACCTCAAGTTCGCGGGAAGTCTTGAAAGCGGCCGTGGAGCTTACCCCGGACCTGTCACGCGGCCTGGTCGCCGAATACGCCTGGCTCGACCCGCTGAAGGTCGCGCAAAACTACGGCTGTGAATACCTGGCATTGAACTGGACGTTGTGCACCCCCGAGCGTCTGGAAAAAGCCCAGCGCCAGGGTTTGCACGTGTCCGTGTGGACGGTCAACGAACCGGCGCTGATGCGCAGGCTCGCTGACTTCGGCGTAGATAGCCTGATTACAGACTTTCCCGGTTTGGCCACTGCCACCCTCGAGAATTACTGAAATCGGTCTCCCCGGCCGGCTCAGGCCACCGGCCGGAGCCGCTCAAAAAAGCCGGTTGAGGCCGTCGTAGGCTGCTACCCGATAGGCTTCGGCCATGGTCGGGTAGTTGAACGTGGTGTTCACAAAATACTTGAGGGTATTTTGCTCACCCGGCTGGTTCATGATCGCCTGGCCGATGTGCACGATCTCCGAGGCCTGGTAGCCGAAGCAATGCACGCCGAGGACTTCCAGGGTCTCGCGGTGGAACAGGATCTTGAGCATGCCTTGCGGCTCACCGGCGATCTGCGCACGCGCCATGCTCTTGAAGAACGCCTTGCCGACTTCGTAAGGCACCTTGGCCTTGGTCAGTTCGTGCTCGTTCTTGCCGATCGAGCTGATCTCCGGAATCGTGTAGATACCGGTCGGCACGTCGTTCACATAGCGCCAGCTGCCGTTGTCAACAATGCTGCCGGCCGCTGAACGGCCCTGGTCATGCGCGGCACTGGCCAGGCTTGGCCAGCCGATCACGTCACCGGCGCCATAGATATTGGTCACGCAGGTGCGGTAGTTCTCGTCGACTTCGATCTGGCCACGGCTGTTGACCTTCACGCCGATGTTTTCCATGCCCAGTTTGTCGGTGTTGCCGGTACGGCCGTTGCACCACAGCAAGGCGTCGGCCTTGATCTTCTTGCCGGACTTGAGGTGCAGGATCACACCGTTGTCCAGGCCTTCGACCCGCTCGTACTCTTCGTTGTGGCGCACGGTGATGTTGTTGTTGCTGAAGTGGTAGCTCAACGCCTGGGAAATTTCCGAGTCGAGGAAGCTCAGCAACTGGTCGCGGTTATCCACCAGCTCCACCAATACACCCAGGCCGCTGAAGATCGAGGCGTATTCACAGCCGATCACGCCGGCGCCGTAGATGATCAATTTGCGCGGGGTGTGGCCCAGGCTCAGGATGGTGTCGCTATCGTAGATACGCGGGTGGTGGAAATCGATATCGGCCGGGCGATACGGGCGCGAACCGGTGGCGATGATGATGTGCTTGGCCACCAGCTTCTCGACCACGCCGTTGGCGCAGACCACTTCGACGGTTTGCTCGTCGGCAAAACTGCCAGTGCCGAAGAACAGGTCGACGCGGTTACGGGCGTAGTAGCCGGTGCGCGACGCGACTTGCTTGGAGATGACTTTTTCGGCGCTTTTCAATACGTCCGGGAACGAGAACCAGCGCGGCTCACCAATGGCCCGGAACATCGGGTTGGTGTTGAACTGCATGATCTGGCGCACCGAGTGACGCAAGGCCTTGGACGGGATGGTACCCAGGTGGGTGCAGTTACCGCCGACCTGGCGACGGCTATCGACCATCGCCACCTTGCGCCCAGCTTTGGCGGCGTTCATCGCCGCACCTTCTCCAGCCGGGCCGGAACCCAGTACCACCACGTCGTAGTTGTAGACAGCCATGCGTACTCCTCAGAACAGGCCAGGCGTACGGTTGGACGCCTGGCTAAATCATGCCGCGGCCAGCGGGCATGAAGGACAATTTGGCTCAAGTGTGTGAGCCGGGGCACAGTCTATAGAAGGCTCAACGCCGCGAACATTAACCCTTGGTCGCGTCGTAGGCCAGTCTTGCCTTAACTACAGAACCCGCAAATTGCAATTAGACTGCTGACACGCACCGTTTGCAGGAAGAGCCATTATGCGGCATGTCGTTTTCTGTTTATTGCTGATTTTCTGCGTGGCAGTGCAGGCCAGTGAGGCGGAGCGCCTGAAGCAGGCCGGTTTTGCTGCGCAATCTCATGACCTGGTCCTGAAAAACCAGGCGGTGCTGGTGTATCTCTGGGCGGATGTGTATGCGGCAGCGGTGTATGCCCCCGCCGATACCAGTGCGAGAGCCGCCTGGGATCAGCAAAAGAATCTGCGCCTGGCGCTGTATTACTTTCGCGACATCGACCGTAACGACGTGATCAAGGCGGCCACCACGACCCTGGAGCGCCAGCACAGCAGCGCCACCCTAGCCCGCTTGAAGCCCGAACTGGATCGGCTGCACGCGAGTTTCCGCGATATCCGCAGTGGCGATCGGTATGCCCTCGACGTTCGACCTGGCCGTGGGTTGAATCTGGAGATCAACGACAAGGTGGTGTTCAGCAGCCGCGATGAGGAATTGGCGAAAGCCTATCTCGGCATTTGGCTGGCGCCGAAGGGCTTGTCGGATAGCCTGCGTAAATCTCTGCTGAATTAATCAGCGCTCGCAAAAACACCAAAGAACCCATGTGGGAGCAGGCTTGCCTGCGATAGCGTTGGATCAGCCCGTCCTTTGCTGACTGACACACCGCTATCGCAGGCAAGCCAGCTCCCACAGTGGTTTTTACCCGCCAAGACACCTGCGCATTTAGTCAGCTTGCTATCGCTTTCTATTGCCGGTAGTGGCTAATACACATATGGTTACAAAAGCGCAGCAAGGACGAGTGATGACCAGGGATCACTAATAAGATAGCCAAAATGAGTGCATGACATGTCCACTACCACGGGCAAAGGCAGGGCGATTTTTCGCGTTGTCAGCGGCAACTTCCTCGAGATGTTCGACTTCATGGTCTACGGCTTCTACGCCACGGCCATTGCCAAAACCTTCTTTCCCACCGACAGCGCCTTCGCCTCGCTGATGCTGTCCCTGGCGACCTTCGGCGCCGGCTTCCTGATGCGGCCTTTGGGCGCGATCTTCCTCGGCGCCTACATCGACCGCCACGGCCGTAAGAAAGGCCTGGTCATCACCCTGGCCATGATGGCCGCCGGCACCGTCCTCATCGCTTGCGTCCCAGGCTATGCCACCCTGGGCGTGGCGGCGCCGTTGCTGGTGCTGTTTGGTCGCTTGCTGCAAGGTTTCTCCGCCGGCGTCGAGCTGGGCGGTGTGTCGGTGTACCTGGCGGAAATCGCCACACCCGGGCGCAAAGGCTTCTTCGTCAGT
This sequence comes from Pseudomonas sp. RGB, assembly GCF_007713445.1. Classification (NCBI taxonomy): domain Bacteria; kingdom Pseudomonadati; phylum Pseudomonadota; class Gammaproteobacteria; order Pseudomonadales; family Pseudomonadaceae; genus Pseudomonas; species Pseudomonas sp. RGB. The sequence goes on along the minus strand of NZ_VMSH01000007.1, from coordinate 219,121 downwards.
TGGCAATCCGCCAGCCAGCAAGCCGCGGTGGTGTTCGCCGGGTTGCTCGGCGTGGGCCTGAACCACTGGCTCAGTCCGCAAGAGATGGGTGACTGGGGCTGGCGCGTGCCATTCCTGATCGGCTGCCTGATCGTGCCGGTGATCTTCGTGATTCGCCGCTCGCTGGAAGAAACCCCTGAGTTCCAGGCGCGTAAGCACCGCCCTACCCTGCAGGAAATCGTGCGCTCGATCGGCCAGAACTTCGGCATCGTCATCGCCGGCATGGCGCTGGTGGTGATGACCACCGTGTCGTTCTACCTGATCACCGCCTACACCCCAACTTTCGGCAAGGCCGAGCTGCACCTGTCGGACTTCGACGCGTTGCTGGTGACGGTGTGCGTGGGCATATCAAATTTCATCTGGCTGCCGGTGATGGGCGCGGTGTCCGACAAGATCGGACGCAAACCCCTGCTGCTGGGCGCGACGATTCTGGCGATTCTTACCGCGTATCCGGCGTTGTCGTGGCTGGTGGCCAATCCGAGCTTCAGCCATCTGCTGATCGTGCTGCTGTGGTTGTCGTTCCTGTATGGCTCGTACAACGGGGCGATGGTGGTGGCGCTTACCGAGATCATGCCGGTGGAAGTGCGCACTACCGGGTTTTCCCTGGCCTACAGCCTGGCGACGGCGACCTTTGGTGGGTTTACGCCAGCGGCGTGCACCTACCTGATCCATGTGCTGGACAACAAGGCCGCGCCTGGGATCTGGCTCAGTGGTGCGGCGATACTCGGCTTGATCGCTACATTGATACTGTTCAAGGGCAATCGGCATGAACTGCGCACTGCGCAGGCCTCGGTGGTTGGCGGCGCCTGATAGACCGCTATCGCAGGCAAGCCAGCTCCCACCTTTGACTGTATTCACACGTCAACACTGTGGGAGCCGGGCTTGCCCGCGATGAGGCCCGAACATTCACCACAAAAACAGCAGCCATAAAAAAAGCCCCGAACCAGTCGGGGCTTTTTCATTGACCGCTAATGCTTAGCGCGGGAACGCAGGCGGGTTAACCCCAGCCATGTCTTCCATCACGCGAACCACTTGGCAGCTGTAACCGAACTCGTTGTCGTACCAGACGTACAGCACAACGCGGTTGTCCTGGGTGATGGTCGCCTCGGCATCCACCACACCGGCGTGGCGCGAGCCCACGAAGTCGGTCGACACCACTTCCTGCGAATTAACGAAGTCGATCTGCTTATGCAGGTCCGAGTGCAGCGCCATGTAGCGCAGGTACTCGTTCATTTCTTCACGGGTAGCGGCTTTCTCAAGGTTCAGGTTGAGAATGGCCATCGACACGTTCGGCGTCGGCACGCGGATCGCGTTACCGGTCAGCTTGCCGGCCAGCTCAGGCAGGGCCTTGGCAGCAGCGGTGGCAGCACCGGTCTCGGTGATGACCATGTTCAACGCGGCGCTACGGCCACGGCGATCGCCTTTGTGGAAGTTGTCGATCAGGTTCTGGTCGTTGGTGTACGAGTGAACGGTTTCAACGTGACCGTTAACGATGCCGAACTTGTCATTCACAGCCTTCAGCACCGGCACGATGGCGTTGGTGGTGCAGGAAGCGGCCGACACGATCTTGTCGTCAGCGGTGATTTCGCCGTGGTTGATACCGTGAACGATGTTCTTCAGCTTGCCTTTGCCAGGCGCCGTCAGCACAACGCGGTCGATACCCGGGCAGGCCAGGTGTTGGCCCAGGCCCTCGGCATCACGCCATACGCCGGTGTTGTCTACCAGCAGGGCGTCCTTGATGCCGTACTGGGTGTAATCCACCTCAGACGGGTTCTTCGCGTAGATCACCTGGATCAGGTTACCGTTGGCGGTGATGGTGTTGTTTTCTTCGTCGATGACGATGGTGCCGTTGAACGGACCGTGTACCGAGTCGCGGCGCAGCAGGCTGGCGCGTTTGGTCAGGTCGTTCTCGGCGCCTTTGCGCACAACGATAGCGCGCAGGCGCAGGCCGTCGCCGCCACCGGTTTTTTCGATCAGGATGCGCGCCAGCAGGCGGCCGATACGGCCAAAGCCGTACAGCACAACGTCGGTGCCTTTGCGGGCAGCGGCGTTTTGCTGGCCAACCACATCGGCCATTTCTTCACGCACGAACTGCTCGGCGGTGCGACCAGCGCCTTCTTTGCGGAATTTGTAAGCCAACTTGCCCAGGTCTACCGAGGCCGCGCCGAGCTTGAGCTCGCTCATGGCTTTAAGCAGAGGGAATGTTTCGTGGACGGAGAGTTCGCTGTCGTCGGCGGAACGATGGCGAGCAAAGCGATGCGCCTTGAGAATCGCGATGACTGATTGGTTGATCAGGCTGCGGCCATAGATCGAGCTCACCACATTGTTATTGCGGTACAGCTGACCGATAAGCGGAATCATCGCTTCAGCGAGTGCTTCACGGTCGATCCATTCACCAAGACACTGGTCGGGCTTCTGAGTCACGGGAACCTTCCACATGTAGGGGCAGAAAAAAGGGGCTACATTATGTCGTCCGACCGGCCGTTGAGCAATGCGCCAACCACAACAAAAAGCGCTTGCAAAAAAACACCACCCCGCTACAGCCCAGTAAATACGCGGGTTCCAGAAGGCCACCAATGGCGCCGCACCGCCAACTTGTCCGTAACCCTCCGAAACATCCGCGCTTTTTGGCACTACATATTGAGTCAAAACCCACCATTGTTTGTCTTAGCCACTACATTTCCTGCAAACCGTAATAGGCTCAGTCAGCAACTGACAGGCGGCACCTCGGGCCGTTACAATTACCGACTTTGTCGCAACGCTTGGAGCTCAACCTTCCGTGCCCGTTCTGCGTCTACCGATTCTCCCTGCTGCGGCAGGTAAACAGCACTGGGGCAACCTGCCCGGTGCCGCCCTGAGCCTGGCCATCGCCGAGGCTGCCAGCGCAGCCAAGCGCTTTACCCTGCTGCTGACCGCCGACAGCCAAAGCGCCGAACGGCTGGAGCAGGAGCTGAGCTTCTTCGCCCCCGATTTGCCGGTGCTGCACTTTCCCGACTGGGAAACCCTGCCTTACGACCTGTTTTCGCCGCACCAGGACATCATTTCCCAGCGCATCGCCAGCCTGTACCGCTTGCCGGAACTGGCCCACGGCGTGCTGGTGGTGCCGATCACCACGGCCCTGCATCGCCTGGCGCCGACCAAGTTTCTGCTGGGCAGCAGCCTGGTGCTGGATATCGGCCAGAAGCTCGACGTGGAACAGATGCGCACGCGCCTGGAAGCCAGCGGCTACCGCTGCGTCGACACGGTGTACGAACACGGCGAGTTCGCCGTGCGCGGCGCGCTGATCGACCTGTTCCCGATGGGCAGCAAGCTGCCTTACCGCATCGACCTGTTCGACGACGAAATCGAGACACTGCGCACCTTCGACCCGGAGAACCAGCGCTCGATTGATAAAGTCGAGTCGATCAAGCTGCTGCCGGCGCGGGAATTCCCGCTGCAAAAAGACGCCGTCACACGCTTCAAGGCCCGCTTTCGCGAACGCTTCGACGTGGACTTCCGCCGCTGCCCGATCTTTCAGGACCTGAGCAGCGGGATTACACCGGCCGGTATCGAGTACTACCTGCCGCTGTTCTTTGACGAAACCTCCACCCTGTTCGACTACCTGCCTCAGGACACTCAGGTGTTCTCGCTGCCGGGGATCGAGCAGGCGGCGGAAAACTTCTGGAACGATGTGCGCAATCGCTATGAAGAGCGCCGCGTCGATCCATCGCGGCCTTTATTGCCGCCAGCCGAGCTGTTTCTGCCGGTGGAAGACTGCTTCGCCCGCTTGAAAAACTGGCCGCGCGTCGTCGCCAGCCAACAGGACGTGGACGCCGGCAGCGGCCGCGAGCGTTTCCCGGCGAGCATGCTGCCGGACCTGGCGATCCAGGCCAAAGCCACGCAGCCGCTGGAAGCGTTATCCAACTTCCTCGGCGACTTCCCCGGCCGCGTGCTGTTTACCGCCGAATCCGCCGGCCGTCGCGAAGTGCTGCTGGAACTGTTGGAACGCCTGAAGCTGCGCCCGAAGACCGTCGACAGCTGGCCGGACTTTGTTAAGAGCAAAGACCGCCTGGCGATCACCATCGCGCCGCTGGATGAAGGTTTGTTGCTGGATGACCCAGCCTTGGCGCTGATCGCCGAGAGCCCGCTGTTCGGCCAGCGCGTGATGCAGCGCCGCCGCCGTGAAAAACGCGCCGACATCAACAACGACGCAGTGATCAAGAACCTGACCGAGCTGCGCGAAGGCGCACCGGTGGTGCATATCGACCACGGCGTGGGTCGCTACCTCGGGCTGCAAACCCTGGAGATCGACAACCAGGCCGCCGAATTCCTCACCATGGAATACGCCGAGGGCGCCAAGCTTTACGTGCCGGTGGCCAGCCTGCACCTGATCGCGCGCTACACCGGCAGCGACGACGCCCTGGCGCCGTTGCACCGCCTGGGCTCCGAGACCTGGCAGAAAGCCAAGCGCAAAGCCGCCGAACAGGTGCGCGACGTCGCCGCCGAACTGCTCCACATTTATGCACGCCGCGCAGCCCGCGAAGGCTACGCGTTTGCCGACCCGAAAGCCGACTACGCCACCTTCAGCGCCGGCTTTGCGTTTGAAGAAACCCCGGACCAGCAAACCACCATCGAAGCCGTGCGCGCCGACATGCTCGCGCCCAAGCCGATGGACCGCCTGGTGTGCGGCGACGTGGGCTTCGGCAAAACCGAAGTGGCCATGCGCGCCGCCTTTATTGCCGTGCATGGTGGCAAGCAGGTGGCGATTCTGGTGCCGACCACCCTGCTCGCCCAACAACACTACAACAGCTTTCGCGACCGCTTTGCCGACTGGCCGGTGAGCGTGGAGGTGATGAGCCGCTTCAAGTCCGCCAAGGAAGTGAATGCCGCCGTCGCCGACTTGGCCGAAGGCAAGATCGACATCGTGATCGGCACCCACAAGCTGCTGTCGGACGATGTAAAGATCAAAAACCTCGGTTTGGTGATCATCGACGAAGAGCACCGCTTCGGAGTGCGCCAGAAAGAACAACTGAAGAACCTGCGCAGCGAAGTCGACATCCTCACCCTCACCGCCACGCCGATTCCGCGCACGCTGAACATGGCCGTGTCGGGCATGCGTGACCTGTCGATCATCGCCACGCCGCCGGCACGTCGCCTGTCGGTGCGCACCTTCGTGATGGAACAGAACAAAAGCACGGTCAAGGAAGCGCTGTTGCGTGAACTGCTGCGCGGCGGCCAGGTGTACTACCTGCACAATGACGTCAAGACCATCGAGAAATGCGCCGCCGACCTCGCCGAACTGGTGCCCGAAGCCCGCATCGCGATTGGCCACGGGCAGATGCGCGAACGCGAACTCGAACAGGTGATGAGCGACTTCTACCACAAGCGCTTCAACGTGCTGATCGCCTCGACCATCATCGAGACCGGTATCGACGTGCCGAGCGCCAACACCATCATCATCGAGCGCGCCGACAAGTTCGGCCTGGCGCAGCTGCACCAGTTGCGCGGCCGTGTCGGGCGCAGTCACCACCAAGCCTATGCCTACTTGCTGACGCCGCCGCGCCAGCAGATTACCTCCGACGCCGAAAAGCGCCTGGAGGCGATCGCCAACACCCAGGACCTGGGTGCCGGTTTTGTGCTGGCCACCAACGACCTGGAAATCCGTGGCGCCGGCGAGCTGCTCGGCGACGGCCAGAGCGGGCAGATCCAGGCCGTCGGTTTCACCCTCTATATGGAAATGCTTGAGCGCGCGGTAAAAGCCATCCGCAAGGGCGAACAACCGAACCTCGATCAACCCTTGGGTGGCGGCCCGGAAATTAACCTGCGCTTGCCGGCATTGATTCCCGAAGACTACCTGCCGGATGTGCACGCGCGGCTGATTCTGTACAAGCGCATCGCCTCGGCCACCGACGAAGAAGGTCTCAAGGACCTGCAGGTGGAGATGATCGACCGCTTCGGCCTGTTGCCGGAACCGACCAAAAACCTGGTGCGCCTGACCCTGCTCAAATTGCAGGCCGAGCAATTGGGCATCAAGAAGGTCGACGCCGGGCCGCAAGGCGGGCGTATCGAGTTCGAAGCGCAAACGCCGGTGGACCCACTGGTGCTGATCAAGCTGATTCAGGGCCAGCCCAACCGCTACAAGTTCGAAGGGGCTACGCTGTTCAAGTTCATGGTGCCAATGGAACGTGCCGAAGAACGCTTTAATACATTAGAGGCGCTGTTTGAGCGCCTCATCCCGAAATCTGCTTGAAGGACGCCCCAATGCGCCTGTTCCGCATTTTGAGCTTGTTGTTGGTGGTCGTTGCTCCTTCGGCGTTTGCCGACAGCCCCTATCTGGTGGAAATGATTCTGGTGCGCCAGAACGCCGAGCCGGTGATCAATAGCCGCGCGGCGCCGGAAAACTGGGACGCCGGGGCACCACGGCTGCCGGCGGACAAAATCAGCCCGCCGCGGCTGGGCAACATCGTCGACAAGCTCAGTGCCGACACCGGTTACACGGTGCTGCTGCACCGGGCCTGGGACCAGAACCTGGGCGAGCAGCCGGTGAAGCTGGCCATCAGCGATGGCCAGGAGCAGTTTGGCCAGTTTCCCATCGAAGGCACGCTGAACCTGCAACTGGGGCGCTTTACCGATATCGACGCAGACTTCTGGATCAACCAGTTCGACGCCAACGGCAGCGTCATCGCCAGCGAACACCTGAGCCAGCAAGGTGTACGCACCAAGAACAACCAGCTCAACTACCTGGACGGCGGCCACTTGGCCCTGCTGATCAAGATCACCTCGCTGACCGCCAAACCACCCAGCGCACCACCGCCCGACGCTCAGGACTGATCCAGCGCCATGCCCCTGACATCGTCACTGACCAAACCCCTGGCCCCTTCGTGGGCCAATCGCTTTAAAGAGCAAAGCCTTGAGCGCGGGCGACGCTACGCCCTGGAAAACCGCGTGCGTATCGTCGAGTCCGGCGACAGCACCATTGTTGCCAGCTGCGAAGGCTCGGGCGGTAACGTTTACCGGCAGACCATCTCGCTGCGCGAATCGGCCAAAGGCATGCTGATTCTGGTGGACAGCCGCTGCACGTGCCCGGTGCACACCAACTGCAAACACATCGCGGCGGTGCTGCTCAAGGTCCAGGAAACCCTGGCTTACCCGGCGGCTGCGCAAGATGCCGAGCTGCTGGAAAAACTTCAGGCCGTGCTGGATAACCGCGTGGTGCTGCCGCAGGTGGTGATGGAGGATGTGCGACCGGTGCCGCGCCTGTGGCTGGCGAGTGTCGAGTTCAGCGCGTTTGAACCGCGCAATGGCAAGATGCAGCGTTACATCCAGCACCGTGCGGCGTTGTCGTTCAACTACCTGGGCAACTATGTCAGCGGGCAAAAAAATGCCGACATCGTCGTGCGCCAGGAAACCCAGAGCCTGCGCATCAAGCGCCATCCGGAGCTGGAGCAACCGTACCGCGAGCAACTGCGCCTGCTCGGCTTCAAGATCGCCACGCGCCAGAGCAAGGCATTGCCGGAAAGCGCCGGCGAATTGTTCGAGATGGTCAACGACAGCGCCTGGCTGAACTTCACCCTCAACGCCTCGCCGACCTTGCGCGCCGAGGGCTGGGAGTTGCAGATCGATGAGGATTTCGGTTTCGACTTGAGCGCCGTCGATGACTGGTACGCGACCGTCGATGAAGGCCCGGAACGCGACTGGTTTGACCTGGAGTTGGGCATCATCGTCAACGGCGAGCGCCTGAGCCTGCTGCCGATTCTGTTGAACCTGATGCGCTCGCACACCGAGATTCTCAACCCGGAAAAGCTCGCCCGGCGCCGCGATGACGAGCTGATCCTGGTGAACATCCCCGGCCTGCCCAACGGCCACGGGCCGCTGCAAGTGGCGCTGCCCTACGGCCGCTTGAAACCGGTGCTGGCCACCCTTGGCGAGTTTTACCTGCAGGAATCGGGCACCACCACCTTGCGCCTGGCCAAGGCCGATGCGATTCGTCTCAACCCGCTGGAAGACCTGCCGCTGCAATGGGAAGGCGGCGAGAAGATCCGCAACTTCGCCCAGCGCCTGCGTGACATCAAGGACTTCACCTGCGTGGCGCCCGAAGGCTTGAACGCGACACTGCGCCCGTATCAACTCGAAGGCTTGAGCTGGATGCAGTCGCTGCGCCAACTCGACGTGGGCGGGATTCTTGCGGATGACATGGGCCTGGGCAAAACCCTACAGACCCTGGCACATATCCTCAGTGAAAAAATCGCCGGGCGCCTGGATCGGCCGTGCATGGTGGTGATGCCTACCAGCCTGATCCCGAACTGGCTCGACGAAGCCGCGCACTTTACGCCGCAACTCAAGGTAGTGGCGCTGTATGGCGCGACACGCAAAAAGCACTTCGCCAACCTGCAGGACTACGACTTGCTGCTGACGACTTATGCGCTGCTGCCCAAAGACATCGAGCAACTCGCCGCCCTGCCCTTGCACGTGCTGATCCTCGACGAAGCCCAGTACATCAAGAACCCCAACAGCAAGGCCGCTCAGGCCGCGCGCGAGCTCAATGCGCGCCAGCGCCTGTGCCTGAGTGGTACACCGCTGGAAAACCACTTGGGTGAGCTGTGGTCGCTGTTCCACTTCCTGCTGCCGGGCTGGCTGGGCGACGTAAAAAGCTTCAACCGCGATTACCGCGTGCCCATTGAAAAGCGCGCCAGTGATGTACGACTGCAGCACCTCAACGGTCGGATCAAACCCTTCCTGCTGCGCCGTACCAAGGAACAGGTGGCCACGGAGTTGCCGCCCAAGACCGAGATCATCCACTGGGTCGATCTCAACGAAGCCCAGCGTGATGTGTACGAAACCATGCGCCTGGCCATGGACAAGAAGGTGCGCGACGAGATCACCCGCAAGGGCGTGGCGCGTAGCCAGATCATTATTCTTGAAGCGCTGCTCAAGTTGCGCCAGGTGTGCTGCGACCTGCGCCTGGTCAACGACGCCGCCCTGCCCGCGCGCGGCAGCAGCTCGGGCAAGCTCGACAGCCTGATGGAAATGCTCGAAGAGCTGTTTGCCGAAGGACGCCGGATTTTGCTGTTCTCGCAGTTCACTTCGATGCTGAGCCTGATCGAAGTCGAGCTGAAAAAGCGCGGCGTGGCCTACGCACTGCTGACCGGCCAGACCCGCGACCGCCGCACACCGGTGAAGGATTTCCAGAGCGGCAAGTTGCAGATTTTTCTGATCAGCTTGAAGGCTGGCGGTGTGGGCTTGAACCTGACAGAAGCCGATACGGTGATCCACTATGACCCGTGGTGGAACCCGGCCACGGAGAACCAGGCGACTGACCGCGCGTATCGCATCGGTCAGGAGAAGCCGGTGTTCGTCTATAAAATGATTGCGCGGGGCACGGTGGAGGAGAAAATCCAACACCTGCAAAAGGAAAAGTCCGACCTGGCGGCGGGCGTACTGGATGGGCGTACGACGGGAGATTGGCAGCTGGGCAACGAGGATATCGAGGCGTTGTTTGCGCCGTTGCCCAATAAGCAAGAGAAGCGCTGACCTTCAGATTGCTATCGCGGGCAAGCCCGCTCCCACATTTTGATGTGTGAATACATTCAAGTGTAGGAGCTGGCTTGCCTGCGATGGGCGCACCACGGTTTTCAGCCGATCAACTGAGCATCCCGCAACGCGGTAAGCGCCGCCAGCCAACGCGGGTCCTGCTTATAGTCCGTCGAAGCAATCGCCTGCCCACGCATCCGCGCAATCCGCGCCGAAGGCGTAACCTTCATGCGCTGCGCCGCAGTCAGCGCCAGCTCGGCGGCCGCACGATCGTTGCACACCAAGCCCATGTCGCAACCGGCGGTCAGCGCCGCTTCGATCCGGCTGGCCGCATCACCGACCACATGCGCCCCGGCCATGGACAGGTCATCACTGAAAATCACCCCATCAAACTGCAACTCGCCACGCAGGATGTCCTGCAGCCAGCGCCGCGAGAAACCAGCCGGCTGGGCATCCACCTGCGGATAGATGACGTGTGCGGGCATGACGGCGGCCAATTGCTTGCTCAGGCGTGCGAAAGGCACCAGGTCATTTGCGCGAATCTGTTCCAGGCTACGCTCGTCATTGGGAATGGCGACGTGGGAATCGGCCTCAGCCCAGCCGTGGCCCGGGAAGTGTTTACCGGTGGCGGCCATGCCCGCGCTGTTCATGCCGCGAATGAAGGCACCGGCAAGCACGGCGGCGCGCTCGGGGTCGCCCTCAAACGAGCGGGTGCCGACCACGGCGCTGCGCTGGTAATCCAGGTCCAGTACCGGGGCGAAGCTCAGGTCAAGGCCAACCGCCAGCACTTCTGTGGCCATGATCCAGCCGCACTGCTCGGCCAGGTATTCGGCATTCGGCTTATCCGCCAACAAGCGCATGGCCGGCAGACGCACAAAGCCCTGGCGCAGGCGCTGCACGCGCCCGCCTTCCTGGTCGACGGCCAGCAGCAGGTCGGGACGCACGGCACGGATCGACGCGCTCAACTCGCGCACCTGACGTGGGTGCTCGATGTTGCGCGCGAAAATGATCAGGCCGCCCACTTCCGGCTGACGCAACAGGTGACGATCCTCGGCCGTCAGCCAGGTACCGGCCACATCAACCATCAAAGAACCTTGCAGGGCAGCAGTCATAAACCTTCCTTAAATAACGCACACAACCCGTTGCCCTCACCTGGCGCGATAAGCGCAGTGAGCACAACGGGTTGCGAGTAAATAGCTGAAATCGGCATGGCGGCTAGCTTAGCGGATGCAAGCGGCCGCGCACACCCGGGGCAATCACGCCTTGGCCACGGCCGGCGTGGATTTGCTGCGTGGGCGCAACTGCGCGGCCGCCATGGCCTGGTCGGTCACACCGGTTTCGGCGCGCATGCCGGCGGCAAGGAACGGCACCATCAGGCGCATCACTTGTTCGATGGAGGTGTTCACACCGAAATCGGTCTCGGCAATTGCGCGCAAGGCTTTGATCCCGGACATGCTGAACGCGGCAGCACCGAGCATGAAGTGCACGCGCCAGAACAGTTCGATCGGCGGAATACGCGGCGCGGCTTCGTTGACCAGCAACATGTAGCGACGGAACACCTTGCCGTACATGTCTTCCAAATAACGCCGCAAGTGGCCCTGGCTCTGGCTGAACGCCAGGCCGAGCAAACGCATGAAGATCGACAGGTCATTGCCGCTGCGTGGTTGAACCACCAGCGCTTGCTCAACCAGAATTTCCAGCAGGTCTTCCAGGCTCGGCTTGTTATCAGGCTTGGTCTGGCGGCGCTCCAGCTCACGGTCGAGGCTGGCGCAGAACGGCCCCAGAAAGCGCGAAAACACCGCCTGGATCAGGGCTTTCTTTGAGCCGAAATGGTAATTCACTGCGGCAAGGTTAACCCCAGCCTTGCTGGTGATCAGCCGCAATGAAGTTTCAGCAAATCCTTTTTCCGCGAACAATTGCTCGGCAGCATCGAGAATGCGTTCAACGGTTTCCGACTGGGCCATGGCTACTCCGCCTGACAAACACTTGTTTGAAACATACGTTTCAGGGTGTGTCTTGTCAAGCCTGCGAGTCCGTTTTCCGGCCGGGCAGTCATCTATTTAACCGCTATTTAATCACATCCTTCCTGGTCTGTAGGCAGCGCTGTTTCTGCCTTGTAGGACGGGTGACGAATGACCGTCCAGCGGTGTGCTCAAAAAGGATGATTGCCAAGCGCAGTTCACTGTATATAATCCCAGTCACTGTATAAAAAGACAGAGCGATCAACATGCTAAAACTGACGCCACGCCAAGCTGAGATTCTGGCTTTTATCAAGCGCTGCCTCGATGACAACGGCTACCCGCCGACACGAGCAGAAATTGCGCTGGAGCTGGGGTTCAAGTCCCCAAACGCCGCTGAAGAACACCTCAAGGCCCTCGCTCGCAAAGGCGCGATCGAGATGACCCCAGGAGCTTCTCGCGGTATTCGCATCCCTGGCTTTGAAGCCAAGGCCGACGAATCGACCCTGCCGATCATTGGCCGCGTCGCCGCCGGTGCGCCGATTCTGGCGCAACAGCACGTCGAGGAATCCTGCAACATCAACCCGACCTTCTTCCATCCGCGCGCCGACTACCTGTTGCGTGTACACGGCATGAGTATGAAGGACGTGGGCATTTTCGACGGCGATCTGCTGGCCGTCCACACCACCCGTGAAGCCCGTAATGGCCAGATCGTCGTTGCGCGTATCGGCGATGAAGTCACCGTCAAACGCTTCAAGCGCGAAGGCAGCAAGGTCTGGCTGATGGCCGAAAACCCTGAGTTCGCCCCGATTGAAGTGAACCTGAAAGATCAGGACCTGGTGATCGAAGGCTTGAGCGTCGGCGTCATTCGCCGCTAAAGGAGGCACCATGCAGCTCGTGCACACCCCACAACACACACAACTGTCGCTGTTCGAGGCCTTCATGGCTCAACCCCTTGCGCCTATCCTCAAGGAAACGGTCGAGGCCCCGTGGGGCTCCGAACCTGAGGCGTTCAGTGAATTGTCGTTGCGCGGTGCAGCTGGAAGCTGCCTGAGCCTGCTGGCACCGATCCTTCGTGAACTGAGCGAGGAGCAGGACGCACGCTGGCTGACGCTGATCGCTCCACCTGCCAGCCTGACCCAGGCCTGGCTGCGAGACGCCGGCCTCAACCGTGAGCGTATCCTGCTGCTGCAACCGCGCGGCGCGCAAAGCGCTCAACAGTTGACCTGCGAAGCCTTGCGTCTGGGCCGTAGCCATACGGTGGTGAGTTGGTTGAACCCGTTGAACACTGCGGCCAAGCAACAACTGATCAGCGCCGCACGGACGGGCGATGCGCAGAGCTTGAATATTCGATTGGGGTAACAGGGAGCTGGCTGATTGCGTAGGTGACAGACAGGTATCTGTGCAGAGCTTGCTTCTGTGGCAAAACGGACTGATGTAGCGAGCGGGCTTGTTGTGGCGAGCGGGCTTGCCCCGCGTTGGGCTGCGAAGCAGCCCCAAAACCAAGCACCGTGGAATACCTGATATACCGCGTTAATCCATCAGGGCCGCTTCGCGCCCCAACGCGGGGCAAGCCCGCTCGCCACGACAAGCCCGCTTACCACAGCAAGCCCGCCCACAACAGCGAACCCACTCACCTCAGAGGCCTGCTTGCTGCATAGGCCTGCTCACTACAACAAGCCCGCCTACAACGAAAAGTGCACTTAACTGCAAAACTCAGTGCAGAACCCGCGGCCCGTCGTCCTTCTCCGGTTCGCCTTCTGCCAGGCGACCCGCCATCTGCACACCGACGCTCAACATGGCTTTCGCCACTTCCACGTGCTGGCCTTGCAGGAATGCTTTTGCGTCTTCGGAAAAATCCAAGATAACCAGAGAACCCTCGTCCTCAGCCCGACGCAGCTCGATTCGGCCGTCAGGCAATTCAACAATTTCCAGAAAGGACGTTGGCATAAAAGTCTGTTCTCCACGAAAGGCCGGGATTATATCAGTCATCCACCCAGCCTCGCAGAGGATCTGAACAGGTTTCTCTACGGCTTGATGAATGGTGCTCATTGAGCCTCGTGCTGGACTTTCCGTGCAACTTGGTTCAACTGTGGGAGCGGGCTTGCTCGCGAAAGCAATCTGTCAGTTGATGCATAGGCCGGCTGATAGACCGCTTTCGCGAGCAAGCCCGCTCCCACATTTTTGATCGCATAAGTCATTGACGGCTTCTTAGCACTCGTTCAAGCCTTCGCGAAACCGCAACGCCATCTTCTTCAGCTCTTGGCGCCAGCTCTCCAGCTCTTCGCGGCTCAACGGCTTGGGCTCATCCTCCTCCACCGCAACAGCGACGATCAGCGGCTGTGTCACATCACCCTTGGGCACATGCGGCACGCGTGGCGGCTGGAACATGTCGGCATGCGCCTTGAGCAAGCGGGCGACCCAGCTGTCGGGGCTTTGGGCCATTTCCACCAGCTCGGCCAGCTCAGGAATGGCCATGCTTTCCAGCACTTCGCGGTTCATGATCAGTTCTGCACGCGGCGAACCGGCCTGGGGCAAACGGTAGAACCCGGCGATTTCATGGCACAGCCCCAACAGGGCGCCGTAGAGATGGAACAATGCAGCCTCACGCCCCGCTTGGACCAGCGCGATGGCATTCATCTCCTTCCCTTCCTCGGCACGACCAAGGGCTTCCAGGGACAAACCCGCGAAGTAAATTTTCTGATTGGTACGGGTATAGAGTTCGTTGGCCATAACGGCAGTCTCCACAACGAAATAAGCCGGATGCTGGCTCAACAGTGTCACGGATCAGCCGAGACTCCTGCAAGCGCAAAAAAAGGCCGCCTATGCAGGCGGCCTTTGTATTTCGCAACGTAGTCGATCAAGCGCCCTGGCGCTTGTCCTCGACCTTCCACTTGCCGCCGTCGTAGAACGCTTTCCAGCCCGTAGGCTTGCCGTCCACTTCGGTCTGCACGTACTGCTCCTTGGTTTTGCGGCTGTAGCGGATCACGGCCGGGCGACCGTCGGGATCCTTCTTCGGCGCTTCACACAGGAAGTGGTACTTGGGATCGATCTCGTCCTTGTGCGGCACGATTTCCAGCACCAGCGGCGCACGGGTCTCGCGGTTTTTCGGGAACTGGCTGGCGGCCAGGAACAAGCCCGAGGCGCCGTCACGCAGGATGTAGGTGTCGTTGACCTTCTCGCATTTGAGTTCAGGCATCTTCACCGGGTCCATCTTCGGCGGCGCCGCGTCACCGCTTTTCAGCAGTTTGCGAGTGTTCTTGCACGTCGGGTTGGTGCAACCGAAGAACTTGCCGAAACGGCCGGTCTTGAGCTGCATCTCACTGCCGCACTTGTCGCATTCCAGGCTCGGGCCTTCGTAGCCCTTGATGCGGTAGCTGCCCTCTTCGATCTCGTAGCCGTCGCAATCAGGGTTGTTACCGCAGATGTGCAACTTGTGCTTCTCATCGAGCAGGTAGGCATCCATTGCCGTGCTGCAGATCGGGCAGCGGTGCTTGCCACGCAATACCAGCGACTCGGATTCACCCTCGTCGTCAGCGGCAATTTCATCGCCCGGCACCAGGTTGACGGTGGCCTTGCAGCGCTCTTTCGGCGGCAGGCTGTAACCCGAGCAACCGAGGAACACGCCGGTAGACGCGGTACGAATCTGCATCGGACGGCCGCAGGTCAGGCACGGGATGTCGGTCATCACCGGCTGGTTGGCACGCATGCCACTTTCAGGGCTTTCGGCTACTTCGAGCTTCTTCTTGAAGTCGCCGTAGAACTCATCCAGTACGTTTTTCCAGTCGCGTTCGCCCTGGGCCACGTCATCGAGGTTCTCTTCCATGCCGGCGGTGAAGCCGTAGTCCATCAGGTTGGAGAAGCTTTCGGACAGGCGCTCGGTAACGATGTCGCCCATCTTTTCCGAGTAGAAGCGACGGTTGTGCAGCGCGACGTAGCCACGGTCCTGGATGGTCGAAATGATTGCCGCGTAAGTCGAAGGACGACCGATACCGCGTTTCTCCATCTCTTTTACCAGGCTGGCTTCCGAATAACGCGCCGGCGGCTTGGTGAAGTGCTGGGACGGGTCGAGCTTGATCAGCTTCAACGTGTCGCCCTGGGCCATGTCCGGCAGCACATCGTCATCGCCAGGCTTGGCGATTTGCGGCATCACGCGGGTGTAGCCGTCGAACTTGAGGATACGGCCCTTGGCACGCAGCTCGAAGTCGCCAGCACCGACACTGACAGTGGTGGACAGGTATTGCGCCGGCAGCATCTGGCAGGCCAGGAACTGGCGCCAGATCAGCTCGTAAAGGCGCTCAGCGTCGCGCTCCATGCCGGTCAGCTTGCTTGGCTCGGTATTGGCATCGGAAGGACGAATCGCTTCGTGAGCCTCCTGTGCGCCTTCCTTGCTGCTGTAGACGTTCGGCTTCT
The DNA here is from genome assembly GCF_007713445.1 of Pseudomonas sp. RGB. Classification (NCBI taxonomy): domain Bacteria; kingdom Pseudomonadati; phylum Pseudomonadota; class Gammaproteobacteria; order Pseudomonadales; family Pseudomonadaceae; genus Pseudomonas; species Pseudomonas sp. RGB. The sequence goes on along the minus strand of NZ_VMSH01000007.1, from coordinate 203,201 downwards.
CCGGCAGGTACTTCTTGCCGAATTCGGTTTCAATATAAGTACGCGCCATCGCCACCGCGTCTTGCGACAGGTTGGTGGAGTCGGTACGCATATACGTGATGTAGCCAGCTTCATACAGACGCTGAGCCATCATCATGGTTTTCTTCACACCAAAGCCCAGGCGGTTACTCGCGGCCTGTTGCAGGGTGGACGTGATGAACGGCGCCGACGGCTTGCTGCTGGTCGGTTTGTCTTCACGCTTGACGATGCTGTAGCTGGAAGCCTTGAGCTTCTCCAGCGCGGCCATGGCCTGGGCTTCGTTCAGCGGCTTGAAGGCCTCGCCTTTCTCGCGGGCCACTTCAAAGCGCACGTTGGCGCCCTTGGCGGTGCCGAGGTCAGCGTGGACTTCCCAGTATTCTTCGGGGTTGAACGCACGAATCTCGCGCTCACGCTCCACCACCAGCTTTACCGCCACCGATTGCACACGACCGGCCGACAGGCCACGGGCGATCTTGGCCCACAGCAGTGGCGAGACCATGTAGCCCACGACGCGGTCGAGGAAACGACGGGCCTGCTGGGCGTTTACACGGTCGATGTCCAGTTCGCCCGGCTTGGAGAAGGCTTCCTGGATGGCTTTTTTGGTGATTTCGTTGAACACCACACGCTTGTAGCGGCTGTCATCACCGCCGATGGCTTCGCGCAGGTGCCAGGCAATGGCTTCCCCTTCGCGGTCCAAGTCGGTTGCGAGATAGATGGTGTCAGCATCCTTGGCGAGCCGGCGCAGCTCTTCGATGACCTTTTCCTTGCCGGGAAGGATCTCGTACTTGGCCTTCCAGCCATGTTCAGGGTCTACACCCATGCGCGAGACCAGCTGCTTGCGCGCTTTCTCTTTAGGCGTGAGCACCGGACCTTCGCCCGCAGCCGCCTTGCCGCGCTTGGCGGCAGGCTCCTTGCTGGCGCTAGCCGAACCGCTGGTGGGCAGGTCTCGGATATGGCCGATACTCGACTTCACCACGTACTCGTTGCCCAAGTACTTGTTGATGGTCTTGGCCTTAGCCGGGGATTCCACAATGACCAGCGATTTGCCCATGGATCGGAAAATTCCTGAATTCGAGAAGTGAAAGGCAGTTGGCGCCTGTCGCGGCAACGCTATATATAGTGGCAACAAGGTGAGGTCAAGCGCAGCATTCTGCGCGACCTGCCGTTATTGCCCTGAAAAAAGACTGGGTTCGGCCTGGACCAAAGCAAAGCGCGGGACCTGCTCGCCGTCAACTTCGACGGTCTCCAGGAACATGCTCAATGGGCGCACCCAAAAGCCGTAATCGCCATACAGTGCTTGGTAAAACACCACTTCCTCTTCGGTCTCGGAGTGCCGCGCCACGTTAAAAACGCGGTACTGCGGCCCCTTATAATGTTGGTAGAGCCCTGGTTCGACTTTCATGCTCTGGCCCTCTTGTAAAATTTGTTGAAAAAAATATTAAAAATTCCAAAAAACAAAAACCGGGGCACTGGGCCCCGGCTTCCGTCAACGCAACGCTTAGACGCGTTCGAAGACGGTGGAAATGCCTTGGCCGAGACCAATGCACATGGTTGCAACCCCAAGGTTGCCGCCATTTTGCTTCATCACGTTAAGCAAAGTGCCGGAAATACGTGCACCGGAGCAACCGAATGGGTGGCCCAGGGCAATCGCACCGCCGTGCAGGTTAACCTTCTCGTTCATCTTGTCGAGTACTTTCAAATCTTTCAGCACTGGCAGGGCCTGTGCGGCGAAAGCTTCGTTGAGCTCGAAGAAGTCGATATCGGAGATGGTCAGGCCCGCGCGCTTCAAGGCTTTTTGTGTGGCCGGTACTGGACCATAGCCCATGATTGCCGGGTCCACACCCGCCACGGCCATCGAACGGATCACGGCCATCGGCTGGATACCCAGGTCCTGGGCACGCTGCGCCGACATCACGATCATGCACGAAGCACCGTCGGTGATTTGCGACGAAGTACCGGCAGTCACGGTGCCGCCCTTTGGATTGAAGGCAGGTTTCAAGGCCGCCAGGCTTTCCAGGGTGGTGTCCGGACGAATGGTTTCATCGTAGTCGAACAGCTTCAGGAAACCGTTTTCGTCATAGCCGTTCATCGGGATGATTTCATCCTTGAACTTGCCTTCCACCGTCGCCTTGTGGGCGAGCTGGTGGGAGCGCAGGCCGAACGCGTCCTGGGCTTCGCGGGTAATGCCGTGCATTTTGCCGAGCATTTCTGCGGTGAGGCCCATCATGCCCGAGGCTTTTGCCGCGTACAGCGACATGTGCGGGTTAGGGTCGACGCCGTGCATCATGCTGACGTGGCCCATGTGCTCCACGCCGCCGACCACGAACACATCGCCGTTACCGGTCATGATCGCTTGGGCAGCGGTGTGCAGCGCGCTCATCGATGAGCCACACAGGCGGCTGACGGTCTGGCCAGCGGCGGTGTGCGGGATCTGGGTCATCAACGACGCCATGCGCGCGATGTTCCAGCCCTGCTCCAGGGTCTGGTTGACGCAGCCCCAGATCACGTCTTCGACTTCGTTCGGGTCAACCTTGACGTTACGTTCCAGCAACTTGCTGATCAGGTGCGCCGACATGTCTTCGGCGCGGGTGTTGCGGTGCATGCCGCCCTTGGAGCGGCCCATCGGTGTGCGACCGAAGTCGACAATCACCACGTCTCTTGGATTCAAGCTCATAAATATTCTCGCTCTAGTCGTCTGGGCGCTTAACCGAAGAAGCTCTGGCCATTTTTGGCCATTTCACGCAGCTTCGCGGTCGGGTGGTACAGCGGGCCCAGATCAGCGTATTTGTCAGCCAGGGCAACGAACTCGGCCACACCGATCGAATCGATGTAACGCAGCGCACCACCACGGAATGGAGGGAAACCAATACCGTACACCAGGCCCATATCGGCTTCGGCGGCGGTTTCAACGATGCCGTCTTCCAGGCAACGCACGGTTTCCAGGCACAGGGCGATCATCATCCAGTTGATGATGTCCTCATCGGACACCTCACGCTGCTCGTAGATGACCGGCGCGAGCACTTCGTGCACCGAAGGGTCGGCCACTTTCTTCTGCTTGCCCTTCTTGTCGGCCTCGTAAGCGTAGAAGCCCTTGCCGTTCTTCTGGCCCAGGCGCTTGGCTTCGTAGAGCGCGTCGATCGCCGAACGGCGGTCGTCTTTCATGCGGTCCGGGAAGCCTTCAGCCATGACGTCACGACCGTGGTGGCCGGTGTCGATGCCGACCACGTCCATCAGGTACGCCGGGCCCATGGGCCAGCCGAATTTTTCCATGACTTTGTCGATACGCACAAAGTCCACACCAGCACTGACCAGCTTGGCGAAACCGCCGAAGTACGGGAACAGCACGCGGTTGACCAAAAAGCCCGGGCAGTCGTTAACGACGATCGGGTTCTTGCCCATTTTCTTGGCGTAGGCAACGGTAGTAGCAATCGCCAGCTCGCTGGACTTCTCGCCACGGATCACTTCCACCAGCGGCATCATGTGCACCGGGTTGAAGAAGTGCATGCCGACGAAGTTTTCCGGACGCTTGAGGGCCTTGGCCAACAAGCTGATGGAAATGGTCGAGGTGTTCGAGGCCAGAATGGTGTCTTCTTTAACCTGAGCTTCCACTTCGGCCAGTACGGCTTGCTTGACCTTCGGGTTCTCGACAACCGCTTCGACCACCAGGTCGACGTGGCCGAAATCGCCGTAGGACAGCGTAGGACGAATGCCGTTAAGCACTTCAGCCATCTTCGCTGCGGTCATGCGACCTTTATCAACGCGGCCCACCAGCAGCTTGGCGGCTTCCGCCAGGCCTTGCTCAATGCCGTGCTCGTTGATGTCTTTCATCAGGATCGGCGTGCCTTTGGAGGCCGACTGATAGGCGATACCGCCGCCCATGATACCGGCGCCGAGTACGGCAGCCTGTTTCACGTCTTTGGCGATTTCGTCGTAGGCCTTGGCCTTTTTCTTCAGCTCCTGATCATTCAGGAACAGGCCGATCAGGCTCTGGGCAGCCGAGGTTTTCGCCAGTTTGACGAAGCCTGCAGCTTCCACTTCCAGGGCTTTGTCGCGACCGAAGTTCGCGGCTTTCTGGATGGTCTTGATCGCTTCAACCGGCGCCGGGTAGTTCGGGCCGGCCTGGCCTGCCACAAAACCTTTGGCGGTTTCGAACGACATCATTTGTTCGATGGCGTTGAGCTTGAGTTTTTCGAGCTTTGGCTGACGCTTGGCCTTGTAGTCAAATTCGCCGCTGATGGCGCCTTTGATCAGGTTCAGTGCAGCTTCGGCCAGTTTGTCCGGGGCAACCACAGCATCGACGGCACCGACTTTCAGCGCGTCTTCGGCTTTGTTTTCCTTGCCGGCGGCAATCCACTCGATGGCGTTGTCGGCACCGATGATGCGCGGCAGGCGCACGGTGCCGCCAAAACCTGGGTAGATGCCCAGTTTGACTTCAGGCAGACCGATTTTGGCGGTCGCCGACATGACACGGAAGTCTGCGGCCAAGCACATTTCCAGACCGCCGCCCAACGCGATGCCATTGATCGCGGCAACGGTTGGCACGTTGAGGTCTTCGAAATCGCTGAAAATCTTGTTGGCTTCGAGGTTGCCAGCCACCAGCTCGGCATCGGGCAGCTTGAAGTTGTCGACGAATTCGGTGATGTCAGCGCCGACGATAAACACGTCCTTGCCGCTGGAGACGATCACGCCCTTGACCGAAGCATCTGCTTTGATGGTGTCTACGGCCTGACGCAGTTCGTTCAGGGTTAGACGGTTGAACTTGTTGACGGACTCACCCTTGAGGTCGAATTTCAATTCGACGATGCCACTTTCAAGAGCCTTAACCGTGATGGCTTTACCTTCGTAAATCATCAACTGATCTCCACGATATGGAAGCTGAACAGTACACATTGGACGCTGGCCTCTGGTTGGACATTGATTATTGGGTCAATGCTCATGCCAATCCGCCAGGCACACCCGCCAACGCGCTAGTCGGGGTTCTGTATGAGCGGTCTGACAGACAAACGCTCAATTCATACGCCCGTTTGATTTGGGTACGTCACCTTCATCCAATTCCGGGCAATTGTCAATCGCTCGAAAGGCTAGGAAAAACGCGACTTTCCAGTCAGTTCAGAACCCAGGCCCACGGCTTACGCCTGGCCAATATTCAACTATTCACGAAATCAATAATGGAAATTTTGTAGGAAAAGACTGTACAGAACAGGATATGCCGCTAGGCTAGCGACAACCTTAATGCGCCTGGATGAACATCCGACGCATGCATCACAGATTTACCGGCCTGCCTGGCCAACTCCAGCCCGATGATGATGTCGGGCTTTTTATTGCCTGGGTTTTATCCGACAGGCATCAAGCCAGGGCCTTGAGCAGCGCATCAATGTCCTTCAACACACTCGCCTCGCCCTTCTCGCCCCAGTACAGGGCGATCATCTGCTTGTCCGCCTCGACCTTGTAGACGTTATCCGGCAGGGTCGCAAAGTGCGCCAACAACGTCTCATCGACGCACACTTCGCGCCACTGATTGACCCAAACCCCGGGCTCCAGCTGCCAGTAACACCAAAGGGCCGGCGCACTTGCGCGGCGCGGTCGGCAGTACTGCGCGCAAGGGCTTGGCGGCTCGTGCTTGAGCCAGTACGGCCAGTCCTGCGGCGCCAATTGCATGGCCAGGCCGATGCGGCGCGCCTCCATCCGCAGGGCCATGCGCCCGCTCTGATGGCGCGAGGGGCGCAACCATGCCAGAGGGCTCAGTACCACGAGAAGGATTGACACCACTATCCAGACCGTCATATGTGTACTCCCGAATTTCTAGATGAGCGGATTTGACCTGACGCAACCCCATCCGCTTGAAAGCAGCCATACTGAACTTATTGCAGTCCCCTGGAGGAACGCGCCATGTCCAACGAACACTCCTACAAACATATCCTGGTCGCTGTCGACCTGACCGAAGAGTGCGACCCAGTGATCAAGCGCGCGCAGGCTTCAGCAATCGCCAACGGCGCCAAGCTGTCACTCGTGCATATCGTCGAGCCTATGGCCATGGCGTTTGGTGGCGACGTGCCGATGGACCTTTCCCAGTTGCAGCAACAACAATTTGACCAGGCCAAAGAGCGCCTGGACCGGTTGATCCTCAAGTACCCGGAAGTAACCAAGGAAAACTCCCACCTCACCTACGGCCAGCCTCGTCAGGAAATCCACCACCTGGCCAAGGAACAGGGCTGCGACCTGATCGTGGTCGGCAGCCACGGCCGTCATGGCCTGGCGCTGCTGCTGGGCTCGACCGCCAATGACGTACTGCACGGCGCGCCGTGTGATGTGCTGGCGGTAAAACTGGTAAAAAATACTTAAGAACGGCGCCAAACAACTGTGGGAGCGGGCTGATGTGGGAGCTGGCTTGCCTGCGATAGCATCACCGCAGGCCAACTGACACACCGCGGTGCCTGCATCGCGGGCAAGCCCGGCTCCCACACAAGCCGTCCCACATGTCTAATCGCACTCCATATAAAAAGCCCGGCGTTCATACAGATGGGCGCCGGGCTTTTTTAGTGCGCTTGAATCAATCAGGCATCCAGCTCGGCCCAACGCTCAACCAACACTTCCAGCTCCTGGTTCAACGTTTCCAGGGACGCAATGACCTTGGCGGTTTCCGCCGCCGGACGCAGGTAGAAACCTGCGTCAGCCATTTCTGCTTCTACTGCGGCAATCTGCTGTTCCTTGGCGTCGATATCGCCCGGCAAGGCTTCCAGCTCACGTTGCAGCTTGTAGCTGAGCTTCTTCTTGGTCGACGGTGCAGCGTCCTGGGCCGGAGCAGCAGCGGCAGCCACTGGCGCAACGACGGCGGAGGTCAGATCGGCCTTACCGGACTTGCTCTCGGTCACGCCCAGCAGGCGCGGCGAGCCGCCCTGACGCAGCCAGTCCTGGTAACCACCGACGTATTCACGCACCTTGCCTTCACCTTCGAAGACCAGCGTGCTGGTGACCACGTTGTCGAGGAATGCCCGGTCGTGGCTGACCATCAGCACGGTGCCGTTGAAGGTCAGCAAGACCTCTTCCAGCAGTTCGAGGGTTTCCACGTCGAGGTCGTTGGTCGGTTCGTCGAGCACCAGCAGGTTGGCCGGCTTGCTGAACAGCTTGGCCAGCAGCAGGCGCGCACGCTCACCACCGGACAAGGCTTTCACCGGCGTACGTGCGCGTTGCGGGCTGAACAGGAAGTCGCCCAGGTAGCTCAGCACGTGGCGGCTCTGGCCGTCGATGTCGATAAAGTCGCGGCCTTCGGCGACGTTGTCGATCACGGTTTTTTCCAGGTCCAACTGATGGCGCAGCTGGTCGAAGTAGGCCACGTCGATGCGCGTGCCCTCTTCCACCGTGCCGCTGGTCGGTTGCAGACCATTGAGCATCAGCTTGAGCAAGGTGGTCTTGCCGGTGCCGTTGGCGCCCAGCAGGCCGATACGGTCGCCGCGCTGCAGGACCATCGAGAAGTCTTTGATCAGGAACGGGCCGTCCGGGTGATGGAAGCTGACGTTTTCCAGTACCATCACCTGCTTGCCCGACTTGTCGGCGGTATCCAGCTGGATATTGGCCTTGCCGGTGCGTTCACGGCGCTCGCTGCGCTCAACGCGCAGGGCTTTCAAGGCGCGTACACGGCCTTCGTTACGGGTGCGACGGGCCTTGATGCCCTGGCGGATCCAGACTTCTTCCTGGGCCAGCTTTTTGTCGAACAGCGCGTTGGCAGTTTCTTCAGCGGCCAGCGTGGCCTCTTTGTGCACCAGGAAGCTGGCGTAGTCGCCGTTCCAATCGATCAGGCCGCCACGGTCCAGTTCGAGGATGCGCGTGGCCAGGTTCTGCAGGAAGGAACGGTCGTGCGTGATGAACAGCACGGCGCCCTGGAAATCCTTGAGGGCTTCTTCCAGCCAGGCGATTGCGCCGATGTCCAAGTGGTTGGTTGGTTCGTCGAGCAGCAACAAATCCGGCTCGGACACCAGCGCCTGAGCCAGCAGCACGCGACGACGCCAGCCGCCGGACAACTCGGCGAGGGTCTTGTCGGCCGGCAGTTGCAGGCGGCTCAGGGTGCTGTCGACCAGTTGCTGCAAGCGCCAGCCGTCACGGGCTTCGAGGTCTTGCTGGACGTGCATCAGCTTGTCCAGGTCCTCTTCGGTGACGCAGTTCTGCGCCAGGTGGTGGTATTGCGCGAGCAACTCGCCGACGCCGTCCAGGCCTTCGGCAACCACGTCGAACACTGTCCGTCCGTCGGCCACCGGCAATTCTTGCGGCAATTCGCCGATCTTCAGGCCCGGGGCACGCCAAACAGAGCCGTCATCGGGCTTCTGATCGCCTTTAACCAGCTTCATCATGCTGGACTTGCCGGTGCCGTTGCGGCCGATGATGCACACCCGCTCACCACGGGCGATCTGCCAGGACACCTTGTCCAACAACGGCATAGCGCCGAAAGCAAGGGACACATCGCTGAATTTGAGCAGGGTCATACGCTTCTCCAAAAACTGGGCGCGCATTCTACCTGACTTGAGGGTGGGATGCGGCCGGCATTTTCGCTGGCGACACGTTCTGCAGGACATTTACGATGAACTTCAGCCAGCCGGCCGGCAAAGCTTTCGCCGGTCGCTGGCAAAAGGCTAAGCTAGGGGCAATCAGTGTCGGCGGTGCCGGTGCTAGTCGTGATTTCTCTGCACGGACGTCTCATGCGCAGTCGCCTTTTCAACTTTTTATCTTGTCTGCTTCTTTCCGCCACCGCCGTTCAATCCGCCCAGGCCGTGGACCTCACCACCCAACGTCAATATTACGATGAAGCCAAACGCGCCCTCGCCAAAGGCGACAGCGGGCCGTACATGCAATACAGCCAGGCCCTGGCCGACTACCCGCTCACGCCGTACCTGGCCTATGACGAGCTGACCGCGCGCCTGAAAACCGCGAGCAACGAGGAAATCGAACAGTTCCTCGCTAAAAACGGCGACCTGCCCCAGGCCAACTGGATGAAGCTGCGCTGGTTGCGCTGGCTGGCCGACCGTGGCGACTGGCAGACGTTTGAAAAGTACTACGACGCCAAACTCAATTTCGTCGAACTGGACTGCCTGCATGGTCAGTACCAGCTCACCCATAACTTGAAAGCCGAAGGCTACAAGACCACCGAAAAACTCTGGCTGACCGGCAAATCCCAACCCGCCGCGTGTGATGCCACGTTCGGCCAGTGGGCCGCCGATGGCCAACTCACTGAACAGAAAATCTGGGATCGCGCCAAGCTCGCCGCCGAAGCACGCAATTACGCGCTGGCCAACAGCCTGGTGAAAACCCTGCCAACCCTTGGCGCCCAAGGCCGCCTGATGGTCGACGTGGCCCAAAAACCGGACATGCTCAGCGACCCGTCGCGCTTCCTGCCGGCCAACGAGGCGATGTCTGACGCCGTCGGCCTGGGCTTGCGCCGCCTGGCACGCCAGGACCCGGACAAGGCCATGGCGCTGCTCGACGGCTACGCCAGCAGCATGCACTTCTCCCGTGACGAAAAAGTGTCGATCGCCCGTGAAATCGGCTTGACCCTGGCACGCCGCTACGACCCGCGCGCGCTGGACGTAATGACCAAATACGACCCGGAGCTGCGTGATAACACCGTCTCTGAATGGCGCCTGCGCCTGCTGCTGCGCCTGGCACGCTGGGAAGATGCCTACCAGTTGACCCGCAAACTCCCACAAGACCTGGCGACAACCAACCGCTGGCGTTACTGGCAAGCGCGCAGCCTGGAGCTGGCCGAGCCGAAAAACCCGCAGCCGCTGGTGCTGTACAAAAACCTCGCGCAGGAACGGGATTTCTACGGTTTCCTCGCCGCCGACCGCTCCAAAGCGCCGTATCAGCTGAAAAACAAGCCGCTGGTGATGAGCCAGGCGCTGGTCAACAAGGTCCGTAACACGCCCGGTGTACGCCGCGCGCTGGAGTTTTATGCACGTGGCCAGATTGTCGATGGCCGCCGCGAGTGGTACCACGTGAGCCGCCACTTCAACCGCGATGAAATGGTCGCCCAGGCCAAGCTGGCCTACGACATGAAGTGGTACTTCCCGGCGATCCGCACCATCAGCCAGGCCCAATACTGGGATGACCTGGATATCCGCTTCCCGATGGCCCACCGTGACACCCTGGTGCGCGAAGCCAAGGTGCGTGGCCTGCATTCCAGCTGGGTGTTTGCCATCACCCGCCAGGAAAGTGCCTTCATGGACGACGCACGCTCCGGCGTCGGCGCCAGCGGCCTGATGCAACTGATGCCCGGCACCGCCAAGGAAACCGCGCGCAAGTTCAGCATCCCGCTGGCCTCCCCGGCCCAAGTGCTGGACCCGGACAAAAACATCCAGCTTGGCGCCGCCTACCTGAGCCAGGTGCACAGCCAGTTCAACGGCAACCGCGTGCTTGCCTCCGCCGCCTACAACGCGGGCCCAGGGCGCGTACGCCAATGGCTGCGCGGTGCGGATCACCTGAGTTTTGATGTGTGGGTGGAAAGCATCCCGTTCGACGAAACCCGCCAGTACGTGCAGAACGTGCTGTCTTATTCGGTGATCTACGGGCAAAAGCTCAACTCACCGCAGCCGCTGGTGGATTGGCATGAGCGGTATTTTGATGATCAGTAAGGCTGGCTGACGAAGAGGCAGTGGCGGGTTTACTGGTGCGGGGGCTTGGTGTGGCTAGCAGGGTTAATGTAGCCAGCAGGCCTGTTGTGGTGAGCAAGCTTGATGTGGCGAGCAGGCTTGCCCTGCGCTGGAGTGCGAAGCGCTCCCATTCAGGCGCCTCAATATAACCGCTCAAACCGAGTACACAGGTTTTGGGGCTGCTACGCAGCCCAACGCGGGGCAAGCCCGCTCGCCACAACAAGCCCGCTCGCCACAGGAACAGCGCAATGCAGGCCGGCTAGCCCTCGCTTTTCGCGACCTCATCACCCTCATTGAACTGCAACGCCGCCAACCGCGCATACAGCGGATTGCTCGCGATCAGCTGCTGATGCGTGCCCACCGCCACCAGCTTGCCCTGGTCCATCACCGCAATGCGGTCGGCGTTTTTCACCGTTGCCAACCGATGCGCAATCACCAAGGTGGTGCGGCCCTGCATCAGTTGCGGCAACGCCTGCTGAATCAAATGCTCGCTCTGGGCATCCAGTGCGCTGGTGGCTTCGTCCAGCAGCAGGATCGGCGCGTCCACCAACAACGCACGGGCGATGGCCAGGCGTTGGCGCTGGCCGCCGGAGAGGCCCATGCCGCCGTCGCCAAGGTGGGTCTGATAGCCCTGGGGCATTTGCAGGATGAAGTCGTGGGCATGGGCGATGCGCGCCGCGCCCTCGACCTGCGCGGTGGTGGCGGACGGGTTGCCGTAACGGATGTTTTCTTCGACGCTGCCAAAAAACAGCGCCGGGCTTTGCGACACCAATGCGAAGTGGCGGCGCAGGTCCATCGGGTCGAGCGCGGTCAGCGGGTGGCCTTCGAGCAGGATGCGGCCGTGCTGGGGGTCATAGAAACGCAGCAGCAAGTCGAAGATCGTGGACTTACCGGCGCCGGATGGGCCGACCAGTGCCAGGGTTTCGCCGGGATGGATGGCCAGGCTCAAACCGTCGATGGCGTAGCTGTCCGGGCGCGACGGGTAGGAAAAGCGCAGGTCTTGCAGTTCCATGCGGCCGCTGACGCGCTCCGGTAACTGTACGGTGCCATCGGCGGGGGCCTGGATTTCGTTGCTCGACTGCAACAACTCGCCAATCCGCTCGGCAGCACCGGCGGCGCGTTGCAGTTCGCCAAGCACTTCGCTCAAGGTGCCGACTGCGCTGCCGACGATCAGGCTGTAAAACACGAACGCGGCCAGCTCACCGCCGGAAATACGGCCGCCAATCACGTCCATCCCGCCGACCCACAGCATCACGCCAACGGCGCCGAGCACCAGCATGATCACCAGCGTAATCAGCCAGGCGCGTTGCACGATACGCTTGCGCGCTGTGGCAAAGGCCTCCTCCACGGTAACGGCAAAACGCTGCTCGTCCTGGACCTGATGGTTGTAGGCCTGCACGGTCTTGATCTGGCCGAGGGTCTCGGACACATAACTGCCGACGTCAGCGATGCGGTCCTGGCTCAGGCGCGAGAGGCTGCGCACACGCCGGCCGAAAATCAGGATCGGCGCCAGCACCAGCGGCAGCGCGATCACCACGATACTGGTGAGCTTGGGGTTGGTGACAAACAACAGCACGATGCCGCCGATGACCATCAGGGCATTGCGCAGGAACAGCGACAGCGAGGAGCCGATCACCGATTGCAGCAAGGTGGTGTCGGTGGTCAACCGCGACTGGATTTCCGAGCTGCGATTGTTTTCGTAAAAGCCGGGGTGCAGGTAGATCAAATGGTTGAACACCTGCCGGCGAATATCCGCCACCACCCGCTCGCCGATCCACGACACCAGGTAAAACCGCGCAAACGTACCCACGGCCAGGCCCAGCACCAGCATCATGAACAGGCCAATGGATTGGTTGAGCAGGTGCGGCGACTGCGTCATGAAGCCCTGGTCGACCAGCAGGCGAATGCCCTGCCCCATGGACAAGGTGATGCCGGCCGTGACGATCAGCGCCAGCAAGGCACCCAGCGCCTGCCAACGGTAGGGCGCGATAAAGCGGCTGGCCAAGCGGATCGCACGGCGTTGACGGACTGAGAACATGGAGGGCATCACCTGCGCAGGGGAGATAAGTATCTACACCACAACATTGGGGGAACTTGAGTAAATAACAATGAGTCAGGTTAATTATGCCCGCCGATGCTGATCCCTAGAGGTTATCGGTCTAACCCCCCGCTGGAAATTTGTATCGCTTTCTGGTGGACTGGTTGTTCGAACCGGTGACTTTGTAAGGAGTTGTAATAGCTTGGTCACGCGGGGGGCTTAATGTAAGAAACACAGTAGGTACACAACCTGATGAGGAGACAGGCCATGACCTTGCAAAACAGCAGCGATGCCAAGATTGAAGTGATCCGCCAACCGCAGCATCTGCCTTGCTCCGTGATCGACGCTCAAGGCCGCGAAGTGCAGATTACCGAAGAGATGATCCAGCAAGCGTGCCGCGAACTGGAACAGCGCCTGGTCAAGCCTGCGCAGCAAGGCTGATACGCCCGAGCTCTTTCAAACCCGGCCCCTGTGGCCGGGTTTTTTATGCCGCGCGTATGCGCACGCCCCTTGCCGGCGCCGCGCGTCAGAGCAGTTCGGCGCCCAGGGCGGTGACGATCGCCGACAGCGCGGCAGAGTCGCCATTGATTCGCACCTTCAAGCCGTCAATCTCACGGCGCTGCGGGTAATGCTTGCGCAGCAGGTCGAACGCCTTGCGCTGCTCGTCCACAGAGCCTCCGAGGCTACGGCGCAAATCCGCGTCATCACGGCGCGGGTCGTACACGCTGCGGCACAAGGTTGCCAACGCCCAGGCCGGGTCGGTCGAAGCGTTCAAGTGCACCTCGGCCAGCCACGGCTGCGGCAGCAGATCACTTAGCTGGATGCTCGGCGCCTGGCCCAGATGGGCGCAGAACGCCTGATAAATCTGTGCAGTGCCGCGCTGCTTGCCGTCGAGGCTGTAACCGGCGATATGTGGGGTTGCCAGCACGCACAGGTCAGCCAAATCGACATCCACTTCGGGCTCGCCTTCCCACACGTCCAACACCGCTTGCAGGTCCTCACGCTCCAGCAACACTTCACGCAAGGCAGCATTGTCCACCACCGGGCCACGGCTGGCGTTGATCAGCCAGGCGCCAGGCCTGAGGCGGTTGAGGCGCTCGCGGTCAAACAAATGCCAGGTGGAGCCGTTGCCGGATTTGGTCAGCGGCGTGTGCAGGCTGATGACGTCGCACTGCTGGATGATCTGTTCGAGGCTGACGTAATCGCCGTCTTCAGCGATCTGACGCGGCGGGTCGCACACCAGCACGTTCCAGCCCAGGCCCTTGAGCACCTTGACCAGCCGCCCGCCGACTTCACCGGCACCGACAACGCCGTAGGTGCGCTGATTGAGATCGACGCCTTCAATTTCGGCCAGGGTCTGCAGGCTGCCCAGCACATAGTCCACCACGCCACGCGCATTGCAGCCCGGCGCGCTGGACCAGGTGATGCCGGCCTGCTTGAAGTAGTCGAGGTCCAGATGGTCGGTGCCGATGGTGCAGGTGCCGACAAACCGAACATGTGTGCCTTCCAGCAACGCGCGATTGACGTTGGTCACCGAGCGCACCAGCAGCACGTCGGCCTGCTCGACCGTGGCGCGGTCGATGGACCGGCCTGGCACCCGGCGAATCTCGCCAAACCCTTCGAAGAATGCATCGAGCAGCGGGATATTTTCGTCGGCAACAATCAGCATGGCAGGCTCCTTTCGCGGACCAGCAGTGTACAGGGATGCGATCTGTGTAACACCGCAGATGCCGGGTGAGCAGTGCTTATGTGGGAGCCAGACTGGTGTGGGAGCTGGCTTGCCTGCGATGCAGACACCTCGGCCCAACCGCTGCACCGAGCTGATGCTATCGCGGGCAAGCCCGACTCCCACAGGGGTTATGTGCCGGCTCTGGGATTGCTTACAAATCGCTAACACAGGTTTTTTCCTGACCGGTGCGTCAGCGCGTAGACTGCGCCGTCCTTTGCAACACTTTTACTGGACACTCGCACGTGAACACCGCCACCACCGCCCTCTCCCGCCCCGCACGCGTCAGCCGCGAGGTGCGCAGCCTGCTGACCCTGGCCCTGCCGATCATGATCGGCCAACTCGCGACCACCGCCATGGGCTTCGTCGACGCGGTGATGGCCGGGCGCGTGAGCCCGCGAGACCTGGCAGCCGTGGCTCTGGGCAACTCGATCTGGATTCCGGTGTACCTGCTGATGACCGGCACTTTGCTGGCCACCACGCCCAAGGTCGCCCAGCGCTTCGGTGCCGGCCACTACTCCGAGATCGGCCCGCTGGTGCGTCAATCGTTGTGGCTGGCCGTGGTAGTCGGGCTCACCGCGCTGCTGATGCTGGTCAGCGCCGAGCCGATCCTGCATGCGATGAATGTCGACCCCGAGCTGATCAAACCGTGCATGGCCTACTTGCACGGCATCGCCTCCGGCATGCCGGCCATCGCCCTGTATTACGTGCTGCGCTGCTTCAGCGACGGCCTGGGTCGCACGCGACCGAGCATGGTCATGGGCCTGTGCGGGCTGGCGCTGAATATTCCGCTGAATTACGTGTTCATTTATGGCCACTTCGGCGTGCCGGCCATGGGCGGCGTGGGTTGCGGCTGGGCCACGGCAATCGTGATGTGGGTGATGATGCTCGGCCTGGCCGCCTGGACCCGCTGGGCACCGGCCTATCAGAGCAGCGAGTTGTTCAAGCGTTTCGACTGGCCAAAATGGTCGGTGATCAAGCGTGTGCTGAGCATCGGCCTGCCAATTGGCATTGCGGTGTTTGCCGAATCGAGCATCTTTGCGGTGATCGCCCTGCTGATCGGCAGCCTGGGCGCCAGCGTAGTGGCCGGGCACCAGATCGCGCTGAACTTCAGTTCGCTGGTGTTCATGATCCCTTACTCGCTGAGCATGGCCGTTACCGTGCGTGTCGGCCAGGCCCTTGGCCGCGGTGAGCCGCGTGAAGCGCGTTTTGCCGCTGGGGTCGGCATGGGCACGGCACTGACCTACGCGTGCCTGTCGTGCAGCCTGATGCTGCTGTTTCGCGAACAGATTGCCACGATCTACACCCCAGATCCCTCGGTGATCCACGTGGCGTCGATGCTGATCGTGTTTGCGGCGCTGTTCCAGTTTTCGGACGCGATCCAGGTCACGGCCGCCGGCGCGCTGCGGGGTTATCAGGACACACGGGTGACCATGGTGCTGACCTTGTTCGCGTATTGGGGCGTGGGGCTGCCGGTGGGTTACGCGCTGGGGCTGACCGATTGGCTGGGCGCCGCCAGTGGGCCCAGTGGCTTGTGGCAGGGACTGATCGTGGGCTTGAGCTGCGCCGCGGCGATGCTGGTGATCCGCCTGACACGCAGCGCGCGCCGGCGGATTCGCCTGGTTTAATCGGCCTTCTTGCGAATCCAGTACAGGTACGTACCGGCCTGCTCCTGCTGATCCACCAGTTCGTGGTCAAGGAACACGCAAAACTTGGGAATATCGCGGCGGGTGGACGGGTCGGTCGCAATCACCTTGAGCAAGCCGCCGGGCGGCAAGTCGCGGATGTGCTGGTGCAACATCATCACAGGCTCAGGGCAGTTGAGGCCGGTGGCGTCGAGCACGGCGTCTGCCGGCAAATCGAGGGGCTGATTCATACATCACTCCTGAAACGGGCGCCGCTCAACATACGGGAGCGGGCTTGCTCGCGAAGACGCGGGCACATTCAACATAAATTTCGACTGTTATACCGCTTTCGCGAGCAAGCCCGCTCCCACATTGGTCTTGTGGTTACCTCAAGGTGTCAGCGGGACTTCTGTTTCTTCACATCCACCAGCCGACGCAAGTGGCAGGTCACTTCCTCACGGTCGTGGTACAGCTGCTTGCAGCCGATCTCAACACGAATACCACGCGCCTTGAAGCCGTCTTCAATGCGTTCCAGCAAACGCTTCACCTCGGCGTAACGCTGCTTCATCGGCAATTTCAGGTTCACCACCGCCTCACGGCAATAGCCTTCGCCAATCCAGGTTTCCAGCAGGGCCGCGTTACGCGCCGGCTTCTCGACGATATCGCAGACCATCCAGTCCACCGGCTGCTTGGGCACAAAGGTAAAGCCGTCGGCCATCAGGTGCTGAACCAGGCCAGTGTCCATCAGGCTTTCGGCCATTGGGCCATTGTCGATGGCCGTTACCAACATGCCACGGTTGACCAGTTGCCAGGTCCAGCCGCCGGGGGCTGCGCCGAGGTCGACGCCGGTCATGTCGCTGTGCAGGCGCTCATCCCACTGGTCGCGGGGGATGAAGTGGTGCCAGGCCTCTTCCAGCTTCAGGGTGGAGCGGCTGGGCGCCTCACGCGGGAATTTGAGGCGCGGGATGCCCATCGGCCACATCGCCGAGTTGTTCGACTCGGCCAGGCCCATGAACACTTCGCGGCCGCTCTTGAAGGTCAGCAGCAGGCGCGGCTTGCTCGGGTCGTCGACCAGCTTGCCGGCATTCAACAAGGCTTTGCGCAGGTGCACTTCGAATTTCTTGCAGAAGTTCGACAGTTCCTTGCCGTCGTTGGTGTCGACCATCTCCAGCCACAGGCTGCCGCACACCGGGAAGCCCTGCAGGTGCGCGAGGATCACGCTGATACGGTCGGTTTCCGGCAGGTCGATGAACACCCCGCGCGCCCACTGCCTTGGGAAGATCAGCTCGGCAAAGCGCTGGCCGTGCATCAGGCGCTGGGCGCCGTCCTCGACGGTGCAGACAAATTCGGCGCAGGCGCTGCCGGTCTTGGTCTTGGCATAGCCGGAAACGTTCAGGCGCGCGGCGTGTTCCGCGATCTCGGAACAGACTTCGCCTTCAAAACCCGGCCGGCAGTGCATAAAAAGGGTGTTCATCAACTCTCCTGGTGAATCAACCGGCATTGCGCTATCGCACTACCTGTCATGAAAACGCGCGCATGATAGCCGAGTTCGGAACCTTGGACTTAACGATAGAGTCCAGTTATTAGCCTGCTAATGAAAACAGGGCTAAGTTGAAAGCTCTGTTCGTCCCGTCAGGTCCGTAGCCGTGCGGACCATAAGGAGTCATGTAATGTCATCCCTTGATAGCCTGAGAACCCTTAAAACCCTGCAAATCGACGACAAGACTTACCACTACTTCAGCTTGCCCGAAGCCGCCAAGAGCCTGGGTGACCTGGATAAGCTGCCGATGTCCCTCAAGGTGCTGCTGGAAAACCTGCTGCGCTGGGAAGACGGCAAAACCGTCACCGGCACCGACCTCAAGGCCATCGCCGCCTGGCTCAAAGAGCGCCAGTCCGACCGCGAAATTCAATACCGCCCGGCCCGCGTACTGATGCAAGACTTTACCGGCGTGCCCGCCGTGGTCGACCTGGCCGCCATGCGCGCCGCCGTGGCCAAGGCCGGTGGCGACCCGCAGCGCATCAACCCGCTCTCCCCCGTGGACCTGGTCATCGACCACTCGGTGATGGTCGACAAATTCGGCAGCACCAGCGCGTTTGAGCAAAACGTCGACATCGAAATGCAGCGCAACGGCGAACGCTACGCCTTCCTGCGTTGGGGCCAAAGCGCCTTTGACAACTTCAGCGTGGTGCCACCGGGCACCGGCATCTGCCACCAGGTCAACCTTGAATACCTGGGCCGCACCGTGTGGACCAAGGACGAAGACGGCCGCACTTACGCCTTCCCGGACACACTGGTAGGCACCGACTCGCACACCACCATGATCAACGGCCTTGGCGTACTCGGCTGGGGCGTGGGCGGCATCGAAGCAGAAGCGGCGATGCTCGGCCAGCCGGTGTCGATGCTGATTCCGGAAGTGATCGGCTTCAAACTCACCGGCAAACTCAAGGAAGGCATCACCGCCACCGACCTGGTGCTGACCGTGACCCAGATGCTGCGTAAAAAAGGCGTGGTGGGTAAGTTCGTCGAGTTCTACGGCGACGGCCTGGCCGACCTGCCGCTGGCCGACCGCGCCACCATCGCCAACATGGCGCCGGAATACGGCGCCACGTGCGGCTTTTTCCCGGTGGATGAGGTGACGCTGGACTACCTGCGCCTGTCCGGCCGCCCTGCCGAAACCGTCAAGCTGGTGGAGGCCTACACCAAGGCCCAGGGCCTGTGGCGCAACGCCGGCCAGGAGCCGGTGTTCACCGACACCCTGGCACTGGACATGGGCAGCGTCGAAGCCAGCCTCGCCGGGCCGAAACGCCCGCAGGACCGTGTGTCGCTGCCGAATGTAGGCCAGGCCTTCAGCGATTTCCTCGACCTGCAATTCAAACCGACCAGCAAAGAAGAAGGCCGCCTGGAAAGCGAAGGCGGCGGCGGTGTCGCCGTGGGCAACGCCGACTTGGTGGGCGAAACCGACTATGAGTACGACGGCCACACCTATCGCCTGAAAAACGGCGCCGTGGTGATTGCCGCGATTACCTCATGCACCAACACGTCCAACCCCAGCGTGATGATGGCCGCAGGCCTGGTGGCAAAAAAAGCCGTGGAAAAAGGCCTGACCAGCAAACCCTGGGTAAAAACCTCGCTGGCGCCTGGCTCCAAAGTGGTCACCGACTATTACAAGGCAGCGGGCCTCACCCAATACCTTGACCAACTGGGCTTCGACCTTGTGGGTTACGGCTGCACCACGTGCATTGGTAACTCGGGGCCATTGCCTGAACCGATCGAAAAAGCCATCCAGAAAGCCGACCTCGCCGTCGCCTCGGTGCTGTCCGGCAACCGTAACTTCGAGGGCCGCGTACACCCCCTGGTGAAAACCAACTGGCTGGCCTCGCCGCCCCTGGTGGTCGCCTACGCGTTGGCCGGCACGGTGCGCATCGATATCAGCAGCGAGCCGCTGGGCGAAGGCAAAGACGGCCAGCCGGTGTACCTGAAAGACATCTGGCCAAGCAGCCAGGAAATCGCCGACGCCGTGGCTCAAGTCAGCACCGGCATGTTCCACAAGGAATATGCCGAGGTGTTTGCCGGCGATGAGCAGTGGCAAGCGATTGAAGTGCCGCAAGCGGCGACTTACGTATGGCAGAAAGACTCTACGTACATCCAGCACCCACCGTTCTTCGACGACATCGCCGGGCCACTGCCGGTGATCGAGGACGTCAAAGGCGCCAATGTACTGGCCTTGCTGGGCGATTCGGTAACCACCGACCACATCTCCCCTGCTGGCAACATCAAGGCAGACAGCCCCGCCGGGCGCTACCTGCGCGAGCAGGGCGTGGAGCCGCGTGACTTCAACTCCTACGGCTCACGCCGGGGCAACCATGAAGTGATGATGCGCGGCACGTTTGCCAATATCCGTATCCGCAACGAAATGCTCGGCGGCGAAGAAGGCGGCAACACGCTGTACATCCCCACCGGCGAGAAAATGCCGATCTACGATGCGGCCATGAAATACCAGGCGTCGGGCACACCGCTGGTGGTGATCGCCGGCCAGGAATACGGAACCGGTTCCAGCCGCGACTGGGCAGCCAAGGGCACCAACCTGCTGGGGGTCAAGGCGGTGATCGCCGAGAGCTTCGAGCGGATTCACCGTTCCAACCTGGTGGGTATGGGCGTGCTGCCGTTGCAGTTCAAGCTGGATCAGAACCGCAAGGCGCTCAAACTCACCGGTAAGGAGAAGATCGACATTCTTGGGCTGACCCATGCCGAGATCGAGCCGCGCATGAACCTGACGTTGGTGATTACGCGTGAGGATGGCAGCAGCGAGAAAGTCGAGGTGCTGTGCCGGATCGACACCCTCAATGAAGTCGAGTACTTCAAGGCGGGCGGCATCTTGCACTATGTACTGCGCCAGTTGATCGCCTCTTAAGCAACACTGCAAAACCAATGTGGGAGGGGGCTTGCCCCCTCCCACATTTCAACCTGTGTTTAACCTTTCAAATCAGCTGAACAACCACTTCCACAGCAGCACCAGCACCACCACCGCCAGCACCGGCCGCGCAATGCGGTAGGCCTTGGGATGCTTGCGTTTCCATTGCTTGACCACGCCGCTGAACTTGTCGCTGAAGGTCTTGCTCCAGGCATACGCCTGGTTGATCCCGCCAACACGTTCATCATCCAGATTCTGCGGCGCAGTTGCGCGGCCCAACTGCATGCTGACCCAACGGTTGACGCGGGTCATGAGGCGATTGCTCAGCGGGCGTTCGATGTCGCAGAACAGGATCACGCGGGTCTGGTCGGTTTCGTTCTTCACCCAGTGCACGTAGGTTTCGTCGAACATCACGTCCTCACCGTCACGCCAGGCATAGACCTGACCATCGACGAAGATGCGGCAATCGTCGGAGTTTGGCGTGGACAGCCCGAGGTGATAGCGCAGGGAACCGGCAAACGGGTCGCGGTGCGGGTTGAGGTGACTGCCGCCCGGCAACAGCGCGAACATCGCGCCCTTGACGTTGGGGATGCTGCTGACCAGGGCCACGGTTTTCGGGCACAGCGCCTCGGCCGATGGCAGC
Source organism: Pseudomonas sp. RGB (assembly GCF_007713445.1). Classification (NCBI taxonomy): domain Bacteria; kingdom Pseudomonadati; phylum Pseudomonadota; class Gammaproteobacteria; order Pseudomonadales; family Pseudomonadaceae; genus Pseudomonas; species Pseudomonas sp. RGB. The sequence goes on along the minus strand of NZ_VMSH01000007.1, from coordinate 182,102 downwards.
GGTTTGTCGTACCACTTGAGGTAGAAACGCTTCCAGCCCTTCTTGAAGAACGAACCGAAACCGGCGTCGTTGTTCTTTTCGGCGGCGCGGATATAACCCTCGTCGAACAGGTGCATGGCCTCTTCGCGGATCACTTCCCAATTGTCCTTGAGCACATCCAGCTCCGGGAACTTGCTGCGGTCCAGGTACGGTTTGGACGGCACGGCCGAGAACAGGTACATCAGGGCGTTATAGGGTGCGAACAGCGCCGAATGGTTGACGAACTGACGCAACATCGGCAAACGCGCCTTGCCACGCAGGTGCACATACAGCGTGCTGCCGATAAACAACAGCAACACCGACAGTTTGGCGGCCAAAGAAAAGGTCATGCAGCAACTCCTGGAAATAAGCGCCTGGCCAACAGCCTCCCGTCGACGGGAAACCAGACGTAGCAGCCGGCCATGATAAACACTTGGGCCATTATGCAGAAGGCCCAGGCCGACCGGCTGACATAAATCAACACCGTGGGGGCCTTGTGGCTGGCGGGTTTGTCGTGGCCTGCGGGCTGGTTGTGGCTTGCAGGCTGTTGTGGCGAGCGGGCTTGCCCCGCGTTGGAGCGCGCAGCGCTCCCACTTCAGACGCCGCGGTGCAACTGATAAACCGCGGCGTCAGGTTTTGGGGGCTGCTTCGCAGCCCAACGCGGGGCAAGCCCGCTCGCCACAACAAGCCCGCTCGCCACGACAAGCCCTCTTGCCACAACCAGCCCGCTCGCCACAACAAGCCTCCTTGCCACGGAGAACCGATCAGGCCTGGGTTTCCTGGTCGGTGAACAAATCGCTGAACAGCATGCTCGACAGGTAGCGCTCACCGGAGTCGGGCAGGATCACCACGATGGTCTTGCCCTGCATTTCCGGTTTCTCGGCCAGACGCACGGCCACGGCCATTGCGGCGCCACACGAAATACCGCACAGAATCCCCTCTTCCTGCATCAGGCGCAGGGCCATGGCCTTGGATTCCTCGTCGGTCACCCGCTCTACGCGGTCAACCATCGACAGATCGAGGTTTTTCGGCACAAACCCGGCGCCGATGCCCTGGATCTTGTGCGGGCTCGGCTTGATCTCTTCACCGGCCAACGCCTGGGTGATCACCGGCGAAACGATCGGCTCGACCGCCACCGATAGAATCGGCTTGCCCGCCGTGTTCTTGATATAACGCGACACGCCAGTGATGGTGCCGCCGGTGCCGACGCCCGCCACCAGCACGTCCACGGCACCATCGGTGTCGTTCCAGATTTCCGGGCCGGTGGTTTTTTCGTGGATCGCAGGGTTGGCCGGGTTTTCGAACTGCGCCGGCATGAAGTAGGTGGCCGGGTCGCTGGCGACAATCTCGCCAGCCTTGTCGATCGCACCTTTCATGCCTTTGGCCGGCTCGGTCAACACCAGCTCGGCGCCAAGCGCCTTGAGCACTTTACGCCGCTCGATGCTCATCGACGCCGGCATGGTCAGCAGCAGCTTATAGCCACGGGCGGCGGCGACAAACGCCAGGCCGATGCCGGTGTTGCCGGAAGTCGGTTCTACAATGGTCATGCCCGGCTTGAGTTTGCCGGTGCTTTCGGCGTCCCAGATCATGTTCGCGCCAATGCGGCACTTCACCGAATAACCCGGGTTACGCCCCTCGATCTTGGCCAGGATGGTCACGCCACGTGGTGCGATGCGGTTGATCTGCACCAGGGGCGTGTTACCGATGGAGTGCGCGTTGTCTGCAAAGATACGGCTCATGACGGGTCCTTAAGGCAATTTCAACAAGGCCACAAGGGTATGCCTCGGGCTGGTGGGCGTCCAGTCAGAGGAACGTTGCGCCGGTGCGCGCGGTCCATCGCCTATAACGTTGGAGAACCTGCACATGAAACGTCGCTACAGTGGGCTGCTATGGATCGTCGCCATACTGGTGGTAGTACTGATTGCCCTGGACCTCGCCCTGCCCTACCTGGTGCGCAACTACCTGAACGACAAGCTCGCCGACATGGGTGATTACCGCGGCCAGGTCACGGATGTGGACGTGGCGCTGTGGCGCGGGGCCTATAAAATCAACGGCCTGCAGATCGTCAAAGTCGACGGCAAAGTGCCGGTTCCGTTCGTCAAAGCGCCGGTGATCGACGTGTCGGTGAGCTGGCATTCGTTGTGGTACGACCATGCGGTGGTGGCCGAGGTGCAGTTCTTCCAGCCCGAGCTGAACTTCGTCGACGGTGGCAACCAACAGGCATCGCAGACCGGTAAAGGCACCGACTGGCGTGAACAGTTGGGCAAATTGTTGCCGATCACCCTTAACGAAGTCCGCATTCAGGACGGCAAGATCGCCTTCCACAACTTCAATTCCAAGCCCGCGGTGAATATCTACGCCACCCAGGTCAACGCCAGCTTCTACAACCTGACCAATGTGGTGGACATCAAAGGCAAGCGGGACGCCACCTTTGAAGGCAAGGCGCAATTGCTCGGCCAGGCGCCACTGGAAGCCACCGCTGCTTTCGACCCGCTGAGCAACTTCGAAGACTTCGAATTCCGCTTTCGCGCCAAGGATATTCAACTCAAACGCCTGAATGACTTCGCGTCGGCGTACGGCAAGTTCGACTTCAAGGCCGGCACGGGCGATGTGGTGGTCGAAGCGCAGGCTGAAAAAGGCCAACTGAGCGGTTATATCAAGCCGCTGCTGCGTGACGTAGAGGTGTTCGACTGGAAACAGGATGTCGAAAACAAGGACAAGAATATCTTCCGCTCGATCTGGGAAGCCGTGGTCGGCGCCAGCGAGACCGTATTAAAGAACCAGAACAAAAACCAGTTTGCCACTCGCGTGGAACTCAGCGGCAGCGTGCACCAGCAAAATATCAGCGCGTTCTCGGCATTTTTGGCGATTTTGCGTAATGGTTTTATCCAGGCATTCAATGCCCGGTATGAACAACCCAAGCCCAGTGCAAACTAAGTCCTACGCCCTACCGGGAAACGGGCTATCGGTTAGCGTGCCAACGGATCAATGACAACAACGAGTAAGGACACTGAGCATGCGCATCACAGGCTGGATACTGACAATTTTTGGCTACCTCTTGGCCTATTCAGGCTTCGTGAAAATAGTGGGGTTCGCCATGCACGGCGGCCCCCTCGCCGGCATGATGATCCTCGCCGGCATCGGCACACTGGTTTTGGCTGCGCTGGCCCTGTGGGGCGGCAGCAAGCTCAGGGACAAAGCGGACGCGCGGGCGTACGCGTTGGAGAAAGCCGCCAAGGGTCGCGTGTGACCGGCCATTCAGAGACTGAATAACCCGTCTGCGTTCACAGTCGCCGGGGCCGCGCGGTATAGTCCGGGCATTGATGAATTCGAGGAATGACCGATGAAGTTCGAAGGCACCCAGGCCTATGTGGCTACCGATGACCTGAAACTGGCCGTCAACGCCGCCATCACCCTGGAGCGGCCGTTGCTGGTCAAGGGCGAGCCCGGCACCGGCAAGACCATGCTTGCCGAGCAACTGGCCGAATCCTTTGGCGCCAAGCTGATCACCTGGCACATCAAATCCACCACCAAGGCGCATCAGGGCCTCTACGAGTACGACGCGGTCAGCCGCCTGCGCGACTCGCAACTGGGAGTGGACAAAGTCCACGATGTGCGCAACTACCTGAAGAAGGGCAAGCTCTGGGAAGCCTTCGAGTCCGAAGAGCGGGTGATTCTGCTGATCGATGAAATCGACAAGGCCGACATCGAGTTCCCCAACGACCTGCTGCAAGAACTCGACAAGATGGAGTTCTACGTTTACGAAATCGACGAGACCATCAAGGCCAAGAAACGCCCGATCATCATCATTACCTCCAACAACGAGAAAGAGCTGCCGGACGCGTTCCTGCGCCGCTGCTTCTTCCATTACATCGCCTTCCCCGACCGCACCACCCTGCAAAAGATCGTCGACGTGCACTACCCCGACATCAAGAAAGACCTGGTCAGCGAAGCACTGGACGTGTTCTTCGACGTGCGCAAGGTGCCAGGCCTGAAGAAAAAGCCGTCCACCTCCGAGTTGGTCGACTGGCTCAAGCTGCTGATGGCCGACAACATCGGCGAAGCCGTGTTACGCGAACGCGACCCCACCAAAGCCATCCCGCCGTTGGCCGGTGCCCTGGTGAAAAACGAGCAAGACGTGCAGTTGCTGGAACGTCTGGCCTTCATGAGCCGTCGCGGTAATCGATAATGTTGCTCAACCTGTTCAATGAAATGCGCGCCGCCAAGGTGCCGGTGTCGGTGCGCGAGCTGCTCGACCTGATCAATGCGCTGAAACAGCGTGTGGTCTTCGCCGACATGGACGAGTTTTACTACTTGGCCAGGGCGATTCTGGTCAAGGACGAACGGCATTTCGACAAGTTCGACCGCGCGTTCGGTGCCTATTTCAACGGCCTGGAAAAGCTCGACGACCACCTGCAGGCGCTGATTCCCGAAGAGTGGCTGCGCAAGGAATTCGAACGCTCGTTGAGCGATGAAGAGCGTGCGCAGATCCAGTCCCTCGGTGGCCTGGACAAGCTCATCGAAGAATTCAAGAAACGCCTGGAAGAACAGAAAGAGCGCCATGCCGGCGGCAACAAGTGGATCGGCACCGGCGGCACCAGCCCGTTCGGCTCCGGCGGCTACAACCCGGAAGGCATCCGTGTGGGTGACGCCGGCAAGCGCCAGGGCAAGGCGGTAAAAGTCTGGGACCAGCGCGAGTACAAGAACCTCGACGATCAGGTGGAGCTGGGCACGCGCAACATCAAGATTGCCCTGCGCCGCCTGCGCAAGTTCGCGCGCCAGGGTGCGGCCGAAGAACTGGACATCGACGGCACCATCGACCACACCGCCCGCGATGCCGGGCTGCTGAATATCCAGATGCGTCCGGAGCGGCGCAACACCATCAAACTGCTGTTGCTGTTCGACATCGGCGGCTCAATGGACGCCCACGTGAAGATCTGCGAAGAGCTGTTCTCCGCGTGCAAGACCGAGTTCAAGCACCTGGAGTACTTCTACTTCCATAACTTCGTGTACGAGTCGGTGTGGAAGAACAACCAGCGGCGCACCTCCGAACGCACCTCCACCCAGGACTTGCTGCATAAATACGGCGCCGATTACAAAGTGATTTTTATCGGCGATGCGTCGATGGCGCCGTATGAAATCACCCAGGCCGGCGGCAGCGTCGAGCACTGGAATGAGGAGCCTGGGTACGTGTGGATGCAGCGCTTCATGGCCAAGTACAAGAAGCTGATCTGGATTAATCCGTACCCGAAAGACACGTGGGGGTATACGGCGTCGACGGGGATTGTGCGGGAGTTGGTGGAAGATCAGATGTACCCGCTGACGCTGCGGGGCCTGGAAGAAGGGATGCGTTTTCTCTCCAAGTAACTCACATGCACCATAAATCCAATGTGGGAGGGGGCTTGCCCCCGATAGCAGCGCCTCAGTCAATGCATTTGGCACTCAAAGACCGCTATCGGGGGCAAGCCCCCTCCTACATTGTTAGCCTTCGCTGAAGCGCTGCAAAAAGTCCACATGCTGGCGATGCGCTGTCTCCTGCACCACCGGCGCCAAGCGCACCTTCTCCCCCGGCAAACACTGCGCCAGCCGCGCCAGCGCCAAGGGCGTCAACGCGCCTAAACGCGGGTAGCCGCCAATGGTCTGCCGATCATTGAGCAACACAATCGGCTGCCCATCCGGCGGCACCTGGATCGCTCCCAGCGGAATCCCTTCGGAGATCAACGACGGCCCCTGATACTGCAACGGCGTGCCCAGCAGACGCATGCCCATGCGGTCGGCGCGGCTGTCCAGCGCCCATTCGGTGTTGAAGGCATCGAACAAACTCTGGCCGCTGAATTGACCGATTTGTGCGCCGACTATCACCTCCAGTGGTGCAGCGGGTTGCAAATCCGCGCTACCCAACACCTTCATCGCACCGCCCGTTCCGGAATACATCAACCGCCCGCCTTCGACCAATGCCTTGCCGAAACCGTCAAGCCCGCCCAATTCCTCTCGCACCACCGTGGCGCAACTGCCCAGCACCTGCGGCGCATCAAACCCGCTTGGCGCAGCCAGGTACGCCCGCGCGCCATTGAACGGCTGGGTAAAGCGCAAACGCTGGCCCTTTTGCAGGATAAAGCTGCGTCCCGGGCTGATCGCACGCTCATCGATGTACGCGCCCAGATCCGCGCCGGCCAATGCCAGCAAGCAATACGCCTCGGCCTGCACGGTGAACCCGCCCAAGGTGATTTCCACCACCGGCGCATCCAGCACGTTGCCCAGCAGCCAGTTGGCCCAGGACATCGACACCCAGTCCAGCGCGCCACCCTGGGTCACGCCCAGGTGGCGCACGCCAAAGCGACCGGCATCCTGCAACAGGCACAGCGGCGTGCTGGCCTCGATCAACAAGCGGCTCATGCCTGCGCCTCCAACGGCGTGTCATCGCCACCCAGCTTGATAAATTCGGCGTGGCCGACCGCCTCGAAACGCACCGTATCGCCGGGCTGCATCAGGCTGTAACCGTCGCGTTCGCGGTCAAACAGCTTGGCCGGGGTGCGACCGATCAGGTTCCAGCCACCGGGCGAGACCACCGGGTACGCGGCGGTTTGCCGCTCGGCGATGCCGACGCTGCCAGCCGCCACGCGCTTTCGCGGGGTATTCAGGCGCGGCGTCGCGAGGATTTCGTCCACCAACCCCATAAACGCAAAACCGGGGGCAAAGCCGAGGGCGAACACCTGGTATTCATGGGCACTGTGGCGGCGGATCACGTCTTCAACCGACAGACCGCTGCGCTGGCTGAGCAAGCTCAGTTCCGGGCCGACACTCAGGTCGTACCACACCGGCAACACGTGACGCTGGCCGCTGCCCTGGGCCTGAGGCTGCAGGTCGGTCAGCGCCTGGCCGATCAACTCCCTGGCCTGCGCCGGGCTCAACGCGGTGAGATCGTAATGCACCATCAGCGTGGTGTAGGACGGCACCAGGTCCACCAACGCTGGGCCAAAACCTTCGCGCAGACGTTGAGTGGCAGCGAGCATCCACGGCATGTTGGCTTCGGCAATCACATCAAACAGACGCACCATCAGGCAGTCGATCGCCACCACTTCAATGCGTGGCTTCATGCTGGCTTCAGAGCCTCGCGGATACGCTTCACGGCGGCCACCGAACTGGCGTTGTCGCCGTGCACACACAAGGTGTTGGCCTGCAACACCATGGCGCTGCCATCGCTGGCGGTCAGGGCGTCGCCGCGGGAAATCGTCAGGGCCTGCTGCACGATGGTTTCGGAGTCATGGTGCACGGCGCCCGGCAACTGGCGCGAGACCAGATGCCCCTTGGGGTCGTATGCGCGGTCGGCAAAAGCCTCGAACCACAAGGTCACCCCGTACTCATCGCCCAAGGCCTGGGCCGCGCTGTTGTCGCGGGTGGCCAGCAGCATCAGCGGCAGGTCGCCATACGCGGCCACGGCCTGGATCACTGCGCGCAATTGCGCAGGGTTGGCCATCATGTCGTTGTACATCGCGCCATGGGGTTTGACGTAGCTGACCCGCCCGCCTTGCGCACGGCAGATGCCGTCGAGGGCGCCGATCTGGTAGTGCAGCAGGTCCTGGATTTCCTGCGGTGTGTAGGCCATGGAGCGGCGACCGAAGCCTTGCAGGTCTTGGTACGCCGGGTGCGCCCCCACTTGCACGCCGTGCTTGAAGGCCAGACTGACGGTCTTGCGCATGATGCTCGGGTCGCCGGCATGAAAGCCACACGCCACGTTGGCACAATCAATGAACGGCATGACCTCGGCGTCCAGACCCATGGTCCAGTTGCCAAAGCTTTCGCCGATGTCGCAATTCAATAGCAGACGGCTCACGGTGGGTGCTCCTCCAGGCGTTGTTTTTCAGGCGTTGTATTTTTTGTAGTGTGGGATTTTTCGTACAGAACTGGCAACTTGTCCTCACACCCCAACGACGCTTATCGTGGAATAGCTCGATTTTTGGCGTTTGCCCGGTGCGGCGTCCAACTAATAAAAACCGATCCATGCATAAGAAAAGTTGATCCCATGAATTTGAAGTTCCTCGAAACCTTCGTCTGGGTGGCCAAGCTCAAGAGCTTTCGCCTGACCGCCGAGAAGTTGTTCACCACCCAGGCCTCGATTTCCAGCCGCATTGCCGTGCTCGAGAGCGAGTTGGGTGTGAAGCTGTTTCTACGCGACTCACGCGGCGTGAGCCTGACCCCGGAAGGCTTGAAGGTGCTCGATTACGCCGAGCAGATGATGGTGACCATGCAGGGTTTGAAGCAGTCACTGGAAACCACCAGCAGCAAGGTCGGGCGGATTCGCATCGGCGCGATGGACACGGTGATTCACACCTGGCTCAGCCCCTTGGTGGCCGAATTGATGGACCACTTCCCGTTGGTGGAAATCGAATTGGTCGCCGATACCGCATTGAACCTCAGCGATCAACTGCAAAAAGGCTTCCTCGACCTGATCCTGCAAACCGACCTGCTGCGCCTGGAAACCGTGCGCAGCCTGGAACTGGCCAGCCACCCGATGGCCTGGATCGTCGCCAGCCATTCCCTCTACAACCGCGACTACGCCTCCCTCGCCGAACTGGCCCAGGAGCGCATCATTACCTACTCGAAAAACTCCCACCCACACCAGGACGTGCTGAGCCTGATGCAGGCCAACGGCGTCGCCGCACCGCGCATGAACTGCGTGAATTCGGTGTCGGCGATTACCCGCCTGCTGCGCGATGGCTTCGGGATTGGCGCACTGCCGCCGGTGCTGGTCAGCGAGGAACTGGCGCGCGGGGAGTTGGTGATGCTGCCGATGGCGCAGAAGCTGCCGAATTTGCAGGTGGTGGTGTCGTGGCGGGTGGGCGTGGAGTTGGTGGAGGAGATTGTCGGGCTGTGCCAGAAGGTGGTGGCCCGCTATGCCGAAGAGGTCGGCGAAGCGAATATGGTGCTAAGCCACTGAAAAAACCGGGGCCAAATGTGGGAGCGGGCTTGCTCGCGAATGCGCAGTGTCAGCCAACCTATTAGGCGACTGATCCACCGCATTCGCGGGCAAGCCCACTCCCACATTTAGATTTTCAGCGGTTCTAGAGGCCCTTCAGGTCTCGCTCTTCAATCGGCCGGCTCTGACGCAGGCGCTTGCCGCCCAACACCACCCAGTCAATCAAGCGGAACAGGCATTCAATGCCGAACGACAACAGCATCGCCCCGCCCAGGCCCCAGCCCATCGCCTCCGGCGTCAGCAGGATCTGATAGCTGTAGCCATTCCAGGTTTCCAGGCGAATCGCCGGGTCCGCCGCCACCGCCACTTGCAGGGCGCGGATGTACCACGGGCCTTGCATGGCCTGGAATTGCTTGTCCAACGCCACCTGTCGATCAAGCAGGGTGCCCAGGCTGTTGGCGTCGCTCTGGAACACCGGGTCATCGCTGGCGCGGTAATGCGCCACCAACGCCTGCAAATCACCGTTGAAGAACTGCCGTGCGGTGCTTTCAAACCCGCTGAGGCCGGTCTGGGCCTCGATCAGGTGGGCCTCGACGCGCTTGGCGTAGTCGTTGATGAAACCCGGCACCTGCACACCGACCAACAAGCCAATGGCAAACAGCACCAACCGCAGATAACTGAGCAGCATGGTCGATATCCTTACTCGGTAATGCCCTGGCTGACGCATTCACCGCGTCGCCACAGGCTCCATTGGCCCGGTTCGTAGCGGGTCCAGTTTTCGTTGTCGGTCAACGGCTCGGTGGCGATCACAGTGACCACGTCATTTGGCGTGGTTTCGGCCTGAAAATCGACGATCACGTCGACATCTTTCAAGCGCGCCGGGCCAAACGGTGCGCGCCGGGTAATCTGCGCCAGCTTGGTCGAGCAGTAGCAAAACAGCCAGTCACCGTCGCTGAGCAGGCAGTTGAACACGCCTTTGCTGCGGTATTCGGCGCAGGCGGCAATCAGGTCCGGCAGCACTTGTTCGATGTCCACCGGCTCGGGGAAGGCTTCGCGGACACGGTTGAGCAGGTCGCAGAACGCTGCTTCGCTGTCGGTATCTCCCACCGGCCGGTAGAAGGTGGCACGCGGGTTGAAGTCCGCCAGCTGGCCGTTATGGGCAAAACACCAGTTGCGGCCCCACAGCTCGCGCACGAACGGGTGGGTATTGGCCAGGCTCACCTTGCCCACGTTGGCCTGGCGGATATGGCCAATCACCACTTCACTTTTGATCGGATAGCGCTGCACCAGTAGCGCGACTTCCGACTCACTGCTGGCGGCCGGGTCCTGAAACAGGCGCAGGCCACGGCCTTCATAGAACGCGATGCCCCAACCGTCGCGGTGGGGGCCGGTACGCCCGCCCCGCTGCATCAGCCCGGTAAAGCTGAACACGATGTCGGTGGGGACGTTGGCACTCATGCCCAATAATTCACACATGCCAGGGCTCTCGCTGCAGGGCGGACGACGTCAAAGGCGCGGTTCGACGCGCATTCCGCTGGCAGGCGCCGGGCGACTGAACGGCTCGTCGTCCTCGTCAACCGTCTCGGCAGCCAGGGCGGCGTCGACAGCGGCCTTGCGCTCACGCCGGGCGTTGGCGGCGCGCTCGATGGGCCAGCGGATCAGCACAAACACGATATACACGCCAAACGCGATCATCGTGTACATGAACAGATCGGAAATAGCCCGCCAGGCGTTATTGCCGACATGCAGCACCAGGTCCAGGGCCGTGATCGCCACGGCCGGCGCGAACTGGGTCTTGACCGGATCGACGATGGTCGGGCTGAACAGCAGCACCGCCATCAGCAACTGCAGCGGCTCGCGCAGCCAGCGCCAGATCCAGCGGGTCATGCGCCACCACACCAACAGGCAGCCCAAAGCGGCGAAGGCGTAAAGGCCCCAAGCGGTCAGATAGTCGTTCTCGGTCATGGTGTCCATGGCAAGGTAGGCAAACAGGCGGCTATGATAACGGCTTTTGCGTGTCTCGGCTGCAATGCCTGCCACCATCCGCCAGACAGAGAGTGATCCATGCCTTCATCGACCCACATCACTGCCGCCCCGATTGCCCGCAAGGCCGAAGGCCAGGACCCGTACGCCTGGCTGCAAGCGCGTGACACGGCTGAAGTCCTCGATTACCTCAAAGCCGAAAACGCCTGGCAGGAGGCGCAACTCGCCGATCAGCAGGCGCTGCGCGACACCCTGTTCGACGAGATCAAGGGCCGTATTCTCGAAACCGACCTGTCCCTGCCTTCGCCGTGGGGCCCGTACCTGTATTACACGCGCACCACCGCCGGTGACGAATACGCCCGCCATTACCGCTGCCGCCGCCCGGCAGATGACAGCAACACAGTGGACGACAGCAGCGAAGAACTGCTGCTCGACCCCAACGTACTCGCCAACGGCGGCTTTTTCTCGCTGGGCGCGTTCAGCATCAGCCCCGACCACCAGCGCCTGGCCTACAGCCTGGACACCAGCGGTGAAGAGATTTACACCCTGTACGTGAAGGAACTGGCTAACGGCAAAGTCAGCGAACTGGAGTTTCAGGACTGCGACGGCAGCATGACCTGGGCCAATGACAGCCTGACCCTGTTCTTCGGCGAACTGGACGACACCCATCGCCCACACAAACTGTATCGCTACCGCCTGGATGGCACGGCGGCGCAGGAAGTGTTCCACGAGCCTGACGGACGTTTCTTCCTGCATTGCTACCGCTCCAGTTCCGAACGTCAATTGCTGCTGGCCCTGGGCAGCAAGACCACCAGTGAAATCTGGGCGCTGGACGCCAACCAGCCGCACCTCGACTTCACTTGCCTGGCGCCACGGGTCGAAGACCACGAATACGATGTCGACCACGGCCAGCGCAACGGCGAGTGGACCTGGTTTATCCGCAGCAACCGCGACGGTATCAACTACGCGCTGTTCGTCGCCGCCGACACCGGCAGCGTGCCCACCGAAGATCAATGGCAAAACCTGATCCCGCACAGCGACGAAGTGATGCTCGACGGCGTGAGCCTCAATGCCAGCGCGATGACCTTGAGCCTGCGCATCGGCGGCCTGCCGGTGATCGAAGTGCACCCTCAGGACGTGCCGGCCTATCGCGTCGAATTGCCCGACGCCGCCTACAGCCTTTATGTGCAAAACAGCCTGGAATTCCCGAGCGACAAGATCCGTCTGCGCTATGAAGCGCTGAACCGTCCGGCCCAGGTGCGCCAGCTGGAATTGGCGAGCGGCGCGCAAGCTGTGCTCAAGGAAACGCCGGTACTCGGCGTGTTCAACGCCGATGACTACGTCAGCCAACGCCTGTGGGCCACGTCTGCCGATGGCACCCAGGTGCCGATCAGCCTGGTGGTCAAACGCGACCAGCTGGGCAAACCGGTGCCGCTGTACCTCTACGGCTACGGCGCCTACGGCCACAGCCTCGACCCCTGGTTCTCGCACGCGCGCCTGAGCCTGCTGGACCGTGGCGTGGCGTTTGCCATCGCGCACGTACGCGGCGGCGGCGAACTGGGTGAAGCCTGGTACCGCAACGGCAAGCAGGCACACAAGCAGAACACCTTCAGCGACTTTATCGCCTGCGCCGAGCACCTGATCGCCGAGGGCCTGACCACCTCCAAACAACTGGCCATCAGCGGCGGCAGTGCCGGCGGCCTGTTGATCGGCGCGGTGCTCAATCAACGCCCGGAGCTGTTCCAGGCGGCGATTGCCGAAGTGCCGTTCGTCGATGTGCTCAATACCATGCTCGACCCGGAACTGCCGCTGACCATCACCGAATATGACGAGTGGGGCAACCCTGAAGAACCAGAGGTGTACGAGCGCATCAAGGCCTACGCGCCGTACGAGAACGTCAGCGCCCAGGCCTACCCGGCGCTGCTGGTGATCGCCGGCTACAACGACAGCCGCGTGCAGTACTGGGAGGCAGCCAAGTGGGTGGCCAAGCTGCGCGACACCAAGACGGACGACAACCTGCTGCTGCTCAAGACCGAACTGGGCGCCGGCCATGGTGGCATGAGCGGGCGTTATCAGGGATTACGTGATGTAGCGCTCGAATACGCATTTGTGTTCAAGGCGCTGGGCTTGATTTAAGGAACTTAGGACGGCGGTCCTGTCTGAACACACAGACCGCCTACTTGATTGATGGACCAAGATTGCAGCTATGCCTCAACCAACTTTATTGAACAATGAAATCCGCGACATGCTCATGGACTGCGGCCTGTTCGACCCTTTGCTGCCGGAAGATTTTCACGTCGCCGCCGGCTACTTCAACATCAGCAGCATCGCCCAGGGCGAAGTGATCTTCGTTGAGGGCGATGCCGGCTCGTTCATGTGCATCATCCACAGCGGCCAGGTGGCCGTGCAGAAAACCAACCATGAAGGCCAGCGCCTGACCATCGCCACCCTGCGCAGTGGGCGGGCGTTTGGCGAGATGGCGGTGCTCGATGGCGAGCGGCGCTCTGCCAGTTGCCTGGCGGCCAGTGATTGCGTGCTGCTGAACCTGGGCAAGGATTCCCTGGAAAAAATGCTCAACGAAGCGCCCAGGGTCGCGGCCAAGATCATCCGCGCGATTGCGATCGCCTTGTCCAAACGCCTGCGCATGGCCGACGGGCAATTGCTCTCACAACCGTTTTAACCGCCGGGCGTCTTCGGCTTGCTGTCATTTTGCAGCAGGCCAGGCGCGCTCTGGTCCTTGGGCGGCGTTGGCAACACAATCGGCACCAGCGCGGGTGAACCGTTGGCGGTGGCTTTGGGCGCCACCGGCGGTGTGACTTGCGGGTACAACGTCGGTGTCGGTGTACCCGGCGCACCGGGCGTTGGCGCGGGTGCGACCGGAACGGTTTGCACCTCCTGGGCCTGGGCCGCACCCAATGTGAGCGCGCCAAGCACAATGACCGTTAGAATGCTGCACTTCATCGATGGCTCCATGGCCTGACCGGAATGTCGTAAGGCTACTCCCAACCGCGCAAGAATGCCCTTCCCAATGAGATTTCAATGAAACGTTTCGTTCTGCTCGACACCACCCCGATCCCCGATAACGGCGGTGCCTTGTGCCTGTTCGAATACGGCGAGGATTTTGTCATCAAGATCCAGGGCGGTGACGGCGGCCAGCTGATGAACACGCGCATGCACGGCTCCGAAGACGCGCTGGCGGAAATTCCCTGCCGCAAAGTGGCCGGGCGCCCGGGTTCGCGGGTGCTGATCGGCGGTCTGGGCATGGGCTTTACCCTGGCCTCAGCGCTCAAACATCTGGGCAAGACGGCCGAAGTGGTGGTCGCCGAACTGGTGCCCGGCGTCGTGGAGTGGAACCGTGGCCCCCTGGGTGAAAAGTCCGGCCGCCCGCTGCTCGACCCACGCACCGTGATCCGCATGGAAGACGTGGCCAAGGTGCTGCAGGCCGAGCCTCAAGGCTTTGACGCGATCATGCTGGATGTCGATAACGGCCCCGAAGGCCTTACGCAAAAGGCCAACAGCTGGCTCTACTCGGCCGGTGGCCTGGCTGCCTGCGCCAAGGCCCTGCGCCCCAAGGGTGTGCTGGCCGTGTGGTCGGCCAGTGCCGACAAGCTGTTCAGCGACAAACTGCGCAAGGCGGGTTTCAAGGCTGAGGAAGTGCAGGTGTTTGCCCATGGCAACAAAGGCACGCGGCACACTATTTGGATTGCCGAGAAGCTCAAGGGCTGAGTTCCGCAGACACCCTAAATCCCCTGTGGGAGCTGGCTTGCCTGCGATTGCGCCGCATCAGTCGATACACATGTTGACTGATATATCGCTATCGCAGGCAAGCCAGCTCCCACATTTTTGATCGGTGTTAACTTCGGGATTTGCGGTAATCGATCACATACGGCACTTTTTTCTCGACAGTCTTCTTCAACTCGGCTTGATCCAACGAGGCCATGCCGCCCAACTGATGGGCCGTGAAGCCGCTATCGCCTACCTGTGAACCCGGCGCCAGGCTGACCATACGCTGGGCAACGGCTTCAATCGCGTCCTTGTAACCGCCCTTCTTGTTCAGGTTGAAAGCACCCAGGTCGATCTGCGTGCGCAGCCAATTGCCCCAGTAAAACTCCAGGAATTCCGGCGCGACGGCGCCATCGTCCGGTTTGCCGTAGGCGGCCTTGCGGGTGAAATACACCAGGCTGCGGAAGGTGTCGTCCTGCAGGTTCTTGAAGCCCAAGTGCGCCGGCAGTTGCTGCGGTGACAGCGGCTGGCCGTGATCGCCTTTGAGCCAGACCTTGCGCGCTGCTTGCATACGCTGCCAGAAGGTGGCCATGTCGGGGCTGTTGCTGAAATCATCGGTCACCTTGACCCACATGTTCAGCTGCGGGCCGCCGCCTTGGACTTCCCACAAGGTGGTGAAGCTGTGGTGACCGTCGGTCAGGTACAACTGGCCACCAGGGCCGACCACGACGGTTTTCATGTCATCGGGATGCGTGCCCACCGGGTCCTTGCAACTGAAGCTGGCAGGTTGGTGCAGGTCGGCCTTTTTGGGCACCTTGTCGGCCGCGCCCTGGCCGTTGGTTTCGCAGTATTCGTCGAAGACCTTGGCCGGCTTGTCGGCAAACAGACCCAGGCTGTAGTAAATCTGGTCAAAGCCCACGACGGCCTGGGTCGGGTGCAATTGTTCAAGGGCTACCTCGATGATCTGGCCAGGCTTGGGCGTGGAGAATGCCTGGGCTTGGGCCGCCAGGACGCTGAGTAGCAGTGCTGCGGTCCATGTGTATAAACGCATTGGTGTCAGATCCTTGAGAATGAAGTGAGCCGATACTACAAACGATTGCCACTGCAAGGCTGTACCGCAGCTGAAAAAGCCAGCAGTCATTTACCCCGCAAGCAGCTAGAATCAACCCTATCCGTGAACCCCCAAATAGCCAGGAGCCATGATGAGCTCGACCAACCCGCCCTCCCACACCGCCAAGCTGGACCGCATCCTCGCCGATGCCCAGCGTGACCGGGAAATGGGCTATCGCGACAAAGCCTTGAAGATGTACCCGCACGTGTGTGGCCGCTGCGCGCGTGAATTTGCCGGCAAGCGCTTGAGCGAACTGACCGTGCACCATCGCAACCACAACCATGATGACAACCCCCAGGACGGTTCCAACTGGGAGTTGCTGTGCCTGTATTGCCACGACAACGAGCACTCGCGCTACACCGACCAGCAGTACTTCGGCGAAGGCTCCACCAGCAGCCCAACGATTGCCAAGGCCACGCACAACCCGTTTGCGGCGTTGGCCGGGTTGATGAAAAAAGACGACTGAGGTTCGTCGTTGCCTGTTATGGCCTCTTCGCGGGCAAGCCCGCTCCCACATTTGGAACGCATTCCCCTGTGGGAGCCGGGCTTGCCCGCGATAGCGATCGCCCAAGCAACCCAACAGCCCAAGCCGTATAATCGCCGTTTTTCTCCAAGGCACCCTTCCCCGTGGGCAATAAACGCTACAGCTGCATCGGTCTGTATAACCCCAAATCCCCCGAAAACGTCGGTTCGGTGATGCGTGCCGCCGGCTGCTACGGCGTGGCCTCGGTGTTCTACACCGGCGTGCGTTACGAGCGCGCCCGGGATTTCATCACCGACACCAAGAAGGTCCATCACGACATTCCGCTGATCGGCATCGACGACCTGAAAAAGATCCTGCCGCTGGGTTGCATCCCGGTCGCCGTGGAGCTGGTCGAAGGCGCCCGCCCGCTGCCCGAATACACCCATCCTGATCGCGCGTTGTACATCTTCGGCCCCGAAGACGGCTCGCTGGACAAGGAGATTCGCGACTGGTGTGAAGACGTGGTGTACATCCCGACCACCGGCTGCATGAACCTCGCCGCCACTGTCAACGTGGTGCTCTACGATCGCCTGGCCAAGGGCAACAACACCCGCTCGGGCCCCAAGTACTGATTTTTTGGGAACATCCGGCGCCTGCAGGCAGTCAGCTACATATCACTTGCCTTGTTGGAGACAGATCATGAGCGACAGCAAAATCCTGCGACCTATCATCGAACACACGCCGCTTGAAACCCAACCGCCTCAAAACGTGCACGGCTGGGAGCGCATTGGCTCGGTGGCCGGTGGCGTGATGATGGTTGGCAAAGGCCTGCGCCGTGGCGGGATCTTCGGGCTTATCCAGGTGGCGATTGGTGGCGTGGCGCTGGTGCGCGGCGTGACCGGGCGCAGCTCGCTCAAAGACAAGCTGGAACAGGGCCGCCAGGAAATGAACAGCGTGCGTACCAAAATCGAGCGCGCGGGCGAAGAGCTGAAAAACCTGAAGACCAAAGCCGAAGTCGCCGCTGAAAAAGCCACCAAAACCACCGGCTGACGCCCCTCTCCAACCTATTGGAGAGCTAAATGTGGGAGCGGGCTTGCCCGCGAAAGCGGTGTATCAGTCGACAGGTGTGCTGACTGATCCACCGTAATCGCGGGCAAGCCCGCTCCCACATTTTGGCTTTGTGTATGGCCTAAGCTCAGCGCAATAATTTGCTATCCAACACCACCGACGACTCGCCGATCACACTGTCGGCCAACTGCACAAACTCCGCCGTCGTAATGCTGTTCGCGCGCATCACCGCCTGCGCAAGATCATCCAGCGAGCGCTTGTTGTGGGTCTTCACGCGAATCTCGCGGTCCAGCTCCTGCAACACCACCACCGCCCGCGCGACGGTCGCGCCGTTGACGTGCTCGCCACGCAACGTGGTTGCGTCCTTGCCCTCTTTGCTCAAGCGCGCCTGAATCGCGGCATACCGCTCATCGGTGATCCCGCCCGCGCGGCGTAGCAGCTCGATGGCGTAATACTCGCCAAGCCCTTCGCTGATCCAGTCACTGGTGTCGTGATCGTTGAAGCGCCCGATCGCCTGCACCACCTCACGGATCAACGCGCTGCTGCCGTTCTCGCTGACCAGCGGCGTGCGGCTGTTGAGGTAGACCGAGTCGCGTGACGCAAACACGCCACGGCGCATCGGGTCGCTGGCGCCCACCACCAGCAGCTTGGCCGGGTGACGCGGAAACGCGGCCTCCACTTGAGGCCAGACGAAGGTCAGCAGCGTCAGCACGTCCATGCGGCGCATGGCCTGGCCTTTGGGCGAGGCCACGGTGACCTCGGTTTCGCCCAGGCGCACGCGGCGGCTGCCGAGGGTGCCGGCGAGCATCCAGCCGGTGGGCCGATCGAACAGGCGGGAAACGTTGTCGATGCGAAATTTGTGCTTGCCGATGCGCGGCCAGGCGGTTTCGACGCTTTTCCAGCCTGCCGGCAACTCGAACGCCAGGCGCGAGACCAGCTCGACGCCGTCCTGCTGGTCGAGCCGTGCAGCCGGCACCAGGTCTTCGCCTCGGAACAACGCCCAACTCGGCGTCATCCGCGCTTCATACACGCCAGGTTTGCGCGCGTGAGTCAGGCGTACCCGGTAGCTCAGGCTGGCCTTGTCGGCGCTGGGTTGCCACAGGCCACGGTTGCCGGTGACCGTCCACTGGCCATCGGCCTTGAAGTCGCTGTAATCACCGTCGCGGCCCAGGTCGAAATTCAGGCTGCGCACCGCCGAGCCTTGGGACAGGCTCACACGCACCTCGGCTTGATCACTCTGGGGCAGCAGTTTGACGTGATAGTCGAGGTCGACTTTCTTCGCGCACCACGCGGGCAGGCTCAGCGCCAGCAACACAAAAGAGGCCGCCAGCTTGGTTGCCACCGTCATACACACTCCTTTTTCAGCCTGCGCGGAAGATCAGGTAATCCTCCCAGTCGTCTTCGGGCACGCTGCCTTCGGCGAGCATGCGACCGGACTGGGAAATGCGTTCGTGGTGCACTGCATCGCGGTCGCCGCAGACCAGGTGGTGCCACAGCGGCAGGTCCTTGCGCTCGCTGACCAGGCGATAGCCGCAGGTTGGCGGCAACCACTTGAACTGGTCGGCCTGGCCCGGCGTGAGCTGGATGCAGTCGGGCACCGAAGCGCGGCGGTTGGGGTAATCGGTGCACTGGCAGGTGTTCAAGTCGAGCAGTTTGCAGGCAATGCGCGTGTAATAAACGCTGTTGTCCTCCTCGTCCTCAAGCTTTTGCAGGCAGCACAGGCCACAGCCGTCGCACAACGACTCCCACTCCTCCTGGTCGAGGTGTTCAAGGGTTTTGCGTATCCAGAAAGGTTCGACTTTAGCGGCCATGGCTCTACATCAGTATCGGTCGGTGAAAAGGCCGCCAGTCTAGTGCCCAAGGCCTCTGGGGCCAAGCGCTTGCGACTGGCGGTGTAACAACACTTGTCAGTGCAGTGGGCGCGCAGTAGCTTTGAACGCCGAATCGCACCTCAGGAACTGCCCATGACACGCGTTGCCGACTACCCGATCCACACCCAATTTACCGAACGCTGGTCGCCTCGCGCCTTTACCGGCGAGAGCATCCCGAAAGACACCCTGCTGAGCTTTTTCGAGGCCGCGCGCTGGGCGCCATCGGCCTACAACTCGCAACCTTGGCGTTTTCTCTACGCGCGCCGTGACACGCCGGATTGGGAACGCTTCCTGAGCCTGCTGAATGAATTCAACCGTACCTGGGCGCAGCATGCGTCGGCCTTGGTGATCATCGCGTCAAAAACCGACTTCACCGCCCCCGGCGCCAGCGAAGAAACCCCGGCGCTGTGGCACACCTTCGACACCGGTTCGGCCTGGGGCCACCTGGCGTTGCAAGCCAGCCTGAGCGGCTGGCACACCCACGGCATGGCCGGTTTCGATCAGGAACTGACCCGCAAAGAACTGAAGATTCCTGAAGGCTACGCGCTGCACGCGGCGGTGGCCGTGGGCAAGCTGGGCGACAAGTCGAGCCTGCCGGAGTACCTGCAGGGCCGTGAAGCGCCAAGCCCACGCAAGCCGTTGAGCGAGCTGGTGTCCGAAGGCGACTTCAGCCTGTAAGCCTTGCTGATATCCCCTGTGGGAGCGGGCTTGCCCGCTCCCACATCAGTAACCGCGTTCGAAGCTCACTTCTGCGCGTAACGCTTGCTTGGCTTGATACGCCCGCAGGTTCTGCACAAACAACTCCACCATCATCCCCGGCGAGGTTGGCGCCGAGCTGTGCCCGGTCAGCAGCAGCCCCCACGCGGTCCAGAACGGATGGCGTTGCGGCAGCGGTTCCTGGCGGCACACGTCGATCACCGCGCCGGCCAGGTGCCCTTCTTTCAGCGCCTCGACAAGGTCAGCATCAACCACGGCCACGCCGCGGCCAACGTTGATAAACAAGCCGGTCGGCTTGAATTGCTTGAACAACGCCGCATCGTACAAATCGTGCGTGTTTGGCGTGTTGGGCAGCAGGTTGATCACGTAGTCCACCTCGCCCACCAGGCGGCCCAGTTGATCCAGCCCGGCCACTTCGATAAACGGCGCCTGCTCACGCGCGGTGCTGGCGATGCCGTAGAGCTTGACGCCAAACGGCAGCAGAAAATCGGCAACGCTCTGGCCGATATCGCCGGTGCCGACGATCAGCGCCTTGCGCCCGGCCAGGCTCTGGCCCATGCGGTTGTCCCACTTGCGCTCAACCTGGCTGACCAGCCGCGCGAGCACTTCGCGCTCGTGGCCGAGCATGTAGGTGAGCACAAACTCGGCCATGACCTGGCCAAAAATGCCCACCGCACGGGTCAGGCGATAGTCGCGTGGCAAGCCATCGGCCAGCAGCGGCGTGATGCCCGCCCAGGTCGATTGCAGCCATTGCGGCTGGTGGCCCTGGCGCAACAGGGTGGCGAGCAGATCCGGCTGGCCAAGCCATACCGGGCAATCGGCGGCCAGGCGCGACAGTTCGGCCGAGTCGCCGCTGGTCAGCACCTCAAGGTCCGGTGCCGCTTCGCTCAGCAGCTTGGCGTAGAGCGGGTAATCCTGTTCAGCAATCAGAACACGCATGGTTCAAACCTTTCAAAAACACTGCAGACGGCCGCCCGCATCCTTACGGCCACCGCCAACGAATACGTTTGCATTGAAGAAGGTGCCCGGGTTCGGGCACTGACCGATCACATCGGGTCGTTGCGGCGCAGCAGCTCTTCGGGCAAGTGTTCGATGTACTCATCCTCGGCCGGTGGCATTTGCAGGTGGTAGCCCTGCTTGTCGAGGTTTTCCAGGACCACGCTGATGTCCTCGCGGGACAGCTTGCGCTCCGGCGTCAGAATCATCTCGAACGCAAGATGGGCCTTGCCGAAGGCCGCCATCAACGGTTCGGGCACACGCTCCAACGCGTCGCTTTTGAGCACGTAGAGGTACATCCCGTCTTTTTTCAAGCTGCGGTAGATGGAGCAAATACGTTTCAAGGCTGTTCTCCGGCAGTGGCCAGGCTGTCGAGCAGCGCCTGGCCCATCAACTCGCGGCGCCAGCCACGCAGCGAGTCTGGCAATTTATAAGGCCCATCGGGGTAGCCACTTTTGACCAGGGCTTCGAGGGTTTTCTTGCGCAGCATCAGTTCCGGCGCCATGTCCAGGCGTTCGGCTTCGGCCTGGCCCAAGGCCCGCAGATGCTTGATCAGCGTGGCGGCGTCCACCGGCAGCGGCTCGGCAACCGCCGGCGGCCACTGGTCCATGGGCACGCTGCCGGCGCGCTTGATCAGGTCCAGCAGAAACTGGCCGTCCTGACGTACGGTGCGCGGGTGCATGTCTTCGATTTTGCCCAGCGCGGCAAGGTTGTCCGGCTGGGATTTGGCCAGGGGCCACAACGAGTGCTCGCGGATAATGCGGTTGCGCGGCAGGTCGCGGGCACGGGCCTGCTGCTCGCGCCAGGCGCACAGTTCACGCAGCACGGCGAGCTGGGCGCGGGACAGTTTCCACGCCAGCTTGGCGTCGCGGTACACCTCGTAGGGGTCGACTTCGCGGCGCAGGTTGGCGACCAACTCGGCGCCGTCTTCCAGCACCCAGGCGTATTTGTCGTCTGAGAGCTGCGGACGCAGGCGGATGTAGACCTCGGCCAAGTGCACCGCGTCTTCGGCGGCGTAGCTCACTTGGGTCTCGGACAACGGCCGCTGCAGCCAGTCCGAGCGCGTTTCGCCCTTGGGCAACTCGATATCCAGCACGGCCTGCACCAGGCGCGAATAGCCCATGGAGAAACCGAGGTTCAGGTAAGCCGCCGCCAATTGGGTGTCGAACAACGGCACCGGCAGGCTGCCGGTCAGGCGCAGCAACACTTCCAGGTCTTCGCTGCAGGCGTGCACCACCTTGATCACCGCCGGGTTTTCCAGCAAGGCGGCCAAGGGTTGCCAATTGTCGATGGTCAGAGGGTCGATCAGGTAAGCGCGTACGCCATCGCCGATCTGGATCAGCCCGGCAATGGGATAAAAGGTATCGACCCGCATGAATTCGGTGTCGAGGGCGACGAATGGCAACTGCTGCCATTCGGCGCAATGCTGGCCGAGGCTATCGTTGTCGCAGATCCAGTGAATATCGATGGCCACACGGCTCTCCCTTGAAGAATGGCGCGCAGTATATATCGCGAAAGACGCTTGCGAGCATCCGCAGTGCACACGCCTTCATGAAAACTCCGACAAGACAGGAAGAATAGTCCGACGGACGGGAGTTAGCTTCTCTTACGCAGTACGTAAACCCGCCACAGCTTGGAGCCCGGCAGGAATTCCTGATGGTTGAGTATTTTGAAACCGGCTTGGCGAAACTCGCCCTCGACAGGTGTGTGTGCGTTCACGGAAACGATCACGGTGTCGCGGCTGACCCGATGGAACTCGCGCAGCAGCGCCAAACGCCCTTCACTGCTGGGTACATGGCGAAACAGTTCCATGCAGAAAATGCAGTCCACCGCATTGGCCGACAAGCCGATGGAAAACGCCGACCCCTGGAATGTTTTGACGCGCTTGAGCAGTGCTGCCGGGTGATGAGTGCGCGCATGGTCGAGCATCGCCTGGGAATTGTCAGAGGCCAGAATCACGCGGTTGATGTGTTCTGCCAACACCGGCCAGAACCGGCCGGAACCGCAGGCCAGGTCGAGGATCAGCCCCGGCTCGCCGGCCACTTTCAATGCCTGGCGCACCAACCGCTCATCGCGCCACGCCGCCACGCGCTGGCGCAGGCGCGGCGGGCGTGTGTCGCCGCAGACCCTGGCATGCTCACGGCCACAGCGCTCGGTGAATTCAATTTCGATGGCGGAAGGTGGTTGTGACGGCATCACGGGCTCATGTGTGTGGAACGGTAGTGAACGACCTTGAACCGCAGCTTACCCACTGCAACGTGAAAAAAAGGTCGAAGCCGTCACGGCCACCAAACACCCAAGATCCATTGTGGAAGTTGTCGAGCTTTAGCGAGGCTACGATGGCGGTGGGTCAGGCAACCCATCACTGGCTGACACACCGCTGTCGCGGGCAAGCCCGGCTCCCACAGTGGATTACGCCTGGTGCAGATACCAGCGCCAGTCCTGCTCGCCTACCTCGCCCATAAACTGGCGATATTCGGCACGCTTGACCGCCAGGTACACACCCAGGAACTCACTGCCGAACGCATCCCGCGCCCAGCTTGACCCTTCCAGGGCACGCAAGGTGGTGAGCCAGTCGGTGGGCAGCAATTGTTTGGCTTGCGCATAGCCATTGCCTTCCACCGGGGCGCCGGGATCGCGTTGCTCGCGGATACCGCGATGGATACCCGCCAGGATTGCGGCGGCAGCCAGGTAAGGGTTGGCGTCAGCGCCGCAGATGCGGTGCTCGATGTGTCGGGAATTGGCCGGCCCGCCGGGCACACGCAGGCTCACGGTGCGGTTGTCCACGCCCCAGGTGGCGGCCAGCGGTGCGTAGCTGTTGGTCTGGAAGCGGCGATAGGAGTTGGCGTTGGGGCAGAACATCAGCAACGAATCAAGCAAGGTGCTGAGCATGCCACCCACGGCCTGACGCAGCAGCGGCGTGCCGTCGGCAGCCTCACTGGCGAACAGGTTATTGCCATCGGCATCCGCCAGGCTGACGTGCATGTGCATGCCGGTGCCCGCGAGGTCGTCGAACGGCTTGGCCATGAAGCAGGCGGTCATCCCGTGTTTATGCGCCACGCCCTTGACCAAGCGCTTGTAGCGCACGGCTTCGTCCATGGCCTGCAAGGCATCGGCGCGATGTTCCAGGGTGATTTCAACCTGGCCCGGGGCGTATTCGGAGATTGCCGTGCGCGCCGGAATGCCTTGCAGTTTGCACGCGCTATAAAGGTCGGCGAGGAACGGCTCGATCTGCTCCAGCTCGCGCAGGCCATACACCTGGGTCGAGCGCGGGCGATTGCCGTCCACATCCCGCGCCGGTTGTGGGCGGCCATTGCTGTCGGGTGTCTGGTCGAGCAGGTAAAACTCCAGCTCGGCCGCCATCACCGGGTAGTAACCGTCGGCTTTCAGCCCGTCGATGACCTTGGCGAGCAAATGCCGAGGGTCGGCCACGGTGGCGGGCATGCCCTCGGTGGGGTGCATGCTCACTTGCACGGCGGCCGTGGGAATCAGGCGCCACGGCATGCGCTGCAAGCTCGCGCTGATCGGATAGGCGCGGCAGTCGATATCCCCGACCTCCCACACCAGCCCGGAGTTTTCCACGTCGTCGCCATTAATCGTCAGGCCGAGGATGGTGCTGGGCAACGGCCGGCCACTTTCGTACACCGCCAGCAGCTCATCGCGGTGCAGCCATTTGCCGCGCGGCACGCCGTTGTTGTCGAGGATAAACAGCTCGAACATCTCGATGTCCGGGTGCTGTTCAAGGAAAGATCGGGCTTCGTGCAGGCAGGCAAAATCACTCATGGCAAGTCTCATACGTTTGCGTCAGGCAGGAACATAGGCACCGCGCGCAGGGGCGCTGGGTCTATGAGAGAGGTCAACGTAGGAGAGCGGTATCCGGTGGGCGTGCGTGTCGGCAGTGGAACAAGGCCCAGAAGGCCAGCTCGGAAGGAAGGGCCTCGACAACCGCGGTACAGCTGGGCACTAAAGCGCCAGGCAATGTCGCGGGATGAGTGTCGGGGGAACCGTCCATGCGGGATTCACAGTGAGGTGGATGCCCGGCAGCGTCACACGGCTGCACAGGGGGTTTAAATTCAGGGTTGACGGAGTTTGGTTGCAGCTTGGCTAAACAATCGCGCCGCTTGCTACCTCGGCGCGCTCCTGGAAATAATGGCCGCCCCGATCTTGCCCCAAGGACTCGACCGCATGAAAGCTCCCCTGGCCCTGTGTGTATTGGCGGGTTTGGCAACCACCGCCCTGGCCGATGCCGCGCCCTCGCGCCTCGATGAGGTGGTGCAGCGCGGCACGCTCACCGTCTGCACCACCGGCGACTACAAGCCTTACACGTCGCTGCGCGCCGATGGCCGTTATGAAGGCATCGACATCGCCATGGCCGAGTCGCTGGCCAAAAGCCTGAATGCGACGATCACGTGGGTGCCGACCACCTGGAAAACCCTGATGCCGGACTTCCTGGCTCAACGCTGTGACATCGCCGTGGGCGGTATTTCGGTGTCGCTGGAGCGCCAGAAAAAGGCCTTCTTCAGCCAGGCACTGGGTGTGGACGGCAAAATCCCGTTGGTGCGATGCGCCGACGTGCAGCGCTACCAGAGCGTCGAGCAGATCAACCAGCCGCAGGTGCGGGTGATCGAGCCGGCCGGCGGCACCAACGAAGTGTTTGCCCGCGCTCACCTGGGCCAGGCGCAGATCCGCCTGCACGACAACGTGACCATCTTCGACGAGTTGCTGGCGGGCAAGGCGGACGTGATGATCACCGACGCCAGCGAGGCGCGCTTCCAGCAAAAGCTCAAGCCCGGACTGTGCGCGGTCAACCCGCAGCAGCAGATGCAGTACAGCGAAAAAGCCTTCCTGCTGCCCCGCGATGACGTGGCGTGGAAAAGCTATGTCGACCAGTGGTTGCACTTGAGCGTCGCCACCGGGGCATACGACGCCATCGTCAATCAATGGCTGGCGGCGCCCTGAGCCGCAGCGGTCTACGCTGTGCTCACATCAAACAATAACGAGGGATGAGTAATGAAGGGACTGCTCCGAATCACCTGGCTGCTGCTGTTGTGTTGCAGCCAGGTGCACGCGGCCACTCAGGAGGAGGACGCCCAGGCCGCCAAGGCGCTGCTGACCAAGGCCTTGGCCTATTACCAGAGCAATGGCGACAAGGCGTTTGCCGCGTTCAGTCGCCAAGGGGAGTTTGTCGACCATGACCGTTATGTGTTTGTGGTCGACACCCAGGGCGTGTTGCTGGCCAGTGGCGGGCCCTCCTCGGCCTTGATCGGCCGCGATGTGTCCGAGTTGCTCGGGCCCGACTTGCAAGCCTCGTTCAAACAAGCGCTGGTGGTGCCCGAAGGCCAAGGCATCCAGCAGGCCGATTATCGCTGGCAGAACTGGAACGACGGCAAGGTTGAGCACAAGCATGTGTTTTATCAACGCATCGGCGAGCGGATTCTGGCCGTCGGCTATTACCTGCCACGCGCCACGCCAGAGCAGGCTCGCGGTTTGCGCGACAAGGCGGTAAAGGCACTGGTCAAGGATGAAGCCGGCACGCTCAAGGCGATCAATTCGTTGCAGGGCGACTTCCTGCAGGATGACCTGTATGTGTTCGTGGTCGACCTGAATACCGGGCGCTATGTGGCCCACGGCACCAACCTGCGGCTGGTGGACACCGACTTCGCCAAGATCAGGGACCCGGACGGCAAGCCGGTGGGCGAGCCGATTTTGAAGCTGATGGCCGAGCAGGATCAGGGTGAGTACAAGTACCGCTGGAAAAACCCGGTGACCAACAAGGTCGAGAACAAGCACGCCTACTTGCGCAAGACCGGACATTTCATGGTGGCGGTCGGGTATTACAGCCCCTGATCAGGCTTGGAATGCAGTCACCTGTGGGAGCTGGCTTGCCTGCGAAAGCGGTGGGTCAGTTTGCATAGCCGGCACTGATACACCGCCTTCGCAGGCAAGCCAGCTCCTACAATTTGATCTTCATCGGGTCAGTTACTTGGCCTTGTCTTCACGCCCACGCAGCACTCGGTTAGGCATCGCAATCGCGGCCGCCAACCCCAGCAACGACACCGCCGCACTCACCATCAGCAAATGCCGGAACGTCACCGCCAACTCCCCGCGCAGCGCATCCTGCGCCGGGCCGGGCGCGGCGTTCAAGCCGTCCAGCAAGACGTTGCCGGAACTGCCTTCGGCCACCAGCGCGCCGCTGGCCAAATGCGCAAAGCTCGAATCCTGCAACAGCGCCAGCAACAAGGCCGACATGCAGGCCACGCCTACGGCCCCGCCAAGGGAACGGAACAGGTTGGTGGTGCTGGTCGCCACGCCAATGTCGCGCTGCTCGACCGAATTCTGCGTCCCCACCAGCGACGTCGGGAACTGCATCCCTGCCGCAATCCCACACAGCAACATGAACATCGCCGTCATCCCGACCGCCTGCGGCGCACTGTAGGCCATGCCCAGAATCGCGAACGGGCTCAGCAACGCGCCGGTCAGAATCATTGGCTTATAGCGCCCGGTCACCGAGGTCATGCGCCCGGCAAAATAAGCCCCCACCGGCAGGCCGAACGCCAGCGGCAGCAGGTGCAGCGCGGCGCTGTCCGCCCCCGAGCCGGTCACCGTCTGATACCGCAGCGGCATCAACACCGTCAGGGAAATCGCCTGAAAACTGGTGAAAAAAATCGTGCACCAGCACAACACGGCGCTGCGATTGGCAAACAGGTGCATCGGCAGCAGAGGCTCGCGCGCACGGCGTTCATGCCAGACGAACACCGTAAGCGCCACCCCCGCACACACCAGCAGCCCGAGCACTTGCTGGTCGCGCCAATGATGGCCCTGGCCGATCTCGGTGATGCCCAGCAGCAAGGCCGTGAGGCCGATGATCATCAGCAAGGTGCCGACATAATCGATGATCGGCTTGCGCTGCGGCACCGGCAACCCGACCAGGGTGCGATGCGCCACATACCAGGCGCCGGCGCCCAGCGGCAGGTTGATCAGAAACACCCAACGCCAGGACAGATACTCGGTCATGTACCCGCCCAGCACCGGCCCGGCCACGCTGGCCACCGCGTACATGCTGCTGAAATAACCCTGATAACGCCCGCGCTCGCGCGGTGGAATGATGTCACCAATGATCGCCTGGCTCACCGAGATCATCCCGCCGGCGCCGATGCCCTGCAGAATGCGCGCCAGCACCAGTTGCTCCATGTTTTGCGCCATGGCGCAAAACAGCGACGCCAGCGTGAACACGCCCATGCCGATCAGCATCATCGGGCGACGCCCGTACAAGTCACCGAGCTTGCCGTAAATCGGCACCGCCACCGTCATCGCCACCATGTAGCCGGAAATCACCCAGGCCAGCAGGTTGACGTCATGGAACTGCGCGGAGATGGCCGGCATGGACACGGCGACGATGGTCTGGTCCAGTGCGCCGAGGAAGATCGCCATCATCAAGGCGGCAAGCACACTGCGCACGGCGGGGACGGGTTGGGCGGGCTGGTTGAGGTTGGTCACGGCAGAACCTTCGAGCAAGGCCCACGGGCAGAAAGGGCCCGCGGGAATGCTCGATACGATAGCAGGCTACTCGATAGCTTCGTAAGCAAGCCCGACGTAATTTTCTGCAATGGTTGTGCGCCCGGCCTGCGAATCGACGAAATACGCCAGCTCACTCTCGGCGATGCGCTGGCTGAAGCCATCCGCGTCCGCAAACTGGTGCAGCATGGAGGTCATCCACCAGGAAAACCGCTCGGCCTTCCACACCCGGCGCAGGCAGATCGCCGAGTACTGCGGCAATAAGTCCACGCGCCCCTCGCGATACACCTTGAGCAGGATGCGAAACAGCGTATTCACGTCACTGGCCGCCAGGTTCAGCCCCTTGGCCCCGGTCGGCGGCACGATATGCGCCGCATCCCCGAGCAGGAACAGGCGCCCGTATTGCATCGGTTCCACCACAAAGCTGCGCAGCGGCGCGATGCTTTTTTCGATCGACGGCCCGGTCACCAACTGTGCGGCCAGGGCGCTGGGCAGGCGGGTTTTCAGCTCATCCCAGAAACGCTCATCCGACCATTCATCCAGCGCCGTTTCAGCCGGCACTTGTAGGTAATAACGGCTGCGGGTCGGCGAACGCATGCTGCACAGCGCAAAGCCGCGCGGGTGCTTGGCGTAGACCAGTTCGGCATGCACCGGTGGCGTGTCGGCAAGGACGCCCAGCCAACCAAAGGGGTAGACGCGCTCGAAAACCTTTAACGAATCAGCCGGAATGGATTGGCGCGCCACGCCATGGAAACCATCACAGCCGGCAATGTAGTCGCACTCCACACGAAAGGCTTCGCCCTGATGCTCGAAGGTCAGCCACGGTCGATCACTTTTAAGGTCATGGGGCTGCACGTTGTGCGCTTCGTACAGCGTGAGGGCGCCGGCGGCTTCACGCGCTTGCATCAGGTCGCGGGTCACTTCGGTCTGGCCGTAGATCATCACCGACCGGCCGCCGGTCAAGCCCTTGAGGTCGATATGGCTGAGCTGGCCATTGAGCGCCAGCTCGAAACCGTCATGCACCAGGCCTTCGGCGTCCATGCGCTGGCTGACACCGGCTTCGCGCAGCAGGTCGACCATGCCTTGCTCCAGCACCCCGGCACGGATGCGGCCTTGCACGTAATCGGCCCGCTGGCGCTCTAGCACCAGGGTCTGGATACCCGCGTTGTGCAGCAGTTGACCGAGCAACAGTCCGGAGGGACCGGCGCCGATAATGGCGACTTGGGTTTTCAGCGTTTTCATTATTTTTAGGGTCCGCAAGGCTCACCCGAACGGATGAGGTGAAAGAGTTGTCATTGATCTTGTTGCTGACATTTTTCACTTGAGTGACCGCCATAAGAAGGTGAAAACTGAGACAAAGCCTGCGCTTTTTGCCAATCGGGGCGATTACCGAACCACTATCCTGAGTATCGGATTGAAACCATGACCAAAACTGCCAGTACCGCGATTCCGGTCTTCAAGCTTTACGGGGAAAGCCAGCAATGGCCGACGCCCGATTTGTTGCACTGTGAAACCATTTCCCGGCGCAGTCGGGAATACCAGTGGGAAATCCAGCCCCACCGGCACGCGGACCTGTGCCAGTTGCTGTACGTGCATAAAGGCCAGGCGCAACTGGAAATCGAAGGCCAGCGCACCACGCTCGACGAGGCGACCTTGCAGGTGCTGCCGCCCTTGTGTGTGCATGGGTTTCGGTTTGCCGAAGATGTCGAAGGGTTCATCGTCACGCTGTCGGCGCCGCTGGTCAGCCATTTGCAGACGCAGCTGGGCTCGACGGTGGACGGCTTGCAAGCCTTGGGTAACTACCCGGCCGGCAAGGACAGCGACTACCTCAACAGCCTGTTTGCGCGCCTGCAGGACGAATACGCCGATGAGCAACCGGCGCGCGACATGATGATGCACGCCTTGGTCAGCGTGCTGCTGGTGTGGATCAGCCGCCAGGCCATCCAGCGTCGCCACGCGCGGGCACCGCGAGGGCGTGAATATTTCCGGCGGTTTACCCAACTGGTCGAACAGCATTACCGCGAGCACCCCAAGATCGAAGACCTGGCACACAAGCTGGGCATCTCGGTTTCACACCTGAACGGCACGTGTCGGGAATTGGGTGGGCAACCTGCGCTGCAGATCATGCATGACCGCCAGTTGCTGGAAGCCAAGCGCCTGCTGACCTACACCAGCATGACCATCAATGAGATGTCGGAGGTGCTGGGGTTTTCTGACCCGACCAACTTCTCGCGACTGTTTCGGCGCCGGGTCGGGTTCTCGCCCAAAGCGTTCCGCGAGCAGTTGAAGGCCGAACAGCCTACCTGAGCGCGCTGAAACTGCCGGTACGCGGCAGGCACATGTCCTGATGGCAACTGACCGCAAAGGTCGGCTGCATGCGGGTCTGTTCAACCCGGTACGCGGCAGTGCCGTACAGCGCGGTAGCCAGGGCGCACAGGATGAAAATCATCAGGTACTTTCTGATTTTTAGAGTCATGGCACACCTCTGAACTGATCGACTCGGTGCTGTTTAAAGCATAGGTCAGCCAGCAAGAGTTGCCATTATTGGACGCCATTCAAGATCTTTATGTCGGGTTCAAAGGCCGACATCCCACACCGGTTCCTCAGGAAAGCGCAGCACCAGAAAATCCAGCAGGCTGCGCAGCGCCAACGGCATGTGCTTGCGCGAGGCGTACACCGCGTAGACATTCATTTGCTGGGGCTCTGCCTCGGGCAGCAAACGGATCAGTTCGCCGCTGCGGATGTAATCCCCCGCCTGATAACTGGGGAGCCGCGCCACCCCTGCCCCCGCCAATGTCACCCGTAACAGGGCGGTCGCCTCGTTAGCGCTGATATTGCCCTGTACCGCCACCGACACCGGCTCTGCGTTTTCGGTGAAGTGCCACAGGCTTTTGCCGAAGTAAGTGTGCGTCAGGCAGTTGTGCTTCGCCAGGTCGTGCACGTGCTGCGGACGCGGGTGCTCCAGCAGGTAGGCCGGGGACGCGCAAATGACCGAACGGCAGAGCGTCAGCTTGCGAGCGATCAGGTTGGGGTCCAGCTCAAAACTGGTGCGAATGGCCAGGTCGATCCGCTCATCCACCAGGTTCACCGTACGGTCGAGCATCTGCAGATCGATACTGACCAACGGGTTGCGCTTGACGAACTCGGCCACGGCGTCCGCCAATTGCGCCTGGCCGAACGAGCTGCTGACACTCAGCCGTAGCTGGCCGCGCGGCGCTTCGTCCGGCTCGCTGACGGCGGCCTGCATGTCGTTGCACAACTCCAGCAACTGCCGCGCTCGAGGCAGCATTTCGCTACCCGCCGCGGTGAGGCTGAGCTTGCGCGTGGTGCGATGCATCAGCCGCGCGCCCATCCAATCCTCAAGTTCTGCCAGATAACGTGAAACGACCGGCCGCGACAGGTCCAGCTGATCCGCCGCCGCCGACTGGCTACCCAGGTCAACGACCGTGACAAACACCCGCATTGCTTGAAGACGATCCATGATTTGCACGCTTTCAGAAACAAACTATGTTCAAGCATGGCATTTTTTGTGACGTTTAGTGCAACTAAGCTCTGTGCATCACTTAACTGCTGCTGGAGCTGCACATGATCTCGACGCTTAAACGATTGGCCACGGCCATGGCCGCCCTGGCATTCGCCGCCCATGCCGCGGCAGCCGATCTGACGCTGGATGCTTATAACCCTGGTACCTCGGCAATGATGCCCGTCAGTTCGGTACTGGTCAGCGGCGAGCACGACGTCATCCTCGTGAACGCGCAATTCGGCAATGCCCAAGCCGAGCAACTGGTGACAAAGATTCGCGCCAGCGGCAAGCGCCTGACCACCATCTACGTCAGTGACGGTGACCCGGATTACTATTTCGGCCTTGAAGTGCTGACGAAGGCGTTCCCCGCCGCCAAGGTGGTAGCCACCCAGCCGGTGGTCGACCATATCAAGGCCACCGCCGAGCAGAAACTCGCGTTCTGGGGCCCTAAGCTGGGTGCCGACAAACCGGCCAAAGCCATCATCCCGCAGGTGCTCCAAGGCCATAGCCTGACCCTGGAAGGCAAGACGCTGGAAGTGGTCGGCCTGGACGGCCCGCAGCCGGAGCGCACGTTCGTGTGGATTCCATCGATCAAGGCCGTGGTGGGCGGCGTTGTGGTGTTCGAGAACACCCACGTGTGGATGGCCGATACGCAAACCGCCCAGTCCCACGCTGACTGGCTGGCAACCTTGCAACGCATCGAAGACCTGAAACCGCGCACCGTGATTCCAGGTCACTACCTGGGTACACCCACTGTGCAGTCCGTGGCATTCACCGCGGGCTATATCAAAGCGTTCGATGAGGAAACCGCCAAGGCCAAGGATTCGACTGCGCTGATCGCGGCCATGAAAAAGCGTTACCCGAAACTTGAAGATGAGAGCAGCCTGGAACTCGGTGCCAAAGTCGCCAAGGGCGAAATGAAGTGGTGAATGGTTTTAAACCTTAACGTACTGGAGAGCGTCATGAGCAAGATCGCAATCATTGGTGCCACCGGCCGCGCCGGTAGCCAACTGTTGGAAGAAGCGCTGCGTCGTGGGCATACCGTCACCGCCCTTGCGCGTAATACCGGCACGCTGACCGCACGCCCGGGCGTCACCGTCAAACAGGTCGACGCCCTGGATGCCAACGCCCTGCAACAGGCGGTCAGCGGCAGCGACGTGGTGATCAGTGCGGCGCACTTCGCCACACTGCCGGCCAGTGCGGTGATCGGCCCGGTGAAGAACGCCGGGGTGAAACGCCTGCTGGTGGTCGGCGGTGCAGGTTCGTTGTTGTTGCCGGATGGCAGCCGAGTCATCGACAGCCCTGGCTTCCCGGCGGAGTACAAGGCCGAGGCCAGCGCCGGCGCTGAATTTCTTGATGCGCTGCGCCAGGAAAAAGAGCTGGACTGGACCTTCCTGTCGCCGTCGGCGGAGTTCGTTGAGACCGAGCGCACCGGAACATTCCGCGTGGGCCAGGATGATTTGCTGGTGAGCGCGCAAGGGCGCAGCTGGATCAGCTTTGCCGACTACGCCATCGCGTTGATCGATGAAGTAGAAACGCCGAAGCACTCGCGCCAGCGTTTCACCGTCGGCTACTGACCCTGTAGGAGCTGGCTTGCCTGCGATAGCATCACCGCGGTATGGCTGACACACCGAGGTGCCGGCATCGCAGGCAAGCCAGCTCCCACACAAGCCCGCTGCCACTTTTGGGTCTGCGGTATTACGACGGTTGGGCTTGGCTCACCAGCCACTCCATCAGTGCTTCAAGCCCGGCCGAAGGCTCAGTGCCCGGCGGGTACACCAGGTAATACCCCATCCCGGTCGGCACGCGCAGTTCAAACGGTGTCGCCAGCCGCCCCGCCTTCACATCCTCGCCAATCAACGCACTGTCGCCAATCGCCACTCCCGAGCCTTGGGACGCCACCGTCATTGCCAGGTCCAGCGTTTCAAAATGATGCCCCTGGGCCAGGTTGCTCAAGCGCGTGTTCGCAGCCTTCAGCCACAACGCCCAATCGCGCTCGTCCCGCGTGGGGTGCAGCAGCACCTGGCGCTGCAAATCAGCCGGTGTGTGCAGGCTGGCGAGCAACGCTGGCGCACAGACCGGGGTGAGTTGTTCATCGAATAAATGCCGCGCCTGCGCCGACTGCTCGGCGATGGGCGCATAGATCACCGCCGCGTCGAATTGCTCGCGGCGAAAGTCCACGGTGTAGGCCACGGTGGTGGTGAGTTCCACCGGCACGTCCGGGCGTTCCTTTTGCCACTGCATCAGGCGCGGCAGCAGCCAGCGCATCACGCAGGTGGAGGCCTTGAGTTGCAGGGTCTGGCGGCGGCTGCCGATCTGCTCCACCGCGTCGCCGATCAAGCCAAACACCTGCTGCGCCCGCAGCGACCACTCGCGGCCCTCTTCGGTCAGGCTCAAGCCCCGCGCCTGGCGCTGGAACAAGGCATAGCCCAAATGGCTTTCGAGCCCGGCAATCTGCCGGCTCACCGCACCTTGGGTGATGTGCAGTTGCTCGGCGGCGCGGGTGAAGTTGCAGCACTGGGCCGTGACCCAGAAGGTGTGCAGCGCGGGCAGCGGTGGCAAGCGTTTCATTGGGCGCAGCCATGACGTGGGGACATGGCTAGTATGACTTTTTATCGATTGTTGGCGCTACCGGCCTGCCGCTCCAATAGCGCCTCGAATCAACAACAAGAGCGACATGTATGGCGACCTGCGGCGAAGTATTGGTCAACCTCCTGGAACGCTACGGCGTAGACCAGGTGTTCGGCATTCCCGGCGTGCACACCGTGGAGTTGTACCGTGGCCTGGCGCGCTCGAGCATCCGCCACGTCACCCCGCGCCACGAACAGGGCGCAGGCTTCATGGCCGACGGCTATGCGCGCACCCGCGGTAAACCTGGCGTGTGTTTCATCATCACCGGCCCCGGCATGACCAACATCACCACCGCCATGGGCCAGGCTTATGCCGACTCGATCCCGATGCTGGTGATTTCCAGTGTGCAATCGCGCAGCCAATTGGGTGGCGGGCGCGGCAAACTGCATGAGCTGCCGAACCAGAGCGCGATGATCGCGGGCGTGGCGGCGTTCTCGCACACTTTGATGTCGGCGGCGGAGTTGCCTGGCGTGCTGGCCCGCGCGTTTGCGCTGTTCCAGGCTGGGCGACCGCGCCCGGTGCACATTGAAATTCCGCTGGATGTGCTGGTCGAAAACGCCGATGCCCTGCTCGGCAGCGAGCCGGTCAGCGTGGCGCGCGCCGGTGCCGCGCCGGCGGCGGTGAAGCAGATGAGCCAGTGGCTGGCGGCAGCAAAACGCCCGCTGATCCTCGCCGGCGGCGGCGCCATTGAGGCGGCCCCCGAATTGACCCGCCTGGCCGAACGGCTTGGCGCACCGGTGGCCCTGACCATCAACGCTAAAGGCATGCTGCCGGCCGCGCACCCATTGCTGATCGGCTCGACCCAGACGCTGGTCGCCACCCGCGCCCTGGTCGCCGAAGCCGATGTGGTGCTGGCCATCGGCACCGAACTGGCGGAAACCGATTACGACGTGACCTTCGCCGGGGGGTTCGAGATTCCCGGCGCGCTGCTGCGCATCGACATCGACCCCGACCAGACCGTGCGCAATTACCCGCCTCAGGTCGCACTGGTGGCCGATGCGCAGATCGCAGCCGAAGCGTTGTTGGCCGCGCTGGACAGCCAGGTATTGGGCGAGCGCGACCCAGACTGGGGCAGCCCACGCGTCGCGCGCCTGTGGGCTGAGTTGACGCCCACCTGGGACGCCGCCACCCGCGCGCAAACCCTGTTTCTCAACACCGTGCTGGCGGAACTGCCCGGCGCCGTGCTGGTGGGCGACTCCACCCAACCGGTGTACAGCGGCAACCTGACGCTGAACCTCGACCACCCACGCCGCTGGTTCAATTCCTCCACCGGCTACGGCACCTTGGGCTACGCCCTGCCCGCAGCGATTGGCGCCTGGCTGGGACGCGGCGACGGGCAACCGGTGGTGTGCCTGATCGGCGACGGCGGCCTGCAATTCAGCCTGCCGGAACTGGCCAGCGCGGTCGAGGCGCGCGTGCCGGTCATCGTGCTGCTGTGGAATAACCAGGGTTACGAGGAGATCAAGAAGTACATGCTCAACCGCGCCATCGAGCCGGTTGGTGTGGACATCTACACCCCGGACTTTATCGGTGTGGCCAAAGCCTTGGGCTGCGCCGCCGAGAGCATTCAGGGTATCGCGCAGCTGCGCACGGCATTGCGCGCCGCCGCTGATCGCCAGGGGCCGACGCTGATAGAAATCGACCAGGGGCTGTGGATGCAGGAGGTCGCGGTATGAGCGCAGTATTGAGCGGTGTGTTTATTGCGGGCGAATGGCGTGCAGGCCATGACGTCATCGAGGTGATTAACCCTGCCACCGAAGCCACCCTGGCCCACGTCAGCGTGGGCGATGCGAGCACCGTGGCCCAAGCGGTGGAGGCGGCCAGCGCGGCGTTCATCGACTGGTCGAAAAGCACCGGCCGGGACCGCGCCGCCGTGCTGCGCAAGATCGCCCAGGGCGTGAGCGCCCAGCGCGAGCAGCTGATGAAGTTGCAGTCGAGCAACAATGGCAAGCCGCTGTTTGAGGCCGGCATTGATGTGGACGATGTGATCGCCACCTTCGACTACTACGCCGGCATGTGCGACGACATGGACGCCGCGCAAGACCGCCCGGTGGCACTGCCCGGCGAGGACTTCAGCGCACGCCTGCGCCGCGAGCCCTGTGGTGTGGTCGGGCTGATTGTGCCGTGGAATTTCCCGATGGTGACCACCGCCTGGAAACTCGCCCCGGTCCTGGCGGCCGGATGTTGCGTGGTGCTCAAGCCATCGGAAGTCACGCCGTTGGCCGAGTTGCAACTGGCGAAGATTATTACCCAGGCAGGGCTGCCGGCGGGTGTGTTCAACCTGGTCTGCGGCACGGGCCTGGCGGTTGGCGCACCGCTGGCCGCAGACCGCCGCGTGGCGAAGATGTCCTTCACCGGCAGTAACGCCGTCGGCGTGCAAGTGATGCAACGCGCGGCAGAAACCATCAAGGGTGTAAGCCTTGAGCTGGGCGGTAAATCCTCGTTGCTGGTGCTCGCGGATGCCGACCTCGACCTGGCGGTGGAACTGGCCTGTGGTGGTGGTTTTTTCAACGCCGGGCAGATGTGTTCGGCCACCAGCCGCGTGCTGGTGGCTGACAGCTTGGCGGACGCGTTCCTGCAGCGTTTGCAGACGCGGGCCGAAGGGATTCGCGTGGCAGACCCGTTTGCCGATGAGGTGGAAATGGGCGCGTTGATCAACCGTGCGCAGTATCAGCGGGTGCTGGGGCATATTCAGCGTGGCATCGCAGACGGCGCGCGTTTGCTGTGCGGCGGTGAACGACCGGCCGAACTGGCAAAGGGCTATTTCATTCGCCCGACCGTGTTTACCGATGTGCCGTTGAGCAGTGCGTTGTGGAACGAAGAGATCTTCGGCCCGGTGCTGTGTGTACGACGTTTTACCACTGCCGAGGAAGCCATTGCCCTGGCCAATGACAGCGATTTCGGCCTGGTCGCCAGTGTGGTGAGTGCCGATGTCGACACCGCCGAACGCGTGGCCAATGCCTTGCAGGCCGGGCTTGTGTGGATCAACGCCCCGCAGGTGATCTTCCCGCAAACGGCATGGGGTGGTTACAAGCAGAGCAGCATCGGCCGCGAGTTGGGGCCTTGGGGCTTGGCGGCGTTTCAGGAGATCAAGCATGTGATCCGCGCCCTCTAGCGACGCAGATCCCTTGTGGGAGCGGGCTTGCTCGCGAAAGCGGCGCATCAGGCAATGAATCTGCGAATGACACACCGCATTCGCGAGCAAGCCCGCTCCCACATTTTGAATCGCTGTGTGCCAGTCATCTGCAATTTTTAGATAGCCCCAACGACTTTCTGATTTGCTCGCCTCCCCCCTGCGTGGCCTGATTCGCCCTTGTCTCTTCAAGGCCCGCCCATGGAAAACGTTCGCGCAACGCCCACCACCGCCGTCTGGCTGATGATCAGCGTCGTACTGGTCGCCCTTAACCTGCGCCCGTCGATGGCTGCCGTCGGTCCGCTGTTGTCATCGATTCGCGGCGATGTGCCGTTGAGTTTCAGCAGCGCCGCCCTGCTGACCATGCTGCCGGTCATGGCCATGGGCCTGGCGATGTTCTTTGGCATGGGCCTGGGTAAACGCGTTGGCGAGCACCGCAGCATTGTGCTGTCGCTGCTGGTGATTGGCTTGGCCACGCTGTCGCGACTGTTTCTGGATTCGGCGCCAGGCTTGATCGTCAGCGCCATCGCTGCCGGCGTCGGTATCGCGATGATCCAGGCGTTGATGCCGGCGCTGATCAAGACACGCTTCAGCGCCAACGTCTCGCTGTTCATGGGCCTGTACGTCACCGCCATCATGGGGGGCGCGGCACTGGCCGCTTCGTTCGCGCCGCTCGTGCAGATGCAGACCGGCAGCTGGCGTATCGGCCTGGCCATCTGGACGGCACTCGCGCTATTGGCGCTGGTGTTCTGGTACGCCCAGCGTTCGGCAATGCCGCCACTGCCCCAGGCCGCCGGCGGCGCGCAGGAATCGTTTTTCGGCAATCGTCGTGCTTGGTTGCTGGCGATCTTCTTTGGCCTGGGCACCGCCTCCTACACCTGTGTGCTGGCGTGGCTGGCGCCCTACTACGTGGAGCAAGGCTGGAGCGAACAACATGCCGGCTTGCTGCTGGGGTTCTTGACCGCCATGGAAGTCGTGTCCGGCCTGATCACCCCGGCCATCGCCAACCGCCGCCAGGATAAACGCGGGGTAGTCGCGGTGTTGCTGGTGCAGATCATCTGCGGTTTCTGCGGCCTTATTCTCAGCCCTCAATACCTGAGCCTGCTGTGGCCTTGCCTGCTGGGCCTGGGCATTGGCGGTCTATTTCCGATGAGCCTGATCCTGTCCCTCGACCACTTGGACAACCCGCGCCGCGCCGGTGGCCTGACCGCGTTCGTGCAAGGCATCGGCTACCTGATTGCTGGCCTGTCGCCACTTATTGCCGGGATGATCCGCGACCAACTCGGCAGCTTCGAATGGGCCTGGTGGTCATTGACCGCCGTGATAGGGGTGATGCTGCTGATCGTCACGCGGTTCAATCCAAAGCATTACGCACGACATATCCGCTGACGTCGTATTGCCAACATTTTTTGTCCCACACCAAACATAGAAACGCCCTACAGAGCTTTCTATTGGCACGACCGTTCCGTTAAGCTTTTGCCCTTGTCGCGCGCTGCCTCAGTGCCAAGGCTTACCGGATGGAACGGATGCTAAACAGTAATTTGC
The DNA here is from genome assembly GCF_007713445.1 of Pseudomonas sp. RGB. Lineage (NCBI taxonomy): Bacteria > Pseudomonadati > Pseudomonadota > Gammaproteobacteria > Pseudomonadales > Pseudomonadaceae > Pseudomonas > Pseudomonas sp. RGB. The sequence goes on along the minus strand of NZ_VMSH01000007.1, from coordinate 142,888 downwards.
TCAGAAAGCTCGATATGCAGGACTTGATGGTGTTCATCGCCGTCTACGACCAGAGCAGCGTTACCGAGGTGTCTGAAACGCTGTTCGTCAGCCAGTCCACTGTGAGTTACAGCCTGAAGAAACTGCGCACCAGTTTTGAGGATGAGCTGTTTATCAACACACGGGCAGGCATGCGGCCTACGTACAAAGCCACGACCATGTACGGGCATGTGCAGAAGATCCTCGAGAGCATCAACCTGTGCCACGCCGGTGGCCAGGCCTTCGACCCGACGCAGAAGGCCGTGACCTTCAATGTGTGCGCGCCGGAGTACTTTGAGCAACTGATCCTGCCCCGCCTGTTGAAGAACTTCGACCGCGCCGACCTGCCAGTGATCGTCAATGTGCAAAAGCTGGAAACCGAGATTCCCGCCGAGGACTTGCGCGAAGGTCGCCTCGACCTGGTGATTTGTTTCGGCCCGAACTTTCACCGCGCCCACAAAGACTTCAAGGCCCAGATGCTGCTGGAAGATGATTTGGTGTGTGTGTTCGATAAACGCGCGCCCCCGCGCGAGCCGGCGTTCAGCCTGCAATCCTTCGTCGAGCGGCGCCACGTGTTTCCCACGCCCTGGACCTCCCACACCAACATGATCGACGGCTGGCTGGCCCGCCAGGCCCACAAGCGCCAAGTGGTCGCCAGGGCCAACAGTTACAGCGCCGCGTTGAAGATGATCACCGGCACCGACTTCATCGTCACCCTGCCGCGCCGTGTGCAAAAGCTCTTGGCGCCCGCCAGCGTGTTTGGCCATTGCGAGGCGCCCAACGGGCTGCCGGGGTTCACCCTGGACATGCAGTGGAACGAAACCAGCGGCCAGGACAGCGCCAATACCTGGTTTCGTGAGCAAGTGGTGAAGGTGTGCGCCGATCTGGGGTTGTTGTAGCCCTCAGCCAATCGCGACTTTGCTGTAGGAATCGCGATCCATATCCACCAGCAAGACGCTGAGTTGAACCTGAATATCCGCCGGCCATTCGCCCTGGTCCTGCAACGCCGCCAACAGGCTTTCCGACAGCTGCTTCTTGACCTGCGGCGAGCGCCCGCTGAGCAGTGACAGCTTCAGCGCAATAAACCCGCGCGGGTTGAGTGAGGTGCCGACCTGAAACGTCTCAACCTTGACGGCGCGGCTTTTGATATCGAACTCGGAACCGAACTGCCCGGACGCCATCAGCACATTGTTGAGCCGCAACAGGGTTTTCTCGACGGCCAGGCCGGTCAGATTGGCGGTGTATTCCAGGTGCAGATGCGGCATGAAAAGCTCCGAATAGTTGTAGGAAAAAGAGCGATACATATAGCACGCAGCCGAACCGAATCAGAACGCTTTCAGTGTGAAACTTCGATCAGGCTGCGCAGCGCACGGTTTTCCCACACGGCTACGATCACCAGCACCGCCGTGGTCAGCGCGCCCAGCACCAAGGCCGAAAACACCTGCTGCAACCCAAGCGGCAACACCACCAGCAACATCAACAACCCGCCGAGGTGCGACAGCGGTGGCAATGACCGGTCACTCATGACCCACTTGAACAACGCGCTGCCCAATAGAAACAACCATGGGCCGGCGATGATCGCCACCACGCTGGCCTGGCTGGCGTGGCCCGGATGCACTAGCACCAGTTCGTCGGCCACCGCGCTGACAATGATGCCGGCGACAATCAACACGTGCAGGTAGGTATAGGCAATCCGCGCCTGGCGGCCCGGGTCGGCAGAGCTGGCAATGCGGTGATGGGCGCGCTCGGCGCCGCTGTCGAAATAGATCCACCACAGCGCAATGCTGCCCACCACCGCCACCAGGAATGCGCCCAGGCCTTCCATGCTCCAGGGCAATTGGGCAAAGGTGGCGCCGGTCACCAGCAATGATTCGCCAAGGGCAATGATCACAAACAGGCCGCAGCGTTCGGCCATGTGGTTGCCTTCGACGTTCCAGTCCGCCAGGGTCGAACGCCCCAGGCCCGGTACCCAGAAATACACCGACGGCGATATCAGCTCGATCAACAGCGCCAGCGCCCAGAAGGCCAGCCGTTGTTGACCGTCGAGCAGGCTGCCGGTGATCCAGAACACGCCGGAACACAACATCCACGCCAGGATTCGCTGAAAATTGCGAATCATGTTCAGCGACTCGCCGCGCACTGCCCACAACGCAAACAGCGTGCGTCCTACCTGCATGAACACGTAGGCGCCGGCAAACAGTACACCTCGGTCGGTAAAAGCCTTGGGAATCGAGGAAGACAGCAGCAGACCGGCCACCATCAAGCCGAACAGGCCGAGGCGGATCGGGATTTTTTCCGGATCGAGCCAGTTGGTGATCCACGACGTGAAGATCCACACCCACCACACCGCGACCATCATCAGCGCCACCTGCACCGCCCCGTCCAGGGTCAGGTGAGCCAACAGCGAATGGGACAATTGGGTCACGGCGAACACAAACACCAAGTCGAAAAACAGCTCGACCATGCCGACTTTGCCACTGTCATGACTGCCGCGCCCACGCAGCAAGGAACGGGATGGAATCATCGGTGGCACTCCTGAAGTGGGTTATCTCAAGATTTTGTCGCGAGCACCGGCAGCATGTCGCGCTCGCTCATGAACGCCTCCAGCCGCGAGCGCATCCAGCGTTCCGCCGGGTCGGTGTCGACGTGGCTGAGCCAGACCATGGACAAGTCCAGGGTCGGCGTTTCGAACGGAAAGGGCTCGCAAAACAGGTTGCCGCCAGCGGCCATGGCCTGGGCGGTGTAGTCCGGCAAGCTGGCGATCATGTCAGTGCCGGCGAGCAGCGCCGGGAGCGCACTGTATTGCGGCACCGACAGCACCACATGGCGCTTGCGGCCAATTTCGGCCAGCCATTCATCGGCAAACCCGGACACGTTGGCGGTGTGGGACACCAGCACATGAGGGCGTGCGCAATATTCGTCGAGGGTCAGCGGTTTATCCGAGACATCGGCGCGCAACAGGCAGGGGCGGATATGCCGTAGCAGTTTACGTTTGGCGTTCGCCGGCAGGCCGCGGGTCTGGGTGATGCCGACGGTGATATCGCCGGACGCCAGCAGATCAGGAATGCGCCAGTAATCTACGTGCTGCACCACGAACACCACCAACGGCGCTTCCTGGCGCAACGCCCGCAGCAATGGCGGCAGCAGGCCGAACTCAACGTCATCGGACAAGCCGATGCGAAAGGTCATGGTGCTCTGGGTGGGATCGAAATCGTGGGTCAGGCTCAGGGCCGACGACAGTGAATCCAGGGCCGGCGACAGGTGCTGAATGATCTCCTCGGCGCGCGCGGTGGGTTCCATACGGTGGCCGACGCGAATAAACAGTGGGTCATTGAACAAGGTGCGCAAACGGTTGAGGGCCGAACTGATGGTCGGCTGACCGAGAAACAGCTTCTCCGCCACCCGCGTGACATTGCGCTCGAGCATCAGTGCTTCGAAGACCACCATCAGGTTGATGTCGGCCTTGCGTAATTCATTGCGATTCATCGGCACCTGCCCCTTTCCCCAAGACAAGCCGCAGTTTAGAAAGCCCGCGGGGCTGCGTCTATGTGAACACTGTTCATCCGGCGGCTTTGGGATTATAAATCAGCGCTTGAAGGCCGCAGGAACACCATCGTGCTGTTCATTATTGCCTTGGCCATTGTGGTGGCCGGGTTTTGTCTCTGGGTAGTCAAGGGGATCGCCAACCCCACGGTGAGGACGCTGACGCGGGTGTTTGTCGGCCTGTGCCTGGCAACCGTGATCGCGTTTGTGGTGTTGGCGTGGGGGGTTCCCGTCTCCGTGCTGCTTTCATGAGCCGTTGCATTCATCCACTCTCAGCAAGGACCGCCTGATCGTGAAATTTGCCTACACCATCATCTATGTACCCGACGTTGCCGCCTCTCTGATGTTTTTCGAGAAAGCCTTCGGCTTCAGTCGCCGTTTCCTGCATGAATCGGGCACCTACGGCGAGCTTGAAACCGGCGACACCACGCTCTCGTTTGCAGCGCATGAGTTGGGCGAATTGAATTTCGACGGTGGCCATGTCCAGGCGCATGCTTCTAAAAGGCCGCTGGGGATGGAGGTCGGGTTTGTGACCGAAGACGTGTTCGTCGCCCATGCCAAAGCACTGGCCCACGGCGCGATAGAGCTGGCGCCACCCGCCACCAAGCCTTGGGGCCAGGTGGTGTCGTATGTGCGTTGCCCGGATGGCACGCTGGTGGAATTGTGTACGCCGATCGTAGGCTGACCGTGGCGCCAATGTAGGAGCGGGCTTGTTGGCGAAGGCGGTGAATCAGTGAGCCCATTGGTTACTGACACATTGCCTTCGCGAGCAAGCCCGCTCCCACCTTTAGACTGCGTTCGCTCATTCAGTCAGGGTTTGAGCGGCCGCTCCTGATCTCGCTCGGAAAGCTCCGTACCATCGTCCGGATGCTTCCAGGTCTGCGGCTTTTCCTCTTCGGGCTGTCGCCGAGGTTGCTCATGCGCGTGCTCATCCCGGTGCTCGTGTTTGTCAGCCATTGCCACCTCCCATCCGTAAGAATTGGTCACCGCTTCAAGCATAGAACAGTGGCGAGATTTTGGACGCGCACAGCGATTGATAGCCATGGCGCATCAATGTATCCAAATTACTCACTTATCATTTCTAAATGTGTCAGCCACTATCCGCGGTCTTAAGCGAAACAAGCACTTTAAAAAGAACGCTGGAGACACAAAACCATGACTAGCCCTTCCCGGCCCGACTCTGCCCGCTCGAAAGTGGGTGCGGTATTCCGCGTTACTTCGGGCAACTTCCTCGAACAGTTCGACTTCTTTCTGTTCGGCTTCTACGCCACCTATATCGCCGCCGCGTTCTTCCCCGCCGCCAATGAGTTTGCGTCATTAATGATGACCTTCGCCGTGTTCGGTGCAGGCTTCCTGATGCGACCGTTGGGCGCGATCATCCTGGGTGCCTATATCGATGACGTGGGTCGCCGCAAAGGGTTGATCGTGACCCTGTCGATCATGGCCAGCGGTACGCTGTTGATCGTGTTGGTGCCGGGTTATCAAACCATCGGCCTGTGGGCGCCTTTGCTGGTGCTGCTGGGCCGCTTGCTGCAGGGCTTCTCTGCCGGTGCGGAGCTGGGCGGTGTGTCGGTTTACCTTTCCGAAATGGCCACCCCGGGCCGCAAAGGTTTCTACACCAGCTGGCAGTCGGGCAGCCAACAGATCTCCATCGTGGTCGCCGCCGCGTTGGGTTACGGCCTGAACGTGTGGATGCAACCGGCCGTGGTTGCCGATTGGGGCTGGCGCATTCCGTTCGCCATCGGTTGCATCATCATCCCGTTCATCTTCGTACTGCGGCGCAACCTGCAGGAAACCGAAGAGTTCGCCAACCGCAAACATCGCCCAACCATGCGCGAAGTGCTGGCGACCCTGGTGAAGAACTGGACCGTGGTGATCGGCGGCATGCTGATGGTGGCGATGACCACCACCGCGTTCTACCTGATCACCGTGTACGCCCCGACCTTCGGCAAGACCGTGCTGCAACTGAGCACCTCCGACGCCCTGCTGGTGACCTTGCTGGTGGCCGTGTCGAACTTTGTCTGGCTGCCAATCGGCGGCACCCTGAGTGACCGTTTCGGCCGCAAGCCGGTGCTGGTGGCGATGACCCTGCTGACCGTGATCACCGCCTACCCGGCGCTGTCGTTTGTGGTCAACGCGCCGAGCTTCGGCCACATGCTGGAAACCCTGCTGTGGTTCTCGTTCCTGTACGGCATGTACAACGGCGCGATGATCCCGGCGCTGACCGAAATCATGCCGGTAGAAGTACGCGTGGCGGGCTTCTCGCTGGCCTATAGCCTGGCGACAGCGATCTTTGGCGGTTTCACGCCGGCGATCTCCACCTGGTTCATTCACATCACCGAAGACAAGGCCTCGCCGGCCTACTGGATGATGTTTGCCGCCTTGTGCGCGCTGTGCTCGACCCTCGCGTTGTACCGCCGCGCCAATACCCGCGGGCAGGTGATGCAGGGGGCCGCATGATGAAGGCGCTGTGCAAAACCCTGACCGCCCTGGCCCTCGGCGCTTTGGCGCTGACGGCCCAGGCCGAAGAGCTCAAGGTAATGACCTCCGGGGGCTTCACCGCCGCCTATAAACTGCTGGGCCCGCAATACGCCCAACAAAGCGGCGACACCCTCGACACCATCCTCGGCCCGTCCATGGGCAAGGCGCCGGAAGCGATTCCCAACCGCCTGGCCCGTGGCGAGCACGCCGACGTGGTGATCATGGTGGGCTACGCCCTGGATGACTTGATCAAGCAGGGCAAGGTCGACAAGGCCTCGCGGGTGGAGCTGGCCGATTCGCGCATCGGCCTGGTGGTCAAGCAAGGCGCCGCCAAGCCGGCGATCGGCACCGATGCCGAGTTGAAAGCGGTGCTCAGCCAGGCCAAGTCCGTGGCGTATTCGGACAGCGCCAGCGGTGTGTATGTCGAGAAGGAGCTGTTCAAAAAGCTCGGCATGCCCGCCAAGGGCAAGATGATCGAGCGCATCCCGGTGGCTTCGGTGGTCGCCAAGGGTGAATACGAGGTGGGCCTGCAGCAGGTGGCGGAATTGCTGCCGGTGCCGGGCGTGACTTACGTCGGCAAGATCCCGGAAGACGTGCAATCGGTGACGCGCTTTGCGGCGGGCATTCCGGTCAACGCTCAACATCCGGCGCAGGCCAAGGCACTGTTGCAGTACCTGGCCTCGCCCGAGGCGCAACCGCTGGTGCAATCCACCGGGTTGGACTCGGTGTCACACTGACCGAAACGGCATCTCCCGCACCAACCGTTCCAATTCCAGCGCCGCCGGTGGCAACGTCCGCCCGCGGCGCTTGATCAAGCCCACATTGCGCATCACCTGCGGTTCCACCAGCGGCACGCTTACCAGAATCGGGTGCGTGCCCGCCGGCATCGCAATCGACGGCACCATCGCCACGCCCAGCCCCGCCTCCACCAACCCGATCATCGTGGTCACGTGGTGGGTCTCGCAAATACTCGGTTTTTTCACCCGCACCCCACGCAGCGCCTGGTCCAGCAGGAAGCGGTTGCCTGAGGTTTTGTCCACGGTGATGTAGTCGTGCTCGTAAGCCTCGGCCCAGGTCACGCTCTCGCGCTCGGCCAACGGATGATCACGCCGACAGGCCAGTACGTAGCGCTCCTGCAATAACAGTTCAAATTCCACTTCGTCGGCCAGGCTGCCACTGAAACTCACGCCAAAATCCGCTTCGCCACTTTCCACCGCGTTGCACACCTCGCCGGCGCTGGCGTCCAGCACGCGCAGGCGAATCTTGGGGTACAGCTTATGGAATTCGGAGATCACGTGGGGCATGAAGTAGTAAGCGGTGGACGGCACACAGGCAATGGTCACGTTGCCCATGCGCGTGGACGCGACATTACTGATGCCCATCAAGGCGACATCAAGGTCGTCGAGCATGCGCTCCACTTGCGGCAGGAATGCCCGCCCGACCATGGTCAGGCTGACCCGCCGCGTGGTGCGTTCGAACAACTTCACCTCGAGGGCGGACTCAAGCTTTTCGATGCGCCGGCTCAGCGCCGGCTGCGAGATGCGGATGGCCTCGGCGGCGCCGCGAAAGCTGCCCTTGTCTACCACGGCGCGGAAAGCCTGGAGGTCGTTGAGGTCGAAGTTGATGATCACGGGATGGGCCAGTGTGGTCGATTTGGGGGGCATTATCGTATGGGCTGTGGTGACGCGCCATGTATGCCTGCACGGGTTTGAATTGATAACCCGGCTACAACGATCAAGCCAGTGATATAAGCGCGTTATGTGCGCCCGCACCGCAGCGACCTGCTACCTTCACTGCGTATGACGCCTTATCGGCGCCACTCGCAGGTACGGTGGATAAAACCCGTGAGACAGGTGTCGATACACACAGTGTTCAAGCGAGGGCAACGCCGACGCCGCGCGCTTGCGCCAGGACGGCAACTGATTGGCTTGGATACCAACGCCGAACGTTAGCAATACAGTGGGGTTTCAACACGAAAAATCCACGAAACAATTTAAAACAACCCAACTTAGTATAAATTGCACGCGAACAACCAAAGCCGTTCAAGGAGACTCCCGTGGCAACTCTTCAAGCTCATACAATCCAGGCGCTGCAAACCCAACGCCCTGCCCTGCTGAACGAATGGATTACGAGCCTCGAGGCTTCGGGAGCCACGCGAAACGTCAAGGGTGATGACGTCAAACAGCAAGCTGGCGACTTTCTTAATCTGCTGATCGACGCGCTCCTGCAAGGCGGCTCACAGCAAATAAACCATGAAAACTGGGCCGAAACCCGGGTCTTCCTGGAAAAGCTGTCGCACAGCCGCGCCTTGATCGGCCAGGACTCGCAACAAACCGCCAGCTTCATTTTCGCCCTTAAAGGCCCAGTGTTCACCTTGCTGCAACGTGAGTACGCCGAACAACCGGCGCAACTGGCCGAGCAACTCTGGGAAGTGTCCGAACTGCTCGATTCGCTGGGCATGCACACCATCCGCACCTTCCAGAAGTCCCGTGAGTCGGTCATCAAACGCCAGCAGGAAGAATTGCTGGAGTTGTCCACCCCCGTGGTGAAGCTGTGGGACGGCGTGCTGGCCCTGCCGATGATTGGCACCCTGGACTCGCAACGCACTCAGGTGGTCATGGAGTCGCTGCTGCAACGCATCGTCGACACCGGCTCGGAAATCGCCATTATCGACATCACCGGCGTGCCGACCGTCGACACCCTGGTGGCCCAGCACTTGCTGAAAACCGTCACCGCCATCCGCCTGATGGGTGCCGACTGCATCATCAGCGGCGTACGCCCACAAATTGCCCAGACCATCGTGCACCTGGGTCTGGACCTGCAAGGCGTGGTGACCAAAGCCAACCTGGCGGATGCCCTGGCGCTGGCGCTCAAACGCCTGGGCGTCACCATCAGCAAGGCTGTCTAAGCATGGAACGCATCCCTATTTTGCAGATGGGCGAGTTTTTGCTCGTGACCATTCAGGTCGACATGCACGACCAGCTGGCCATGACGCTGCAGGACGACCTGTCCGAACGCATCAGCCGCACCTCGGCGCGCGGCGTGCTGATCGACATTTCGGCGCTGGACATGGTGGACTCGTTTATCGGGCGCATGATCGGCACCATTTCCGGCCTGTCGCGCATCATGGACGCGCAGACCGTGCTGGTGGGCATGCAACCGGCGGTGGCCATTACCCTGGTGGAACTGGGCATGACCCTGCCCGGCGTGGCGACCGCATTGAACGTCGAGCGCGGCATGAAACTGCTGCGTGAACGGGTCGAGCACTTATGAGCCAAGCCAGCAGCGGCACGCATCCCGTGCTGATTGAACAGGACGTTGTGCTGGCCAGACAATTAGTACGCAGGCTGGCCCAGGACTGCGGCATGCGCCTGATCGACCTGACCAAGCTGGTCACGGCCGTCAGTGAGCTGGCGCGCAACACCGTGGTCTACGGCGGTGGCGGGTACATGGATTGGAGCGTCGTCGAAAGAGACCATCGCCCCGGCCTGCGCCTGACCTTTCGCGATGAAGGCCCCGGCATCCCCGACCTCAAGCTGGCCCTGACCGACGGCTGGACCTCCGGCAGCGGCCTGGGCCTGGGCCTGACCGGCGCCAGGCGCCTGGTGGACGAGTTTGAACTGGACACCGCACCCGGCAAGGGCACACGCGTGACGATCACCCGATGGACCTGAATATTCCCAGCGCCTTGACCCAAGTGCTTTTGATCGAAGATGTCAGCCAAATCGGCTATGCCCGGCGCAGTGCCCAGCAGCTTGCCGAGCTGCTGGGTTTTGATGAAACCGACGCCGGGCGCGTGGCCCTGGTGGCGACCGAACTTGCCAGCAACATCCTCAAGCATGCCACCCATGGCGAGCTGCACCTGCGCGCCACGGGCAACCAGGGTGTCGAAATGATCGCCGTCGACCGTGGCCAGGGCTTCGACCTGGAAAGCTGCCTGGTGGATGGGTTCTCCACGGGCGGCACGCAAGGCATCGGCATGGGCGCCATCTCACGCGTGGCCCAGGTCTTTGATGTGCATGCCGATCATCGGGGCACCGCGATGTTGGCGCGGCTCTACCCTCGCACCTCGAACGCGCGGGATATCCGCTATGGCGTCAGCCAGCATTCCTTGCACAACGATCCGGCGTGTGGCGACGCCTGGCACCTGGCAATCGAAGCGGGCCAGTTCAGCGTGATGGTTGCCGACGGCCTGGGCCATGGCAGCGAAGCCGAGCGCGCGGCGCGCGCGGGTGAAGAGATGTTCGCCCAAGACCCCTTCCAGGACTCGACCACACTGTTCAACGACATGCATATCGGCATGAACGGCACCCGGGGCGGCGCAGTGGCCGTGGCGCAATACGACGCCGTGGCCGACCGGCTGCGTTTCACCGGCGTGGGCAATATCGGCGCCAGCCTGATTGGCTTCGGCAAGTCGCGCGGGCTGGCTTCCCACCCGGGCATCGTCGGCGTGCAGTTTCGCAAGGCGCAACCCTTCGACTACGCTCAGGTCAGCGGCCAACTGCTGATCCTTTACAGCGACGGGCTGCAGTCACGCTGGAACCTTGCGGATTATCCCGGGCTTTGCCACCGCCACCCCGCCCTGATTGCCGCCATCCTTCACCGTGATTTCTGTCGCGGCCGGGATGACGTTACCGTCTTCGTGATTGCCCTGGAGGCCATTGATGGCTGACACCATTGCTTCGCTCACTGAGCAAGTGCGACGCCTGCACCAGGAAGCCGACGCCTTGCGTACCGAGTTGGATGAGACCAACCAGGGTGTGCTGGCACTGTATGCCGAACTGGATATGCAGGCCGATCAGTTGCGTCAGGCATCAGACCTGAAAAGCCGCTTCCTGTCGTACATGAGTCATGAATTTCGCACGCCCCTGGGCTCGATCCTGAGCATCACCAGCTTGCTTGCCGATGAACTCGACGGCCCTTTGAGCCCCGAGCAGCAGACCCAGGTAGGCTTTATCCGCAGCTCGGCGCGCGAGCTGCGGGAGATGGTGGACGACCTGCTGGACCTGGCCAAAATCGAGGCCGGGCGCATCACCATCTCGCCTGCCTGGTTTGACATGTTCGACCTGTTCTCGGCATTGCGCGGGATGTTCCGCCCGATCGTCGACGCCTCGTCGGTGGACCTCATCTTTGAAGAGCCCTCGGGCTTGCCCAAGCTCTACACCGATGACAAGAAGCTGGCGCAGATCCTGCGCAACTTTATCTCCAATGCCCTGAAGTTCACCCTGCAAGGTGAGGTGCGCGTGTCGGCACGCATGGAGAGCGCGCACGAAATCCGCTTTGCGGTGCAGGACACCGGCCTGGGCATTCCTGCCGAGCTGCACAACAACTTGTTCGAAGACTTTTCCCAGATCGACTCACCGCTGCAAAAGCGCCTGCGCGGCACCGGCCTGGGGCTCTCGCTGTGCAAGCGCTTTGCCGAGTTGCTCGGTGGCCGGGTCGGGGTGCAAAGCGCCCCAGGCGTTGGGTCGATGTTTTTTGTGATCATTCCTCTGTCTATCGCGGGCGGGCCTGCCGATGAATCGTGACATCCAGCTGCTGATCGTCGACGACAACGCCGCCACCCGCTATGCCCTACGCCGGCGCCTGGAAAGCCATCACTACCGCGTGCTCGAAGCCGGCACCGGCCAAGAGGGGCTGGACCTGATCGCGAGCAAAAAGATCGACGGGCTCATCCTCGACGTCAATCTGCCGGACATGAGCGGCTTCGACATCGTACGCGCGCTGCGCGCCGACCCGGCGACCGCCCTGCTACCGGTGGTGCATGTCTCGGCTGCGTCCATCGAGACGGGCGACATCATCACCGGCCTGGACGCCGGCGCCGATGCCTACCTGATCCACCCGGTGGACCCGGACGTGCTGCTGGCGACCCTGCGCACCTTGCTGCGCGTGCGTGACACCGAATACGCCTTGCGCGAGAGCGAGGCGCGCTTTCGCGAAATCTTCTTCAACATCAGCGCGCCGATAGCCGTCATGGACCCGCAGTTGAAGGTGCATGAATGCAACCACGCGTTCGCCCAACTGATCCAGGACAACCTGAACCCTGACGCCTTGCTCGAATGCTTCGCCAGCGATCAGCACGCCGTCATCCAGGAGTTGTGCCTGCGTCTCGCCGCGGGAGAGCGCTGGAAAGGCACCTTGCAAATGCAAGTCGACGGCCAGGTGCGCGAAACCGAGTGGCAAATCTCGCCCTATCGCCGGGCCGAATTGAGCCTGGTGTTTGTCGAAGACGTCACCGAGCATCGCCATCGCGAGCGCCATCAGCTGGCCGAGCTGACCAACGCCACCACGCAACTGGCGCGCACCGAGGCGCAGTTGCTGCAGGCACAGAAGATGGACGCGCTGGGCAAACTCACCGGCGGCATCGCTCACGACTTCAACAACCTGCTGACCGGGATCATCACCAGCCTTGAGCTGATCAAAAAACGCCTCGACACTCAACATACCGAGAAGGTCAAGGCTTATGCCGACGCCGCATTGAACTCGGCCCTGAGCGCCGCCGGCCTGACCAACCGCCTGCTTGCGTTTGCCCGCCAGCAGCCTCTGGACACGCGCCCGGTGGATATCAATGCGCACATCCGCTCACTGGAAGAGCTGCTGGTGCGCACGATCGGTGAACACATCGCGCTCAAACTCGAGCTGACCACCCACCCGGCCGTGGCGCTGGTTGATCCGATCCAACTGGAAAGCGCTGTGCTGAACCTGGTCATCAATGCCCGCGATGCGCTGCCCAAGGGCGGCAATATCTGGGTGACCACCTACCCTGCCTACTCCAACGGCAACCTGAAATTGGAAAACGGCGCCTACATCGCGCTCTCCGTGCGCGATAACGGCGTGGGCATCGAACACACTGTGATCGACAAAGTGTTCGACCCTTTCTTCACCACCAAGCCGCTGGGCCAGGGCACGGGGCTTGGGCTGTCGACCATCTACGGCTTTGCGCGCCAGTCCGGCGGCGACGCACAGATCCGCAGCGTCACCCGCCAGGGCACCGAGGTAACCATCATGCTGCCCGCTGCCTCGGGCCCGGCGAGCGTAACCACCAAGCCCGTTGCGGCGCCCGGGCTCAGCAGCGGCGAACACGTGCTGATCGTCGATGACATGCCCTCGGTGCGCAGCTTCGTCGCCGAGGTGCTGGTCGACGCCGGTTACCGCTGCAGCCTGGCGGCCGACGGTGATGAAGCGATCGCCACCCTGAACCAGGACACCAGCATCGACCTGTTGCTTACCGACGTGGGCCTGCCTTACATGACCGGGCGGGAATTGGCCGATGTCGCCCGAGGCTTGCGTCCTACGCTGCCGATTCTGTTCATGACCGGGTATGCGGAAAACGCGGCGAATCGCCAAAGCTTCCTGGGGGAAGGCATGGACCTGATCTCCAAACCGTTCCATATCGATGAGTTGCTGGAGAAGATCCGCCGCGGGCTGGACGGCCTGCCAGGCACCCAGTAAGGGGGACACGCAGGCCGCCCAGGCTAAATTGCAGGATGCTGTGCGGTGACAGGCTTGATACCGTGACCGGCCTTGCAATCTGCTACCGGCACCGAACAATGACTCAACCCAATAAGAACTATCGGCCCCTGCGCCTCGCATCGTGGGCGCTCGGCCTGCTGTGCACCGCCACCCTGGGCTTTTTTGCCTGGCAAAGTTTTTACCCGGTGCGCGCCGCCGATTCGTGGAGTTATCAGGTTTTGCACACCGATGTGGCCAAGGCCGCGTCGTTGATGCCCATGGCTGACGGCTCGTTGATGGTCACCCAGGAACTCAAGGACGGGCTGGGCAGCATCGTGCACATCCGGCTGGATGGAACGCGCGACGTCGTGCTCGGCAACCTGTCCAAACCCGACGGGATGTTGGCCACGCGGGGCGGCTGGGTGTTCAGCCAGGAAACCGGCAACGCCCCCGTCAGCTTTCTCAAGGACGGCGCGGTCACCGAATTGTTCAAAGGCGAAAACGTGCAAGGCCTGTGGGATGACGGCGACTACCTCTATGCCATCGAAGACCGCAGCCATGCTGGACGCCTGCTGCGCTATCGCTGGAGCGACCAGAGCATAAGCGTAATACGCGAGGGCCTGGACCAGGCGGAGTCGATCATCCGCTGCACGGATGGCCGCATGCTCTACACCAAAAAGAAAGAAGGCAGGGTGCGCGAACTGACCGCCGACGGCAGTGACCCGGTGGTGCTGGCCAAACTTAACCAGCCGACCTTTTTGATGTGCGATGAGCGGGGCCTGTGGGTCAATGAAGATTCCACGCACCGCGCACGCTTGTTGCTGATCGACAAACAGGGACGCCAGCAGACGATCCTGTCGTTTCTGAAGGCGCCGCAATCGATTGTGCGAACCGCAGACGGCACTTACCTGGTGGCCGAAGGGGGGCGCAACCGGGTACTCAAATTGGTGAACAATGCGCTGGCGGCGACCAGCGACGGCAAGACGCCCTGACGCCGCCCCGCGACAGACCGAACAACGCCTACTGGCAAGTGCCGCCTTTGTGGTGCGAGCCCGTGCCGCCCACCGGATGCGTGCCCTTTGGGCACGCCGCCGCGAACATCGGGGTGACCATCAAAACCACCAGCAACCCAACCAACGAAAGCTTTTTCATGCGACCCTCCGTAACGATCACGATGCGTGATGGCACAAAGATATCACGCATCCACGGAAGTTATCGCCTGCTCATTACACCCACGCCTTGGGGCCACTGAAAAACGCCTGCGCATTGCTGTCCAGTGTTTCCAGATGATAGCCACCCTCCTGCACAATCACGCAGGGTAAACCCAACTGCCGGATGCATTCGCCCAGGCGCGCAAACCCTTCACGGGTCACCGCCACTTTGCTTTGTGGGTCGAGTTCGTAGATATCGAACCCCAAGGACAACACCAGCACATCCGCCGAGAACTGCTTCACCGCCGCCAAGGCCAACTCGAGTTTTTCGAAGAACACCGCTTCGCTGGCGCCATGGGCCATGGGCAGGTTGAGGTTAAAGCCTGCACCGCCAGCCACGCCGCGCTCGTCGGCAAAGCCTGCAACGCCCGGGTAGAAGTTGGTCGGGTCGCCGTGGATCGACACATACAGCACGTCGTCGCGGTCGTAGAAAATCTCCTGGATGCCTTGGCCGTGGTGCATGTCGGTGTCCAGCACGGCCACGCGCGCAAAGCCTTCGCGCAGAACCTGGGCGGCCACCGCCGCATTGTTGATGTAGCAGAAACCACCCGCCGCATCGTAACGAGCATGGTGCCCCGGCGGGCGACACAGCGCGTAGGCCGCCGGCGCGCCGTCAAGGATGTGCTTGGCGGCGGCGACAGCACTTTGCGCCGACCAATACGCCGAACGCCACGTCAACTCGCCCACCGGGCAACTGCCATCCGCCAGGTAACGCGCAGCTTGGGCAAGGATGCCGCGCAGGGCGTTGGGTTCGCGCACGAAGATATTCGACATGACTTCGTCGCCCCAGTCTTCGGGGATCTCCTTCCAGCGTGAATGGGCTTCCTGCAAAAACGTCAGATAAGGCGCGCCGTGCACGCCAAGCAATGGGTCAAGGCCGTAGTCAGCAGGTGGCTGGATATCGAAGCCCAAGGTCTGCGCGGCCACCAGCAAGTTGCGCGCACGCTCGGGGACTTCCTGTGGCGTGCGCATCTGGCCGCGGGAGTAGTAGCTGCGCGGGTGGTGCAAGAGTTGTTCGGGGTGGAAAAACGTACGCATGAGATGCTCCTGTATAAACACC
Organism: Pseudomonas sp. RGB; assembly: GCF_007713445.1. Taxonomy (NCBI): domain Bacteria; kingdom Pseudomonadati; phylum Pseudomonadota; class Gammaproteobacteria; order Pseudomonadales; family Pseudomonadaceae; genus Pseudomonas; species Pseudomonas sp. RGB. Next base: position 127,123 of record NZ_VMSH01000007.1, on the reverse strand, counting down.
CAACCTCTGGGCACTGGCGTACCAGCGCCTGCAGTCGAATCAAGCCAGGTGTTGGCGTTGAGTCGTTAATCAGCTTGGCCTGCGCGCTGCAACACGGCGTTAAGCAATACATCGGTGCCTTGGCGCACATCCTCGGGCAGTACGTCTTCAGCTTCGTTATGGCTGAGCCCACCGACACACGGGATAAAAATCATCGCCGTCGGGCAGTACCGTGCCAGGTGAATCGCATCGTGGCCGGCGCCGCTGACGATGCGCTGCTGGCTGTAACCCAAGGCATCCACCGACGCCTGCACGCACGCCACACAATCGGCATCGAACGGCGTTGCCGGGCTGATCCAGTGCGCACTGATGCTGACCGTCAGGCCGCGCTTCTCGGCGATAGCCTGCAGGCGCGCGCGCACCTGTTGCTCCATGGCTTCAATGTCGGCGTCGCGGTGATGACGCAGGTCGACAGTGAAGGTCAGCAAGCCGGGAATGGTGTTGCGCGACGACTTGCTGATGCTCAACTCGCCGACCGTGGTCAGGCCTTCGGGGGCGAAATCGGCGGCGAGATTTTCCAGCGCCTGGATCATGTTGGCTGCGCCATACAGCGCGTCCTTGCGCAGGGGCATTGGCGTGGTGCCGGCATGCGCGGCCACGCCTTCGACCCGCACGTCGAGCCAGCGGATCGCCTGGCCACCGGTCACCACGCCGATGCTCTTGGCGTTGTCCTCGAGGATCGGGCCCTGCTCGATATGGGCTTCAAAATACGCGTCCACCGCGCCACCCAAGGGCCGTTCGCCGTTGTAGCCGGTGCTGCGCAACGCCTCGGCGACGCTGATGCCGGCCCCATCGATGGTGGCCAGCGCCTGGTCGAGTGCCAGGCTGCCGGTGAACACCGCCGAGCCGAGCATGGCCGGGGTGAAACGGGCGCCCTCCTCATTCGTCCACACCGCGATTTCCAGCGGCTTACGGGTTTGAATGCCGTGATCGTCAAGGCTGCGGAGCACTTCCAGGCCGGCCAGCACGCCGTAAACCCCGTCGAACCGCCCGCCTTCCGGCTGCGTGTCGAGGTGGCTGCCCATCATCACCGGGGCGGCGTCTTTGTCGGTACCGGCGCGGCGGGCGAACAGGTTGCCGATCGCATCCACGCTCAATGTCAGCCCGGCGGCGTTGCACCAATGGCTGAACAGTTCACGACCCGCCTGGTCCTCGGCACTCAAGGCCAGACGGCAACTGCCGCCACGCGCCGTGGCGCCGATCTCGGCCATGGCCATCAGGCTCGCCCACAGGCGTTGGCCATTAATCTTTAACATTACGCACGCTCCATTAAACGCTGTGGGCCATTTCAAGACGGTGGGCGCTGGCGTGGCGGCGCGACAATGCCAGTACGCACACCAGCGAGACCGCAGCGATCAGGCTGTAAAACACTGCCATGGGCCACCATTGGCCCTGGTATTCGTGGGCCAGCCACGTACCGATCAACGGCGTCAGGCCACCGGCCAGCGCGCCGCACACCTGGTAGGCCAGGGAGATCGCGGTGTAGCGCACGCGGGTTTCAAACAGGCCGCTGACAAACCCGGCGATCACCGCGTAGAACGAGGCCATGCACACCACGGCCAGGGCGATGCCAAGGATGATCAACGGCGCCTGCCCGCTGCTGACCAGCACGAACATCGGATAAGGTGAGGCCATCGCCAGCACGGTCATGGCGCACAGAAAACGCGTGGCCCCGACCTTCTCGGCCACCCAGGCAGCCAGTGGCTGGATGCAGAACTGGATGATGGCGACGACAAACAGGCATTCCAGAATCAGCGAACGCGGCAGGCCCAGTTGCTGAGTGCTGTAGGCAATCATGAAGGTGTTGGTGAAATACACGCCGGCAATGCCCAGGGTGTTGGCGCCGATGCACAACAGCAACGGGCGCCAGGCGGTTTTCAGCACTTCGATCACGGGCGCCTGGTCTTTCTGGATCGCCCGCGCTTTTTCGTCAATGGCCTTGTCTTCAAGGAATTCCGGTGACTCGTTGACCCCCAGGCGAATCGCCAGGCCGACGATCAACAGCAAGGCGCTGGCCAGAAACGGCAGGCGCCAACCCCAACTGAGCAGGTCCTCTTCCGGCAACCGGGTAACCGCGCTGAACGCCAGCAGCGACAGGATCAAACCCGCCGGGCTGCCCAGTTGAGCGAAAGACGCAAAGAAGTTTCGACGACCTTTCGGCGCATGTTCGCCGGCCATCAACACCGCACCGCCCCACTCACCGCCCACGGCGATGCCTTGCACCACGCGCAGCAGCACCAGCAATACCGGCGCCGCAACGCCAATTTGAGCGTAGGTCGGCAACAGGCCGATGCACACGGTGACCACGCCCATCATCACCAAGGTGATCACCAGGGATTTCTTGCGGCCGATGCGGTCACCGATATGCCCGAACACAATGCCGCCCAACGGCCGCGCGAAGAAGCCTACGGCGAACGTGCCGAACGCCGCCATGGTGCTGAACAGTTTGTCGTCGGAAGGAAAAAACAGTTGGCCGAACACCAGCGCGGCGGCGGTGGCGTAGATGTAAAAGTCGTACCACTCGATCATGGTGCCGATAAAAGCGGCGGCCGCAGCACGGCGCGGCTGCGGCGAAGCGGAAGGCTTCATGGGGCTGGCTCCTTTGGTTATTTTTTTGGCAGGAGAATGTCGAACGCACGCGCTCTGATGGCGCTTGGTAAGGGTGATTTATCGTCACAGGGCTATGATTAGTCAATTTTCTATTTATTATTCCGATTATAAATCCTGCTTATTATCGAGCTGCGCCATGCCCGACTTTCGCCGCGACAGTCACCCTCTGCTCAACGATCGACTGGACTGGAACCTGCTGCGCACCTTCCGTGTCATCGGCCAGGAACTGAGCATCAGTCGCGCCGCTGCGCGCCTGCACCTGACCCAGCCGGCCATCAGTCAGGCGCTCAAGCGCCTGGAAGAACAGCTGGGCTGCCAACTCATCGCCCGCCGTGGCCCGCGCTTCGCGCTCACCGAAGCGGGTGAACAGATCTTCACCATCGCCGGCGAGATGTATGGCCAGGTGTCGCAAATGAGCAATGCGCTGCAAAAACCCGGCGATGAAGTGCTCGGCAAAGTGCGTTTGCTGACGATCAGCCGGATCAACTCCGAGACCTTCGACGACTTCCTCGCCGCCTTTCACCGTGAGCATCCGCGCGTGGACCTGGAGGTTGAGGTGATGCGCAGCTCGGACATCGTCGCCGCCCTGCTGGAAAAAACCGCAACCCTGGGCCTGAGCCTTAATCGCCGGCCACAGCCACGCCTGGAACAGCACCTGTTCCTGCGCCAGCGCTATGCGTTTTTTTGCGGGCGTCACCATCCGCTGTTTGGGCGCAGCGGCTTGGCGGAAGGCGATTTGCAGTCGGAGAATTTTGTCAGTTTTACCAGCGACCAGATTGGCGGCATGTTGTCGCCGCTGACGATCTTTCGTGACCAGCAAGGGTTCAGCGGGCGCATCGTGGCGTCGTCGTCAAGCCTGGAAGAGGTGCGGCGCCTGGTGATTGCCGGTTATGGCTTGGGCTGTTTGCCGATTCATGTGGTGGCCGACGATGTGAAGCACGGGCTGCTGTGGCGGCTACCGCCGGATGACGGGATCGCCGATGTGGACATTCATCTGCTGTGGAATCGCGAGCAGAAGATGAGCCGGGCGGAGACGGTGTTTATCGAGCGTCTTTCGGCTCGGCTGGCGGGTGCTGCTGAGGATGCCAGTCACTGATTTCAACCCGCCAACGCGCGCTCGACGCTGCCAGCCATGGCCTGCAAATCGTCGACAGGGTTTCTACCGATCAGCATGAACCCATGGGACAGGTTAGCCCAATACACCACATTCAGGCCTCGGCGCTGCTCGGTCGCGACGGGCTGCGCGCCTCTTTTGCTAATCGTTATGCACAAGGCCAATGGCCCGTGGCGCGGGTCCAGGTAGGTCAGTTGACCAATCAGAACGCCGTCATAATCGAGGATCTGCGCACGCCGAAACTCGGCACCGGGCAGGTCTACCGCGCGCGCGGTTAACGGCAGGCCCAGTTGTGCGCCCACGGAACGCAGTTGGGCAGCCTGCAACGCGGGGTCGGCGCTGAGGTTTTCCAGGGTCTGCGGCGTGTACAAGGCCATGTACTCGGCGACCGAGGCGCGCCAGCCTTGGCCGGACTCCGCCCGTGGCCAGCTCATGAACACGCGGTCGGCGACCACACCGGCCACGGCAAACCCCGCCGCCACAGCCAGCAAACGCCGGCGACTCAAGGTGGGCGCCTGTACCGGGGGCAGCGCGTTGAGCATGGTCTGCAGGCGTTCGCCGGGGGCTTGGTCCAGCACCGCGTCGAACGCGGCCTTGAAGGGTAAATCGGCGCACTGCAAGGCCTGAAGGCGTGCGGCAAGTGCCGGGTCAGTGCTGACCTGATCGGCGATAAGCCGATGCTGCCCAGCCTCCAGTTCGCCATCCAGGTAAGCCACCAACAGTTCATCGGACACTGGGTTTGTGTGAGTCATCGCCGTTCTCCGCTGGCTTGATCCTGCCGGTTTTTTGCAGGGGCGGTCTCGGCCAGCGTCAAACGCGCGGCCGCCAGCCGGCTCATTACGGTGCCCACGGGAATACGCAGCACCTCGGCAATTTCCTTGTAGGAAAGCCCTTCGACATACGCCAGAAATACCGTTTCGCGCTGCGCCTCGGGCAAGCCGTTGACGCGTTTGATCACCTGCGCGGCCAATACCTGCTCCTGCGCCTGGCGTTCGCCATCGAAGGACAACGCCTGCTCCGCATCAACAAAACCCTGGCCCTGACGCACCCGCTGCGAGCGCACTTCATTGAGCCAGATGGAATGCATGATCGCCAGCAGCCAACGGTCCAGCCGCGTGCCGGCCGCGAACTGGCCGGCACGCTCCAGCGCGCGGACACAGGTGGCTTGCACGAGATCTTCGGCCAGGTGCTTTTGGCGCGACAGTACCCACCCGTATCGCCACAAACGTGGCAACAGCAGGCCTAACTCGCGACGAAAATCGGCCTCGTGGGTGATGGCTGCCCCCTGCTCGCGCACTCAGTGGATTCAAGCCTGTGGCGCAGCGGCAATCGCTTCGGCCAGGTCTTCGTATTCTTCGCAGGTGGTGCTGCACAGGGCTTTGATTTTCACCAATTGCTCCTGCGCCAGGTCGACGCGCCCCTTGATCACGTAAGCCTCACCCAGGTATTCGCGAACCTGGGCGTAGTTGGGATCGAGCGCGACCGACTTCAGGTAATAACCGATGCCTTCATCGGTACGCCCAAGCTTGCGCGTGGCGTAACCGCGGTAGTTGAGGGCCTTGGCGGTGTTCGGGTTTTGCAGGGTGTCGAGCAAGGCCAGGGCCTCGTCGTAGCGCCCATCTTTGGCCAGGCGGTAGGCGTAATCGGTGCGGTCGGCATCCGAGGTGGCTTTGCTGGTTTGCAGCACGCATTTTGCGGTCTTGGTGTCCCAGACCTGGCCTTTGGGGCAATTGGGCTTGGGCGGTGCCGACTCGTCACCGGAGGCATGGGCCTGGCCCGCGAGTAACGCGGCAGCCAGGCACGCGCCGTAGAACAGCGCGGTGCGGTAACTGACGGGGTGTGGGTGACGGTTTTTCATGGCGGTCATGCTCCGTAGCGATAGGGAGGAAACATCACTTTTGAAACACATTGCGTGAACCCGGCAGCATGCGGCGCAGCGTGCTGTCGCCCAGTACATAGTGATGCCAGAGCGCAGCCGCGGCATGCAGGCCCGCCAGCAGGATGATCGCCCAGGCCACATTGTTATGCAGGCCGCCAAGGGTGCCGCGCCATTCGTGATCGATCACGAAAGGCGCAGGAACCGCGAACAGTCCGAAAAAGTTGAAGGGTTCGCCTTGAGCCCAGCGAAACATAAAGCCCAGGGCAATCTGCGCGAGCAACAACAGGTACAGGCAACCATGCGCCATTTTTGCGAACAGGTTAAGCGTTGGGTGACTGTCGGCCTTCGGGCGATTGCCGCCGAACACGCGCCATACAATCCGCACGACGATCAACAGGGCCATGGCGATGCCGAGCGAGATATGTACCGATTGCAGGCCCTTGCGCAACGGCGTGCCCTTTTCGAGGTTTTCCCAGATGTGCGCACTGGCAAACATGAAGATCACCACGGCGGCGGTGAGCCAGTGCAAAGTGCGGGTCAGGCGGTCGTAGCGGTCGGCATGGCGGTTCATGGGCGTTCCCTGGGTGGTCTGTGAGGTGAACACCGCAGCGGCGCAGGTTATTCGGTGAGGCGCGAAAAATTTATTCGAAGAGGATGTGGCGAGGGTTTTGGCTATGTACAGGGACAAAGCGGCGCCAGCGTTTTGCAGGGTGCATAGCCGTCACCGCTGACGAGCATCGCCGGCTAAATCAGATTATTGCGCCTGGCAATGTCCGCCAGGTCCACCACCGATTTCACATTGAGCTTGGCCAGCAAACGCGCTTTATAGCAACTCACGGTCTTGCTGCTGAGCAAAATATTCTGGGCAATGTCCTTGTTACTCATGCCTCGGGACAACTGCTGAAATACCGAGAGTTCACGGTTGGACAGCGAGGCGATCAGTTGCGCCTCATCCACGGCCAATGCGCGTTTGCGCGAAAACGCCACCACCGTTTCCGGGTAATAGACATAGCCCTTCATCACGGTTTTCATGGCCTGGGCCAGTACGCTCAGTTCATCGGTCTTGCTGATGAACCCCGAGGCCCCGGCGCTGATGCAACGCGTGGCGTAGTGCTCCGAGGAAAGCGAGGTGAGGACGATGATCCGGGTGTTCAACTCAAGCGCGCGGATTCTTTCGATCACCGCAATGCCGTCCAGGCGCGGCATGGTGATGTCCAGCAACACCAGGTCCGGGGTCAGTTGACGGACCTGGCTGATGGCGTCGACGCCATTGTCGGTCTCGCCCACCACTTCATAACCTTCCTCACTCACGAGCGTACGCAGCGCGGTCCTGATAAAAGGGTGGTCATCGACCACCAGGACTTTATACATCTGCAGCTTTCCTCGGGAATTAGTCGGGCTTTGTCGGCAATAATGCCGACAATGTACCATAGTGCTTTAGTGCCACTACCCAATTCCGGACGAGCCACTCAGCGGGTGGACAATGGCGCTGTGTGCATAAAGCGCCGCGGTTGCGCCCTCTTTTCCACGCATTAAGGACCTTTGATTTGAAGTTGTTCGCAGCCCTGCTGGTGTTATGGGCGAGTGCTCACATGGCATGGGCGGCTGATTCGCCCGTCACGTTAACCGTGTTGGGCCGGTCCAGCGTGCAGGAGGGCCAAGCGCATTTGAGCCGCGCCGATCTGACGTGGCTGAGTACGCAAAAACAGCTGCGTGTCGGCACGTCCGAGCCCGACTATCCGCCCTTTGACATCACCAACCACAGCAACGAATTCGAGGGCATCAGTGCGGACTACCTGGCGCTAATCGGCCAACTGCTGTCGGTACAAATCCAGGTGCAGCGCTACCCCAACCGCAGTGCGGTTATCCAGGCGCTCAAACGCGGTGAGATCGACCTGCTGGCGTCGGCCAACGATTTTGAACGCGCAGACCCGGACCTTCGCCTGTCCGAACCCTACACCCTGGACCAGCCGACACTGGTGGCGCGCACCCATGATTCGCCGTTGGTCGATCCCACCCTGGCGGGTAAAACCGTGGCCATGGTCGAACACTATTTGCCGCTGAGTACGGTTCAGGCGTTCTATCCGCACGCGACGTTCAAGCTGTATCCCTCGATCCTCAACGCCGTAGGCGCAGTGGCTTTTTCCAAGGCTGACGTTTACCTGGGGGACTCGGTCAGCGCCAGTTACCTGATCAACAAGAGTTACTTGAATAACGTGCAGCTGGTGGATTTCTCGCGCATGGAAGTCAATAACTTCTCGTTCGCCGCCACTCGCCAGAACAGTGAACTCCTGCACCTGATCAATGCGGCGCTGCAAGCCATCCCCGCCAGTGAACAGATGGCCATTGCGCGCCGTTGGAATGCTGGCGGCGTGAGCATCTCGGGCACTCATCAGGTGCAGTTCAGCGTCGAGGAACAACGCTGGCTGGCACACCATCCGCGCCTGAAAGTGGTGGTCAATGAAGACTTTTTGCCTTTCACCTTTTTTGATGAGCACGACCGTTTCCGCGGCCTGAGTGCCGACGTGATGGCCAAAATCAGCCTCAGGACCGGGTTGAAATTCGACCCGCAAAAAGGCGGCTCGGTGGATGCGATGATTACCCGTGTCAACCACGGGGAGGCTGACATGCTGGCGGCATTGACCCCAAGCCTTGATCGCGAACAACGCGTCAGTTTCAGCCGGCCGTACCTGTCCACCCCGTTTGTGCTGGTCACGCGCAACCACGCCGACAGCTCGAACAACCTGCAGGATTTGTCGGGCAAACGCCTGGCGATCATCAAGGGCAACGCCAGCCGGGAGCTGATTGAACGGCAGTTTCCGCAGGTGCGGATTGTCGAAGCGCAAAGCCTCGCCGATGCGTTTTCAATGCTCGCCAAAGGCAGTGTCGAGGCCTGTGTCAGCACCCTGGTCAGCGCACGTTATCTGATTGCCCGAAACTACCCCGACCAATTGAAGATCAGCGCAACCGTCGGCGCCCGTGCTGCGCAGTTGGCGTTTGCGGTGGATCACTCCTCGCCGATATTGCTCTCGATCCTCAACAAGTCGCTGCTGAGCATCTCGCCTGAGGAAATGGACGAACTGACCAATCGCTGGCGCAGCCCGGTGGTGCTCGACGACAGCTATTGGAGCAAACACCGGGCGGCAATCCTGCAGGGCTTCGCGCTGGCGGCCGTGCTGCTGCTGAGTGCGTGTGTATGGATTGTGTTGCTGCGCCGCCAAGTGCTGCGCCGCAAGCTTGCCGAGCGGGCACTCAGTGCCAGGCTTGAATTCGATCGAGTGCTGATCAACGGCATGCCCCACCCTACTTATGTAAGGGATCGCCAGGCACGGTTGCTGATGTGCAACAAGGCTTATCGCGAGGTTTTTGGTGTTGAGGACGAGCGACAGTTGCTCGGCACCACCGTGATGCAAAGCCTGCTCTCCAGCCAGGAGCAGGCTCTGGAATATCACCGCGACTACCTCGCCGTCATGGACGCCGACGAACCCTTGCTGCGTGACCGGCAGATTGTCCTGCGCAGCGGCGAAGTACTCACCATCTATCACTGGATCCTGCCTTTTCGCGGCAGCGAAGGCCGTGTCGACGGCCTGATCGGTGGCTGGGTCGACGTCAGTGACCGCCAGCGCCTGGTTGAACAACTGCACGCCGCCAAGCAGGAAGCCGATAACGCCAACCGGGCCAAAACCACGTTTCTGGCGACCATCAGCCACGAGATCCGCACCCCGATGAACGCCGTGCTCGGCATGCTGGAAATGGCTGCGCGCAAGTCTGAACACGGCATTTTCGACCGCGCCGCCATCGATGTAGCGTCGGGCGCTGCCAAGGAATTACTGGCGCTGATCGGCGACGTACTCGACATTGCCCGCATCGAATCCGGCCGGCAAAGCCTGACGCTCGAGAGCGCAAACCCGCACCTGTTGTTGAACGCGGTGACGCGTGTGTTCGACGGCCTGGCGCGTGAAAAGGCCATCACGCTGACCTTGGAGAGTGATCCGGCGGTCAACCGCAATGTGCTGATGGATGCCCTGCGCTTCAAACAAATTATTGCCAACCTGTTGAGCAATGCGATCAAGTTCACCGCCGTGGGCGAAGTGCGCATCAGCGCCCACGCGCAACCGGCTGACGCCAACCAACCGATGCAGCTATCGGTGAGTATCGTGGACACCGGCGTGGGCATCTGCGCAGCCGATCAGCAGCAGTTGTTCGCGCCGTTCAGCCAGGCCGGCAATCAGCAGCAAGGCTCCGGCCTGGGGCTGGTCATCAGCCGGTCGTTGATCGAAATGATGGGCGGCAGCCTGGTGTTAACCAGCGCCCCCGGCAAAGGCACGCAGGTTACGGTCAAGCTCGATCTGCCCGCCGCAGACCTACCTTCGCCGCCGGCCGACGTGGCGCTGGAGATGACGCCGGGCCTGGCGCTAAGCGTATTGATCGTGGATGACTACGCCGCCAATCGCCTGGTGCTGTCACAACAACTGTCCTATTTGGGCCACGACGTTCAGCAAGCCAGCGACGGCGTCCAGGCCTTGGCCTTGTGGAACGCGCAGCCGTTCGATGTGGTGGTGACAGACTGCGACATGCCAGGCATGAACGGCTATCAATTGGCCCAGGCGATTCGCCAGGCGGAGCACTCCAGAGGCGAACCCGGTTGCTTGTTGCTGGGGTTCACCGCCAACGCCGTCGCCGAAGAAAAACAGCGCTGCCTGGAGGCCGGCATGGACGACTGCCTGTTCAAGCCCATCAGCCTGGAGCAACTGAGTGCACGGCTGCAGCCACTGCAAACCGAATACTTCGACAGCGAGGCGAGCACGGAGCTGACCCCCGCCTCACTCGAGGCCCATTTGAAAACGCTGGTTCCTGGCAAGTTATCGGCGCTGCAAACCGTGCGTGAAGAACTGCTGTCGAGCACCCTCGCCGACCTGCAACAGCTCACCGAGCTGCTGGCGTGCGACGACCGACAGCATTTGGCTCACGTGGCTCATCGGGTCAAAGGTGGGGCAAGGCTTATCCGCTACGAACAGCTGATCCTCACCTGCGAAAACCTTGAGGCCCACTGCGCGAATGGCGCAGAGCGAGCCGACCTGATTGCCTCGACCGCCGCCGTGCAAACGTGCATGCGGCAGTTGCTGGCGCTGCTGCAGGAGGACTCTGCGCAGGCGTAAGCGCCAACCCGCTTAAGAAATTTCTTGCAAAGACGTAAGGGGTTTCGCCATTAAAAGGCCACCCCCTTTTGGCAATCTAGCGTCTGAGAATTTCGATGAGCTATTCAGATGCCACTGTCCACCCTTCGCGTCCTGATCCTGGAGGACCAGCCAGTACAGCGCCGTTACGCCGTGATGCTCCTCGCTCATCTGGGCTGTACCCGCATTCTTGAAGCCTCTGGCGGCTGGGAGGCGCTGCAGTTGCTGGAAAGCAACGGGCCGGTAGACATCGCGTTCTGCGATATCTGCATGGAGGGCATGGACGGCATTACCTTCCTGCGCCGCGCAAGCCAACGGCACGCGCTGAAATCGGTGGTTATCACCAGCAGTATCGCGTTGGACTTGCGCCAAGCCATCAGTCATATGGCGACACTGCTCGGTCTGCGGGTACTCGGCCAGTTGTGCAAACCGCTGCACGAGCACGAGTTGAAAAGACTGGCAGGCAAGTACCTGGACGACGACTCGCACCCAGCCTGCCCGCTGCATATTGCCGGTGAGACCAACGAACATCAGGTGCTCAGCGCACTGGAGAACGGCGAGCTGGAGGTCTTCTATCAACCCAAATTCGACATCAGGACATTGCAGGTCACCTCCGTGGAGGCGCTCGCACGCTGGAATCATCCTGAGCGGGGCATCTTGGCGCCCGCGTCATTTATTCCGGTACTGGAACGCCACGGCCTGATGGACAGTTTGCTGTATCGCCAGATCGATCAATGCCTGACGCTGCGCAAGGAAGCACTGGCTTCTGAGGTGTCACTCACCTTCGCAGTGAATGTCAACGCGAGCCAATTTGCCAACCCGCAGATGAGTGCGCACGTGGCCCTGCTGCTCAAGCGCTTCGACGCGCCCGGTTGCAGCCTGTCGTTTGAAATGACCGAGACCGGCACGCTCGACCCAGGCTCCATCAGCCTGGAAAACATGGTGCGCCTACGCATGATGGGCTGCGGGTTGTCCATCGACGACTTCGGCGGCGGCTATTCGTCATTGCAGCGCCTGTGCAGCCTGCCGTTCAACGAAATAAAAATACAGGCCGAATTTATTCGCGACCTGTCTTCGGAGCCGCGCAGTCGTGCGGCGATCTCAAGCGTCTTGTCCCTGGCGCGCGAGCTGAACATTGGTGTGGTGATTGAAGGCATTGAAACCGTTGAACAGCGCGACATCCTGATAACCCTGGGCTGTGAAACCGGCCAGGGCTACCTGCTTGCTCGCCCAATGCCTGCACACACCCTGTTGCCATGGCTGATCGGCAGAAACGCCATCACGCAGCGCTTGTGATGACGCTCAACACCGGTCACCACCGCTGACTGGCGCCTTAGAAAACATTCAAACCAACGGAGGGGTGCAGCCGGTGCCTCCTGCGCTTTCGCGTGGACAACCGCAGGCTGCAACCGCTCTTTTTTCCTGTCACCGGGGGAGTTCATGAGTTTAAGAAAGATGAAAATAGCGTTGCGTTCGGCCTTTGGCTTCGGCCTGGTCGGGCTGCTCGTGGTATTGCTGGGCCTGTTCTCTTTGAGCCAGATGCGTGACATGGCTCGCCAGTCGGATGAAGTCGACAAAAACTGGCTGCCCAGCATCCTCGCCTTGGGCGACCTGCAAACCGCCGTGTCCGAGATCCGCGCCGCGACCTACCGGGTGATGCTGGTGGACAGCGCCGAGCAGGTAAAGGCCAGCCAGCGGGCTTTTTCGCAGCTGCGCGAACAGATTCAGGCCGACAACGCGCAGTACGCGAGCAAGCTCACAGTGGACGCCGAGCGAGTCACGTTCGAACGTTTTAAGTCGGCCCAGGAACAATACCTGCAGGTCCAGCAACAGGTATTGGCCCTGGCCGCCAACGGCGAACGCCCACAGGCTATCGCGCTGCTCAACGGCGAACTGATCGCTCTGGGCGACAAGCTTGGGACCGAGCTGGCGAACCTGCTGTCGATCAATATTCAGGAAGCCGACGACGCGGCCACGAGCTCCGACGCCACGTACCACGGCGCAGTGAAATGGGTATTCGTCGCCATGGCACTGGCGACATTCCTCACCGCACTGCTGGCCACGCTGTTTACCCGCAGCATCGTGCTGCCGTTGCATCAGGCGGTGCGTATCGCCGAGCAAGTGGCCAAGGGCGACCTGACCGTGTCGATTGTGGTGGACGGCAACGACGAGCCTGGGCAGTTGCTGCGTGCGCTGGAAACCATGCAGTCGGACCTTCGCGAAACCATCCACCAGATTACCGACTCGTCCAATCAACTGGCATCCGCGGCGGAAGAACTCTCGGCGGTCACTGAGGAATCCACACGGGCCTTGCACGAACAGAACGGTGAAATCGAACAGGCCGCCACAGCGGTCAACCAGATGACCGCTGCGGTGGATGAGGTCGCACGCAACGCCATCAGCACTGCCGACGCCTCCCAAGACGGAGATGCCATGGCAGGCAACGGTCGCAGCCACGTCATGGACACCGTGGAATCGATTTCTTTGCTGGCCGAGGAAGTGACGTCGGCGACCGAAGAAATCCAGAGCCTGGCCGACAGCGTTCAAGACATCACCAAAGTATTGGACGTGATCCGCGCCATTGCCGAACAAACCAACCTGCTGGCGCTGAACGCGGCCATCGAAGCCGCCCGCGCCGGCGAGGCCGGACGCGGTTTTGCCGTGGTGGCCGACGAAGTCCGGGCCCTGGCGCATCGAACCCAGCAGTCGACCCAGGAAATCGAGCAGATGGTCAGCGGGGTGCAGAAGGGTTCGACCCAGGCGGTATCGGTGATGCACAGCAGCAATGAACGCGCGCGCTCGACACTGACCGTGGCCCACTGTGCGGGCGAGTCGCTGGAGCGCATCACCCATGCAATCACGCGCATCACCGAAGGCAACCTGATCATCGCCAGCGCTTCCGAAGAGCAGGCGCAAGTGGCCCGGGAGGTGGATCGCAACCTGACGAATATCCGCGATCTGTCGGCCCAGACGGCCGCCGGGGCCAACCAGACCACCGCCGCCAGTCAGGAGCTTTCACGCCTGGCGGTTGACCTGAACACGATGATTGCAAAGTTCGTGGTTTAAGCCCGCCTCAAGCTGCTGGAACAAAACGCCGGAAACGAAAAATCCCTGTAGCGTGTTTAGCTACAGGGCTTGTGCCTTGGCGGCGTTGTTAACTCAGCTTCCGCGTTCCCTATTGGCCTGGGAGAGGACCGAGGCAGCGAGGGATTTGGTCTGGTCGCTGTATTTATCGCTCTGAAGCGCCTTCGCTGCTTTCTCCTCCATCTCGGCGCTCGTCTGCTTGTCTGTACTGCTCTGGGCCAAGGCCGACGCGGCAAGGCTTTTGGCAAGGGCCGAGGCGTTTGGATTATTGAGGGTTTGCGCCGCCAAAGTGGCCATCTTGCCGGAGGTTTTCTTGGTGTTTTTGCTCATGATGCAGGTCCTTTGCTGTGTGGGATTTCCTACCTGAAAATCGCTGGACCACGATAGTGAGTTGCAGAACGGGTCGCAACGCGCTGCCTGTAGGCAACGTTTGGGAAACCGGTACGAAAGGCGCAAGCGTGATGTAAGGCGTCTAATCGATTGCACTGATGGTTATTATCGAAACGCTCGCCTGTGTGATTGCCCAACCCGCTTCCTATAATCGCCTCCACTCTCCCTTCCCTTCGCCTGTTTCAGGCGACATGTCCCTATGGAACCCAACACCATGCCAAGCGCCAGCCCGGCCCCCAGCGGCCTTCCCGAACATAATCAACAGAGTGTCAAACAGCAGTGGCTGGCGATTCTCTCAGTCGCCGTGGGCGCCTTCGCCCTGGTGACCAGTGAGTTTCTGCCGGTGGGCGTACTCAACGACGTTGCCAGCGACCTCGGCATCAGCGCCGGCCACGCCGGCCTGATGGTGACCCTGCCCGGCATCATGGCCGCCCTCGCCGCGCCGTTGCTGTCTGTCAGCATTGGCGCCATGGACCGTCGTTACCTGCTGATCGGCCTGACGCTGATCATGATCATCGCCAACTCGGTAGTGGCCTACGCCAGCGATTTCAGCGTGCTGTTGTTCGGCCGCGTACTGCTGGGTATCAGCATCGGCGGCTTCTGGGCGACGGCAATCGCCCTAAGCGGACGCCTGGCACCCAAGGGAGTGGGCGTAGCAAAGGCCACGTCGATCATCATGATGGGAGTGACGCTGGCCACCGTACTTGGCGTGCCCGTTGGCACCTGGCTCAGTGGCCTGATGGGCTGGCGCATGACCTTTCTGGTGACCGCGCTGGTCGGCGTGCCGGTGTTGCTGGCGCAGGTCCTCCTGCTGCCACGCCTTACCCCGGAAAAAGCCATTGAGGTCCGCGACCTGCCGGCCTTGTTCATCAACCCACAAGCACGGGTCGGGTTGATCGCTGTGTTGCTGATCGGGCTGGCGCATTTTGCGGCTTACACCTATGTGGCGCCCTTCTTCAAAAACAGCTCCGGCTTTGACGGCCCGACGATTGGCTCACTGCTGCTGCTTTATGGTGTGGCCGGGGTGATGGGCAATGTCTTTGCCGGTTTCGCTGCCAACCGCAGCGTTCGTTATACCTTGCTGCTGGTCGCGCTGATGATCGGCACCAGCACCGCGCTGTTCCCCTACTTCGCCACCGGCATGACCGGCGCCGCGATGTTGATCGGGCTGTGGGGCTTCGCCTTCGGCGCCTTCCCGGCCTGCGCCAGTATCTGGATGTTTGTGGTGGCACCCAAGGATGTCGAACGCGGCATGCCCCTGTTTGTTGCCTTGTTCCAAGTGATCATTGCCTTGGGTTCATTCTTTGGCGGGCGGATCGTCGATCAGATGGGTAGCGCGGTGTTGTTGAGTTTGGCGACGGCGTTGGTCGGCTGTGGGTTTGTGACGGTGTTGGTACTGGGGCGCAATGTGAGCAACAGCTTGGTGGCCCAGCCCGGCTGACCATGGAGTAATGACGGAAAAGCCTGCTGGGCGTTGAGCTCAGCAGGCTTTTTTAGTTTCTGAGGTAGCGGATTATTGGGTGGGTGTACCTGTCGGGGAATTGCGCTCCAACACAGCTTCCACTAGCGCCTGGGTGTTCTCGTTCAATTAAGCGAGGTGCATGATCACCGGTGAGTGGATGTTGTCCGGGTCTTGTTGGCAAGGGTTGTTTCGATGCGAATAGCTGCGGGCAATAGGCTCGAATCCTTCTCAGTCGCTCAGACAAGCTGGATCAGAACGCATGCAAGCTAAGGGTTGCGCATTGTTTTGCTAGGAATACATATCCCCTGAAGAAGCCAACTAATGAAAGCAATCCATCGAACCAAATCGTTATGCTCCAGAAATTCCAAGGGTGAAGAAAAAAATAATAACGAGCCGTGGCGCGCCACACTAGACTGAGTTGCCCCCCACAGTAAAACACCAACAAGGCATATCCAAAACGACTTAACAGTAAAGTTATCACCAGAATAATGCTTACTGATTGAACGCCAAAATAAAAATCCTAAAAGAGAAATAAAAAAATAAATGGTAGTGATAAGAATCTGGTCAGCGCCCATTTTCTTTATACTCTTTATATAAGACATTTATGGTGCTTATATCAGCTGCAGCATCGAGTACCAAGGCGGCTTTACTTGCGTCGACGTATCCACGCTGGTAATCGGTTCGAACATAACGAAACAGACGCCAGGAGTCAGGCTTCAATACCAATCGACCTGCTCCATATGCTGACATCAATAAATCTGCGCCTCCGTACGCCATATTTCCTTCAAACTCACCACCGCCCATTGCTTTGGCAACTTCATGGTATCCCTTGCGTAACGGCCCTTGAGTGTCCGAGCGGCCCTCCCACAAATTTCGTCCCCCCTCATAGACGTTGTTGGCTCCGTGCGCGATCAGCGGTGCTCCAGCGACTAGGCATAGCGTGCCGAAGGACACGTAGCAAATGCCTGCCCCTGTCGCGAACTGCAGTGCACCGGCAATCACCCCGACACCTTTTTGTGCGACATCCCGTGCTTGCTCAAGCAGGCTTTTTTGTTCGCTTTCCAGCTCCCTCATACCCTGCACTGAGGACTTTTTACCCTGCTCCACATCGCGGACGATGCTTCTCGCGAAAAACGCTACCTCACGGTTGAACTGCAGTCGCAGAACTCCATCTTTGATATGCCGTGCGCTTACGGTACACGCCTGGTTAGCCAGAATGCTCCCAGCACGACTGACCTGCCAAAAATCGCAACTACCGAACCTGTCGCCATCCACTCTGTCCGTCAAGGGTTTCACTCATCGCCTCCCCAAGCGCTATAGCCTGTTGTGCCAGCAAGGTGGTGAGCCCACGTGATGCTCCGATAACGAATCGCTAAATGTTCCTGTGGTTCGGCATCGTTTTGTAAAATGACATGCGGCATATCCAGCGTCAGGTCTGTGATAACACCGCCTTCAATGGAGATTGAGTAAAACTTTTGCTGCTGCCCAAAAGAAGATATTCGATAAAAGTTAATCGTACATTCAATTTCCTCTCTACTTGAAAGCGCTTGAGCGAGTAAGGGTGACGATTTATCAACATTTTTTGTGAGCACAATTGGGCGATGCGTCGGCTTGTTCACGTTGCCAATATTGGCCATGTTATGGCTGTATGAGAGCACCATGATTTCATCTAAATGGCCCGGCTGACACTTATTACCTATCGATTCCTGACTTGAACAACCCGCTGAAATCAATCCTTGAACCTTACCGGTGATCGACATATAACCAGTGTTCGCCATGGGTAACCTTCTCGTACTCAATCAATCGGCTGAGTAGACTATTACAGCGATCAAGGCTGCACGTGTAGGACGCGTCCGGTTCTCAGAAAAATCTGAGACTTCTGATTTCAGCGCACTGTCGTCGTCATAAATGGCGTTGATCGCATCGGTAGGTCGGGGATTAGCCTTTTCACGATGTAACTACACGCTACGAAGAAGTTACTAATCTCTACCCTCAAACAGGATTGGGTGGCAGTTGTCCTCGGGTGTTCTGATGACCGAGGAAGATCAAGCCATTGAAGGACTGGCAAAAACTTGGCGATACCGTTCGTCAGTTGCTCACGCGTAAATACTGAAGATCTCCGGATTGACGCTAATCGCCTACATGGGATGCCTGATGGCTACAGCTCAAGCGACGCAGCAGCCAGGCTAATTTTTCAGGTGGCTGATCAGAAAATCACCGTCGCTGGAGCGGCCGTTGATAAACCAGATCGTGATCAGGTTTACCGGAAAGCAACTGAGCGATTGAGCCTGCGGCCGATTTGTCAGCCAACGCAAAAAAGCCCCGTAGCTTATTCAGCTACGGGGCTTTTTCTATGTAATGGCGGAGAGATAGGGATTCGAACCCTAGGTACCGGTGAAGGTACAACGGATTTCGAATCCGTCCCATTCGGCCACTCTGGCATCTCTCCAACGGCGCGCATCATAACAGTGTGTTTCGCGGAAGCAAACCCCAAAAGCGATTTTTTTCCGTGCTATCAGATGCTTGCGTCGATTAAAGCGGTACGCCGAGACGATTGGCGACTTCTTCGTAAGCTTCGATGACATCACCGAGGCCCTGGCGGAAGCGGTCTTTATCCATCTTCTTCTTGGTGTCTTTGTCCCACAGGCGGCAGCCGTCCGGGCTGAATTCGTCGCCCAGGACGATGGAGCCGTCGTGGAATACGCCGAATTCCAGCTTGAAGTCCACCAGCAGCAGGCCAGCGTCGTCGAACAGTTTGCTCAACACCTCGTTGACCTTCAGCGACAGTTCTTTCATGCGTGCCAGTTGCTCAGCGGTGCCCCAACCGAATGCCACGACGTGGGATTCGTTGATGAACGGGTCGCCCTTGGCGTCGTCCTTCAGGAACAGCTCAAACGTGTAAGGGTTGAGCTTGAGGCCCTCTTCCACGCCCAGACGCTTGACCAGGCTGCCGGCGGCGTAGTTACGCACGACGCATTCAACCGGAATCATGTCGAGCTTCTTGACCAGGCATTCGTTGTCGCCCAGCAGCTTGTCGAATTGGGTCGGAATGCCGGCCGCTTCAAGTTTCTGCATGATGAAGGCGTTGAACTTGTTGTTCACCATGCCTTTGCGGTCAAGCTGTTCGATGCGCTTGCCGTCGAACGCCGAGGTGTCGTTGCGAAACAGCAGGATCAGGCGGTTGGCGTCGTCGGTCTTGTACACCGACTTGGCTTTGCCGCGGTAGAGTTCTTCACGTTTTTCCATGATGGGCTCCGCTTGCTAAATGGTGGGCTAGGCGATGTGTCGCCAGTCGAGCCCTGAATCTTGATCGGCCAGTTGCAGCCAGTCCGGGTCGCACCCGAGGGTGTCGACAAAACATTGCCGGGCCAGCTGCGGCAGGTTGTTCTTGCTGCTCAGGTGGGCCAGGACCAAGTGCTGCAGGTCTTGCCAGCCCAACTCATACACCAGGTACGCCGCCTGGTGGTTATTCAAATGTCCCAGCTCGCCGCCCACCCGCTGCTTGAGGAAGTACGGATAATGACCGCGCGCCAGCAAGTCTCGACAGTGGTTGGACTCGATCATCAATGCATCGAGGTTGCGGTATCCGTCCAGCACCTTGGAACAGTAGGAACCCAGGTCGGTGAGCACGCCAAAACGTCGCTCCCCGTCGCTGAATACGTACTGCGTAGGCTCTTGGGCGTCATGCGCAACGGCAATCACATCGATGCTCAACGCACCAATCTGCAGCTGTTCGCCACCGGCCAGGAAACCTGCAGGTTCTATGGGTTTGCGCATCCCGCGCTGTGTGCCGCGACTCAGGTACACCGGAAGATTGTAGCGCCGAGACAGCAAACCCACGCCATGCACGTGGTCGGCATGTTCGTGGGTCACTAGAATCGCGCTCAGCTGCGCGGGGTGAACCCCCAGGCGCAGCAGGCGCCGCTCGGTTTCTTTTAACGAGAAACCACAATCCACCAGCACGTACGTGTCGTCGTGGGCGACCAGCGTGCCGTTCCCTTGGCTACCGCTGCCGAGAACGGCAAAACGCATTGGATCAGCCCAGGTTGTCCTGAATCACGCCCAACACTTTGCGCGCTGTTTCAGCCGGCGCAACGGTGTTGATGTTTTTCTCGACGGTGACTTGCACGCTTTCGCCCACTTTGCTCAAACGAATCTGGTAGCGCTCGGCGCGGGTTTCGACTTCTTCCTTGGTCGGCTTGCTGCCGAACAGTTTGCCGAAGAAACCTGGCTCGTCGTCTTTCTTCTCGGCTTTTTCAGCCACGTTGATGTAGTACAGACCCAAGCTACGGTTGATGTCTTCAACGCGCCATGGGCCTTTCTCCAACGCGCGGCCGACACTGGCCCAGGCGCGGTCGAGGTCTTCACCCAGGTTCAGCACCACGTTGCCGCTGCCGTCCTCGGTGAGGCTGACGCGGTTAGGCGTGTCGTAATCACGCGCAGCGAGAAGCGACACCGAACCGCCCTTCTCGGAGATACGGCTCATGCTGGCCAGCATCTCGTCGACCAGCGCGGCGTCCACGCCCATGTTGACCGAACGTGGGGTGAAATCGACAGCGGCGGTGCTGCCGGCAGGACGCTCGGCGCTGACCACGTAGACTTCACTGGTGTTGCGCTGCACGCCCGGCTCGATGCGCACACGCACACGGGCTTCGCTGTCGGCGGCTACACCGCCGGCCTGCAGGCGCTGGGCCATGTTGGCGGACAGTTCGCTGCTGCGCTGCCAGGCAGTGGTGAATTCACCGGTCTGCGGGCGTTGCTGGTCAATGCGAAAACCGTTGTCCTGGAAGAACTGCACAGCCACCGGCCAGACTTCGGCAGGTGGGCGCTGCGCGATAATCCAGCGGTTGTCGCCGCTCTTCTGCAGGCTGTAGTCGCTGGCGTCAGCCACGGCCGAGATCGGCTGTGGACGTGGCACCACGTATTCACCCTTGGTGGTGTCGTCGGCAACGTTTCGCGGGATAGGCAGCAACGGGTCAAGGCGCTTGGCGACATTGACGTCCGGCGGCAGTTGCATCGGTTTGGTTGCTTGTGCTTCCAGGTAATCGCTGCCGCGGTCACGGAAGTAACCATCCGGGCCCCAAATCCAACCGCAGCCACTGGTGCTGGAGATAATCAAGGCAAGTGCGGAAAGTCCGGCCAATCGCTTCATGCGTAGTGCTTCCTCAATTAAACCAGGACGCCGGACTGGCGCAGGGCCTGTCGCAGCGGTTCGTGACAGGCTTCGCTGAGCCGGGTGAGCGGCAGACGGATACCGTCCGGCATCAAGCCCATCTCAAACAGCGCCCATTTCACGGGAATAGGGTTGGATTCAATAAACAGTGTCTTGTTGAGCGGCATCAGCTTCTCGTGGATCGCGCGGGCGGTCACGGCATCACCGGCGATGGCGGCGGCGCACAATTCGCTCATGGCGCGCGGGGCGACGTTGGCGGTCACCGAGATGTTGCCTTTGCCCCCCAGCAGGATCAGCTCGACAGCCGTAGCGTCGTCACCGGAATACACAAGGAAGTCGCTGCTTACGCCGGCCAGGATGTCCTTGGCGCGCTGCAGGTCACCGGTGGCTTCTTTGATACCAATGATGTTCGGCACGGTGGACAGGCGGATCACGGTCTCGGCCTTCATGTCGCAGGCAGTGCGGCCGGGTACGTTGTAGAGGATCTGCGGGATATCAACGGCTTCGGCAATGGTGCGAAAGTGCTGGTACAGGCCTTCCTGGGTCGGCTTGTTGTAGTACGGGGTCACCAGCAGGCAGGCATCGGCGCCGGCTTTTTTGGCGTTTTTGGTCAGCTCGATCGCTTCACGCGTCGAGTTGGCGCCCGTACCGGCGATCACGGCGATACGGCCCGCGACGCGCTTGACCACGAATTCGATCACCTGAATGTGTTCTTCCACATCCAGTGTGGCCGACTCACCTGTGGTGCCGACCGCCACAATGGCGTTGGTGCCCTCTTGCAGGTGGAAGTCCACCAGTTTGCCCAGGCTATCCCAGTCGAGATGACCTTGTGCATCCATGGGTGTGACCAGTGCCACCATACTGCCCGCAATCATGCAACCGCTCCTGCCGGAAAAAGAGAGCCGTAATGGTACTGGCGCCAAGATGCTTGTACAAGCGAAGTACCGCCTGAGGATGCGTTCTGGGGCAACTAAACGATGGGCAATGCCATCATTGGCTCAAAGCGTGCCTTGAAGCACGCTGAAATCAGACCGATCACGCAATGAAAACGCCACCTCCTATCCCTTGGCGGCGGTTTTCGCTACCCTTCATCCTTTGATCGATACAGCCCTGACCGTATCGACCGCTCATCGTTTTAGGAAGGCTGCATGTCCACCCCCACAGTTCGCGAACAATTCCTTGTTATCAGTGCCCTCGGCGCCAACCCCATGGAGCTGACCAACGTCCTGTGCCGCGCCAGCCATGAAAACCGCTGCGCCGTCGTAACCTCCCGCCTCACGCGCCATGGCGAGTGCAGCGCGCTGGTGCTGCAGATTTCCGGCACCTGGGACGCCCTGGCGCGTCTGGAAACCGGCCTGCCGGGCCTGGCCAAGAAGCATGATTTCACCGTCAACGTAGTGCGCAGCGCCGCACTGGAAAACCGCCCGCAGGCTCTGCCTTATGTGGCATACGTCAGCTCGGCTTACCGTTCGGACATCGTCAACGAACTGTGCCAGTTCTTTATCGACCACAACGTCGAGCTCGAGAACCTGACCTGCGACACCTATCAGGCGCCACAGACCGGCGGCACCATGCTCAACGCCACGTTTACCGTGACCTTGCCGGCGGGCGTGCAGATCAGTTGGTTGCGTGACCAGTTCCTGGATTTCGCCGATGCCCTGAACCTCGACGCCTTGATCGAGCCATGGCGCCCACAGAACCCAATGTAAGGAAGTATCTATCCATGCCGGTAGTCATCGATAAACCCGTGGCCGATTTCGAAGCCCAGGCCACCAGCGGCCAGACTTTCAGCCTCGCAGCCCTCAAGGGCAAGCAAGTGGTGATCTACTTCTATCCGAAAGACAGCACGCCGGGCTGCACCACCGAAGGCCAGGGCTTTCGGGACCAGTACGCAGCGTTCAAGGCCGCCAACACCGAGGTGTTTGGCGTGTCGCGCGACAGCGTGAAGTCCCACGAAAACTTCAAGGCCAAGCAGGAATTTCCCTTCGAGCTGATCAGCGACAAGGACGAGGCGGTTTGCCAGTTGTTTGATGTGATCAAACTGAAGAAGCTTTACGGCAAGGAATACCTGGGCGTTGATCGCAGCACCTTCTTGATCGACAAGGACGGCGTGCTGCGTCAGGAATGGCGTGGCGTGAAAGTGCCAGGGCATGTGGACGCCGTTTTGGCGGCGGCGCAGGCGCTGAGCAAGGCTTGAATCGTTGGGGCGAACACCGGGTATTCGCCCCCATCGTTACAACAAAGGCGCCACCGCCGGTTCTTGCCGCGGCCACGCATCCAGTACGGCCTTGAACAGTGTCGCCAGGGGAATCGCAAAGAACACGCCCCAAAACCCCCACAGCCCGCCAAACAACAACACCGCGCAGATGATCGCAACCGGGTGCAGGTTGACAGCCTCCGAGAACAGCAACGGCACCAGTACGTTTCCGTCCAGGGTCTGGATAATGCCGTACACCGCCATCAGGTAGATGAACTGATCACTCCAACCCCACTGGAACAGCGCGATCAACATCACCGGCACCGTTACCACCACCGCGCCGACGTAGGGCACCACCACCGACACACCCACCAGCAACGCCAGCAATGCCGCGTAGTTCAGGCCGAGCGCGACGAAAGCGATGTAGGTGACGCCCCCGCAGATGACGATCTCAATGACCTTGCCGCGGATGTAATTGGCAATCTGCCGGTTCATTTCTTCCGCCACCCGGGTAATCAGCGCCCGCTCACGCGGCAGGTAACCGCTTACCCAGCGGCCGATCATCGCGCGGTCCTTGAGAAAGAAGAACACCAGGATCGGCACCAGCACCAGATAGATCATGATGTTGACCAGCAACGGCAGGCTCGACAGGGAAAAGGTCAGCGCCCATTGCCCGAACTTTCCGATCTCGCCGCGCGCCACTTCGATGGCCTGCAGCACCTGCTCGTCCGACACCAGGTGCGGATAGCGTTCCGGCAACAGCAGCAACAGCGATTGCCACTTGGCGAGCATGCCCGGCAACTCGTTGAATAACGTGATCATCTGATGCCACAGCAAGGGCAGCACCACCACGATGAACACCACCAACAACCCCATGAACAACGCAAACACCAACCCTACCGCGACCCCGCCCGGCAAACGCATACGCTCCAGCGTGGTGACCAGGCCTTGCATCAGGTACGCCAACACCATCCCGGCCAGCACCGGTGCCAACATGCCGCCCAAGGTGAGTACGGCGGTAAAGGCCAGGAACAGCAGGACCGCCAGCACCACGGCTTCTTCATCGGAGAAGTAGCGCTGAATCCAGTCTCGTAACACTTTGAACATCAATCAACCTCGGGCGGTAGGGGCAAACGGTTCAGGCCTTGCGCAACCAATAGCGGTATACACCGGCGGCGTCTTCTTCATGCAACAGGGTGTGGCCAGCCAACTTGGCAAACGTGCGGAAATCACGCTGGGAGCCTGCGTCCGTGGCGATCACCTTGAGCACTGCGCCGCTGGCCAATCGATTGAGTTCCAGCTTGGCCTTAAGCAACGGCAACGGGCAATTGAGGCCGCTGGCATCGAGTTCGGCATCAAAGGCTACAGCGTCGGTCATGGTTTTACTCCGGGCACGCGTTTGGGGTGCTTAGAATATCTGGTCCGAAGCTCAGTGTCCGGCTACAGTAAGCTCTTTGTCGAAAGGCTCTGTGCATGACTTTTTTGCGCCCTACCCTGCTGACGCTGGCCTGCCTGCTGGCCTCTCCGGGCTTCGCTGACGACCTGCCGTCACTTGGCGACGCCAGTTCTGCCATTGTCTCGCCACAACAGGAATACCAGTTGGGCCGTGCTTGGCTTGCCTACCTGCGCGGCCAGGTCTCGCAACTCAATGACCCACAACTCAAGGATTACGTGGAAACCAGTGTGTACAAGCTGGTGGAGACCAGTCAGGTCAATGACCGGCGCCTGGAGTTCATCCTGATCAACAGCCCACAACTCAACGCCTTTGCCGCCCCCGGTGGGATTGTCGGGGTCAACGGCGGTTTGTTCCTCAACGCGCAAACCGAAGGCGAATATGCTTCGGTACTCGCCCACGAATTGGCTCACTTGTCCCAGCGCCACTTCGCCCGCGGTGTGGAAGCGCAGTCGCGCATGCAGATCCCGATGATGGCCGCTTTGCTCGGCGGCATCATCGCTGCAGCAGCGGGCGCGGGTGATGCCGGCATTGCCGCGATTGCCGGCAGCCAGGCGGCAGCCATCCAGGAGCAACGTCGGTTCTCCCGTCAGAACGAACAAGAGGCTGACCGTATCGGCATTCTTAACCTGGAAAAAGCCGGTTACGACCCGCGCTCCATGCCGACCATGTTCGAACGGCTGATGCGTCAATATCGCTTCGACGCCAAGCCACCGGAGTTCCTGCTGACTCACCCGGTTACCGAATCACGGATCGCCGACACTCGTAACCGCGCCGAGCAAGCCAAACCCGGCGGCAAGGAAGACAGCCTGCGCTATCAACTGATTCGCGCGCGCGTGCAGTTGCAATACGAGGACACGCCCGGCCTTGCGGCCAAACGCTTTCAGGCGCAGTTGGACGAGAACCCTAAAAACGATGTGGCGCGCTATGGCCTGGCCATCGCCCAGATCAAGGGCACTCAACTCAAGGAAGCGCGGGAAACCCTGGCACCGCTGCTGGCCAAGGCGCCCAACGACATCACGTACAACCTGGCGCAAATCGAGCTGGACATCACCAACAACCGCTTGCCGGATGCCCAGCAACGCACTGACCGGATGCTCACCCAGTACCCCGGCAACTACCCGCTCAACCAGGTGCGCGTGGACTTGTTGCTTAAGCAGAACCGAACCGCCGATGCGGAGAAAGCGTTGGATGCGTTGCTCAAATCCCGTTCCGATGACCCCGACGTCTGGTACCAGGTCGCCGAGACACGCGGCCTGTCCGGCAACATCATTGGCTTGCATCAAGCCCGCGCCGAGTACTTTGCATTGGTAGGCGACTTCCAGCAGGCCATTCAGCAACTGGATTTTGCCAAGCGCCGGGCCGGCAACAACTTCCCGCTGTCGTCTCGTATCGACGCGCGCCAGCGTGAGCTGATCGAGCAGGAACGCTTGGTAAAAGGGATGATGAGCTAAATACATCGCCCACAAAAAAGCCCCGCTTTCGCGGGGCTTTTTATTGGCCTGGAAGTTACTCGGCCAGCTTGAAGGTAATGAAGCTCGCACGCCCTTGACGCAAGACACGCATCGACACCGAACGGTTCTTCGGCAGCGCCTTGGCGATGTCGGTGAACTGCTTGGTGGAGTCGATGGCCTGATTGTTCAGGTGAGTGATCACGTCACCTGGCTGCAGGCCAATCAGAGAGGCAGGGCCGTCCTGCACTTCCTTGATCACTACGCCGCTTTTAAGGTCGAAGCTTTTCTTCTGCTCATCAGTCAGCTCAGCCACGGCAATGCCCAGGCGATTGCTGCTGCGCTCGGCACCCGGTTTGGCGTTGCCCAGAGCGTCCAGGGTGGCGCCCTCTTCCGGGATCGCACCAACGGTCAGCTCAACGGTCTGGCGCTTGCCATCACGAATCACTTCCAGCTTGGCTTTGCTGCCGGCCTTGAGTGCACCGACCAAGTGCGGCAGGTCTGCCGACATGATGATCGGTTGGCCATTCATGCTCAGGATCACGTCACCGACTTGCAGGCCACCTTTGGCAGCCGGGCCGTCGTCCTGGATCTGGGCGACCAGGGCACCGGCCGGCTTATCGAGACCGAACGACTCAGCCAGGTCCTTGTTCACTTCCTGGATCACTACGCCCAACCAGCCACGGCTGACCTTGCCACCGCTCTTGAGCTGGTTGGAAACGTCCATGGCCACGTCAATCGGAATAGCAAAGGACACCCCCATGAAGCCACCGGAGCGGGTATAAATCTGCGAGTTGATCCCGACCACTTCGCCCGCCAGGTTGAACAGCGGACCGCCGGAGTTACCCGGGTTGATCGGCACGTCGGTCTGGATGAATGGCACGTAGTTTTCATTTGGCAGGCTGCGACCAATGGCACTGACGATGCCCTGGGTGACGGTATGGTCAAAGCCGAACGGTGAACCGATCGCTACTACCCACTGGCCGGCTTTCAGGTCCTGGGATTTACCCAGTTTGAGTACCGGCAAATCTTTGCCGTCGATTTTCAGCAAGGCCACGTCGGAACGTGGGTCGGTGCCGATCAGCTTGGCTTTCAACTCACTGCGATCAGCCAGGCGCACAAGAATCTCGTCGGCGTCGGCAATCACGTGGTTGTTGGTGAGGATGTAGCCGTCAGGCGAGATGATGAAGCCCGAGCCCAAGGACTGTGCCTCACGCTGGCCACCGCCGCCGCCACGGGGGGAACGCTGTTGCGGCATGCCACGCTCGAAGAACTCGCGCAGCATTGGCGGCAGGCCTTCCAGATCGGGCATCTGCTGGTTCGACACTTTGCGATCCGGCAGCTTTTGCGTGGTACTGATGTTCACCACGGCAGGCGAGGCCTGCTCCACCAGTTGGGTGAAGTCAGGCAATTCGGCCGCTTGCGCGGACACGGCCTGACCCAGCACCAGCACCGTGGCGACTATGGATAGGTAAGACTTCAAACGTGGTATCGACATACAGCTCCCGTTACGACGAGCAGGGTTGAGCGACAGGGTTCAAGAAACGCCGAAAAGTGCGACCGACATCTTTGTTCCGCGAACAAAACAAGGCCAGGGCCGACAAGCCCTGACCTATAAAAAACATGGGGATTTTTTGCAAGTGAAAATACTGATCCTGAAGTTTCATGCTTCCAGCCTCCAACCAAGCACAGGCTCACATTGAAAGGTCAGGATGAACATAGGATTAATGACTCACGGCTTTGCAGCAGCGGTTTTTTCACCGCGCACCGACAGCGCGATGCGTTCGGCAGTGCCGATGGGGATTTCGCCCACAACAGTCACCATCACTTCCCCCTCTACCGTGTTCAAGCGGCGCGATACGGCAACGGTCGGGCCCAGCTGAGTACGGGTTTCGCTCACGCTGGCGCCATCGGTCGACTCAAGAAACACCGAAAAACGTGCCAGCCCATCGTCGTACATCAGGCTATCGACGGTGGACTTGGTCTGGGTATCTTTGCGTGCAGTACTGCTGGTGAGCTGAAACCCCGGAGGCAGCCAATCCAAGTGCCACGCATGGGTGGCGGGGATTTCAGGCGCCTTGCTATTGGCAAGCGCGATAGGTGCGCAATCACCGCTGGGCTGCAAGTCTCGGTCAGAGAGCGCGACCGACGTGTTCAGTCGAGTGAACTGGAAACGCTCCAACAATTGTCCCTGTTCATTAAGTAACAAGGATTTGAGCGGCAACGCAGTTTGACGATCAAGGTGCAACTCGAAACCATACCGATACTGATCGCGCGGCGTGATCGAGATAATCACCGCATTTCGACCGGCTACGCGAGATTTGCCAATGACGGCCAATTCGTAGAGTTGAGTGAGTTTTTGCGGATCAAGGGCGCGCGATGGCGCTTCGGGCGAATTACCCAGGCCGGCAACCAGAGCGCCACTGACGCATTGGGTTCGACCGTCTACCCGCACCAATTCCTGAGCTGATCCGTCGAGTTGCAAGAGTCGCTCACGGACATGCCCGTCTTGAATACGGTGCCAGATATCGTGGGTAGAGAAACTGCCGTTGCGCTCGTAGACGAACGTACCTTCGAAGCTTTGCTGCTGCTCTGCACGCCCAAGTCGAGTCAGCCAGTCTTGGGCTTCGTCGGCATGGGCGGATAGTGCAAAACAACCACTGAGCAAAAGCGTAAGGAGCGGTATGGCGCGCATAGGGCTCCTTAACGGTTTAGCGGTTTTCCAGACTTGCTGCACGAGCGTATGGCAGAGCGCTTTCAGTGCCTTTCAAAGCCGATTCCTGTGCGTGTTGGCGCAGGTAGCCTGGAAGACGCTGATCCTGCCAGCCGGATTGCCCTTGAAGTACACCGTTAGCCATAGGGCCGGTGGTATCGGAGCTTTCCTTATAGCCGGCCAGCACTGCTGGACCTTTGACTTGCGGACCGGCCATGACCGGTTGCTGAGTCTGTTGGGCCAGTTCGGCACCGGCTATTTCGTCCTGGTTGTACAGGCGAACACCGGCCAGCACGGCAACAGTTACCGAAGCAGCTACTGCCAAACGACCCAGGCTACGCCATGGACCACGAGCAGCTTTTGCCGGAACGGCTTCATCAGCCAGCGCAGCAGAAACGGCCGCAGCAATATCCAGACGAGGGATTAGAAGATCCTTGTGCATCACCGCCCGAGCGACTTGGTAACGAGACCAGGTATCACGGGTTTCGGCATCATCAAATGCATTGAGCACTCGACGAAGTTCCAGTTCATCCGCTTCGTTATCCATCACTGCGGACAGCGATTCCTGCAGGGCATCACGACTCATGGCGGTTCCTCTCTTGGCTGTCGCCGCTGTCTTTAGTTTTCCTGCAACAACGGTTGCAAGGCTTTATCGATGGCTTCCCGGGCCCGGAAAATCCGTGACCTCACAGTCCCCACCGGACACTGCATGACGCTCGCAATGTCTTCGTAACTCAGACCATCGAATTCACGTAAAGTTAACGCCGTACGTAAATCTTCTGGAAGTTGCTGAATTGTGCGATGAACGGTGCCTTCGATCTCGTCGCGCAGCAATGCACGCTCCGGCGACTCGAGATCTTTGAGGCCGTGATCACCATCATAAAATTCTGCATCTTCTGAACTTACATCACTGTCTGGTGGGCGGCGGCCGCGAGACACCAGATAGTTCTTCGCCGTGTTAATGGCGATGCGGTATAGCCACGTATAAAACGCACTATCACCGCGGAAGTTGCCAAGTGCACGGTATGCCTTGATAAAGGCTTCCTGTGCAACGTCCTGCGCTTCATGGGTGTCGTGCACAAAACGCACGATCAACCCGAGAATTTTGTGCTGGTATTTCAGCACTAGCAGATCAAATGCTCGCTTGTCGCCGCGTTGAACGCGCTCGACCAGCTGCTGATCCTCTTCCTGGGTTAGCATGAACACTCCTCGTTGTACTTGGAGGAGGCTTGCATAACTAAACGATCAGGCTTGCAAACATAGACTCGGACTTTTCGCAAAAGTTCTCCCCCTCCAAGCAAGTTTCCGGCGCGCACTGATTTGGCACACACGAAAAACGCAGCACGGGCATCGCCGGCTGCGCGAATAATCTTGTCGCCGGTTTTCTGACGCGTCCAATGCTCCCGACGGGCCAATAAACTCAACGTTTTCCCAGCTTTCGGGCAACCTGCTATTGAGTCAGGGCTTATGCAAAAAGTTCCCGTCTCAATAACCAGCCGATTTTACCCAAGCTGCGCACCGTAATCTCACATTGCCACGAATGCCCGGCTATTGTGCCGCTCCCCCCCTCTATATACTAGTGGCCCGTGTGACCCTTTGATTCGCCGATCCAGGCGTCCTGTTCGCGCCACCCCTTTGGATCGCTTTTTGCGGAATCCTGCTAATGAGCCAACAGTTTCAACACGATGTCCTGGTGATCGGTAGTGGCGCGGCCGGCTTGAGCCTGGCGCTGACGCTCCCCAGCCACTTGCGCATTGCGGTGCTGAGCAAAGGCGATCTGGCCAACGGCTCGACATTCTGGGCCCAGGGCGGCGTCGCAGCAGTTCTGGACGACACTGACACCGTGCAATCCCACGTCGAAGACACTCTTAACGCTGGCGGCGGCCTGTGCAACGAAGACGCCGTACGCTTCACCGTCGAGCACAGCCGCGAAGCCATCCAATGGCTGATCGACCAGGGCGTGCCGTTCACCCGCGACGAGCATGCCGGCAGCGACGACGGCGGATTTGAATTCCACCTGACCCGCGAAGGCGGTCACAGCCACCGCCGCATCATCCATGCGGCTGACGCCACCGGCGCCGCCATTTTCAGAACCCTCCTCGACCAGGCCCGCCAACGCCCCAACATCGAGCTGTTGGAACAACGGGTAGCCGTCGACCTGATCACCGAAAAGCGCCTGGGCCTGGCAGGCGAACGCTGCCTCGGCGCCTACGTGCTCAACCGCGCCAGCGGCGAAGTCGACACCTACGGCGCGCGCTTCACCATTCTCGCCTCGGGCGGCGCGGCCAAGGTTTATCTCTATACCAGCAACCCCGACGGTGCCTGCGGCGATGGCATTGCCATGGCGTGGCGTTCGGGCTGCCGCGTCGCGAATCTGGAGTTCAACCAGTTCCACCCCACCTGCCTGTATCACCCGCAGGCCAAGAGCTTCCTGATCACCGAAGCCCTTCGCGGTGAAGGTGCGCACCTGAAACTGCCAAATGGCGAGCGCTTCATGCAACGCTTCGACCCTCGCGCTGAGCTCGCGCCGCGGGATATTGTCGCCCGCGCCATCGACCACGAAATGAAGCGCCTGGGCATCGACTGCGTCTACCTGGACATCAGCCACAAGCCCGAAGCCTTCATCAAGACCCATTTCCCCACCGTCTACGAGCGCTGCCTGGCGTTCAACATCGACATCACCAAAGGCCCGATCCCGGTAGTGCCGGCCGCGCACTACACCTGCGGCGGTGTGATGGTGGACCAACACGGCCGCACCGACGTGCCTGGCCTGTATGCAATCGGCGAAACCAGCTTCACCGGCCTGCACGGCGCCAACCGCATGGCCAGCAACTCGCTGCTCGAATGCTTCGTCTACGCCCGCTCCGCCGCCGCCGACATCCTCGAACAACTGCCCCGCATCCCGGTACCCGCCGCCCTGCCCCGCTGGGACGCCAGCCAGGTCACCGACTCGGACGAAGACGTCATCATCGCCCACAACTGGGATGAGCTGCGCCGCTTCATGTGGGACTACGTGGGGATCGTGCGCACCAACAAGCGCCTGCAACGCGCTCAACACCGCGTGCGGTTGCTGTTGGACGAGATCGACGAGTTCTACAGCAACTATAAAGTCAGCCGTGACCTGATCGAATTGCGCAACCTGGCGCAGGTGGCGGAACTGATGATCCGCTCTGCCATGGAGCGCAAGGAGAGCCGCGGCCTGCACTACACCCTCGACTACCCGCAGATGCTGCCCGAGGCCCGTGACACTATTCTGGCGCCAGCCACCTACGGCGGCTGAACTTCAAGCGAACCCGCAGGCGCCGATGCACGTCGGCGGCCTGCGCGTCCCTGGGCACGCAGATCGAACGCACCCGCCATTCTCCCTGCACCCGATAGCGCAGCACCACGATCAACGGTAATGCCAGGCTGTCGGGACGCAGTTGCACAGGGTGCCAGCCGCGCTCATCACAAAATAGCTGCCAGCCGTCTTCGTCGCGGCGCAGGCCACGAATCGACGAACGGTGGTTCAACAGGATATGACGCGGCAAAACCCACACGGCGTGGGCCAGACACAACAGAATGCCGAGGCCGTAGAACGGTAGATCCCCAAGCAGCAAGGCGCCCAACGCGAACAGCTGGGCAAGCAGATAGGCCGCCAGCAATAGCCGTGAGGCCTGCCAGCGGCATTCGAAGTGATTACTTGGGCTGGACACGATCCAGAATCATCCGAACCATGCGCTGCAGCTCCGGATCTTCAGATTCGGCGCGCTCCATGAACCAGCCGAACATGTCCTGATCTTCGCAAGTCAGCAGCCTGACGTAGAGGTCGCGGTCCACCTGATTGAGCGTCGCGTACACCTCTTTGGTGAAAGGCACCAGCAACACATCCAACTCCAGCATGCCGCGACGGCTGTGCCAGTAGAGGCGATTGATTTCTACATCTTCGACCATGGAGCGCTCCTCAAATAGAGCGCAAGTATACAGGCCCGACAGCACCGGACCAGTCGGCTTTGGTCGCACCATACGGAAACTATCCATTTGCCGGACGCCCCTCTATGATGCACCCATGACTTTTTGACCTGCGATGACCCATGGCTGACTCCGCTTTTTTTTGCCCCTTGTCACACGAAGGCGTTCTTGCCGTCCGCGGCGCCGACGCTGCCAAGTTCCTGCAAGGGCAACTGACCTGCAACCTCAATTACCTGAGTGACACCCAGGCGAGCCTCGGCGCTCGCTGCACGCAAAAAGGCCGCATGCAGTCGAGCTTTCGCATCCTGCTGCAAGGCGACGGCGTGCTCCTGGCCATGGCCAGCGAACTGCTCGAACCGCAACTGGCAGATTTGAAAAAATACGCGGTGTTCTCCAAATCCAAACTCACCGACGAAAGCGCCGCCTGGGTGCGTTTCGGCCTGTCGAATGCGGATCAGGCCCTCGCCTCCCTTAGCCTTGAGCTGCCTGCCGAAACCGACAGCGTAACGCGCAGCGACACATTGATTGCCATTCGTGTCTCACCTGGCCGCAGCGAACTCTGGGTGCCCGTCGAACACGCCGAAGCCGTGCGCGCTCAGCTGGCCACACAGCTGCAACCTGCTGACTTGAATCAATGGCTGTTGGGCCAGATCCGCGCCGGCATCGGCCAGGTCATGCCCCAGACCCGTGAACTGTTTATCCCGCAAATGCTCAACCTGCAGGCCGTCGGCGGCGTCAGCTTCAAGAAAGGCTGCTACACCGGCCAGGAAATCGTCGCGCGCATGCAATACCTGGGCAAACTCAAGCGTCGCCTGTATCGCCTGAGCCTTGATGCAACCGAATTGCCCGAGCCAGGCACCCCGTTGTTCGCGCCCAGCCACAACAGTGCTATCGGTGAGGTGGTGATTGCAGCAAAAGCTGACCAATGCGTGGAACTTCTGGCCGTGCTGCAGGCCGAAGCTGCCGACAGTGGCGATGTGCACTTAGGCACCCTGGAAGGCCCGGGCTTGCAGTTGCTCGATCTGCCTTACCAACTGGATCGTGATAAAGAGATCCAGCGTTAAGCGCCGCACTTTTTTGCAGCACCCTAGAGAACATGAATGAACAAGCTGGCGGAAAAAGTCCAACAGGCTTTAGTGACGGCCATCGACAACGATGACCTGGTTCTGCCGACATTACCGGAAGTGGCCCTGAACATACGTCAGGCCGCCGAAGACCCGGAAATCAGCATCAGCCACTTGAGCAAAGTGATCGCTCGCGACACCGCCCTGTCGGCACGCCTGATCAAAGTGGTCAACAGCCCGCTGATGCGCGCGACCCAGGAAGTCACCGACCTGCATACCGCCATCACCCGGCTGGGCACCAACTACAGCAGCAACCTGGCCATTGGCCTGGTGATGGAGCAGATCTTCCACGCCCGCTCCGAAGTCGTCGATTTGAAAATGCGCGAAGTGTGGCGCCGCAGCCTGGAAGTAGCAGGCGTGAGCTATGCCTTGTGCCGCAGCCACAGCCAGCTGAAACCTGACCAGGCAGCGCTCGGCGGTCTGGTGCATCAGATTGGCGTGCTGCCGATCCTCGCCTATGCCGAAGACCGTTACGAACTGCTCTCCGACCCGGTCAGCCTCAACCATGTGATAGAGAGCATTCACCCGCTGTTGGGCGACAAACTGCTGGGTGACTGGGATTTTCCGGAGATGCTCGCGAAGCTGCCAGGGCAATACCTGGACCTGGAACGCGACTCCGCGAGCCTGGACTACATCGACCTGGTGCAAGTCGCCGTGCTGTATTGCCACCGGGGCACCGATCATCCGCTGGCGAATGTATCGGTTGCCAGCCTGCCGGCGATCCAGAAGCTGCGCGTCGACCCCTACAGCAATGCCCTGCGTGCCGAGCTGGAAGAAGCGCGCTCGATGTTTTACTGATCAACCCGCGATAAAACTCACGCGCACCTTCAACCCCGCCAACTCGCCGTCATGCAGACTGATCTGCGCCAAGTGTGCACGGCAGATCTCACCGACAATCGCCAGCCCCAAACCTGAGCCCATGCCCTGTTGGCTGCGGCGGTAGAAACGCTCGAATACCCGGTCCCGCTCATCCAGCGGGATGCCCGGGCCATCATCTTCCACCTCCAGGATCGCGGGCGCCGTGACCCGCAAAATCACGTTGCCTCCGGACGGTGTGTGAGCCAGGGCGTTATCGACCAGGTTGCTCAGCAACTCGTTCAACAAGGTCGGCTCACCCCGCAGCCACACCGGCTCATCCGCCTCCAACGCCAGCGCAACGCCGCGCGCATGCGCCAGCGGCGCCATGGCCATGCCCAATTCCCGCGCCAGTTGGCTGAGGTCGAGCAATTGCGCCCCGCCTTCGGCAATCGCCCGCGCGCCGTTTTCAATGCGTGCCAGCGACAGCAGTTGGTTGGCCAAATGGGTGAGGCGGTCGGTGCCTTGGGCGGCGGTTTCCAGGGTGCTGCGCCACGTCGCCGGGGCGTCGCTGCGCAGGCCGAGTTCCAAACGCGCCTTCAGTGCCGCCAGCGGGGTGCGCAATTCGTGGGCGGCGTCGGCGATAAACTGCGCCTGGCGCTCGAACTGGCCGCGCAGGCGCTCGGTGAAGTGATTGAGGGAGCGCACCAGGGGACCGAACTCATGCTGCACTTCCACCAACGGCAATGGCCGCAAGTCGTCGGGCTGACGCTCCTCCACGGCAGTGCGCAAGCGCTCCAGCGGACGCAGCGCCGCGCTGACGGCAAACCACACCAGCAGCAATGCGCCCACGGCCAACATCCCAAGGCGCAGCAAGGTGTCGGCCAGCAGGCTACGGGCCATGCTTTCGCGCGCTTCATCGGTTTCTGCAACGCGAATTTCGGCCATGCCATTCATGTTCGGTTCGGAGACAGCCTTGAGCAAACTCACCACGCGTACGTGCTGGCCCTGGTAGGTGGCGTTGTAAAACCGCGCCAGCGCCGGGTAGTCGTCCGTGCGCGGCGTGCCCGGCGGCGGGCCGGGGAGGTTTTCGTAACCGGAGATCAGCTTGCGATCAATGTCATTGACCTGATAGTAAATACGCCCGGCGCTGTCGTAGGCAAAGGTGTCCAGCGCCACATAAGGCACATTCGCGCTCAGGGTGCCATCCACCTGGGTCAAGCCGGCGGCGATAGTGCGCGCTGACGCCAGCAAGGTGCGGTCGTAAGCGGTGTCGGCGGCTTCGCGCCCATTCCAGTAGGCGCTCATGCCGCTGGCAAGCATCAACACCACCAGCAACAGCGCCAGGTTCCACAGCAGGCGCCAGCGCAGGCTGCTGGGCTTATGCATCGCGGGCTTCCAGCAGGTAGCCAAGGCCACGGAAAGTCACGATGGCGATAGGCTGGCCGTCGAGCTTCTTGCGCAGGCGGTGCACGTAGATTTCGATGGCGTCGGGGCTGGCCTCTTCATCCAGGCCGAACACCTGCGACGCCAATTGCTCCTTGCTCATTACCCGACCAGGGCGTGCGATCAGCGCTTCCAGCACCGCTTGCTCGCGGGAAGTCAACGTCAGCAGTTCGCCACCCACGGTGAAACGCCGGGTAT
The DNA here is from genome assembly GCF_007713445.1 of Pseudomonas sp. RGB. NCBI lineage: Bacteria > Pseudomonadati > Pseudomonadota > Gammaproteobacteria > Pseudomonadales > Pseudomonadaceae > Pseudomonas > Pseudomonas sp. RGB. The sequence continues at coordinate 90,867 of NZ_VMSH01000007.1, read as the reverse complement.
CCAGATCGTAGACCAGCACGCCGCACGCTTGCTGGCGCTCACCCCCCAAGACGCTGCGGCGCAACAGCGCTTTGACCCGCGCTTCCAGCTCGGTCAACTCAAATGGCTTGGCAAGGTAGTCATCGGCGCCCAGGTTCAGGCCGTGTACGCGGTCTTTTACATCACTGCGCGCCGTCAGCATCAACACAGGCAGATTTTTCCCACGCGCGCGCAGACGCGCCAACACTTCAAAACCGTCCATGCGCGGCAGCCCCACGTCGAGGATCACCACCGCATATTCCTCGCTGTTCAAGGCCAGGTCCGCGGCCACGCCATCGTGCAACACGTCGACAGTCAAACCCGTGCTCTTGAGCGCCTGGGCGACACTTTCGGCGAGTTGCAAATGGTCTTCAACCAGGAGGACACGCATGGATTTTCACCTCATTCGGGCATGGTCGACGCCACGCTTTGCGGGGCAGTTTACAGGCGCCGCCTGCCCTGTGAAGCCCGAAAACATTGAAAGGCAACTGAAAGGTTAGTGAAAGCTTCGCCCTTTAGCATCCAGCCACGGTGGGTCATGCCCGCCGAGCTACCTGATCCGTAGTGCCAGAAAAACGCCTCGAAGCGTTTTCGCAAAAATAAGAACAATAACGGAGTACACAACGATGCTGTCGACACAGCCACAGGCTTGCCCGCCTGTTCGTTTTTCTCGCCTTGCCCACACCGCCCTTGCCAGTGCCACCGCCCTTGCCGGCTTTTCGCCACTGAGCCAGGCTGCCTTCTTCGAAGACAGCAGCGCCACCCTCGAAACCCGCAATATGTACTTCAACCGCGACTTTCGCGACGGTACCAGTGCCCAGCAATCCAAGCGTGACGAATGGGCCCAGGGGTTCATGCTCAACCTGCAATCGGGCTACACCGATGGCACTGTCGGGTTTGGCGTGGATGCGCTGGGCATGCTTGGCGTCAAGCTCGACTCCAGCCCCGACCGCACCGGCACCGGCCTGTTGCCGACCCACGACGATGGCCGCGCCGCCAACGAATACTCCAAGCTGGGCCTGACCGGCAAAGTGAAGATCTCCGCCACCGAACTGAAAGTCGGCGCGCTGATCCCCGAACTGCCGATCCTCAAGCCCAACGACGGACGCATCCTGCCGCAGACCTTCAACGGCGGCCTGCTGACCTCCAAAGAATTCAAGAACCTGGTGTTCACCGGCGGCCGTCTGGACAAGGCCAAGGACCGTGACGACACCAGCTACGAAGACATCGCCCTCAACAACAAAAACAGCCGCTTCGTCAGCGGCGCCACTGGCAAGCACTTCAACTTCGGCGGCGTGGACTACACGTTTGCCGACAAGATCACCGGCAGCTACCACTTCGCCCAGCTCGACGACGTGTACCGCCAGCACTTCCTGGGCCTTGTGGCCTCACGCCCAATGGGCCCCGGCACTTTCGGCGCCGACCTGCGCCTGGCCATCAGTGATGACACCGGCAGCGCCCGCGGCGGCAACATCGACAACACATCGCTCAACGGCCTGTTCAGCTATGCCCTCAATGGCCATAAGCTCAGCGCCGGCTACCAGCACATGTCCGGCGACAGCGCCTTTCCCTACGTGGATGGCAGCGACCCGTACCTGGTCAACTTCGTGCAGATCAACGACTTTGCCGGCGCACAAGAGCGCTCCTGGCAGGCGCGCTACGACTATGACTTCGCCAAGCTGGGCATTCCCGGCCTGAGTTTCATGAGCCGTTACCTGTCGGGTGACAACATCAGGCTTCGCAACGGCGAGACCGGCAAGGAGTGGGAGCGCAACAGCGAGATCCGCTACGTGGTGCAAAGCGGCACGCTCAAGGATGTCGCCCTGCGCCTGCGTAACGCCACCTACCGCTCCAACTATTCGGCACGTGATGCCGACGAAGTGCGCGTGCTGGTGAGCTACAGCATTGCGCTTTGGTAGTCGCAACTCATAACAACAAAGACGGAGATAAACATGACCTATTCACTGCGTAAATTGGCCCTCGCCGCCGGCTGCATGCTGTTCGCCGGCCAACTGTTGGCCGCCGACGAACCCAAGCGCCCGGAGTGCATCGCCCCGGCCTCGCCCGGCGGTGGCTTTGACCTGACCTGCAAACTGGCGCAAAGCGCGCTGGTCAACGAAAAGTTGCTGAGCAAGCCGATGCGCGTCACCTACATGCCAGGTGGCGTGGGCGCGGTGGCCTATAACGCGGTGGTCGCTCAACGCCCGGCGGACGCTGGCACGCTGGTAGCGTGGTCCAGCGGTTCGCTGCTGAACCTGGCCCAAGGCAAGTTCGGTCGCTTTGATGAAAACGCCGTGCGCTGGCTCGCCGCCGTCGGCACCAGCTACGGCGCCATCGCGGTGAAAGCCGATTCGCCCTACAAAAACCTCGACGATCTGGTCAAAGCCCTGAAGAAAGATCCGGGCAGCGTCGTCATCGGTTCTGGCGGCACCGTCGGCAGCCAGGACTGGATGCAAACCGCATTGATCGCCAAGGCTGCCGGTATCAACCCGCGCGACCTGCGTTATGTGGCACTCGAAGGCGGCGGTGAAATTGCCACCGCACTGCTCGGCGGTCATATCCAGGTGGGCAGTACCGACATCTCCGACTCCATGCCGCACATCCTCAGCGGCGACATGCGCCTGCTCGCCGTGTTTGCCGAAAAGCGCCTGGACGAGCCGGAAATGAAGAATATTCCGACCGCCAAAGAGCAAGGCTACGACATCGTCTGGCCGGTGGTACGCGGCTTCTACCTCGGGCCAAAAGTCAGCGATGCCGACTACGCCTGGTGGAAAGACGCGTTCGACAAACTGCTGGCCTCCGAAGAGTTCGCCAAACTGCGTGACCAGCGCGAGCTGTTCCCGTTCGCCATGACCGGCCCGGAGCTGGACACCTACGTGAAGAAACAGGTGGCTGACTACAAAGTGCTGGCCAAAGAGTTCGGCCTGATCCAGTAATCGCCCCTCTTTTGCACGGCCGCGCCCTCCTCGACGGGCGGCGCGGCCCAGGAGTTTCACATGCTCTTACAACGCATTTTCGCCTCAGTCATGCTGCTGGTCTGCGCCGGCCTCGCGCTGATGGCGTGGCCGTATCAGGCGGCGTTTTCCTACGAGCCGGTCGGGCCTCGCGCCTACCCGCTGCTGATGCTCGGGCTGATGAGCCTGGGCCTGATCTACATGCTGTTTCGCCCACAGCCCACCAAGCACACCGAAGAAGAACCGGCCCTGGACCGCGACACGCTGATCAAGATCGGCATCTGCGTGGCGCTGTTGATCGTGTTTGCCGGCACGTTCGAGCCCCTGGGCTTCATCCTCAGCAGCATGCTGACCGGCATCCCGATGGCGCGCCTGTATGGCGGCCGCTGGTTACCCAGCGTGGTGATCGTCACCTTGATGGCAATCGGTCTTTACCTGCTGTTCGACAAAGCCATGGATGTACCGCTGCCCCTCGGCCTGCTTGAAGTTCTGGAGAACTGATATGGATACGTTCAGCTACTTGGGCCAGGGCTTCGGCGTTGCACTGACCCCTTACAACCTGGTGACTGCCCTGTGCGGCACCTTGATCGGCACCGTGGTCGGCCTGCTGCCGGGCCTGGGCCCGATCAACGGCGTGGCGCTGTTGATCCCCATTGCGTTCGCCCTGGGGCTGCCGCCGGAGTCGGCGTTGATCCTGCTCGCTGCCGTCTACCTGGGTTGCGAATACGGCGGCCGTATCAGCTCGATCCTGCTGAACATTCCCGGCGAAGCGTCCACCGTAATGACCACCCTCGACGGCTACCCGATGGCCCGCAAAGGCCTGGCCGGTGTGGCACTGTCGTTGTCGGCGTGGAGTTCGTTCATCGGTGCGTTCATTGCCACCTGCGGCATGGTGCTGTTTGCGCCGCTGCTGGCCAAATGGGCGATTGCCTTCGGCCCGGCGGAATATTTCGTACTGATGGTGTTCGCAATTGTCTGCCTCGGCGGCATGGCCGGAGACAAACCACTGAAGACGTTCGTGGCGGCGCTGATCGGCCTGTTCCTCTCAGCCGTCGGCATCGACGCCAACAGCGGCGTGTACCGTTTTACCGGCGACAACATCCACCTCACCGACGGCATTCAGTTTGTCGTATTGGTCCTGGGTTTGTTCTCCATCAGCGAGATCCTGTTGCTGCTGGAAAAAACCCACCGCGGCCAGGAAGCGGTAAAAGCCACCGGACGCATGATGTTCAACCTGAAGGAAGCGTCTGCAGTCTTCGTGGTTAACATCCGTTGCGGCTTGCTGGGTTTCATCATGGGCGTCTTGCCGGGTGCCGGCGCGACACTCGCCTCGGCCGTTGCCTACATGACCGAAAAACGCCTGGCCGGTGCCAGCGGTAAATTCGGCCAGGGCGACATGCGCGGCCTCGCCGCTCCGGAAACCGCCATCGGCGCTTCCGCCTGCGGCGCGCTGGTGCCGATGCTGACCTTGGGCGTACCCGGTTCGGGCACCACCGCTGTGATGATCGGCGCGTTGTCGCTGTACAACATCACCCCGGGCCCGCTGCTGTTCCAACAGCAACCGGACATCGTCTGGGGCCTGATCGCGTCGTTGTTTATCGCCAACATCATGCTGGTGATCCTCAACATCCCGATGATCCGCATCTTCACGCGCATCCTCGCCGTGCCGAACTGGGCGCTGGTGCCGGTGATCGCCATCATCACCGCAATCGGTGTGTATGCGGTTCACGCCACTACCTTCGACCTGTTTCTGATGGTCGGCATCGGCATCTTCGGCTACATCCTGCGCAAGCTGGACTTCCCGTTGTCGCCCGTGCTGCTGGGTTTCATCCTCGGCGGCCTGATGGAGCAGAACCTGCGCCGCGCGCTGTCGATTTCCAACGGCGCGCTGGACATCCTCTGGTCCAGCCCGATCACCTTTGGTGTGTGGGTGCTGACCGCGCTGATGCTGGCCTTCCCGCTGGTGCGCATCTATCGCAAACGTGCCCTGCAGCGTCGCGCCCTGGCCGATGTCTGAGGTCACCTTTAAGCAATGGTGGGCAACACCGCTGGTCGGCCTGGCCGGCGGTTACCTGGCCAGCCTCGTCGGCTGGCCTTTGCCTTATGTGGTCGGCTCGTTGCTGGCGATTATCCTGGTGCGCTGCCTCACGCCGTGGCAGTTGGCGGAGATTCCCGGCGGGCGCAAATGCGGCCAATGGGTAGTGGGCATCGGCATCGGGCTGCACTTCACCCCGGTGGTGATCGAGCAAGTCATGAGCCACTTCGGCCTGATCTTCTTCGGCGCACTGATCACCAGCCTGTCGAGCATTATCGGCGTGTGGTTGATGCGCCGCAGCGGTGAAGACCGCGCCACCGCGTTCTTCTCCAGCATGCCGGGCGGTTCCGGTGAGATGGTCAACCTCGGCGCACGCAATGGCGCGGTGCTCAGCCGTGTCGCGGCGGGCCAGAGTCTGCGGGTGCTGGTCGTGGTGCTCTGCGTGCCGGCGATCTTCAAGTATTGGCTGGAAGGCGGCGCGCCGCAGTTTCATCCGGCGCCGGTGAGTTGGAGCTGGCTGGCGCTGCTGTTTGCGATAGGAGCCCTGGTCGCCTGGGGCTGGCAGCGTTTACGTCAGCCGAACCCGTGGCTGTTTGGGCCCTTGTTGGTCAGCGCAACTGCCAGCGTTGTGTGGGATTTGCACTACGGCCTGCCCGACGGCGGCAGCCAGATCGGCCAATGGTTGATCGGCAGCGGCTTGGGTTGCCATTTCAACCGTCAGTTCTTTCGCCGGGCGCCGTCGTTCATGGGCCGCACCTTGATCGGCACGGCCTTGACCATGGCGCTTGCAACACTGGCGGCCGTGGGCTTGAGCGCGCTGACACAGCTGGATTTGCGCTCACTCACCCTGGGCATGATGCCCGGCGGCATCGCCGAAATGAGCCTCACCGCCGAAACCCTGCAGCTGTCGGTGCCATTGGTAACGGCGATGCAGGTGATGCGTTTGTTGTTCGTGCTGTTTCTGGCAGAGCCGTTGTTCCGGTACTGGAACCGCCAGCCAGAAAAATCCTAAACCCTGACGCAAATCAAAATGGATTGCGGCAGGCTTTAAGCCGGCGGCAACCGCCACTCAATCGGCGTCTCGCCATTCTGCTCAAGAAATTTATTGGCACGGCTGAAATGCCCGCAGCCCAGAAACCCGCGATAGGCCGACAACGGTGACGGGTGCACCGACGTCAGTACCAGGTGCTTGGTCGCGTCCACCAGCTTCTGCTTGCTTTGCGCATGGGCGCCCCACAGCAGGAACACCAGGTGCGGCTGATGTTCACTGACCACTTCGATAATCCGATCCGTGAAGAACTGCCAGCCCTTGCCCGCATGGGCGTTGGCATTGGCGCGCTCAACGGTCATGGTGGTGTTGAGCATCAGCACGCCTTGATCCGCCCAGCTTTGCAGGCAACCGTGGTTGGGAATATCGATGTTCAAGTCGCGCTTGAGTTCTTTGTAAATATTGACCAGAGAGGGCGGCGTCGGCACGCCCGGCTGCACCGAGAAGCACAACCCGTGGGCCTGACCGGGCCCGTGGTACGGGTCCTGGCCCAGAATCACCACTTTGACCTTGTCCAAAGGCGTTGAATTGAGCGCATTGAAAATCAGCGGGCCTGGCGGGTAAATCTCTTTGCCAGCAGCGTGTTCCTGGCGCAGGAACTCGCGCAGTTGGGCCATGTAGGGCTGCTCGAACTCATCCCGCAGGGCGTGTTTCCAGCTGGGTTCGAGTTTGATACGGTCGCCTTCGGTCATGGTGTGTTCGTCGCGTAGAAAAAGAATGGGCGAACCCTAGGAAAGCAGGCCCCGCTTGTCAATTGATCTGACACACCACCGGCACTTTCCGTTGGACCGATCATACTGATCCTTCACTTTCTCGATTGAGGTCACGATGAACCTGCACTTCGAAGAGCTGACCGGCAGCGACGGCGCCCGCCTTGGCATCGCCAGCCTGGACGCTGAAAAGTCGCTCAACGCGCTTTCCTTGCCGATGATCCTGGCCCTGGCCGAACGTCTGGATGCCTGGGCCAAAGACCCGAATATCGTCTGCGTACTGCTGCGCGGCAACGGGCCAAAGGCCTTTTGCGCCGGCGGTGAAGTACGCAGCCTGGCCCAGGCCTGCCGTGAACGACCCGGCGTTGTGCCGGCACTGGCCGCCGATTTTTTTGCGGCGGAATATCGCCTCGACTATCGCCTGCACACGTACCCGAAACCGCTGATCTGCTGGGGCCACGGCTATGTGCTGGGCGGCGGCATGGGCCTGCTGCAGAGCGCTGCAATACGCATCGTCACCCCCAGCAGCCGTTTGGCGATGCCCGAAATCAGCATCGGCCTGTACCCGGATGTGGGCGCAAGCTGGTTCCTGTCACGCTTGCCCGGCAAGCTGGGGTTATTCCTGGGCCTCACCGGCGCGCATATGAACGGCCGCGATGCCGTGGACCTGGGCCTGGCCGACCGCTTCCTGCGCGATGACCAGCAAGACGAACTGATCGAAGGCTTGCTGCAACTGAACTGGCAGGAACAGACCGCAATGCAGCTCAACAGCCTGCTCAAGGCACTGGCCCAGGAAGCCGTCAGCCAACAACCGCAGGCGCAGTGGCTGCCCCGCCGCGCACAGATCGATGAATGGTTGGATGTGGGCGATGTGCGCTGTGCCTGGCGCGCCCTGAACCTGTTGCGCGACCACGCCGACCCGCTGTTCAGCCGTGCCGGCAAGACGCTGGCCGAAGGCTGCCCGCTGACTGCGCATCTGGTGTGGGAACAGGTCGAGCGCGCCCGGCACTTGTCATTGGCCGAGGTCTTCCAGATGGAATACACCATGAGCCTCAATTGCTGCCGTCACCCGGAATTTGCCGAAGGCGTACGCGCACGGTTGATCGACAAGGATCAACAACCCCATTGGCATTGGCCCGAGATCAACACGGTGCCGGAGGCTGTGGTGCAGGCGCACTTCACCAAGGTGTGGGAAGGCAGGCACCCGCTGGCGGACTTGTCCGACTACTGACAGTCAATCAATTCTGGCGCCCGACCGTAAATGCACAATTGTCCGGCTGGCTGTCCTGACAAATGTAGACATCTTGTTCGAGTGGATCGGTGGCGAGTTCCCAATGCAGGGACTTCGTCAGCGACATCGTGCTGAGGGCCCCCGGCATGTCATACCGCAACGCCAGGCTTCGCCCGCTGCCCATCCGATAAACGCAGCGGTCCAGGTAGCCGTTCTCGCGATCCTTGCCCTGGCCGGGGGTGAAGAGCGCACCGATAAACCGATCAGCGAAGTCATCGGCGTCGACCTTCGGGCTTCGCCAATGAGACTGTTTATCCGACGCTTGAAAATAGCCGCTCACGTATTTGACCGATGAAGGGTAGGGACAGCCCTGTTCCGCATTCGCTTGCGCGATGCCACCCACTAACAATAAGAACCAGCACACACGTTTGATCAGAGAGCATTCCATAAACCCACCGCCTCCTCAGAGACGCACAACGGCGTCCCCAGCAGTGGAATGCAGATCAAACGCTTGCGATAGCTGTTAGAAATGACAGTGCCGACGAACGGCATGCATAAAAAAGCGGCGCCTGGGGCGCCGCTTGGGGCATTACCTGTCAACGATGGCCGCCACCGCCGCCGCGTCCACCACCATGGCCCGGCCCGCCATTGCCCCACCGATTGTTCCAGCCCTGGCCTGGATAAGGCCGGTAAGCGGGCCGTGGGTAATAACGCGGGGCCGGTTGGTAATAGCGCGGCGCCGAATAGTAACGTGGCGGCGGCGCATAGTAGCTGCGCCCATATTGATAGTAGGCAGGGCCACCGTAGTAATAGGCCGGTGCCGGCGCGGTGTAGACCTCGGAGCGATAGTAAGTAGCACCTCCATCGTAATAAGGCACACAGCCGGAAAGGGTCAGACCGAATAAAGCGCTGAGCAGCAGTCGTCGATACATGGCGGCCTCCTGGACCGCGGAAGAGCACCTCCAGCGACGCGGGAGGGCGGCATTCAGCTTTCACTGAATGACGAAACATCTGACATCAAAAACGGAATCTGGTGCGTTTTCGTAACGGTTTGATACATCTACTCAGGCTGTATCGATTCAGTAAATTAATCTGGATCGCAACTTTGTTGATTACCATAATGTCACTATGACATCGCATGGCGCCAGGGAGGCCCTAGCATGCACTCATCGCCACCCCGTCCGGACTCGACTCATGAAAATCTCAACCAAACTGCTGCTCTCCTTTCTCTTGTGTGCGCTGGTCACCCTAGGGGTCGGCCTGCTGGGAATCAAAGGGGTGGTTCGCCTCTCTTCGGCACTGGAGCTGACGTTCTCCAATAACCTGGTGTCCGTGAGCAACACGGCCGCCACCCTCAACGGCCTGGTCGCCCATAACCGCGGCCTGTACCGCTTGATGGATGCCAGCAAAGGCGACGTTTCCCCCCAGGATCGTGACCGTGTGCGCCAGGACATCGCCCAGGAACTCAAGCGCAGCCAGGCGTCCTACGCCACCTATCGCGCAACCCCACTGGAAGATGACGAACGGGCGGCCGGAGATAAACTCGACCAGATGTGGCCCTCCTACATCAGCAGTTCCGAACGCATCATGGCGCTGATCGACAGTGGCCAGGGCGATCAGGCCCGCACCCTGCTCAACACCACCAACAATGAACTCTTCCGCCAGGCGCGCGAGCTGATCCGCGTGATGATCGAGTCCAATAACCGCCAGATCAAAGAAGGCGCGATCGCTGCCGAGGAGCTGCGCAACAGCGCGTTGACGTGGATGATCAGCGGCATAGTGCTGGCCTTCCTCATTGCCATCATCGTTGGCATGTTGATCACCCGCCTGATCACCCGGCCCATCGCTCAGGCGGTCGAAAGCGCACAGCGCATTGCCAAGGGTGACCTGACCCAGGCCATCGTCACCGAACGCACCGACGAAGCCGGACAATTGCTGATGGCGCTGTCGGATATGCAGGGCGGCCTGAAAAGCACCCTGTTGGAAATCGCCAACGCCTCCGATCAGCTCGCGTCGGCAGCCGAAGAACTGAGCGCGGTCACCGATGAAAGCAGCCGTGGCCTGACCCGCCAGAATGATGAGATCCAACAAGCGGCCACCGCCGTCAACCAGATGACCGCAGCCGTGGACGAGGTGGCCAGCAACGCGGTCTCGACCTCTGAAGCCTCGCGCCAGGCCACCTCCGAGGCCGAAGATGGCCGCCAACAAGTGGAACAGGCAGTGTCCGGCATGAGTTCGATGGTGGTCGAGATCAACGACTCCACCCAATCGGTTGCAGACCTCGCCAGCCAAGTGCGAGAGATCGGCAAGGTCATCGATGTGATCCGTGGCATCGCCGACCAGACCAACCTGCTGGCCCTCAACGCGGCCATTGAAGCCGCCCGTGCGGGCGAGCAAGGGCGTGGTTTTGCAGTGGTCGCCGATGAAGTGCGGGCGCTGGCCCACCGTACGCAGACGTCCACGGTGGATATCGAGAAGATGATTGGTGAAGTGCAGACCGGTGCCGACGATGCGGTCGCAGCGATGAACAAGAGCCTGAGCTGGGCCACCGACACCCAGGCCCTGGCGCAGAATGCCGGCGAGGCGCTGCAACGGATCACCGCCAGTGTGGCGAAGATCAATGAACGCAACCTGGTGATTGCCTCCGCCTCCGAGGAGCAGGCCCAGGTGGCGCGCGAAGTCGACCGCAATCTGCTGAACATCCAGGACCTGTCCACCCAGACGGCCGCCGGCGCCCATCAGACCAACGCCTCCAGCCAGGACCTGTCGCGCCTGGCCACTTCGTTTAAAGTATTGGTCAGCAAGTTCCAGCTCTGAGTAGCCTGGGCAGGGTCGGCCCTGTATCGTACAACGCACACCGAGACTCTCCGCAAACTTGTCCGATCCAGCCCGAACCTGCCCATGACCACGCCATCACTCTGCCCCGCCTGCGGCGCCCGCAACGGCTGCGCCCTGGCTGACCCACGTACGGTCGACCAGGCCTGCTGGTGTTACAGCGTCACCATCGACCCGGCAGTACTGCAAGCCCTGCCCGACGCGTTGCGCAACAAGGCCTGCCTGTGCCCCCGATGTGCCCACGTCGATGCGCAGTTGCGCGGAGTCGAGCCGACGTAATGCGGGTTGATCGTTTCCTCAGTAACCTGCCGCGCTTCAATCGCCAGCAAGTGCGCTTGCTGCTGGTTGAGCGACGGGTGACTGTCGATGGCGTGGCGGTCAGCGATCCGCACCATGAGGTGCGTGAGTTCAGCCGCGTGTGTGTCGACAATGACGTGCTGCAAGCCGGCAAGCCGGCGCGCTACTTCATGCTGCACAAGCCCAAGGGGTGTGTCAGCGCCACAGCGGACCCGCAGCACCCGACCGTGCTGGACTTACTCGATGAGCCGGACAAAGGCGAGCTGCACATTGCCGGTCGTCTGGATTTCAACACCACCGGGCTGATGCTGATCACCAACGACGGCCAATGGTCGCGGCGCCTGACCCAACCGCAGACCAAGCTGCCCAAGGTTTATCGCGTGGAAACCGAACAGGCCATCACCCCGGCATACGCGGCAACTTTCGCAGCCGGTGTGTATTTCGCATTTGAAGACCTCACCACGCAGCCCGCCGAGCTGGCACTGTTGGGGCCAACGACTGCGCGGCTGAGCATCATTGAAGGCCGCTATCACCAGGTCAAGCGCATGTTCGGGCACTTTGATAACAAGGTCATCGGCCTGCACCGTGAACGGATGGGGCCATTGGTGCTGGATGACTCACTGGCGCCGGGCGAATATCGGGCACTGACTGAAAACGAAATCCTCGCGGTCTGATGACCGTTCGGCCGGTGCTGGCAATAAACCAGCTTGTTGGCTTGCGACCTGGCGTCTGTGGTGCTTGAATCAAGACGTCAGCCAAATTATGACTGGCGAGTCGCCTATAACCTCCAAGAAACACCTTGCCCCGCCCGCGCTTGATCTACGGGCCCCTCAGGCAAACAGCCCGCCCTAACAACAGCCGTCGGCCAGCCGTCATCGGACCGACATGGGTGCTCCTCTTCCAGGCGTATGCCTACCTGTCATAAAGCTCGTGCAGAGTGATCTGCGCGCCCTACCCGCTTGCCAGGAGTCTTACGACATGAGGCCAGAAATCGCTGTGTTGGATATACAGGGTCAGTATCGGGTTTACACGGAGTTCTATCGCGCGGATGCTGCTGAAAAGACCATCATCCTGGTCAACGGCTCCATGGCCACCACGGCGTCCTTCGCCCAAACCGTGAAAAGCCTGTACCCGCAGTTCAACGTGGTTTTGTACGACCAGCCCTACGCTGGCCGCTCCAAAATCCACAACCGCCACGAGCAGATGCTGACCAAAGAAGTCGAAGGCCAGATTCTGCTGGAACTCATCGACCACTTCGCCGCCGAGCACGTGCTGTCATTTTCCTGGGGCGGCGCTGCCACCCTGGTCGCCCTCGCTGCGCGCCCGCGCCGCGTGGAAAAGGCCGTGATCAGTTCGTTTTCCCCGGTGATCAACGCGCCGATGCGCGATTACCTTGAACGCGGTGTGGACTACCTTGGCAACCTCGACCGCGACCGCGTCGGCCACCTGGTCAACAGCACTATCGGCAAACACCTGCCGTCGCTGTTCAAGCGCTTCAACTACAAACACGTGAGCAGCCTGGCCGAGCACGAATACGGGCAGATGCATTTTCACATCAGCCACGTGCTCAACAGCGACCGCCTGTGCTACCTCAAGGCAGCGCGGCAAATCGACATACCAGTGCTGTTTTTGAACGGCGAATGGGACGAGTACACCAGTGCCGAGGATGCCAAGCTGTTTGGCCAGCATGTGGCCAAGAGCAGCTTCAGCACTGTTCAGGCGACCGGGCATTTTCTGGATATGGAGCACAAGGCGGCGTGTCGGGACAGCCGGGACGCGGTGGTGGGCTTTTTGAAACCGCAGCGACAGGTCAGTCGTTTGCGCTACCACCAGGGCCAGACACAGCATGCCTTTGCGATTTGAAATGAAAGCACTGCATAAACGCTCGCTTAGGCGGGAGCCGGGCTTGCCCGCGATGCAGGCACCTGTGTGTCAGTCACACCCAGGTGATGTATCGCGGGCAAGCCAGCTTCCGCATGAGCTTGAGCGACGCAACCCACACATTTTTCGAAGAAAAACTTCAAATCCCGATGAACATCTGGTACAAAGTCAGCCGCTCTGAGCGGGTATAGTTTAATGGTAGAACAGTAGCTTCCCAAGCTTCCGACGAGGGTTCGATTCCCTCTACCCGCTCCACTCACATTTCGCGCCTACGTCAGTTACGACGCAGGTGCCTAAAAAACCGGTCCTTGTGGCCGGTTTTTTTATGGGCGCGATCTGTGCATTCGTCACCTGCCGCGCGAAAACCTGTACAAATCAATATTTTTGTACAAGTATCAATACCAGGCGCTGGCGCTTTGCCGCGCACGATTACGATCACGGAGCCCGGCAATGACACGTCTGCTGATTTCATTGTTGCTGGCGTTGAGTTTGAGCAGTTGCGGCAACGTCGAGGTCGCCCACTACGCCGACCAGAAACTGCCATTGGACCTGGAGCGTTTCTTCAGCAAGCCCGTCAAGGCCTGGGGGATTTTCCAGAAGCGTTCGGGCGAAGTGGCCAAGCGCTTTGAGGTCAATATCGCCAGCCGGCGCGAGGGCAACGCGCTGATTCTCGACGAGCGCTTTCTGTACAGCGATGGCACGCGTCAGCAGCGCGTATGGACGCTGACCCCGGATGGCCCGGGGCGCTGGCGCGGTCGAGCGGGTGACGTGGTCGGCGAGGCGATTGGCGAAGTGGCGGGGAATGCACTGCGTTGGCGCTACCGTCTCAACCTGCCCGTGGACGGTTCGGTCTACGAGGTCAGTTTTGATGACTGGATGTACTTGATGGACGAAGACACGCTGATCAACCGCTCCAGCATGACCAAGCTCGGCGTCGAATGGGGCCAGGTCACGCTGTTCTTTCGCCGCCAATGAAACAACCCACCGCGAGGGTTAACCATGAACCTGAAAATGCTCACTGAATTGGCCGAGAAAGGCGAGATACGGGAGTTGGAGCTGCTGTCGCTGGAGGGTGGCTTCTACATCGCGCGGGTCAGGTTGGATCATGTCGAAATGACACTGGTGGACGATGACGCCAAGCCCATGCGCATCGGCTCCACCACGCACTTGCGCGACCTGTTGCAGCGGGTTCCGCCGTTTCCGTGTGTGCTGGTGCAGCACAGCGTGCACGATGAAATGTGCGGTGTCCGCGAAGGGCCGATCGGCGCGTTGCGTATACCGTTTACGCTGGCCTCGCCCGTTTAAACCCCATCACGTATCCCACGCTGCACCACCCACGCCAACGGCAAGGTCACCAGCAACATCACCGCCAGCACCATCACCGCCACCGGCACACCGAGCGCATCGCCGACCCCGCCGAACACCGCCGGCGCCAGCGCTCCGCCGCCAATGGTGCCGGTGTAGAACACCGCAAAGGCCTGTTCGCGTTTGCCCGCGCTCGCCAGGTCCGGGACGGCGCCGTAGAGCACAGAAGACGTGCCGTTCAGCGCCAAGCCTAGCAGCGGCAACATCACCATCAAGCCACTCAGCGGCAGGTACACGGCTGTGACGATCAACAGCGCGGTGCTGGTTTCGGTCAACCAGACGGTTTTCATCATGCCAATGCGCGCCCCCAGGTAGCCGCAAAGCAATTTGCCGAACGCACCGCCAATGAACAGCATCGTCAGCGCCAGCCCAATGCCCGCCGTGCCAGCGCCTTTGGCTTGCAGCAGAAACGGCAGAAACGTGAGAAAGCCCATGCGCACGGCGCTGTCGAGCGTACCGGTGAGGATCAGCGCACGCAGGCCTGCGACCGAGCCCGTGCCACCGGGCGGCCGGGCTTTTTCGGTGGCACCGGACTCGCGAACTTGAGCCGGCACCAGCCACCACAGCAATCCCGCTGCCGCCAGACCGAGCAGCCCCAGCAGGGTGGCGCTGGCGCGCCAGCTGACGACGGTAAGCAGCAGGCCCACCACCCCAGGAATCAGGGTTTTGCCGATATCGCCGCTGAAGTTGTACTGGGACAGCGCCTGCTTGACGCCACCACCGTCCTCATAAGCGTCGGTGATCATCGAGGAGGCCAAGGGGTGTTGGGTGCTGGCGCCCAAACCGCCCAGCAGCAACGCCAACAGCAACAAGCTCAGCGATGTGGCTTGCCCCACCAATAAATAAGCGACACCCGCAAGCGCAGTGCCACCCACCAGCAACGGCAAACGGCCCCAGCGTCGGGCGGCGCGGCTGGCTATCAGTTGGAACACGGCCATCATTGCGGAGTAGGCGCCACGTAACAGGCCGATCTGGGCGTAGGACAAGGCAAACTGCGCCTGCCAGATCGGCAGCAACACGTAGATAACGTCGGTGAGACCATCGTGTACGGCGTGAGCGCTGCAACCGGCGATCAACGCGCGGCGCCGGCTGGAGGTTTCGCGCACAGGCACGGCAACAGTGTCATTCATGGTGTCGGAACCGGCTCAGGTTTGAGGAGCTTCCAGCCCGTCAGGGCGATCAGCAGGGTCAGCAGTTGAAAACCGATAATCAGCGCCACACAGCCGGCCCAGCCCCAGCGTTCCCAGATCAATGCCGGGACGATGGCACCGCAACTGCCGCCCAGGTAATAGCACGTCAGGTAAACCCCCACGGCGCCAGACTTGCTCTCACCGGCGGTGGCACTGATGAAAGCATTGGCGGCGGCCTGGGCCAGGAACACGCCGGTGGAACTGAGCGCCAGGCCCACCACAATGCACCACAGCGAAGGCGCCAGGGTCAGCGCCGAACCACCGACACCGAGCGCGGCGGCGACCGCCAGCAGTTCGGCGTGAGGTCTGGCTTTGCTGAGGCGCCCGGCGATGGGAATCACGATCAACGCCAGCAAAAACACCATGTAAAGCGTGCCCAGCGCCGCAGGCCCGAGGTTGAACGGTGGCAGGCCAAGGTGCAAACCTGCGTAAGTAAATGCCGCAACCTGGGAGAACAACACGCAAAAACCTACGCCGTATGCCGACAGCAAAGGTCGGCGAAAAACACCTGAAGAAACCGCTCCAGGCCGTTCGCCGCGCGGTCGACTGGCGGGCAACAGAAACTGAATAAACCCACCGACCATCAGGCTCAACACCGCCAGCAGTTCGAACGCTTCGCGCCAGCCCACGTATTGCGTCATCACACCGGTGACGAAACGCCCGGCGAACCCGCCCAGTACGGTGCCCGCCACGTACAGGCTAGTGACCTCGGTCACCGTCGCGCCACGCCAACGGTCGCCGATGTAAGCCACGCTGGTGGCAAACACCACCGGAATCAACATGCCCTGCACAAACCGCCACACCAGCACGTCGGCAAAACTGCTGGCGTAGGCGGTCATCAGCGCAGGAACGGCCAGCAGCAGCGCGGCCACGGCGATGACCGTGCGCTGTTCGAAGCGCCCGGTCAGCCGGCTGACAAAGGGCGCGGTGATCGCCACCGCCAGGGTGGTGACCGTGATGCTCCAGCCCGCTTCCTTGGCGCTGATATGAAACTGCGCCGCAAAGGTCGCGAGGATGCTCTGGGTGGCGTAGAGGTTCAGAAACGCCGCGCAGCCACACAGGAACAGGGCAAGACGGGCACAATGCAGGCGCGGTTTCATGAAACCTCTCGTTTTATTTTGTAACGCCTTTATAGAATGGCCGTCGGGTCTTAAACCAATACCGATTTCGAACCGATCAATACCCAAGGATCAGGATGCTCGACCTACGCAAGCTGCGTTACTTTCTGACGGTCGCCGAAGAATTGCACTTCGGCCGCGCAGCACTGCGCCTGCACCTGGCCCAACCGCCGCTGACCCGACAGATTTCAGCGCTGGAGACAGAGCTGGGGTTCAAGCTGTTTGATCGCACCAGCCGCACGGTTTCTCTCACCGCCCAGGGTCGTTCGTTCTTGCCCTACGCGCGCGGCGTGTTGGAGCAGGTTGAATTGGCACGGGTCATCGCCGGCAAACTGGCAGCGGGCACTGCAGGCCAATTGGCGCTCGGGTATGTCAGCTCGATCGCCTTGTCGGACCTGTTCAGCCAAGCGATCCAGGCCTTCGCCCAGCGCTTGCCCGATGTGCAGTTGACCTTGGTGGAGTGCGCCTCGGGCAGCCTCGGCGCGCAAGTGGCAGACGGCCGGCTGGATATCGGATTGAGTCGGCTGTTGCCGCAGACAGCAGACGTTCACGCGTTGTCGTTGGGCGAAGAGCGGCTGGTGGCCGCGGTGTCCAGCGACAGTCCGCTGGCCAAGCTGGCGCAGGTCAGCTTGACGCAACTCAGTGCGTATCCGCTGATTCTGTTCCCGGCCGACTACGGGTCGGGTCTGAACCAATCCATCGAGCACCTTTACCGCCGCCACGCCCAGCCTTTGCGCGCGGGGCCAACCGGGCGGCAGATCACCTCGATCATTGCCTTGGTGGCCGCCGCACAAGGCGTCGCGTTGGTGCCCGCCTGCACCCAAAGCCTGATGAACAAGGGCGTGACGTATCGGCCGCTGGTGGAGGCGGATGCGTGCGCGCAATTGTTGGTATTGACGCCCGCGCAAAGGAAAAATGTATTGGCTGATGCATTTCTCGCCATCCTTGCGCAGGTGTTACACAGCCGGTAATGCCTTGGAAAACACCGTAAGACCTCGATGCAACAACACGCCGAGGCGCTCATTCAACACCGACCATCGACCGTCGTCAGACGGCATGTTCATCTCTCGGTAACGGGGATTTCCATTGGCCCAACGGGCGCCAATGGAACGGCCAGCCCCTAGAGGAATTTGATCGCAAGAAACGCGGTTTCCAAACAGGCAGATGGCATTACAGTAGCGTCCTGGCTTTTAACACCCGCCCTTCGAGGAGCCCGCTCATGCCCTACGAATACACGCTCATGCCCTCCCCCGTCGGCCAGCTCACCCTGGTGGCCCGCGACGGCAAGCTCAACGCGATCCTCTGGGAACAAGAACGCGCCAACCGCGTACGCCTGGGCGAGTTGCGCGAGGCCAACGACAGCCCGGTGCTTATGGAAACCGCGCGCCAGTTGCGCGAGTATTTCGCCGGCGCACGCAGCCAGTTCGAGCTGGAACTGGACTTCAACGGCACGCCTTTTCAACAGCAGGTCTGGCAGGCGCTGCTGACCATCCCGTTTGGCGAAACCCGCAGCTACAGCCAGATCGCCGAGCAAATCGGCAACCCCAAGGCCGTGCGCGCGGTGGGCGCCGCCAACGGGCGTAACCCCATCTCGATCGTTGCGCCCTGCCATCGGGTAATAGGCGCCTCCGGTGGGCTGACCGGGTTCGCCGGAGGGCTTGGCGCCAAACAATATTTGCTCGCGCTGGAAGGTGGACGCCAGGCAGAACTGGGCTTGTGAGGCGAACCGCGACAAAAACGTACAACTTTGTTCACCGGCGCTTTTGTAAAAAGAAATTTCAAAGAACCGCTGCGGTCCATAATTTCATCACCCACCCCTTAAGGAAGGAAAAACGGTCATGAAATTCTCCGCAGTCTCTCAATCCCTGTCCCGCTGGGCAGGCAGCGCCCGGACGTTCTATGCGGCCGTCGCGTTGATTTTCCTGTGGAGCCTGAGCGGACCCTATTTCCACTACAACGACACCTGGCAGCTGATCATCAACACCTCGACCACCATCATCACCTTCCTGATGGTCTTCCTGATCCAGAACACACAAAACCGCGACAACGACATCCTGCATATCAAGATCGACGAACTGCTGCGCGTCTCCAAGGACGCCCAGAACGCCGTGTTGAGCCTGGATGGCCTGGACCGCAAAGAACTGGAACAACTGCGCAAGCAATACCGCAGCATCGGTGACACCGGCACGGTCAGCTTGAGCTCCAGTTGTGGTGAAAGGGTCGACGATGCGCACCCCAACAAAACCGACTTGAATCAAGCCTGAAAAAAAAACGGCGGTTGGAAATCATCCAACCGCCGTTTTTCATTTCAGGTGACGCAATCAACCGTCGCCTTGATGACCTTTACCGTAAGTCGAGGCCAGGGCACGGGCTTTTTGCAGACGCTCTTCGAGCTTGGGCAGCGTCTCGTCCACCAGCGCTTTTATCTCTGGCACATCCGACGCCGCGCCTTCTTTCTTGAACAGGGCGATGGCGTCTTCGTTTTCCTTGACCTGCTGCGCGGTGTAGGCGGCGTCGAAGGAGTCGCCGTCCTTGAGTTCAGGCATCAGGGTTTCGGCCTTGTCGACGATCTTCTCGCGCGGGGCCACAGGCAAGTCGAGCTTCTTGGCGATGGCCGCCAAATGCTGGTTGGCCAGGGTGCGTTCGTTGATGACCTCGATGGTGTAGTCCTTGATTTCCTGGGACGACGTCCTGGCGTGGGCCATGCGACTGGTTTCGATATCGGCCATCCCTTTGGCCGAAGCCTGCTCGATGAATTCAGCAGGCGACTGGGCGAAAGCATTGCTGGCGCCGAGGCCCAGCAGCATCGCGAAACTGGCGGTGCGTAACCGGATAGCCATGCGGCTCATGATAGGTTCCTCCAGGGCAAAAATAGGGGCGGGGAAATACGCCCCGCCCTGAATTCGAATTTTCAGGGCGGCAAAGGTTTAGAAAAAACTCGCCAGCGCGACGAACGGTCGTCGTCGCCTCAAGCCGGTTTGCTGGCGAACAGCCCTGGCAACGCGTGCGCCAGGGCGTTAATGGCGAAGCCGATAAACATCACGCCACACAGCCTGGTGATCAGGATTTCATGCCGCTGGTACACCGTGCGCACGCGCTGGGCGCCCACCACGCCGATCAGAATCGCGTAAGCCAGCAGGCCGCCGATGAAACTCAGCAAGATCAACGACGGCAGCATTGCCCATGTCAGCAACTCGGCACGGCTGGACAGCAGCGCCGTAAAGGTTGCAACCGCCACCGGGTAAGCCTTGGGGTTGGTCAAGCCGAACAGAATGCCGTGCCAGAACGGATGGCGCGCCGCGCCCTGAGGCGCATCGCTGCTGCGGCGCTGGGTGCGAATCGCCCGCCAGCCAAGCCAGAACAAGTACCCACCGCTGAGCACGCCCAGCACATCAAAGGCACTGCTGCCGACTTCCCGCGCGCCCACAATGGCGACCAGTGCCGTACTGCACCACACCACATCACCCAGCAAGTGCCCGCACAGAAAACCCGCCCCGGCGCGACGACCACGAGACGCGCCGATACCAAATACCGCGAGGACGCCCGGCCCAGGCGTAATCCCATAGATAAAACCCGAAGCAAGAACGGCGAGCAGCAAGGAGGGGGTCATGGACGCGACTCTGACAGGCGATTGAAGGTGCAGCGATTCTGCACGTTCTGGCGCTACGGGTAAAACTGCATGCCTGCATAAGGCTTGGCGCGGCAGGCGTGAAGGCGCGAAGCCAAGTCGCCGACATGCGCCTCGAGCTTGTGCCCATCGGGGTCGAGAAAGTAGAACGAGGCACCTTCACTGCGGTTGTCGCGCCACTCTTGCACCTTGGCGTCTCGCAAGCGCGCCACCAGCGCGGCGAACTCATGGGCGGCGGCGGTGAACGCGTAATGGGTGTAATCCGCCGCAGGTGTGGTTGAACGTGAAGGATCGAGCGACAGGCACAGCCACAAACCGGGCAATGAGAGGTACGCGCCCTGGTCCCAGGTGGCGTCGAGCTTAAGCTGCAGCAGCTCATGGTAGAAGCTGACGCTGCGGTTCAAGTCTGTCACGGCAAGGGTCAGGTGGTTGAAGCCTGAGAACATGAGAGTTTTTTCCTGTGATCTATAGCCTTAGGACAGCACACCTTGCACCTGCCCAATCAGCCACTGCAACCCCGAATCGCCGCCCCGCCGTGCATGCCACGCCAGTTCAACGGCAAACGAGGGGATATGAAACGGTGGCGGCACGGCCAGCAGATGCTGTTGATCGATAGTGAGCAAGCCCCTGGATGACACCGTCAGAATCAGGTCGGTGCCCTGGATCAGCTGCGGCGCCACGCCCCAATGCGGCAGGCTGATTGCCACATGGCGCCGTTCACGAATCGCCGTCAACGCCCGCTCGATTTCCGGCGTGCCGCTGCCGCGCATTTCCAACAGCACGTGCGGGCGCGACAAATAGGTGGGCAGGTCAAGCACGCCACTGGGCGGCAGGCTGTTGCGGTCGACCAGGCAGCTGTAATGCTCCTCAAACAAAGGCGTGGTGCGCAGTTCGGCGGGCATATCGGGGAATACCCCGGCGGCCAGGTCGATGTCGCCGTTGAGCACGGCGTCTACCATGCCTTCACGGCTGGCCTGGACGATTTGCAGGTCGATGCCAGGGGCTTCACGGCGCAGAACGCGGACCAGCGCCGGCAGGAAAATCGCCGCGCTGTAGTCCGACATCGCCACGCGAAACCTGCGCTTGGCCGACGCCGGGTCAAACCGGTTCGGCGCCAGCAGTGCTTGCACCTGGGCCAGGGCTTCAGCCAACGGCGTCGCCAACTCCAGGGCTCGCGCGGTCGGCACCAATGTTCCGCCCTGGCGCACGAGCAAGGGGTCACCCAGCAGATCCCGCAAACGCGCCAATGCATGGCTGACTGCCGGCTGGCTCAAGTGCAGACGCTCGGCGGCGCGGGTGACGTGTTGCTCGCTGAGCAAGGCTTCCAGAATCACCAGCAAGTTGAGGTCGACGCGACGCAGATCATTCATCG
Organism: Pseudomonas sp. RGB; assembly: GCF_007713445.1. Taxonomy (NCBI): domain Bacteria; kingdom Pseudomonadati; phylum Pseudomonadota; class Gammaproteobacteria; order Pseudomonadales; family Pseudomonadaceae; genus Pseudomonas; species Pseudomonas sp. RGB. The sequence continues at coordinate 69,185 of NZ_VMSH01000007.1, read as the reverse complement.
GCTGCATGCTCAGCATAAGAATTTGGAATTTAAATTTGCACAACGAATAGCCTAGAGTCCAGCAAAACCTCTGGGAGATTCGAAATGACGACGTTGCATTGGCTGGGTTTGCTGGCGCTGGCGGTGATCGCCGGGGCGGTGGTGCCGTTTCAAAGCGCAATCAACGCCAACCTCGGACGCGGGCTCGGTCACCCGTTGTGGGCCACGCTGGCGTCACTGTTGGTGAGTATTATAGTGCTGCTGCCGGTCATTCTGGCGCTGCGTTTACCGCTGCCGAGCCTGGCGTTCATCACTCAAGCGCCGTTGTGGATGTGGGCCGGTGGGGCATTTGGCGTGTGCTTTATTTCCCTGGCGCTGATGCTGTTGCCCAAGCTCGGCGCGTCGGGGTTCATTGCCTTGGCCATGGCCGGACAGATTCTCGCCTCACTGTTGCTCGATCACTTCGGGCTGTTCGGCCTGGTGGAGCGCCAACTGACAACGCCCCGCGTGTTGGGGGCGCTGTTGTTGATTGGCGGCGTGGTGTTGATTCAGTTCAGCAGCACGCCTGCCCGAACGTTGGCAGCGACAGGCTGATCAGGCCTTGTCGAGCGTACGCAGCTTGTGTGGCAAGCCCCACAACAACAATGCCGCGGCCAACAGGGCGCACATGCCGATCACATACAGCGCCGGGGTGGTGCTGCCGGTGAGGTCCTTGATCCGCCCCACCATCACCGGGCTGACGATGCCGCCGAACTGACCGAGGGTGTTGATCACCGCGATGCCGCCGGCCGCACCGGCTCCCGCGCCCGCCAGCAGTTTGGGCGGCAAGGTCCAGAAGGTCGGGATCGAGGCGATGATGCCCGCGCCCAGCATGCCCAGGGCGATGATCAGGAACGTGGTGTGGTCGGCAAAAATCCCGGCGCTGAAAAAACCTATCGCCCCCAACACCACCAGGCCACAGACAAACTTGCGCCGCTCGCCGGTGGCGTCCGACAGCCGCCCGATCACCACCATGCTGATCGCGCCGCACACATAGGGAATCGCGGTGAGCAGGCCGATCATCACCGGGCTCTGGGTGCCGGCGCTGCGGATCAACTGCGGTGCCCAGAAGTTGAGCCCGTAGGACGCGACCTGGATCAGGAAGTAGATAAAACCGAGCATCAAGAAGCCTGGAATGCGGATCGCCGACAGCAGCGAACCCCCGTGCTGATTCGGCTCATGCCTGGCGATTTTGCTCGACAGCAAGGTCTTCTCTGCAGGCGTCAGCCACTGCGCGTCTTCAATACGGTCTTTGAGCAACGTCAGCACCAGAAACCCCAGGCCGATGCAGGGCAAGCCGCCGAGCAGAAACAACCAGTGCCAGCCGCGCATCTGCAACACGCCGTCCAGATGTTCCAACACCAGCCCCGAGAACGGCGCGCCGACCAACCCCGCAAAGGCCGAAGCCAGAAACAGCAGCGAGGTGATGCGCCCACGAAAGTGCTGCGGGAACCACAAGGTCAGGTAATACAGCACGCCCGGCGCGAAGCCAGCCTCCATGGCGCCGATGATGAAACGCAGGCCGTAGAACTGCCACTCGGCGGTGACAAACACCATGGCCGCCGTGGCCAGGCCCCACGACATCATGATCCGCGCGATCCAGCGCCGCGCGCCGACCTTGTACAGCATCATGTTGCTCGGCACTTCGAAGATCACATAGCCGACCACAAACAGCCCGGCACCCAGGCCATAAGCGGTGTCGCTCAGGCTCAGGTCGGTTTGCAGTTGGAACTTGGCGAAGCTGATGTTGATGCGGTCAAAAAACGCGAACAGGTAGCACACCATGATCAGCGGCATCAGGCGCCAGGCGACCTTGCTGACCAGGGCTTTTTCGGCATCGATCTCAGCGGCCGGGCGCGCGCCGGCCTCTAACGTATTAGTGCTCATGCTTTCTCTCCAGCGGGCTGCTCAACGGCGCCCGATTGTTTTTGTTGTCTGGTGCGGTGTTACAGCGTGGCGATGTAAGCGGGCGGCGGATGCAGGTCGCAATTGCGCCCGGCCTTGGCCACCTGGCCGGGCAGCTCATGGCCAAGCAGCGCCGGCAGTCGGCGGGACATGTGCAGCAGGTGCGGCAGGTCGATCCCGGTAGCAATCCCAACCTCTTCGCACAGGTTGACCAGGTCTTCGGTGCAGATATTGCCCGACGCCCCCGGCGCGAACGGGCAGCCGCCAAGGCCGCCCAAGGCCGCATCAAATCGGCGCGCGCCCGCTTCGTAGGCCGCCAGCACATTGCACAAGCCCAGGCCACGGGTGTTGTGAAAATGCAGGGTCAGATCGCTGGCTGGCACATGCTGCAATACACGTTTGACCAGGCGCTCAACTTGGCGCGGGTTGGCCATGCCGGTGGTGTCGGCCAGGGTGATGCCCTGGATGCCCAACGCGCGATAGGCATCGACGATTTGCAGCACGCGGTCTTCATCAATCTTGCCTTCGAACGGGCAACCGAAGGTGGTGGCGATGCTGCCGTTGAGGCGTACCGGGTAGTCGGCGGCAAAGCTGACGATGTCTTTAAAAGCCGCCAACGACGCCTCGCAACGCATGCGCATATTCGCCAGGTTGTGGGTCTGGCTGACGGACATCACCAGGTTCAACTCATCGGCCCGGGACTCGATGGCGCGCTGGGCGCCCTTGAGGTTGGGGATCAACGCCACATAAATCACCCCGGGCTTGCGCGCGATGCCCTGGAACACCTGCTCGCCATCACGCAACGCCGGAATGGCCTTGGGCGAGACAAATGAACCGGCTTCGATCCGCGAAAACCCGGCCAGCGACAGCTGGTCGATCAACGCGATTTTGTCGGCGGTCTCGACCCAGGTCGGCTCGATCTGCAGGCCATCGCGCGGGGACACTTCCTGCACGATCAGCGGGTCGCAATATTCGGTGATCATTGCACCACTCCCGAGGTTTTCAGGCGTTGGATATCGGTATCGGTCAGGCCGAGGCTGCCGAGGATGTCGTCGGTGTGCTGGCCCAGTGTCGGGCCTTGCCAGTTCACCGCGCCGGGGGTTTCGGACAGCTTGGGCACGATGCCGGGCATTTTTACCGACACGCCGCCAGGCAGTTCGGCATTGAGCAGCATGTCGCGCGCCTGGTAATGCGGGTCGCTGACGATATCGGCCACCGAATAGATGCGCCCGGCCGGCACCTCGGCAGCCTCCAGGGCGCTGAGCACCTGGTCGATGGGCAAGCTGCTGGTCCAGTGGGTGATCGCCGCGTCGAGCAAGCCACTTTTCGCCGCGCGGCCATCGTTATGGGCAAACTCCGGCGCGTCGGCCAGGTCGGCGCGGCCGATGGTGGTCATCAAACGCTTGTAGATCGGGTCACTGTTACCGGCGATCACCACATAGGCACCGTCGGCGGTCAGGTAGGTATTGGACGGCGCGATGCCGGGCAAGGCGCCGCCGCTGCGCTCGCGCACATGGCCGAGCATGTCGTATTCAGGCACCAGGCTTTCCATCAGGTTGAACACGCTTTCGGCCAGCGACACATCGACAATCTGCCCGTCGCCCTGCCCGGTCTTGACCCGCAGCAGCGACATCAGCGCGCCGATCACGCCGTGCAGTGACGCGAGGGAATCGCCCAGGCTCACGCCCACCCGCGCCGGTGGCGAGTCCGGATTGCCGGTGGTGTAGCGGATGCCGCCCATGGCCTCGCCGATGGCACCGAAGCCCGGGCGGTCGCGGTAGGGGCCGGTCTGGCCATAGCCAGAGATGCGCACCAGGGTCAGCTTGGGGTTGAGGGCGTGCAACACGTCCCAGCCCAGGCCGAGTTTTTCCAGGCCACCGGGGCGCAGGTTTTCGATCAGCACGTCGGCGTCGCCGAGCAATTGCTTGATCAAACCCAGGCCTTCCGGGGACTTGAGGTCCAACGCCAGGGACTTCTTGTTGCGCGATTGCAGGTACCACCACAGCGAAGTGCCTTCGTGCAGCTTTCGCCATTTACGAAGCGGATCGCCCTGGCCCAGGGCTTCGATCTTGATCACCTCGGCGCCAAACTCGGCCATCAGCCGGGCGGCGAACGGCGCGGCAATCAGGGTGCCGATCTCAATCACCTTGATACCGCTCAATGGAGCCGTCATGGGGTGTGCCTCTTATTCTTGGAATGTGTGGCCAAGGCTAGAGGACAGCCGTGGGAGAAATCCAACCGTCAGTTGGCAAGCAGCGTTCGTGGATTGCGAACGGTTACGCCCTGTCGGCGCCCATCAGATCGCTCTCGCGGGCAAGCCCGGCTCCCACAGATGAGCGGGTTTCCCTGTGGAAGCCGGGCTCGCTCGCGGTGAGGCCGTGCGTGTCTGAATTACGCTTGCGTACCGCGCAGGTATTCAAACAACAGGCGACTCACCGGCGACAGCTGCGCCTGGTCACGTATCACCACAATCAAACTGCGATCCGACCAGGCATCCGTGAGCGGCACCGCGTGCAACCCCAACGCGCGGCCGAACAGCTCGTAAGCTTTTTGCGGCAGGATCCCGATGCCCATGTTCGCCTGAACCATCCGGCACATCGCATCAAACCCTGGCACGTGGATGCGCAGGCGCAGCATCTTGCCGGCCTCGCGCGCGGCCGCGTGGGTGCGCATATTGATCGAGCTGGCGGCATGCAGGCCAACGTAATCACTGTCGAGTGTTTCGGCGAACGCCAGGGTTTCGCGTGCGGCCAACGGATGCGCCGCCGGCATCAGCACCACCAGTTTGTCGTGGCGATAGGTCACGCTGGGCAGGCCTTTGGTGTCAGCGTCACTGGAACAGATCCCAAGGTCGGCCACGCCGTCCAGCACGCCCTGTACCACGCCATTGCTGGGGCGTTCTTCCAGGTCGGTTTTCACCTCGGGGTGCAGCGCGCAAAAGTCCCGCAAGTCTTCCGGCAGAAACTGAATGATCGCCGACAGATTGGCCAGCATGCGCACATAACCGCGCACGCCGTGGCTGTGCTCGCCCAGTTCCAGGCCCATTTTTTCGACGTTGAACAGCATCTGCCGCGCATGGTGCAACAGGGTTTCGCCCGCCGCCGTCAGGTCCATGCCCTTGGCCCGGCGCACAAACAGGCTGACGCCCAGCACCTGTTCCAGCTCCATCAGCCGCTTGCTCGCGGCCGACACCGCGATGGCTTCACGGGCTGCCGCGCGAGTCAATGTGCCCTCTTCAAACACCGCAACGAACAGCTGCAAGGTGATCAGGTCCAGGCGACGCACCAGGCTCTTGTGCAACATCAGCTGCGCTCGGCGGCCAGGCGATTGATCTCGGCCTGCTCCACCACCGCGTTTGGCGCGCCATGGCGCACGGCCGCCAACATGGCCTGGCCGACGGTCTCGGTGCTCACTACCCAGGCGGGTTTGAGCCGACGCACAAACGTGAGCAGCGGCCCGAGCACGGAATAAAAGGATTGGTACAACGGCGTTTTCGAGCGCACGCCATGCAGCGGCTGGATCACCCCCGGCCGAAACAGGTACACCGCCTTGAACGGCAAGCGCAGCAAGGCGTTTTCGGTTTTGCCCTTGACCCGCGCCCACATCGACTTGCCCGCTTCGGAGCTGTCGGTGCCGGCGCCGGACACGTAGATAAAGGTCATCTGCGGATTGAGCCGCGCCAGGGTGCTGGCCGCGACCAGGGTCAGGTCATAGGTGAGGTGGGTGTACCTGGTTTCATTCATGCCCGCCGACGAAACGCCGAGGCAGAAGAAGCACGCATCAAACCCCTGCAGCAAGTTTTCCAGCGGCTGGAAATCCAGCATGTCGCTGTGCAGCACCTGATGCAGCTTGCCGTGTTCCTGGGTCAAGGGCGTGCGGCCAACGGCGACGACTTCCTGCACATCTGCGGCCAGCAGGCACTCGCGCAGCACGCCTTGGCCGACCATGCCGGTGGCGCCGAATAACAGAACTCTCATGGGGGGACCTCAGCGGCAAGCCGCAAGCTTCGTGCTCAAGTTGAATGCAGTTGAGCCTGTAGCTTATCGCTTGCCGCGTGCGACCGCCCTCTTTAGAACGCGCTGCGGAAAATCTCCTCGATCTGGCGCTGATCGGCGCGCCGCGGGTTGGTCAACCCACAGGCGTCCTTCAACGCATTGGTGGCCAGCAGCGGAATGTCTTGCAGCTTGGCCCCCAGCTCGCGCAAGCCGGCCGGGATCTCAACCTCCTGGGCCAACGCACGGATGGCGGCGATGGCGGCCTGGGCGCCCTCTTCGGGCGTGATCCCCTTGATGTCGGCACCCAAGGCGCGCGCCACGTCGCTCAAGCGCTTGGCGCAGACGCTGGCGTTGAAGCTTTGCACATGGGGCAGCAACACCGCGTTGCATACGCCATGGGGCAGGTCGTAAAGGCCGCCAAGTTGGTGGGCCATGGCGTGCACAAACCCCAGGGACGCATTGTTGAACGCCATCCCGGCGAGGAATTGCGCGTAGGCCATGTTTTCCCGCGCGACCTTGTCGCTGCCGTCGCGTACCGCCAGGCGCAGGTTAGCGCTGATCAGTTCGATTGCCTTGATCGCGCAGGCGTCGGTGATCGGTGTGGCGGCGGTCGACACATAGGCCTCGATGGCGTGGGTCAACGCGTCCATGCCGGTGGCGGCGGTCAGGCCCTTGGGCATGCCGACCATCAGCGTCGGGTCGTTGACCGACAGCAGCGGCGTGACGTTGCGGTCGACGATGGCCATTTTCACGTGGCGGGTTTCGTCGGTGATGATGCAAAAGCGCGTCATCTCACTGGCAGTACCGGCGGTGGTGTTGATGGCCACCAGCGGCAGTTGCGGCTTGCTGGATTGATCAACGCCTTCGTAGTCGCCGATATGCCCGCCATTGGTGGCGCACAAGGCGATGCCCTTGGCGCAGTCATGGGGCGAACCGCCGCCCAGCGACACCACGAAATCGCAGTGGCCGTGCTGCAACAGCGCCAGGCCTTTCTCGACGTTTTCCACATTGGGGTTGGGCTTGGCGCCGTCGTAGATCACCGAGTCGATGTCCTGCATCGCCAGCTTCTCGGCGATCATGCTGGCCACGCCCGCTTTGGCCAGGCCCGTGTCGGTGACGATCAGCGCTTTGCGAAAGCCGTAATTGCGGATGGCAACCATGGCTTCGTCGAGGCAGTCGGTGCCCATGATGTTGACGGCGGGAATGAAGAAGGTGCTGCTCATGGCAAATCCTCAGAGGCGTTATGCCTACAGGATCCACCTGAGTTGACCGCGGCATCTTGATCAGGATCAACGCCAGCTCGTGATAAAGTCACCACCCAGCCGATTTCGAGTAGACCCGCCGCAATGAAGGATTTCCAGGATATTGACGCCCACCTTGAAGACTGGAACGCGCTGCGCAGCGCTGTCGACTTCAGTGGGATTCTGATCGGCAACGGCGCGAGCCGGGTGATTTGGGAAGACTTTGCCTACGACTCGCTGTTTGAAAACGCCCGCACCGTCGAAGAAAAACCCCTCAGCCAATCCGAGCTGAGTGTGTTCGACGCCCTGCAAACCCGCAGCTTCGAGCAAGCGCTGGGCGCACTGAAAACCACCAGCCGGGTCAACAAGGCGCTGGCGGTCAGCTCGGCGGCGCCGCGTAATCGCTACTACGCGATCAAGGAAGCGCTGATCAATACCATCCACGCCGTGCATATTCCGTGGCGCCTGGTGCAGCCGTCCACACTGGCGACGATCAACGCGGAACTGGCCAACTACGCCACCGTCTTCACCACCAACTACGACCTGCTCAACTACTGGGCCATCCTGCACACGCCGGGCATCGATGACCTGTTTCGCAGCGCCGACTCAAGCTTCGACCTGCGCAACACCCGCACCGACGCCACGCGCATTCTGTACCTGCACGGCGGCCTGCACCTGGTGCGCAACCTCGACGGCACCGCGCGCAAATTGCCGTCCACCAACAGCACGTTGCTGAGCAGTTTTGCCATCAACAACACGATCAAGACCCTGGACGACGTGCCGCTGTTTGTCAGCGAAGGCAATGTGGAAGAGAAGCTCAAGACCATCCGCAGTTCGGACTACTTGTCGTTCTGTTATGAGCAGTTGCTGACCCACACGGGCGCACTGTGCATTTTCGGCCACGACCTGGGGCCGCAGGATAAGCACTTGGTGGATGCACTTTGCCAGGCCAGGATCACGACCCTGGCGATTTCGGTGTCGGGGCGCAGCGACGGGTTTATCCGCCAGCAGAAGCGCCGCTATTCAGAGTTGTTTGAGGGTAGCGGTGTGGAGTTGAAGTTTTTTGCGGCGCGCACCCATCCGTTGGGTAATTCGGCGCTCTCGGTGCCGGTCGAGCGCTGATCCCCCGAACAAAGAAGATCAAAATGTGGGAGTGGGCTGTATTCCAACCTGGAAACACGGTCATTCTTCTGAGCTGTGCACCACCACCAACAACTGCGCCTGCACCTCGCCCACCGAGCGAATTCGGTGGGGTTTTTGCGCATTAAAGTGCAGCGCATCACCCCGATTCAGAATCACCCGTTCGCTCATGAAATCCACTTCGACCTGGCCTTCATGCACGAACAAAAACTCCTCCCCAACATGCTCCTTGAAGGTCTTGTCAGTGAACTGCGCCGGCGGGTAGATGATGAACGGCAGCAAGCTGCGCTCACTCACCTGATGGGCCAGCACCGCATAACCTGGCGCGGTGTCGGGCCGCTCGTGGCTGCGCACCAGGCTGTAGCTGTCGAGGCTGACGCTGTCTTCGCTGAACAGCTCTTCGACCTTCACGTTCAGCGCCTTGGCCAGCTTCAACGCGGCGGCGATCGACGGCGTGTTGAGCCCGCGCTCAACCTTGGACAGGTAACTCTTGGTCATCCCGGATTTTTCGGCCAGGGCTTCAAGGGTCACGCCAAGTTTTTTTCTCAATAATTTCAAACGGATAGACATGTGCTGCGTTTAATCCATGCAGAAAAGCCAAGGCTGCGCTTGCCAATGACACAAAGTGTCATATAGCATCTTTAGTGTCATTTGCGTTCACCCAACGACCTTGCGAGCAGCGGGAGAGCAGCAAACCCGACGTCCATTGAACCACCCAAGGGACACCGATATGGCCAAGACATTAGCACTCCCCAAAGACCAACTGGTCAAGCAAGCACTGATGCAGATGCAAAACACCCTGGCGGATAATACGTGGACCGACCGGCAAAAGCTGGCGCTCACGTGCCGCATCCTGTTCGAGCACGGTCACGACTCTGGTCTGGCCGGGCAGATCACCGCCCGCGGGCCAACGCCTGGCACCTATTACACGCAGCAATTGGGCCTGGGTTTTGACGAGATAACCGCCAGCAATTTGCTGCTGGTCAATGAGGACCTGGAGGTTTTGGAAGGCCACGGCATTCCCAACCCGGCCAACCGTTTTCACACCTGGGTGTACCGTGGGCGGCCGGATGTGAACTGCATCATCCATACGCACCCCACGCATATCGCCGCGCTGTCGATGCTCGAAGTGCCCCTGCAGGTGTCGCACATGGACCTCTGCCCGCTGTACGAAGACTGCGCATTTTTGGAGGCCTGGCCGGGTGTGCCGGTGGGCAATGAGGAAGGCGAGATCATCACCGCTGCGTTGGGCGACAAGCGTGCGATTTTGCTCTCGCACCACGGCCAGCTGTCCACCGGGGCGAGTATCGAGGAAGCCTGCGTGATCGCGCAGTTGATCGAGCGTGCGGCCAAGTTGCAGCTGCTGGCGATGGCGGCAGGCACGATCAAACCGATCCTGCCGGAACTTGGCCGCGAAGCGCATGACTGGATCTCCAAGCCCAAGCGCCACGGCGCCGCGTTCAACTACTACGCCCGGCAGAACCTGCGACAACACGCCGATTGCCTGAACTGATTGCCCTTTTTCAAGCGGAGACTCTTTATGTCCAACCCCACTCTTCACGGCATCATCGGTTACACCATCACCCCGTTCAGCGCCGACGGCCAGCGCATTAACCTCGACGCCCTCGGCCGCTCCATCGACCGGTTGATCGACAACGGCGTGCACGCCATCGCGCCGTTGGGCAGCACCGGCGAAGGCGCGTATTTGAGCGATGCGGAGTGGGATGAGGTCAGCGCCTACAGCCTGGCAAAAATCGCCAGACGCGTACCGACGGTCGTCAGCGTGTCCGACCTGACCACCGCCAAAGCCGTGCGTCGCGCGCGTTACGCCGAAGCCAATGGCGCCGATGTGGTGATGGTGCTGCCGGCCTCGTACTGGAAGCTCAGCGAAGCGGAAATCCTTGCCCACTACGCCGCAATTGGCGAGAGCATCGGCGTGCCGATCATGCTCTACAACAACCCGGCCACCAGCGGCACGGACATGTCGGTGGACTTGATCCTGCGCATCGTCAAGCAGGTGGCGAACGTGACCATGGTCAAGGAAAGCACCGGCGATATTCAGCGCATGCACCAGTTGCATCGTCATAGTGACGTACCGTTTTACAACGGCTGCAACCCGCTGGCCCTGGAAGCGTTTGCGGCAGGCGCCAAGGGTTGGTGCACGGCGGCGCCAAACCTGATCCCGAAGCTCAACCTGGAGTTGTATAACGCGGTGCTGGCCAATGACCTGACACTGGCGCGGGAATTGTTCTATCGCCAGTTGCCGCTGCTGGAATTCATCCTCAAAGGCGGTTTGCCGGCGACGATCAAGGCCGGGTTGCGGTTGACCGGGTTGGAGGCGGGTGATCCACGCTTGCCGGTGTTCCCGCTGAGTGAAGCGGGGATCGAGCAGTTGAAGACACTGTTGCGCTAGAACAGTGGTCCCCGTGGGAGCTGGCTTGCCAGCGCCCACATTTTGACTGAGTGCCTCGGTTACCTAGAGACAAATGACAATAGTTCTCGATATCATTCGCGGCTTTTCTACGTCGTGCTTCGTCAAGAAGGATATCCATGTCTCGTCCCAAGCCCGACCCGTTGTCGGCCGATGCCTTTCGCGGGTTTTATGCAGACATTCTGTATTTCCTGCGCAAACGCACGGACAACGCCAGCGACGCGGCGGACATGACCCAGGATGTCTTCACCCAATGGCTGGACTACCGCGACCGCGCCAAGGTCGAGCAGCCACGGGCGTTTCTGTTCCAGATGGCGCGCAATTTGCTGCGCGATCACTGGCGTAAACAGAAGGTACGGCAGACCGTCCACTCAGACCCGGCCGCAAGGGACGCCGAGCCGGTCACCGACGAGCAAAACGACCCCATGGCCGCCGCGCAACGCTTGCAACGCCTGGAACAGTTGAAAGAAGTCCTCGCCGAGCTCTCGCCCCGCAGGCGAGAAGCCCTTATGCTGCACCGCTTCGAAGGCCTGAGCCAGGCGCAGATCGCCGAGCGCATGGGCATTTCGACCAGCATGGTGGAAAAGCACATCGCCTTGGCCCTGCTGCATTGCAAGCGACGCCTTCAACACGAACCCGGCACGGAGCAGCCAGAATGAACCGCCTGAGCGACCTTGACGCACTGGACATCGAAGCGAGTGACTCCATCGATGCCCAAGCCGCCAGCTGGTTTGCCCGCAACCGCAGTCACATGGGGCGCGCCGACCGCAGGGCATTTGCTGCCTGGCAGGCCGAACCCACCCATGCGCGTGCCTACGCCGAGTTCGAGCAACTGTGGGCCGACCTCGCCCAGTTGCAGCAATTGAACAAACCGGTGCCGTTGCCCAAGCGCAAGCCGTCGCTCTGGCGCCCTGCCCTGGCAGTGGCGGCCGCGCTGGTGTGCGCCGTGCTGGCCACACCTATCGGCGCACCGCGCGAGCTTTATCACAGCCAGATTGCCGCGCATGCCAAAGGCATGCGCACCCTGAACCTGCCCGATGGCAGCACCCTGTACGTGAATGCCAACACACGCCTGCGCGTGGATTTCAGCGCCCACCAACGCATCCTTCACCTGGACAAAGGCCAGCTCTACATCGACGTCGCCGCCGACAAGGAACGGCCGCTGTACGTGCAAGCCGGCGAGGCGAATGTGCGGGTGGTCGGCACCGGTTTTGATGTGCGGCGCAGCCAGCAGCAGCTGGTGGTGAGCGTCGCCCATGGCCAGGTGGCGTTCGAGCCCGACAGCAAAAGCCCGGTGAGCGTGCTCGGCGCTCAACAACGCGCTATCTACAGCTACGCCAAGGGCACAGTGCAACAACAAACCCTGAGTGCTGAAGAAGTGGCGGACTGGCGCAGCGGGCACCTGTCGTTTCGCAACCGCGACCTCGCCAGCCTGATCGACGAGCTGAGCCTCTATCGGCCGCAGGCACCGCTGCAGGTCAGCAAATCAGTGGCACACCTGAAGGTCTCGGGCAATCTGGATGTGAATGACCCGGACGCCCTGCTCAACGCGCTGCCTGCCCTGCTGCCAGTGAAAACCGTGGCCTCGGCCGATGGCGTGGTGAGAATCGAACCCATCAAGTAAGACTGGCATAGCCACACTTGAGAATATTTTGCATTCGCATGTGTGGTTTTTTTGGCCTGCCCCGTCTTCCTCCCGACTGTGTTTGATACGCACACCTTTTTGGCTATTTAGCCACCCCGGGGGATTTCATGTTTCGCGCGCCTTGCCACGCTTCGCACCTGTTTGTTCGACCGACGCTGATTGCCACCTGCCTGGCGTTCAGCCTCAATGCCCAGGCCGAGTCTTTCAAGCTGCAACTGCCCGCCCAGCCGCTGGCCACGTCCCTGAGCCAAGTGGCGCAGCAGGCGAAAATCCAGCTGCTGTTCGATGAAACACTGCTCAAGAACGTGCAGGCGCCGGCGCTCAATGGCGACTTCACCCCCGACGTGGCGATTCGCAGCCTGCTCAAAAACGGCGAGTTCACCCTGATCAAGGTCGGCACCACCTACGTGGTCCGCCCCGACGAGGGCAAAACCACCCAGAGCAGCGCGATTCAGCTGGACGCACTCAGCGTGATCGGCACCGGTAACGAGGTCGACTCAAGCACCGTCAACCGCTCCACCCTCAGCCAGGCCGACATCGACCGCTACCAGTCCAATAACATCCCCAGCCTGTTGCAGACCTTGCCCGGCGTGAGCCAGGGCGGTTCGCTCAAACCCGGTGGCCAGACCATCAACATCCGTGGTTTTGGCGATGCCGAAGATGTGCCCATGACCGTCGACGGCGCCACCAAAAGCGGCTTTGAGCGCTACCAGCAAGGCACGGTGTTTATCGAGCCCGAGCTGATCAAAAGCATCGAGGTGGAGAAAGGCCCCAACTCACCGTTCACCGGCAACGGCGGCTTTGGCGGCACGGTCAACATGACCACCAAAGATGCCCCGGACCTGCTCCAGGACGGTCGCAACAGCGGCGCGATGCTCAAGTACGGCTACTCCAGCAACGACCACGAACAGGTTTACAGCGGTGCCGTGTATGGCCGCACCGACGACGGCCGTTTCGACGCGCTGGCCTACCTGACACAGCGCGACGGCGGCGACATGAAAGTCGCCGCCAAGCTGCCCAACGACAACAACGAATACCCGGTCAACCCGCAGCGCCTGCCCAACAGCGCCCAGGATGTGGACGGCAAGTTGTTCAAGGTCAACGCCCACTTGACCGAAGAACACAGCGTCGGGTTTTCCTACTCGCGTTCCCACAGCAATCGCTGGACACCTTTTTCTGCTGCCAGCTACCCGACGCCGCCGACCCAGGCCAATATCGATCGCTACGGCTACGAAGGGGCGTTGAAGCGTTTTTTAGCCCAACGTGACACCGTCGACACCACCTGGTCGGGCAAGTATGAATACCAGCCCGTGGACAACCCGCTGGTGGACCTGACCGTCAAATATTCCCAGTCCAACACCGACCAGACCGACGAGCGCGACGCCACGGCGTTTTTCCAGCTGGCCACCGGCGGGCGCAAGATGGACACGTCCTACACCGACAAAAACCTCGACATCCGCAACGTCAGCCTGTTTGACACCGGGCCCTTGCAGCATGCGGTCACCGTGGGTGGGCAGATCCGCAAGCACATCCGCGAAACCGAGATGTGGATGCCGGGCACCACCTACAACACGGCGCGCTACAACTACGGGCATTTCCAGCCGGGTTTCATGCCCCACGGCAAGGTCGATACGCAGAGCTTGTTTGTCCAGGATGCGGTGACCGTGGGCGATGTGACCATCACCCCGTCCCTGCGCTACGACCACGTGCGCAACCGCGGCGAAGGCAACGATGCGCCTTACTACAACAACCCGGACCCGTCGTTCGGCCACGATTACAGCGACCGCACCTACACCGGCTGGTCGCCACGCCTGGCGTTGTTCTGGAACGTCACACCGAACCTGGGGTTGTTCGCCAACTGGAGCAAAACCTGGCGCGCGCCGGTCATCGACGAGCAGTATGAAGTGCAAGGCCTGGGCAGCCGCACTGCCACCAGCGTCGACCTTGACCCGGAGCGCATCACGTCGATCACCGTGGGCAGCGTCGTCAGCTTCGATAACCTGATCGCCCACGACGACAACCTGCAAGTGCGCACCACGCTGTTCCACAACAAAGTCGAAGACGAAATCTTCAAGGCCACCGGCGTCGGCTGCCAGAACCAGGCCGTCAACGGCGGCACGATTTCCAGCGCCTGCCCGGCCGGGGCGATGCCCAATTACCGCAACATCGGCGGCCTGACCATCAAGGGCTTTGAACTCGAATCGTTCTATAACTCCACCTACCTGTTCAGCTCGGTGTCGTTCGCCTACGCCAAAGGTGATCACCAAGGCGCCTACACCAACCCATGGGGGCCGGATGTGGCGGCACGTGACATTCCACCGACCAAATGGGTGCTGGTGCTGGGCACCAATATTCCCGCCTGGGATGCCCAGGTGGGCTGGATAGGCCAGTTCGTCGGCGCCACCGACCGCCTGCCCAGCGACACATATTCCGGCGGGCCGGGCAGCAGCGTGGGCGACCTGTTCTACGACCAGTACGGTAACAAGGCCTACAACACCCAGGGGCTGTTCGCCAAATGGAAACCGCAACAGGCTTACCTGAAAGGCACCGAGGTGAGTTTCACCGTGGACAACCTGCTCAACAACGACTTCCGCCCGGCCCTGAGTGGCGACCGTGCCTACACCAAAGGGCGCGATGCGAAGATCAGCATTACGCGGTTCTTCTAAGGTTAGGCGCTGCGGGTGTCTGGGTTAGTCTGCACGACCGAGGCGAGCCCTTCGCAGCCTCGCTAAAGCTCGACAGCTCCCACATGGATCTCCATTTGCTCGCGATCTTCGGTGGGCGCTGTCGAGGCGGCGAAGGCGGCGGCACTGCCAACCCGAGCGTTTGCAACTGTACGGATAAATCCGCACCCAGCTGTAGGCCAGCAATCGGCGAGGGTTGTGGCTAGATGGGCTTCCCTTGAAGCCCTCTCGATTCGGGTCCCCAGCATGAGTTCGCGCGAAAACACCGGCATGGCCCTTGGCCTGCTGGGCGTCATCATCTTCAGCCTCACCTTGCCGTTCACCCGCATCGTCGTGCAGGAAGTCCATCCGTTGCTCAACGGCCTGGGCCGCGCCTTGTTCGCGGCGATTCCGGCGGCGGCGCTGTTGCTGTGGCGCCGCGAGCGCTGGCCCACCTGGCGCCAGGTGCGCGGGCTGTGCCTGGTGATAGCTGGCGTGATCCTCGGTTTCCCGGTGCTGTCAGCCTGGGCCATGCAAACCTTGCCAGCCTCCCATGGCGCGCTGGTCAACGGCCTGCAGCCGCTGTGCGTGGCGCTGTATGCGGCGTGGCTGTCCCATGAGCGGCCGTCAAAAGCCTTCTGGGCCTGTGCGGCGCTGGGCAGTGCATTGGTGTTGAGTTACGCGTTGATCACCGGTGCCGGCAGTGTCCAGGCCGGTGATTTGCTGATGCTCGGCGCGATTGCCGTGGGCGGCCTGGGGTATGCCGAAGGTGGCCGCCTGGCCAAGGAAATGGGCGGCTGGCAGGTGATCTGCTGGGCGCTGGTGCTGTCGACGCCGGTGTTGATCGGCCCGGTGTGGTACCTGGCGGCGCAGCATCAAGGGGCGATTTCCACGCGTGCCTGGTGGGCGTTTGGTTACGTGTCGCTGTTCTCGCAGTTCCTGGGGTTCTTCGCCTGGTACGCCGGGTTGGCCATGGGCGGCATTGCGCGGGTCAGCCAGATCCAGTTGCTGCAGATCTTCTTCACCATCGCGTTTTCGGCGTTGTTCTTTGGTGAGCATATCGAGCCGATCACCTGGCTGTTTGCCTGCGGGGTGATCGTGACGGTGATGCTGGGGCGCAAGACGGCGGTGCAGCCAGCGCCTGCCGCCAAGGTGAACGCAATCTGATGTGAAGGCACGCGTGTGTGGGAGCTGGCTTGTGTGGGAGCTGGCTTGCCTGCGATGCAGACAACTCGGTCTATCAGAAAACCGAGGTGACGCTATCGCGGGCAAGCCCGGCTCCCACACAAGCCCACTCCCACAGGGGCTCTGTGTTCAGTTCAAGAACCCATCCGCGCGCAGCAGGGTTTCCAGGCAGTGTTCGCTGATCTGGTAGAACGCCTTCAGCGCCTGGATTTTCTCCAGCAACTGCGCGTTGTCCACCGGCTCGCTGCGCTTGATCGCCAGGATCATCTTGTTCTTGTTGGTGTGTTCCAACGAGATGAACTCGAACACCTTGGTCTCATAACCGCAGGCCTCGAGGTACAGCGCACGCAGGCTGTCGGTGACCATTTCCGCCTGTTGGCCCAGGTGCAGGCCGTATTGCAGCATCGGCTTGAGCAGCACCGGGCTCTGGATCTGCAGGCGAATCTGTTTGTGGCAGCACGGCGAGCACATGATGATCGACGCGCCCGAACGGATACCGGTGTGGATCGCGTAATCGGTGGCAATGTCACAGGCATGCAGCGCAATCATCACGTCCAGGTCGCTCGGCGCCACGCTGCGCACGTCACCGCACTTGAACACCAGCCCCGGGTGTTCCAGGCGTGCGGCCGCGCTGTTGCACAACGTCACCATGTCTTCGCGCAGTTCCACGCCAGTCACTTCGCCCTCGGCCTTGAGGGTGTTGCGCAGGTAATCGTGGATGGCGAAGGTCAGGTAACCCTTGCCCGAACCGAAATCGGCGACGCGCACCGGCTGGTCCAGTTTCAGCGGCGACGAGGTCAGCGCATGGCTGAACACTTCAATGAACTTGTTGATCTGTTTCCACTTGCGCGACATCGACGGGATCAGCGCCTGCTTGGCGTCGGTCACGCCCAGGTCGGCGAGGAATGGCCGGCTCAGGTCAAGAAAACGATTTTTCTCGCGGTTGTGCTCGGCGGACGGCGCCTCACGCAGTTGCTGGGGCTTGCTTTTGAACAGCGAGCTTTTGTTCTTCTTGCTGTATTCCAGCTGGGCTTCGTCGGTCAGCGCCAGCAAATGCGCATTCTTGAACGAGGTAGGCAGCAGCGCGGCAATCGCTGCCACGCCCTCGGCCAGCGGCAAGTTCTTGGTGATATCGCGGGTCTTGTAGCGGTAGACGAAGGACAGGCAGGCCTGCTCCTTGACCTCGACCGGCTTGATGATCAGCCGTTGCAACTCGGCTTCTTCACCCACGTATTTGGCCAGCACCAGCTTGATAAACGCATTCTGCGCCAGGCTTGCGCTCAGCAGTTCGATGAACTGGGCGTGATGATCCGGCGCAGGGCGGGCAGGTTGAGCGGTGACGGACATGAACAAAAACGCCTCGGGCTGGGAATGCCGGGCATTTTAGGGGGGATGAAGGTTTAGGGCACGGGGTTATTTGATCAACGGTCGACTCGTCCAGCCTGCACAGCTCCAAATGTGGGAGGGGGCTTGCCCCCGATCGCGGTGTATCAGCTCCACATCAGTTGATTGACACACTGCCATCGGGGGCAAGCCCCCTCCCACATTTTTGCTCCCGTGGTGATTGGGTTATTCGAGTACGACCAGGCGGTTGGGCAGTTCATTACGGGTTTGCGTCACCGGCACATGCACCTTGAGCAACTCACCGCAGGCCTCGATGCACGCAATAAACCCGGCCAACGTCTGCCCCTGCTTCACCTGCTGGGTGAACGCCTTGACGATGGTGTCCCAACTGCTGTCATCCATCCGCTTGGAAATGCCCTCGTCCACCAGGATTTCCACATAGCGCTCCGCCTCACTGACAAAAATCAGCACCCCAGTGCCGCCCAGCGTGTGGTGCAGGTTCTGCTCCAGAAACTGGCGGCGCGCCAGGTTCGACGCGCGCCAATGCCGCACTGAACGCGGGATCAGACGCGTGGTGACTTTCGGCAGGCGAAACACCAGGCACAACACGATAAACGTCGCCCACTGTGCCAGCAGCAAGGTGTACATGGTCAGGTAGCCCGATAGGTAGTGCACGATGCCAGGCACCACCAGGGCGATCAGGCTGGCCCAGAGCAGCGGGATGTACGCGTAATCATCGGCACGCGCCGCCAGCACGGTAACCAGTTCGGCATCGGTGGTTTTTTCGACCCGAGCGATCGCCTCAGCGACCTGGCGTTGCTCGTGTTCACTCAGTAGTGCCATGGTTGTAGATGCCCCTTTCTAGTTATTGTCATTACCAGCCACCCGAGGCCCCGCCACCGCCAAAACCACCGCCGCCGCGCCCACTGCTGCTGAGAATCGCCAGCAGGATAGCGCCAACGGGCAGGCCCAGCCGATTACACAGCCACAACACACCGATCAACAGGATGAACAAGCCGATGGAAAACCCCGGATTATCCTTGGCGAAATTTGCATCCGCCACATGCGCCGGCACGGCCAGCGGCTCGCCGCCCACCACCTGCACCATCGCCGCAACACCGTCGCTGATGCCCTGGCTGTAATTGCCGGCCTTGAACTTGGGCGCGATCACCTGGTTGATGATCACCCACGACTGCGCATCGGTCAGCACACCTTCGAGGCCATAGCCGACTTCGATGCGCAACTTGTGCTCATCACGGGCGACGATCAACAGCGCGCCATTGTCCTTGCCCTTCTGCCCGATGCCCCACTGGCGACCCAATTGGTAACCGTAGTCTTCAATGGGCACGCCTTGCAGGTCGGGCACGGTGACCACCACGATCTGGTCGCCCGAGGTTTGCTCCAGCGTCTGCAACTGCTGGGTGATCTGCTCGCGGGTTGCCGGGTCGATCATCTGGGCGCTGTCCACCACCCGCCCGGTCAAGGCCGGGAACGTCAATGCCGCCTGGGCGGCACCCACGCAGGCCAGCAACCACAGCGCCAAGCCTATCCGTAATAAACGCATCGACACCTCAGAGAAGCCTTATTTGAACTTCACTTGCGGCGCTTTATCGGCATCGGCGCTGGTGGCTTCAAAC
The DNA here is from genome assembly GCF_007713445.1 of Pseudomonas sp. RGB. Classification (NCBI taxonomy): domain Bacteria; kingdom Pseudomonadati; phylum Pseudomonadota; class Gammaproteobacteria; order Pseudomonadales; family Pseudomonadaceae; genus Pseudomonas; species Pseudomonas sp. RGB. Next base: position 49,981 of record NZ_VMSH01000007.1, on the reverse strand, counting down.
GTGGCGCGGATCGGCAAGTCGCTGTACATCACGCTGTGCCACAGGCGGCCTGGGAAGGTACGGATTTCAGTGTTGTAAGCCTGCACGGCCTGGATAAAGTCACGGCGAGCCACGGCAATGCGGTTTTCTGTGCCTTCAAGTTGCGATTGCAGGGCCAGGAAGTTCTGGTTGGCTTTCAGGTCCGGGTAGCGCTCGGACACCACCATCAAACGGCTGAGGGCGCCGCTCAAACCATCCTGGGCTTGCTGGAACTGCTTGAGTTTTTCCGGATTGTCGAGGGTGCTGGCATCCACCTGAATCGAGGTGGCCTTGGCCCGCGCTTCGATCACGGCGGTGAGGGTATCTTGCTCATGAGCTGCGTAGCCCTTGACCACTTCCACCAGGTTGGGGATCAGGTCGGCGCGGCGCTGGTACTGGTTCTGCACCTGGCCCCAGGCCGCCTTGGCCTGTTCATCCAGAGTCGGAATGGTGTTGATGCCGCAACCGCTCAGCACAGTGCTGATCAATAGCAAAGCGGCGGCTTTCAAGCCCCAGCGGTAACCTTGTGCTGCTTGCATGGTGTTTCTCCTGCCCAAACTTGATGGAAGATGACGACTAACCCTTTAAACCACGCGCTTGGGGCATAATCCGCCGCCACCACTGGATTGCATTGAGCCAATCAGCTAAAAAGATGCCCAGCGCGAATAAGAGTTCATAAGTGTCGTGCATTTAGTGCAATAACACTCGAACAACAACATATGTTCCCCACATTTTGGCAGAGCGGCGCATTTTCGCTGTGCAGTAGCCGAAAAAGGATATTCATGAAGAAGCTGTGTTTGCTCGGCCTTGTTGCCACGCTGGCCACTCACCCCGTCTGGGCAGAAACAAAGCCTGCTGCGCTTAAAGACAAGGACGCCTTTGTCAGCGACCTGCTCAAGCAGATGACCCTGGATGAAAAGATCGGCCAATTGCGCCTGATCAGCATCGGCCCCGAAATGCCCCGCGAGCTGATCCGCAAGGAAATCGCCACCGGCCGTATCGGCGGCACCTTCAACTCGATCACCCGCCCGGAAAACCGTCCGATGCAGGACGCGGCCATGCGCAGCCGGTTGAAGATCCCGATGTTCTTCGCCTATGACGTGATCCACGGCCACCGCACGATCTTCCCGATCAGCCTGGCCCTGGCCTCCAGCTGGGACATGGACGCCATCGGCCGCTCCGGGCGCATCGCCGCCCAGGAAGCCGCCGCCGACAGCCTCGACATCACGTTTGCGCCAATGGTCGACATCTCCCGCGACCCACGCTGGGGCCGTACGTCCGAAGGCTTTGGCGAAGACACCTACCTGGTCTCGCGCATTGCCGAGGTCATGGTCAAGGCCTTCCAGGGCGCCAGCCCCGCCAATGCCGACAGCATCATGGCCAGCGTCAAGCATTTCGCCCTGTACGGCGCGGTAGAAGGCGGTCGCGACTACAACGTGGTCGACATGAGCCCGGTCAAGATGTACCAGGACTACCTGCCGCCGTACCACGCGGCAATCAAGGCCGGCTCCGGCAGCGTGATGGTGGCGTTGAACTCGATCAACGGCGTGCCCGCCACCGCCAACACTTGGCTGATGAACGACTTGCTGCGCAAGGACTGGGGCTTCAAAGGCCTGGCCGTCAGTGACCACGGCGCGATCTTCGAGCTGATCAAGCACGGCGTGGCCAAGGACGGGCGTGAAGCCGCCAAGCTGGCGATCAAGGCCGGCATCGACATGAGCATGAACGACTCGCTGTATGGCAAGGAATTGCCCGGGCTGCTCAAGTCCGGCGAAATCGAACAGAGCGACATCGACAACGCCGTGCGCGAAGTGCTCGGTGCCAAGTACGACATGGGCCTGTTCAAAGACCCTTACCTGCGCATCGGCAAGGCCGAGGATGACCCGGCCGACACCTATGCCGAGAGCCGCCTGCACCGCGCCGACGCCCGTGATATCGCGCGGCGCAGCCTGGTGCTGCTGAAAAACCAGAACGACACCCTGCCGCTGAAAAAATCCGCGACCATCGCGCTGGTCGGCCCGCTGGCCAAGGCCCCTATCGACATGATGGGCAGCTGGGCTGCCGCCGGTAAGCCTGAACAATCGGTGACCCTGCTCGACGGCATCAATGCCGTGATCGGCGAAAAAGGCAAAGTGATCTACGCGCGTGGCGCCAACATCACCAACGACAAGGCCGTGGTCGACTACCTCAACTTCCTCAACTTCGATGCGCCGGAAGTGGTGGATGACACCCGCCCAGCCCAAGTGCTGATCGACGAAGCGGTGAAAGCGGCGAAGGATGCTGACGTGGTGGTGGCGGCCGTAGGTGAGTCGCGTGGCATGTCCCACGAATCCTCGAGCCGCACCGATTTGAACATCCCGCAAAGCCAGCGCGACCTGATCAAGGCCCTCAAAGCCACCGGCAAACCGTTGGTGCTGGTGCTGATGAACGGCCGCCCACTGTCGATTCTCGACGAGAACCAACAAGCCGACGCGATCCTCGAAACCTGGTTCGCCGGCACCGAAGGCGGCAACGCAATTGCCGACGTGCTGTTCGGTGACTACAACCCGTCGGGCAAGCTGCCGATCACCTTCCCACGTTCGGTGGGGCAGATTCCGACCTACTACAACCACCTGAGCATTGGCCGGCCCTTCACGCCGGGCAAGCCGGGCAACTACACCTCGCAATACTTCGATGACGTCACCGGGCCGCTGTTCCCGTTTGGTTATGGCCTGAGCTACACCACGTTCAGCCTGTCCGACATGGCGCTGTCGTCCACGACCCTGAACAAGACCGGCAAGCTCGACGCCAGCGTCACGCTGAAGAACACCGGCAAGGTCGACGGCGAAACCGTAGTGCAGCTGTATATCCAGGACGTGGCCGGCTCGATGATCCGCCCGGTGAAGGAGCTGAAGAACTTCCAGAAGGTCATGCTCAAGGCCGGTGAAGAGCGCACGCTGCACTTCACCATCACCGAGGAGGACCTGAAGTTCTACAACACCCAGCTCAAATTCGCCGCGGAACCGGGCCAGTTCAATGTGCAGATCGGGCTGGATTCCCAGGACGTGCAGCAGCAGACGTTCGAGTTGCTGTAATACGTGCAGCCCCCTCTTCGTGGGAGAGGGGGCTTGCGCCCTTCCCCGCCTCAGTCAGTAAAAAGTCAGCGTTCCCTCCCCGCTTCAAGCCAAGTCCTACATCACGCTCCCGGCCTACTCACGCACGCTATTGACCCGAAATAACTGTGCAGGTGTGTGGACCATGTCGCCCCCGAAAACCGTTCGAGCGCCCGCAACACAGGCGCCCGCTCAATCACCATTCAAGCCAGCGGCTGTCGCCCTCTGTGTGCTCGGATGCCTGTCGAGCCTGTCGGTTCAAGCAACCAGCTACGTCGAACAAGGCCGCTTGCACGATGCAGCCAGCTGGCACAGTCCAGAGTTCAACAAAGACTGGGGGCTGGGTGCAGTCGGTGCCGACGACGCCTACGCCAGGGGGTTGAGCGGCACAGGCGTGCGGGTGGGGGTTTACGATTCTGGAACCGATGTACGCCACCCTGAATTTGCCGGCAAGCCCCATTCCGGGGTGCGCCTGGCCGACCCTGGCTGCATGAGTGAGACAGTGCTGGCCGATGGCTGCTTTTTCAGCGAGGGTGAGCGTTCCGCGGTAAACGTCATCGACTCACTGCCTCCCGAAGCCTTGCTTGGCCTGGAGGAGGCCATTGCCGATGGCGACATCACCCGCGAAGAGCTTGATAACTATCTGAAAAATGTGAGCACTCAGTACAACGCTCACGGCACGCACGTTGCCGGCAGGATAGTCGCCAACCGTGATGGCTCTGGCATCCAGGGCGTGGCCTACGGCGCGCACATGAGTGCCGTGCGCAAATTCAGTAACAGTTACCTTGGCGGGCCGGGTTTAAGCCCTTTCAACGTCACCAACGTGACGCCTGCAGCCGTGAGCATGGCCTACGCGCAACTGCACGAACAACAGGTACGCGTGGTCAATCACAGTTGGGGCACACCTACGCCCCTGGCGGGTGAGGCAGAACTCGACGCCTTCCTGGCCGAGATAAATCAATATCAAGAGCTCAAGGCCACAGCCGAGGGTGCAATCAAATACGGCATGTTGCAGGTATGGGCAGCGGGCAATACCGACACGGCCAACGCCTCGCCCCAAACAGCACCGTTTACCGGCGTCCATTCGAGCCTGCCCCGCGCAATCAAGGCGCTGGAGCCCTATTGGCTGACCGTGGTCAACCTTGATCAAAGCCTGACATTGAGCAATCGCTCCTACCGTTGCGGCTTCAGCAAAGACTGGTGCCTGGCCGCACCCGGAGCGAATATCACCTCAGCCTGGGTGTCGGGTTCGATCACCACCGAAAACCACCATGACGCCGACGGCGAAGTCGATGGTTTCAAGGTGACCGGCGACAATCCCGCGTTCAACTACCTGACCGCCTCCGGCACCTCCATCGCCGCCCCGCACGTGACCGGCGGGCTGGCCCTGCTGATGGAACGCTTCCCCTACCTCGACAATCCGCAAATCCGCGATGTGTTGCTGACCACCGCCACCGACCTGGGCGAGCCTGGCGTAGACGACGTCTATGGCTGGGGCCTCATGAACCTGAAAAAAGCCATCGATGGACCCGGCCAACTGCGGGTCGACACCGTGGTGAACATGGACCGCCCCGCCGGCGGCGCCAGGGTCTGGCAAGGCGGCGCCTGGGACGACTGGCGCAACGACATCAGCGGCCCGGGGCACCTGGAAAAAACCGGCATCGGCTGGCTGCGCCTGAGCGGCAACAACAGCTTTGCCGGCGTCACGCTCAAAGAGGGTGTTCTGGAGCTGGACGCCACCAATAACCTCAAGGGTGACGTTAACCTCGAAGGCGGTCTGCTGCGCCTGAATGGTTTGCTGGCCGTCGAGGGCAACTACCAACAGGCAGCCGGTTCAACCCTGATGACCGGGCTGACCAGCCAAACGGCCCCGGCCAGATTGCAGGTCGAACATCAGGCGTCCATCAACGGCGGCTCGTTGTACCTGAGTGCACAACCCAACCACTATTACCTGGGCCAGCGTTACAGCATCCTTCAAGCCCAAGGTGGGTTGAATGGCGAATTTACCTCGGTAGACCGCCGCGAGTTCTCGCCTTTCCTCAGCGTTTCCCAGGTCAAGCAAGGCAATAACTTGCTGGTGGAGTTTGGCCGCGGTCAGTCACTGGCATCGGCGGCGCAGACTGCTAACCAACGCGCCGTCGCCCATGCGGCGGATGCTGAAACCCAAGCCTCGCCGCTGCTGCAACGCCTGACCGCGCTGTTTCCCGAGCAGGCACCTTCAGCCCTGGACCCGTTGAGCGGCGAACTGCATGCCAGCACCCAAGCGGTGCTGATTGAAAACAGCCGTGTCGTGCGCCAGGCCGCACTCGACCGTCAGCGCCTGGCGCAAGACAGCCGCGACGCCGCACTCGACGCCAAGAACCAAGGCATCTGGGTGCAACTGCCGCGTCAATCCGGCCAACTCGCAGGCGACAGCAACACCACGCGCACTCACCACAACGGCACGGGCCTGCTGTTGGGGTTCGACCACACGCTGGAGCAAGGCACTCGCGTGGGCGTGGTCGCCGGCAGCGGCCGCACGGAGGTGAGGGCCGGTTCGCGTGGCAAAGCCAGCGTCGACACCTACCAATTGGCCCTGCATGCCGGCCACACATGGGACGCGTTCGGCGTGTATGGCGGCATCGCCTATGCGCAACATGAGATCGAGACAAAACGCCGCGTCAGCTTCCCCGGCGTCGACAACCGCCTGACCGCCACATACGCCAGCGGCACCGTGCAGGCGTTTGCCGAGGCCAACTATAGGTTCAGCCATGCCTTCTGGGACTGGCAGCCGTATCTGCAACTGGCCAATGTGCAACAGCGCAGCGAAGGCTTCAAAGAGCGCGGCGGCATGGCTGCACTGAGGGGCAAACGCTCGAAGGAAAACGTCAACCTGACCACCGGCGGTGTGCGGGTCAACCTCGACCTGGGCAAGGCGCAGATCGGCCCGTCATGGCTGAGCCTGCGTGGCGGCCTGGCTTATACCCATGCAAGCGGCGACCTGCAACCGACCACTCAGGCCGCCTGGAACGGCGGCCGCGTGATGAGCGTCAGCGGCGCGCCGTTGGATCGCCTCAGCACCCGCCTGGAACTGGGCGCCACCGCGCGCCTGAGCCGCGACAGCACGTTGGACTTGGGCTTCAGCCAACAGCGCGGTGAGCGCACGCGCGACCAAAGCCTTACGGCGCAGTACAGGTTGCAGTTTTAGTCAGCAAAGGGCGGGGGCGCCCTACCCCCGCCGATCCAACAGATTCACCACCAACCGATCAATCCAGCCCCACACCCGCTGCTTGACCCGCCGCCACAACGGCCGCGACTTCCACGCCTCCAGGCTCACGGCCTGGCTCTTGGCAAAATCGTGTTCGAAACTGCCGGCCACGGCCAGCGTCAATTGCGGGTCCAGCGCTTCCAGGTTGGCTTCCAGGTTGAAGCGCAAATTCCAGTGGTCGAAATTGCACGAGCCGATGCTCACCCAATCGTCCACCAGCACCATTTTCAGGTGCAGAAAGCACGGCTGGTATTCGAAAATCTGCACACCGGCGCGCAACAAACGCGGGTAATAACGGTGCCCGGCGTAGCGCACGGACGGGTGATCGGTGCGCGGGCCGGTGAGCAGCAAACGCACATCCACCCCACGCCCCGCCGCGCGGCGCAAGGCACGGCGCACGCTCCAGGTCGGCAGAAAATACGGCGTGGCCAGCCAGATTCTTTGCTGGCCGCTGTTCAAGGCGCGGATCAGCGACTGCAGGATATCGCGGTGCTGACGCGCGTCGGCATAGGCAACGCGCCCCAGGCCTGGCCCGGTGGCCGGCACCTTGGGCAGGCGCGGCAAACCAAAATGGGTAGCGGGCTTCCATTCACGGCGAGCGGCATTGGCATGCCATTGCCGCTCGAACAGCGCTTGCCAGTCCAGCACCAGCGGGCCGCTGATTTGCACCATCACTTCATGCCATTCGGCCGTGTCTTGCCCTGGCGTCCAGAATTCATCGGTCACGCCGGTGCCGCCGATCACGGCAATGCTCTGGTCAATCAGCAACAGCTTGCGGTGGTCGCGGTACAGATTGCGCATCCAGCGCCGCCAGCTCAGGCGATTGTAGAACCGCAGCTCCACGCCCGCGTCGGTCAGGCGCTTACGCAAACCCAGGGTAAACGCCAGGCTGCCGTAATCATCAAACAGGCAGCGCACCCGCACGCCGCGCTCGGCGGCGAGCACCAGCGCCTGCACCAAAGCGTCGGCGCAGGCGCCGGCTTCCACCAGGTACAACTCCAACTCGACTTGCCGCTCAGCGCGGGCAATGCCCGCCAGCATCTGCGGGAAGAAACGCGGGCCGTCGATCAGCAACTCGAAACGGTTGGCGCTGCGCCACGGGAAGACTGCGCCGCTCACGTCAGCGCGCCGTAAAAATCAGCACCGCACCCACCGGCACCGACAAACTGATCGACTTGAGCCCCGCCGCTTTGCGCAAGGTCGCCACGCCCGGCGCCAGGTCAAAGTCTTCGGCATGCAACACCACCGGCTCCAGGGTCACCACTTGAAAGCGTCGGTCATCCAGGCGCGTGGCCAGCAGTTCGGCGCTGTAGGTTTGGGTCTTGCCGTGCAACGTCACACTCAACGGCAGGCGCAATTCCAGCTGCGCGCCGGGGGCCAGATCGTTGATGGGTTGCAGGTTGATCTGCGCACTGATCAGCGCTTCGGGGAAGGTCTTGATGTCGAACAGGGCATTGCGCATGCGCTCATCGCGCAGCGGGATGCCACTGTTGATCGACTCCACCTCCACTTCCAACTGGGCCGCGCCCTGGCTGTCGACCTTGCCGTGCAGCACCAGAAAGCGATGCACTTCTGCAATTTCGGTGTTCTTGGTGGTGACGAACGACAGGCGTGAGGATTCGTTATCCAGATACCAGTCGGCGTGGGCGGGCATGGCGGCACAGGTCAACAGCGCGAAGGCCAGGGGTTTGACGTTGAACATAAAGACTCATGAGGCAAAAAACCTGGGCGAACCTTAAGCGCAATATCACAAGCGGCGCAAATCTAATGTGGGAGCTGGCTTGCCTGCGATTGCGGTGTATCAGTCAGCAGATTCATTCACTGACTCACCGCTTTCGCAGGCAAGCCAGCTCCCACATTTTTGTTCAGCGGTGACTGTCAGGCCAGCGCCCGTTGCACATCGCGCACCGTCGCTTCAAGGCTGGCCATATGCAAGTTCAACACGCGCTCCACCGGCGCCTGATGCATCGGCCAGTGCAACGCCATGCTGCCGACCAGGCGCCCATTGGCCTGCACCGGCAACGCCACTGCGCGAATCAGGAACGGCAGGCGTACCGGGTATTCCCAATAACCTTCGGTGCGCTGGCCAAATCCCTGGTGCTGGGTTTGCTCGCAGGTGTGCAACTGCTCATCGGCCGCCACGTGATCGCGGCCCGCCAGGCGTTGCACCTCTTCGGCGGGCAGCTGCGTCAGGCAGGCCTTGCCCATCGCCGAGTGAAACAGGCTGGCGTGCTGGCCGACGATCTGGCAATTGTTCGGATACAACTTGCGCAGCACGCTGGGGATCGCGCTTTCCATGACCTCCAGGCGCTCGCCATCAAAACAGGATAAATCCACCACCAGCCCGGTGCGTTCGCTCAATTCAAGCAGCCACGGCGCAGCGCTTTCCACCACCTGGCGCTTGAAGCGTTGCTGGGTGTCGCCGAACAAGCGCTGGGCGCGCAGGCGATAACGGCGATCGCTCAGGCCGCGATAGACCCAACCCTGCTCTTGCAGGGTCAGCAACATGCGCGACACAGTGGCCTTGGGCAAACGCGTCAGATAATGCAGCTCCTCCAACCCCAACGCCTGGTGTTCACCGAGCAATTCGACAATTGCCAGTGCGCGCTCAACCGACCGTACGGTGCCTGTCTCGGCGTGGCTGCCCATGTTCGATCTCCTTGTTGCCGGTGGATGATCATTTTTCACAGCAAGATACAGGCCCGGTTGCGCGTCAATCACCTGATTCGAGGCACGCCGGTGGCCGGCGCTGCACCCATTGCGTCAACTGCTCATGGGCGTATGCCAATTGCAGCACCGCGCGGTCGGCCTGGGCCGGGCCGATGATCTGCAGGCCCATGGGCAAGCCGCCAGGGTTGAAACCCACCGGGATGCTCATGCTCGGCAGACCGGCGAGTGTCGGCCCGATCACCACCTCCATCCAGCGGTGGTACGTGTCCATTTCGCGCCCGCCAACGAGGCGCGGCCACGCCTGTTGTGCATCGAAAGGGAACACCTGAGCGGTGGGCAGCAACAGGAAATCGTAACGTTCGAACAACTTGGCCAAGGCGCGATACCACTCGCTGCGATCCACCGACGCCTGGTACACCTGCTGGGCACTCAAGCCCAGGCCGCCCTCCACTTCCCATTGCGCCTCAGGTTTGAGCAACGCACGTTTTTTCGGGTTGGCGTAGGCCGCGCCGAGATTGCCGTGCACCAGCCAATGGCGGTGCACCAACCAACTGCGCCATAGCCGCGCCAGGGAAAACTCCGGCTGGCAGCGTTCTACTTCACACCCCAGCGTGACGAAATCACCTAGGGCCGATTCGCACAGGCTCAACACGCCGTCGTCCATTGGCAGATAGCCGTTGTAGTCCCCCAGCCAACCCAGACGCGCGCCTTTGAAGTCGCGCTGCAAGGGTTCGCCGAACACTGTCGGGTCGTCTTTGGATGACAACGGCACCCGCGGGTCGTAACCGGCCTGGATGCTCAGCAACCGCGCCACATCGGTGACACTGCGGCCCATCGGGCCTTCGGTGCCCAGTTGCTGCACGAACACTTCCGGCATCGGCCCGTGCGGCACGCGCCCTTGCGACGGGCGCAGGCCGAACACATTGTTGAACGCGGCCGGGTTGCGCAGCGAGCCCATCATGTCGCTGCCATCGGCCACCGGCAGCATGCGCAGCGCCAGGGCCACCGCCGCCCCGCCACTGCTGCCGCCCGCCACCAGGCGTGGGTCATACGCATTGCCGGTGGTGCCGAACAGGGTGTTGTAGGTCTGCGAGCCGAGGCCGAATTCGGGCACGTTGGTCTTGCCGATAATGATCGCGCCGCTGGCCCGCACCCGCGCCACGCTAATGGCATCTTCGCTGGGTACATGCTCGGCAAACAACGGCGAGCCCAAGGTGGTGCGCAGGCCCTTGGTGGCGGCCAGGTCCTTGATCGCCTGGGGCATGCCGTGCATCCAGCCGCGCGATTGGCCCTGATCCAGTTCGCGATCACAGGCCCGGGCCTCGGCCAGTACGACGTCGGCGTCGCGCAACGACACCAGCGCATTCACGCGCGGGTTAAAGCGCTGGATCTGCGCCAGGTACGCGTGCATCACGTCTTCACACGACACTTGCCGCGCATGAATCGCCCGCGACAGCTCAGTCGCGTCCCACTCAACGATGCTCAAGGCTTCACCTCACTTGAAAACGGCAGCGCTTTCTTCGCTCGCGGTGCCTCCTGCATGCAGTAAGTGCCCAGCAGCGTCAGCACGCAAGCGAACAACACGTAAAACGATGGCGCCACTGGCGTGCCCAACACTTTGGTCAGCCAGGTGACGATCAACGGCGCAAAGCCGCCGAACACCATCACCGCCACGTTATAGGCCACCGACACGCCGGTCGAGCGCACCTCGATAGGGAACTGCTCGGCCAAGGCCGTCGGCGCCGGGCCAAAGAAACCGCCGATGGCCGTGCAGAGCAGCATTTGCATCACCAGCAAACGCTCAATCGATGGCGCGGCGGCCACCCACACATACAACGGGTAGACCATCACGAAGAAGGCCAGGGTAAAAGCCATCAACACCGGCCGCCGCCCGAGGCGATCCGAGAGCAGGCCGGACAGCGGAATCACCACGGTCATCAGCGCCACCGCAAACATCTGCACCATCAGCACTTGGTCCAGCCGCAGGCCGAGGCTTTTGTGGGCGAAGGTCGGCATATTCACCAGCACCACGTAAAACGACACCGTCGCGCCGCAAGCCAGGCCCATCGACACCAGGATGCTGCGCCGATGCTCGCGAATCACGTCCATCAGGCTCGGCGCCGGGCCGGTGGCCAGCTTGCGTGCCTGGATAAACTCTTCCGGGTCTTCCATGTGCCGGCGAATCCACAGCCCCACCGGACCGATCAGCAAACCCAATACGAACGGCACACGCCAGCCCCACAGGTCGAGGGTTTGCGGCGCAAAGAAATGCGTGGCCAGCGCGACCATCGCCGCACCACCAAACACCGCCAGGCATTGCCCCACCAACTGCCAGGAGCCATACAAACCCTTGCGATGGGCCGGTGCACTCTCCACCAGAAACGCCGTGGCACTCGCGTACTCACCGCCAGTGGCAAAGCCTTGAAGCATGCGCGCCACCACGATCAGCAACGGCGCGCCCATGCCGATGGCGGCGTAATTGGGCGCAAAGGCGATCAGTGCGATGGACACCGTCATCAGCCGGATAATCAGCTGCATCGCCGCCTTGCGGCCTTTGCGGTCGGAGTAGATGCCCAGCAGGATGCCGCCCACCGGGCGCATGAAAAAGCCCACGCCGAAGGTGGCCAAGGCCATCAACAGCGAGGCGTACTCGTCCTCCGAGGGGAAAAACTGCCGGGCGATGATGCTGGCCAGAAAGCCGTAAACGATGAAGTCATACCATTCCAGCGCATTGCCGATCACGGCCGCCACCACCTGGCGGGTGCGCGAAACACCGGGTTTTGAAATCTGCATGAGGAACACTCCATTCAACCGATAAGGGAAAGGGGCCAGCGGCAGAAAAAAGGAGGTCGTCAGGCAGGCTTGAGCCAGCTCTCGGCCAGCGCGCCCCAGTAGGCGGCGCCGGTCAGCAGGATGTCGTCGTTGAAATCATAGGCGGGGTTATGCACCATCGGCCGCGACACGCCGTTGCCGATAAACAGGTAACTGCCGGGGCAGCGCTGCAGCATCCAGGCGAAGTCCTCGCTGCCCATCAGCGTGCGCGTATTGCCGTCCACCGCATCGGCGCCGAGCAAGGCGACGCCGACCTGGCGGGCGAACTCGGTTTCTTCGGCATGGTTGACCAGCACCGGGTAGGCCGGGCGGTGTTCGGTCTGCACCGTGCAGCCGAAGCTGGCGGCTTGGGTTTGGATGATTGCGTTGACGCGTTCCAGCATCTGCTCGCGCACCTTGGGGTTCAACGCGCGCAGGCTCAGGCGCAACAGAGCTTGTTGAGGAATCACGTTGGCGGCCTGCCCTGCTTGCAGCGCGCCGACCGTGACCACGGCGGCTTCCTGGGTGTCGATGTTGCGCGACACCACAGTCTGCAAGGCCATGACCATACTCGCCGCCGCAACCAACGGGTCCACCGTCAAATGCGGCATGGACCCGTGGCCGCCGACGCCTTCGAGGGTCACGGTGAGCAAGTCCTGCGAAGCCATCATCGGGCCGACCCGCAAGCCCAAATGCCCAGCCGGCAAGCCCGGCATATTGTGCATCCCGAACAAGCCGTCACAGGGGAAACGCTCGAGCAAACCATCGGCCAGCATCGCCTCGGCGCCGCCCTGGCCTTCTTCAGCGGGTTGGAAAATCAGGTTCAACGTACCGTCGAATTGCCGCGTCGCCGCCAGGTAACGTGCGGCGCCGAGCAGCATGGTGGTGTGGCCGTCATGCCCACAGGCGTGCATGCACCCGGCGTGCTGGCTGGTGTAGGCCGCGCCAGTGTTTTCGATGATGGGCAAGGCGTCCATGTCGGCGCGAATGCCCAACGTACGCGGGCTGCTGCCATTGCGCAGCACGCCGACCACACCGGTTTTGCCGATGCCGGTGTGCACGTCATAACCCCAATTTCTCAAGGATTGCGCGACGAGCGCCGAGGTGCGGTTTTCTTCAAAACCGAGTTCGGGATGGGCGTGGATGTCTTGACGCACGGCGTGCAAGTCGCTGGCGACGTCGCTGAGCCAATCCAGAATGTGCTGGTGTGGGCGCATGGTGATTCTCCTCACAGGCGGGTGTTCCCGTTCTTGTTGGCGACACATCGCCAGCTAACCGCGATGTGGGCGGGAGGACAATCAAAGGTGGTTCCACTGGGTGGAACCTGAGGCGGACACCTAATAACCTTGTGGCGAGCAAGCTTGCTTGCGCTGGGGTGCGAAGCGACCCCAAAAGCCGACGACAGCCAGGAAGCCGTAAAGCTCAACCCGTTACGGTAGTAAATTGCCTTGGCCAGCGCGCGATACTCCTTATCTGAAGTCTGCTCAAAACTGCGTAGTTATCCCATCTCCTTGCGCCCTCCGACGTCTGCGTCCAATCAAAAAACAGCGGCCATAACGACAAAAGCCACTTATGTAACAAGACATAGATTTGCGCATAATGTTTATTGTTTGAAAGCCCGAACATACATACAGTTTTTTACCACATGCTTTCCCAGCAGTTCCCCAAGCGCAATACAAACCACAAAAACCCATCACACCAAAAAGCAAGGAACGCCCCAAACAGAAAGACAAACAAACATCGAGTCTAATATAAGGATATAAATTATGACCACTTCAAAACACCCTAACACAGTGATGGCGATGAGTAGCCCTGATAGGTCAGGCGCCCCACTAAACAATTCGCCGACTCCTAACCGCCGGCCAACAGACACGGTCCTCAAGCAACAACACGTCATGCCAATTAATATCAAAAAGGGAACGTTGCTATGAGCGATCGTATTACAATCCAACTCGGCCTGACCGAAATCAGAGCTTATGAGCCAACAGTCTTCGGCACCGGCCCAGTGAGCGGCGGTGGCTACGGTGATGATTTTAGTAACAGCACGATAGGAAGAAAAGTCGCGGCGAATGCTCGCAAAGAGGTCAGTGAAAACTATAAAGTACCTATCAATAACGCGGTCGCCGCTCAAGAAGCTGATTACGCAGCGAAACGTCAATTGATACCGGAGGAACTTCAGAAAAAAATCGAAGAAGACAAGCGCACCAGTGATATGAAAGTAGACGACCGTATCGCTAACCTGTGGAGTGAAATCGGGTCTATGGACACGATTATTTCACAAACAGCTCTGGAGACTATTTCACTTCAATCAGTGGCCAACAGCTTTTATAAACGTAATTTTTTCGATCAGCCTATCAATGCGTTTATTACGGTGGCCGCCGCGCGATTGGCCTACCGTCTCGCCGATTCCAAAAAAAGCTTTGAGGATTGGCAAAAATCGCTTAAAGCAGCTTATGAAATCAAACGACTTAATGATGTAGCTGAACTGGCAAATAAACAAAAAGCGTGGTCGAGAGCGCAAATTGAAGAAGCACGCATTAACGCAGAAGCGGCTACAAAATTTGCTAACATAGACGACGCCATAAAATTTACCATCGCATTTAATGGCGAGGTGGCGAGAAAATTCGGCGATAAATCATCAGTGCTCGCAGTTGAGTTGGCAGAAAGCGCTAAAGGGAAAAAGATCCGTAGTGCGGATGAAGCTTTTAATGCTTTCGATAAGTACAAAGATGCTCTGGATAAAAAATTCAGCGCCAAGGACAGAGCCGCGGCAGCAAAATACATCGATTCAATGGACTTTGAAGCTATCGGTAAGGCGTCAGCTAAATTCAGCAAAGGTTTTGGATATGCTGGGCACGCGATAGACTTTAAAGATGCTTATATTGAATTTAAAAAAGCTAGCAAGTCAGATAATTGGAAGCCATTTTTTGTAAAGGTCGAAGCTATTGCTCTTGGCATTTCAGCAACAGCATTGGTTAGCGCTATGTTTGGATTCATCGCAGTCACTCCGCTAGGCATACTGGCATTTGCTTTGCTGATCGCTGCAACCGGTGTATTGATTAATGACGCACGCGTCGAAAGTCTGAATAATTTCATTATGGAACTGTAATATTGGGCCGCCTACGTGGCGGCCTTTCTTTTAACGTATAAACTTATTAAAAAGAGCAAGCCAATGGGAATAGCAAGTGCAAAATAAAACCCATACACGAGTGTATAACCACCATTTGCAGCTCCAGTCAATACTGGCCCCGAACTCCAAAAATCCTTGCGAGTATAACGAAACACTACATTTTCTACTGCACGCTTTGCAAAGGGAAACAACAGTGCATTTGCGCCTGCAACTATAAAAACAACCTCAGCGTTATCGTCGCCCCTGGAAATAAACGCACAGATGAAAAACATAACCAAACCAATGGCCAAATTTTTTAAAAAATAATTCCTATCCATATCTATCAACCTTTCCCCAGCATGTGCGAGCGTCAAATCCGTCCTTCATACCTGTAGCTGACCTTAAAAGCCCTCTGACCGTCGTCAGATTACTATATAACGCAGGCATCTACTCCCTCTGCAACACTTGGACATGCGCGTTTTTTGTACTGAAAGCAACCCTACCCAAACACCGTAGAGTCATGTACTGCGCGCTCTATAGCCTGCATGCTCAACCGAACAAAGGGGCGAAATCATGCAACATAAAGTTGCTTTTAAACACTGGAGGGCTGCGTAATGAGGCCATGGATTCAATGGCCTTCGTTTCAATCAGATAGATCCTACCGGCTTCGAGGATTGCGGCCCATAAGCCATCGCGTTAGTCTCCTTCCTGTAGCTGCTCATCAGCGACCGGGCGTGGAATCCCGAGAAAAGAAGCTCTTTTTGGTTGCCCCAAAGGAGCAAGCTTATGCCGTACGAAATACCCTCAGCCGAAACCATCGGCGCCGCCACCTTCGCAGATTGCGGAGAAAACAAAAGCCATTTGAAAGTGTTCCGCGTCAACGCCGGGGTTCCACTCGTAGAAGCCCTCGAACACGCATCCCACGTGCTCTATTACGCAAAAATGCTCTCCCTTGAAGCGGCCATGGATCCCAAGGCGGAGAAGTTTGCATTCGCCTCGCATTATCTGGGGGAAATGGGTAAGGCCATCATTGATGACTTGCTGCTGGCTATGCAGCCTGGTAATCAAACCCCGCAGTAAGTCGTTCGCGCCCGGTGCAGTGCATCGGGCGCCGGCTTGGACTTCTCTCATTTCCAATGATCAGCGCAAATCCAATGTGGGAGGGGGCTAGCTCCCGATGGCGGTGTGTCAGTCGGCTTATATATAACTGGCCCACCGTATTCGCGAGCAAGCCCGCTCCCACATTTTGAGCTCAGTACATCAGGTAGACGCGTGTACTCGGTCAAATGTGGGAGCTGGCTTGCCTGCGAAGGCATCAACTGGTTATGCCTGATGTGCCGAGGTGCCTGCATCGCAGGCAAGCCAGCTCCCACAGAAAATCCTGGGTGTGTCAGGGGTTGAGGCGGCAGCCTTGACGGTCGCCTAGCCAGCGCGCCGTATGCGTGCGTCCCAACCCGCTCGCCGTCACTTCACTGCGCTCCGGGTTGTCGCTGAATGCACTGGTCGGCACGTATTGCTTCACATAGCCCAGGCAATACTCGGCCGGATGGTTCTGCACATACCGGCACGAGCAATACTCCTTGGCGGTGTACGCCGCGATGATGTCGGGGAAGGCTTGCAGGTTGACGCGCTCATGCCAGACCCAGCCCAGCAACGCGAGCAACAGCAGTAGAAACAGGCTGATGAACGGGTGACGACGGATCATGGTTGCACCGCCGCGAGCACACGTTTGAGCAGTTCGTTGTGGCGGTAGCTGCCGTCGCGGTCATCGCCGTAACGCACGATCACCAGGTGTTCATCGGGCATCACAAACAGCGCCTGACCCCAATGGCCGAGGGCGGCGAAGGTGTCGGCCGGGGCGTCGGGCCACGGGCGGGGCGCGCCTTGTACTTCGCGGTTCAGCCACCACTGGCCGCCAGGCACGGCTTCGTCCTGGCCGGCTTTGTAGTTGTCGAAGGGTTGGCGGTTGAAGGCGACCCACTCTTTGGGCAGCAATTGCTGCTCGCCCCAACGCCCATCGCGTGCCATCAGCAGGCCGACGCGCGCCAGGTCGCGGGCGGTGAGGTAGGCGTAAGAGGAGGCGACGAAGGTTTCGTCGGCGTCGGTTTCCCAAGTGGCGTTGCGAATGCCCAGCGGCTTGAACAGCGCGTCCCACGGGTAACTCATATAGGCCTTGTGGCCGAGCATGCCTTTGAGGGTGGCGGAGAGGATGTTGCTGTCGCCGCTGGAGTAACGGAAGGCTTGGCCCGGTGCCGCTGCGGCCTCGGTGTCAGCGGCGAACTCGGCCATGTCGGCGCGGCCACGGGTGTAGAGCATCGCCACCACCGAGGATTTCAGCGGGGCGTATTCGTAATCTTCCTGCCAGTCCAGGCCCGAGGCCCAGTGCAGCAGGTCGGCCATCGTCACTTTGGGGTGCTGCTTCATCGGCGGGTAGAAGCGTGCGGCGGGGTCGGTGAGTTTGAAGCGATTTTCGCCATAGGCCACGCCCAGCACCGTGGCCATCAGGCTTTTGCTGATCGACCAGGTCAGGTGCGGCGTGCTCGCGGTAGTGGGTGCGGCGTAGCGCTCATAGATGATCTCGCCGTCGCGGATCACCAGCAGCGCGTCGGTGCGAATGCCTTGGCGGGTGGCGTCGTCACGGGTTGGGAACGCATAGGCAGTCAGAGCATCGACAGCGGGGCCGGTGAGTGCTGTGCCATGGGCCCAGTCCTTGTCAGGCCAGGTGTCGGCGCGGGCGGCAACGGTGACAAACAGCAGGGCAACGCACAACAAGCCTCGGACCATGGACGCGAACTCAAGGGGGCATTCAAGCCCGCGAGCCTAGCCGAGGCGCATGACAGATTGGCGACATCAACGGCTGTCATCTAAGCGTCACCGTAACTTCATGGCGCTGACACCGAGCCTACATAGCCTGAGTTTGGACAAACAAGTCGACCGGCCGAAATGTGGCTGGCACTCGGAGATTCGCCATGACTCAGATCGCCCGCATCAGCGACACCGGCAATGAACGCCGCCTGCAAGCCGAACGCCTGATTGGCGCCAAGGCTTTGCAGGAAGCCCAGGCCCTGCGGTTCAACGTGTTCAGCGGCGAGTTCAACGCCAAGCTGAAAGGCGCGGAACTGGGTCTGGACATGGATGACTATGATGTTCACTGCAGCCACATCGGCGTGCGGGATTTGAACAGCGGTCGATTGGTCGCCACCACCCGTTTGCTCGACCACCAGGCCGCCAGCACCCTGGGCCGGTTCTACAGCGAAGAAGAATTCAGCCTGCACGGCTTGCTGCACCTGCAAGGCCCGATCCTGGAAATCGGTCGCACCTGCGTCGACCCGGCCTACCGCAACGGCGGCACCATTGCCGTGTTGTGGGGCGAGTTGGCGGAAGTCTTGAACCAGGGCGGCTACAGCTACTTGATGGGCTGCGCGAGCATCCCGATGCACGACGGTGGCATCCAGGCCCACGCGATCATGCAGCGCCTGCGCGAACGCTACCTGTGCAACGAACACCTGCGCGCCGAGCCGAAAAAGCCACTGCCGGCACTGGACCTGCCGTCCAACGTGATCGCCGAAATGCCGCCATTGCTCAAGGCTTACATGCGCCTGGGTGCGAAGATCTGCGGGGAACCATGCTGGGATGAAGATTTCCAGGTGGCCGACGTGTTCATTCTGCTCAAGCGTGACGAGCTGTGCCCACGTTATGCCCGCCACTTCAAGGCGGCCATGTGATGGCCCGCCTGCGCGTGTACGGGCGCATCGCCCGGGTGCTGCTGGTGGTGGCGCTGGGGCTGAGTATGGCCAGCGTGTTTGGCGTGTTCGAGCGTTTGGGCGTGGCTAATTCGATGGTGCGGCGCCAGCGTTGGTCGCGGTTTTTTATGGCGCGGCTGACCAACGCCCTGCCCTTTCGCGTGACGGTGCACGGTGAGCTGCCAAAAACGCCGATGCTGTGGGTGAGCAATCACGTGTCGTGGACCGACATCCCGCTGCTGGGCATGGTCACGCCGCTGTCATTTTTGTCCAAGGCCGAAGTGCGCACCTGGCCGGTGGCCGGCTGGTTGGCGGCCAAAGCCGGCAGCTTGTTTATCCGCCGGGGTTCGGGCGACAGCCAGTTGATCCGCAAGCAGATGACCCGTCACTTGGAGCAACAGCACCCGCTGCTGATGTTCCCCGAAGGCACCACCACGGACGGGCGCAGCCTGCGCACCTTCCACGGGCGTTTGCTGGCCAGTGCGATTGATGCCGATGTGTCGCTGCAACCGGTGGCGATTCGTTATTTGCGTGATGGGCAAGTGGACCCGCTGGCACCGTTTATTGGTGACGACGATTTGCTCTCGCACCTGATGCGCCTGTTTGCCAACGACCAGGGCGATGTGGAGATTCATGTGCTGCAGCCGATTGCGTGTACCGGGCAGGAACGCGCGGCGCTGGCGTTCCAGGCGCAGCAGGCGGTGCAGAAGGCGTTGTTTGGGCCGTTGCCGGAGGCTGAGCAAGTGGCGGCTCGGCCGGCGTTTGCTGCCTAAAGCGGGCACGCTCAAAAAAAATGTGGGAGCGGGCTTGCTCGCGAATGCGGTCTGTCAGCAACAAATGTACTGACTGATACACCGCATTCGCGGGCAAGCCCGCTCCCACATTTAGATATCAGTAGTCAGAGAAGCTTGTGCAAACGCCTGCAACTCTGGGTAGAACAGCCGAAAGTCTTCACTCAACGGCTCATACAACACCCGCAACTCCTGCATGGCATGCCTCAATTCCTCGGGCTGGGTCAAACGCCGTGAGATCCCGCGCAACACCTGTTCCATCACCGCGAACTCGCGGTACGACCCCAACCAATCATCCGCCGCCATATAGGGTGCGATCTGCGCCAGCCGTCCGGGCAACTGCGGCTCGGCCGCCAGCACGCGGTACACCTGCGCCGTGAAGCGCTCCAGCGGCTGGTCGGCATACAGCGCCCAGTCCCGCGCCAGGCAGTGATCGAAAAACACATCCAGGACAATCCCGGCGTAGCGCTTGCGGGTCAGGCTGAAGCGTGACAACGCCTCGCCCACCAATGGGTGGCTGTCGGTGAAGCGATCAATGGAGCGATGCAACTGGATCGCCGCTTCGATTTGCGGGCTGAACTGGCCCTGCAGGCGGCCTTTGACGAAGTCGCCATAGAGGCTGCCCAGCAATTGCGCAGGAAGTTGGCCGCCCAGGTGCAGATGTGCGAGATAATTCATGGCGCGCAGTCTACCACTGCCATCCATGTATCGTTATAACCCGATATACCGAAATAGCCGGTCTTAAGACCAAAAGCATATTGGTGTATCGGGATGTAACGATTTAAAGTTCGCCTCATCGCGATATAACGTTTTACGAAAACGAGCATCTGCCATGTCCATTGACCTCGACGAAATAATAAAAGCCCTGGCGCACCCAGTACGACGAGACATCCTCACCTGGCTGAAAGACCCGAAAGTGCAGTTCCCCGAGCAAGTGCACAACCACGAATACGGCATCTGCGCCGGGCAGATCGACCAGCGCTGCGGCTTGTCCCAGTCGACCGTGTCGGCCCACTTGGCGACCTTGCAACGGGCGGGTTTGATCAGCAGCCAGAAGGCCGGGCAGTGGCACTTTTTCAGGCGCAATGAGGAAGTGATCCAAGCCTTTCTCACGGCGCTTACGACTGAACTTAGCGCTGAAATCATCGAACCGCTGTAACCAAGGAAACGCCAATGCCCCTCTCGCTACTCATACTGGCCCTCAGCGCCTTCGCCATCGGCACCACCGAGTTCGTCATCATGGGCTTGCTGCCCGATGTGGCGGCGGACCTGGGCGTGTCGATTCCCGGCGCCGGCTGGCTGGTCACCGGCTACGCCTTGGGCGTGGCCATCGGCGCCCCCTTCATGGCACTGGCCACCGCCAAGCTGCCACGCAAGGCCGCCCTCGTAGCGTTGATGGGCATCTTTATTGTCGGCAACCTGCTCTGCGCCCTGGCCAGTGACTACAACGTGCTGATGTTTGCCCGTGTGGTCACCGCGCTGTGCCACGGTGCGTTCTTTGGTATCGGCTCGGTGGTCGCCGCCAACCTGGTGCCGGCCAATAAACGAGCATCCGCGGTCGCCTTGATGTTTACCGGCTTGACCCTGGCCAATGTGCTTGGCGTGCCGCTGGGTACCGCGCTGGGCCAGGAAGCCGGCTGGCGCTCGACCTTCTGGGCCGTGACGGTAATCGGCGTTGTGGCGCTGATCGGCCTGATCCGCTTTCTGCCGGCCAAGCGTGACGAAGAAAAACTCGACATGCGTGCCGAACTGGCCGCCCTCAAAGGTGCCGGCATCTGGTTGTCGCTGACCATGACCGCGCTGTTCGCCGCCTCCATGTTCACCCTCTTCACCTACGTCGCGCCGCTGCTGGGCGACGTCACCGGCGTGTCGCCCAAAGGCGTGACCTGGACCCTGCTGCTGATCGGCCTGGGCCTCACCGTGGGCAACATCATCGGCGGCAAGCTGGCGGACAAACGCCTGGCGGCCACCTTGATCGGTGTGTTCATCAGCATGGCGGTGGTGTCCACGGTGCTGACCTGGACCAGCGTCGCGGTGATCCCGACTGAAATCACCCTGTTCCTGTGGGCCACCGCCTCGTTCGCCGCCGTACCGGCGCTGCAGATCAACGTGGTGACCTTCGGCAAGGCCGCACCGAATTTGGTGTCCACCCTGAATATCGGCGCCTTCAACATCGGCAATGCCCTCGGCGCCTGGGTCGGCGGCAGTGTGATTGCCCATGGTTTCGGCCTGACCAGCGTGCCATTGGCGGCTGCGGCCCTGGCGATTCTGGCCCTGCTGGTGACCCTGATTACTTTCCGTCAGAGCGGCGATGCCGACCTGGCCCCTGCGACCAACTGATCAATCCACTTAAACAGAAGGGTGTTATCCCATGACGACTATTTTCGATCCGATCAAACTGGGCGACCTGCAATTGTCCAACCGCATCATCATGGCGCCGCTGACCCGCTGCCGTGCCGATGAAGGCCGCGTACCCAACGCGCTGATGGCCGAGTACTACGTGCAACGCGCGTCTGCCGGGCTGATCCTCAGCGAAGCCACTTCCGTGACGCCGCTGGGCGTGGGCTACCCGGACACCCCGGGCATCTGGTCCAACGACCAGGTACGCGGCTGGGCCAATGTGACCAAGGCCGTGCACGGCGCGGGCGGCAAGATCTTCCTGCAACTGTGGCACGTCGGACGTATTTCCCACGAGTCGTACCTGAACGGCGAAACCCCGGTGGCACCCAGCGCGATCCAGCCTAAGGGCCACGTGAGCCTGGTGCGTCCGCTGGCCGACTACCCGACGCCTCGTGCGCTGGAAACCGCTGAAATCGCCGATATCGTTGACGCTTACCGCGTCGGCGCCGAAAACGCCAAGGCCGCAGGCTTTGACGGCGTGGAAATCCACGGCGCCAACGGTTACCTGCTCGACCAGTTCCTGCAAAGCAGCACCAACAAGCGCACCGACAACTACGGCGGCTCCCTGGAAAACCGTGCGCGCCTGCTGCTGGAAGTGACCGACGCCGCCATCGACGTCTGGGGCGCCGGCCGCGTGGGTGTGCACTTGGCACCGCGTGCCGACTCCCATGACATGGGCGACGACAACCTGGCCGAAACCTTCACCTACGTCGCCAGCGAACTGGGCAAGCGTGGCATCGCGTTCATCTGCTCGCGTGAAAAAGAAGCCGGCGACAGCCTCGGTCCACAGCTGAAAAAAGCCTTCGGTGGCCCCTACATCGCCAACGAACGTTTCACCAAGGACAGCGCCAATGCCTGGCTGGCCTCGGGCAAGGCAGACGCGGTGGCCTTCGGCGTACCGTTTATTGCCAACCCCGACTTGCCAGCCCGCCTGAAGGCCGACGCGCCGCTGAACGAAGCGCACCCGGAAACCTTCTACGCCAAGGGCCCGGTCGGCTACATCGACTACCCAACCCTGGCGCTTTGATCGTCTGAAACGCAAAAGCCCCGGTTCGCAGGAACCGGGGCTTTTTACTGCGCGCTGCAATACCGGAGATTGAATGTGGCAGCAGGCTTGCCTGCGATAGCATCACTGCGGTGCCTCTGGCGTACCGAGGTGTCTGCATCACGGGCAAGCCCGGCTCCCACCCAAGCCACCCCAACATGTTGATTTGCGCCAGCTTTAGAAACATTCCTTCACAAGCTTGCAACAATATTGCTACAAAATACTTAGGCGGCTACCTATCAACCGGCCGCCAGCCCGTATATAAAGTCACCCCACCTTTCAGGCGCAAGGACGATCGACTGTCGCTTGTCTTTGCTGTTGACACAACTGGACGCAATTACGCATTTTGTCTTAATTGCGCAGGCTAGGGCTCAGGCGCAGCATGTCCAGCCCTGCATCAACCCAGCGCTCAGCCTCTTGATGCAACTGAAAGCTGTCGGGCACCAGAAGCCATTGGCCGATCAGCCCATTGATGTAGGCATGAATGCACACCGCACCACGGGTGGTGTCGAGATTTTCCGGAAGCTGCCCGCGATGGACCGCGTTACGCAATGTCAGGCCGATACGCAGATTGCATTCCAAGCTATGGGTCTGGCGCTGGCGGCGCATGTCACACATTTCATCGGTGAACTCGCACTTATGAAACAAAATCTCATTAATGCGCCGGGTTTTCGGGTCCAGGGCCACCTGATGAAACAAATGAATCAACAGCTTGCGCATACAGCCAAGCGGATCGACTTCATCCTCGCTTTCACTCGCCCGGGCCAGTTCGTCCAGGGGCTCGTGCAGCGTGTCCAGCAGTGCCTGGAGCAGATCGGACTTGTTGCTGAAATGCCAGTAGATGGCACCGCGCGTCACACCGGCCAGCGCCGCGATGTCCGCCAGCGTAGTACGCGCAACGCCGCGCTCATAAAAGGCCTGTTCGGCGGCTTCGAGAATCTGGCTGCGCGTTTCCTGAGCTTCCTCTTTGGTGCGACGAACCATGGCAGTAAAACCTCAATCAGAACACTTGGGACTATCGGTAACGCAGCTTTAATAGGCGGTAACGATCATCTAAATAATTGTGGGACGACACCGTCATGGGCGCCGAACGTACTAAAATCGAGGCTTTTGGACCTGCTTTGTCAGCATTCCGCGAAGCCTGTCAAGAGTTTACAAACAACCATGAACGTAAGTATATTGCGTAGCAAGCTACTTATCTACTCACAGCTTGTTTTTTACCCTTCCACACTTCTTGTGCGCATTCTGCGCGCCTGACCCGAGGATCTTCATGCAACTTAAGCCAGCTGTTACCGCTCTGGTCACTGCCGTCGCCCTGGCATCGCTGCTCAGCGGATGTAAAAAGGAAGAAGCGGCTCCGCCCGCTCAAACCCCTCAGGTCGGCGTGGTCACCATTCAACCGCAAGCCTTTACCCTGACCTCCGAATTGCCGGGGCGCACCACCGCCTTTCGCATTGCGGAAGTTCGGCCTCAGGTCAACGGCATCATTCTCAAGCGTCTGTTCAAGGAAGGCGCCGACGTGAAGGAAGGGCAACAGCTCTACCAGATCGACCCATCGGTGTATGACGCGACCCTGAAAAGCGCACAAGCCAGCCTGACCCAGACCAAGTCCATCACCGACCGCTACAAGCAGTTGGTCGATGAGCAAGCCGTCAGCCGCCAGGAATACGACACTGCCGTCGCTAACCGCATGACTGCCGAAGCAAACGTTCAAACCGCCCAGATCAACGTGCGCTACACCAAAGTGTTCGCGCCGATCTCCGGGCGTATTGGCCGTTCTTCGGTCACCGAAGGCGCACTGGTCAGCAATGGCCAGGCCGATGCCATGGCCGTCATCCAGCAACTGGACCCGATCTATGTCGACGTCACGCAGTCTTCGGCTGAAATGCTGAAACTGCGCCGTGACCTGGAAAGCGGCCAGCTGGAAAAAGCCGGCGAAAATGCCGCCAAGGTCAAGCTGACCCTGGAAGATGGCAGCGCCTATGGCCACGACGGCAAGCTGGAATTCTCCGAAGTTTCGGTCGACCAGACCACCGGTTCCGTGACCCTGCGCGCCGTGTTCCCGAACCCTGATCACACCCTGCTGCCAGGCATGTTCGTCCACGCCCAGCTGCAAGCCGGTGTGAACAGCAAGGCCATTCTGGCCCCGCAGCAAGGCGTGACCCGTGACCTCAAGGGCATCCCGACTGCGCTGATCGTGAACAAGGACAACAAGGTCGAGCAACGTCAGCTGGTCGCCAACCGTACTGCCGGCGCCTACTGGCTGGTGGAAAAAGGCCTGGACGCCGGTGACCGCGTGATCACCGAAGGCCTGCAATTCATCAAGCCGGGCATCGAAGTCAAGGTCAAGGACGCAGACAACGCCAAACCCGCCGGCACTGCCGCAGCGCCTGCTGCCGATGCTGGTAAAGGGGAGTAATCCATGTCGAAATTTTTTATCGACCGTCCCATTTTCGCCTGGGTAATTGCCCTAGTGATCATGCTGGTCGGGGCACTGTCGATCCTGAAGTTGCCCATCAACCAATACCCGGCCATTGCGCCGACCGCCATCGACATCCAGGTGACCTACCCAGGCGCGTCTGCACAAACCGTGCAGGACACCGTGGTGCAGGTGATCGAGCAACAGCTCAACGGTATCGACAACCTGCGTTATGTTTCCTCGGACAGTAACTCCGACGGCAGCATGACCATCACCGTGACGTTCAACCAGGGTACCAACCCGGATATCGCCCAGGTTCAGGTGCAGAACAAGTTGAACCTGGCGACCCCACTGCTGCCGCAAGAAGTGCAGCAGCAGGGTATCCGCGTGACCAAGTCGGTGAAGAACTTCCTGATGGTAATCGGTCTGGTGTCGGAAGACGGCAGCATGACCAAGGACGACCTGTCCAACTACATCGTGTCCAACATCCAGGACCCGATTTCGCGGACCGCCGGTGTAGGTGACTTCCAGGTGTTCGGCTCGCAGTACGCCATGCGCATCTGGCTCGACCCGGCCAAGCTGAACAACTATCAGCTCACGCCAGTGGATGTCAGCACCGCGATCTCCGCACAGAACGTGCAGGTGGCTACCGGCCAACTCGGCGGCTTGCCTGCCGTGCCCGGCACCCAGTTGAACGCAACCATCATCGGCAAGACCCGCCTGCAGTCTGCAGAGCAGTTCGGCAATATCCTGATGAAGGTCAATACCGACGGCTCACAGGTACGCCTGAAGGATGTCGCCCGTATCGAGCTGGGCGGTCAGAACTACAGCATCGCGGCACAGTTCAACGGCAAACCGGCATCCGGCATGGCGATCAAGCTGGCGGCCGGTGCTAACGCTCTGGACACCGGCAAGGCCATCCGCGCCACCGTGGCGTCCCTGGAACCGTTCTTCCCGCCAGGCATGAAGGCGGTGGTGCCGTATGACACTACCCCGGTGGTGACCGAATCGATCTCCGGTGTGGTTGACACCCTGGTCGAAGCGATCGTGCTGGTGTTCCTGGTGATGTTCCTGTTCCTGCAGAACTTCCGCGCCACCATCATCACCACCATGACCGTACCGGTGGTATTGCTGGGTACCTTCGGGATCCTCGCTGCGTTCGGTTTCACCATCAACACCCTGACCATGTTCGGCATGATCCTGGCCATCGGCTTGCTGGTGGACGATGCCATCGTGGTGGTGGAAAACGTCGAACGAGTGATGGCCGAGGAGCACTTGTCGCCTAAAGAGGCGACGGTCAAGTCCATGGGCCAGATCCAGGGCGCCCTGGTGGGTATTGCCCTGGTGTTGTCCGCAGTACTGCTGCCGATGGCGTTCTTCGGCGGTTCCACCGGTGTGATCTACAAACAGTTCTCCATCACCATTGTTTCGGCGATGGCGTTGTCGGTACTGGTTGCCCTGATCTTCACCCCGGCCTTGTGCGCAACCATGCTCAAGCCGATCGACCCGGAAAAGCACGGCCAACCCAAGCGCGGTTTCTTCGGCTGGTTCAACCGCACCTTCGACCGTGGCGTACTGAGCTACGAACGCGGCGTCGGCAACATGATCAAGCACAAGATTCCGGCGTTCCTGGTCTATGCGCTGATCCTGGCCGGCATGATCTGGCTGTTCATGCGCATCCCCGCCGCGTTCCTGCCCGATGAAGACCAGGGCGTGATCTTCGCTCAGGTACAGACGCCGGTCGGTTCTTCGGCGGAGCGCACGCAAACCGTCATTGACGACATGCGTGCCTACCTGCTGAACGACAAGGAAGGCGAGCCAGGCGAAGGCAAAGGCGTAAAATCGGTGTTTACCGTAAACGGCTTCAACTTTGCGGGCCGTGGCCAAAGCTCTGGCCTGGCCTTCGTGATGCTCAAGTCATGGGAGGAGCGCGACGCATCCAACTCGGTATTCGAAATTGCCAAGCGCGCCCAGACTTACTTCTCTCAGACGTTCAAGGACGCCATGGTGTATGCCATCGTGCCGCCTTCGGTTCTGGAGTTGGGTAACGCCACCGGTTTCGACGTATTCCTGCAAGACCAGGGCGGCGTCGGTCACGACAAGCTGATGGCTGCGCGCAACCAGTTCCTGGGTGCAGCGGCACAAAGCAAGATCCTGGCAGGTGTGCGTCCCAACGGCGTGAACGATGAACCGCAGTACGAGCTCAGCGTCGACGACGAGAAGGCCAGCGCCCTGGGCATCAGCCTGTCAGACATTCAGCAGACCTTGGCCATCGCCCTGGGTGGCAGCTACGTCAACGACTTCATCGACCGTGGTCGCGTGAAGAAAGTGTATGTGCAGGGCGATGCTTTCAGCCGGATGTCCCCGGAAGACCTGGATAGATGGTTCGTGCGCAGCACCTCCGGGAAGATGGTGCCAATGTCGGCCATCTCGTCGGGCAAGTGGATCTACGGTTCACCGAAGCTCTCGCGCTACAACGGTGTAGCCGCGATGGAAATCCTCGGTACTCCGGCACCTGGCTACAGTACCGGCGATGCGATGACAGAAGTCGAGCGCATTGCCAAGGACCTGCCGGCGGGTGTCGGTTATGCCTGGACCGGCCTGTCGTATGAAGAACGCCTGTCCGGCTCCCAGGCACCTGCGCTGTACGCCCTGTCGCTGCTGGTGGTGTTCCTCTGTCTGGCAGCGCTGTACGAAAGCTGGTCGATCCCGATTGCGGTGATTCTGGTGGTGCCGCTGGGTGTGATCGGTGCGTTGATCGCCACCAGCATGCGCGGGCTGTCCAACGACGTGTTCTTCCAGGTGGGCTTGCTGGTGACGGTGGGTCTGGCAGCGAAAAACGCCATCCTGATCGTGGAATTCGCCAAAGAACTTCACGAGCAGGGCAAAGGTATTGTCGAGTCGGCCATCGAAGCCTCTCGCATGCGTCTGCGGCCGATCATCATGACGTCCATGGCGTTCATGCTCGGCGTATTGCCCCTGGCGATTTCCACCGGTGCCGGCTCAGGCAGCCAGCACGCGATCGGTACCGGCGTAATTGGCGGTATGATCACCGCCACCGTTCTGGCGATCTTCTGGGTGCCACTGTTCTTTGCAACCGTGTCGTCTGCTGGCGAGCGCAACAAAAAGACGGACACTACTGAAACTCCTAAAGAGGCTGGCCAATGAGCAAGTCGCTACTTTCCCTAGCCGTCACGGCATTCGTGCTCAGTGGCTGCTCGCTGATACCTGACTACCAGCGCCCCGAAGCGCCGGTGGCAGCGCAGTACCCGCAGGGGCCGGCGTATTCGTCGGCCCAGGCGCCGGGCCAGGCCGCTGCCGAGCAAGGCTGGAAGCAGTTTTTCCATGACCCTGCCCTGCAGCAGCTGATCCAGACCGCGCTGGTCAACAACCGTGACCTGCGTGTCGCGGCCCTGAATATCGACGCCTATGCGGCGCAGTACCAGATCCAGCGTGCCGACCTGTTCCCGGCCATCTCGGCCACTGGCAGCGGCAGCCGCACGCGTACGCCGGCCAAGCTGTCGCAGACCGGCGAAGCGGGCATCACCAGCCAGTACTCGGCGGGCCTGGGGATCAGTTCCTATGAGCTGGACCTGTTCGGCCGCGTGCGCAGCCTCAGCGAAGAAGCACTGCAAAAGTACTTCGCCACTGAAGAAGCGCGGCGCAGCACCCAGATCAGCCTGGTGGCCAGTGTGGCCAACGCCTACCTGACCTGGCAGGCCGACAAGGAACTGCTCAAGCTGACCCAGGACACCCTCGGTGCATTCGAGCAGAGCTACAAGCTGACCTCGCGCAGCAACGAAGTCGGCGTGGCCTCGGCCCTCGACCTCAGCCAGGCGCGCACCTCGGTGGAAAACGCGCGTGTGCAACTGGCGCGCTATACACGCCAGGTGGCCCAGGACGAAAACAGCCTGACCCTGCTGCTCGGCACCGGTTTGCCGGCCAATATCGCCAGCAAGCCGCTGTCGGATGACCTGCTCAGCGAAGTGCCAGCCGGGTTGCCATCGGACCTGCTGCAACGTCGTCCCGACATTGTGCAAGCCGAGTACAACCTCAAGGCCGCCAACGCCAACATCGGCGCGGCGCGTGCAGCGTTCTTCCCAAGCATCAGCCTCACCGCCAGTGCCGGTACTGCCAGCCCAACTCTGGGCGGCCTGTTCAAGGGCGGTTCGGGCACCTGGTCGTTTGCGCCACAGATCAACATCCCGATCTTCAACGCCGGTAGCCTGCGCGCAAGCCTGGACTACTCGAAGATCCAGAAAGAGATCAACGTGGCCAACTACGAGAAGGCCATCCAGACCGGTTTCCAGGAAGTCTCCGACGGTCTCGCCGCGCGTGCGACCTACAAGCAGCAACTGGACGCCCAGCGTGGCTTCGTCGCGGCCAACCAGGATTACTACCGCCTGGCCGAGCGTCGCTACCGCATTGGTGTCGACAGCAACCTGACGTTCCTCGACGCCCAGCGCCAGCTGTTCAGTGCCCAGCAATCGCTGATCACCGACCGTCTGGCGCAGCTCAACAGCGAGGTCAACCTGTACAAGGCCCTCGGTGGAGGCTGGAACGAGCAGACCGCGAAGAACGAGCCTGTGAAAGAAGAGGCACCGGCACTGAAGTTGTTCTAATCGTCCTGTTGTAGATAAAACCGCTTCCCTCACCGGAAGCGGTTTTTTTATGCCTGGTGATAACCCTCCTCTCCTCGTGGCGAGCGGGCTTGCCCCGCGTTGGGGCGCGAAGCGGCCCCGTACCAGGCGACCAATTTCCATCTGGCACTACGCGGCGCCTGAATTGGGGCGGCTTCGCCACCCAACGCGGGGCAAGCCCGCTCGCCACAACCATCCCCGTTCACAACCCGCCCGCTCACAACCAGAAACGGGCTTGCCTTGCTTTCTGCGGAACCTTTCAGGGTAAAATTGGTTACAGATTCTTACAGACCACAAAGGGAGCTTGTCGTAATGATCGTAGGAATCGACCTGGGCACAACCAACAGCCTGGCCGCCGTCTGGCGCGGTGACGCTGCCGAAATGGTGCCCAATGCCCTTGGCCAGTTGCTGACCCCGAGTGTGGTCGGCCTGGATGACCAAGGCCGCATCCTGGTGGGCCAAGCCGCCAAGGAACGCCTGCACACCCACCCGCACCTGACCACCTCGCTGTTCAAGCGCTACATGGGCAGTGCCACCGAAGTGCGCCTGGGCGACCGCTCGTTCCGCCCCGAAGAACTCTCGGCGCTGGTGCTCAAAAGCCTGAAAGAAGACATCGAGCGCACCTACGGCCAAACCGTCACTGAGGCTGTGATCAGCGTGCCCGCCTACTTCAGCGACGGCCAACGCAAGGCCACGCGCATCGCCGGTGAACTGGCCGGGCTCAACGTTGAAAAACTCATCAACGAACCCACCGCCGCCGCGCTGGCTTACGGCCTGCACCAGCGTGACAAGGAAACCTCGTTCCTGGTGTTTGACCTCGGCGGCGGCACCTTCGACGTGTCGATCATCGAGCTGTTCGATGGCGTGATGGAAGTACGCGCCAGCGCCGGCGACAACTTCCTCGGCGGCGAAGATTTCGACACCTTATTGCTCGAACACTTCGTCGACAGCCAGCGCAATGCCCAGGGCTTCCCGCCCACCAGCACGGTGCTGCAAGCCCTGCGCCGCGAAGCCGAGCGGGTGCGCAAAGCCTTGGGCCAGGACGACAGCGCCGAGTTCGTCCTGCGCGTTGACGGCCAGCAATGGGCCACAACCCTCACCCAGGCTGAACTCGCCAAGCTTTACACGCCCTTGCTGGAGCGCCTGCGCGCGCCGATTGAGCGCGCCCTGCGCGATGCGCGGATTCGGGTCGGCGACCTGGATGAAATCCTGCTGGTCGGCGGCACCACGCGCATGCCGCTGGTGCGCAAACTGGCCGCTGGCTTGTTCGGGCGCTTCCCGTCCATCAGCCTCGATCCAGACCAGGTGGTCGCCCACGGCGCGGCGATTCAGGCTGCACTCAAGGCCCGTTCGGCAGCGCTGGAAGAGATCGTGCTGACCGACGTCTGCCCGTACACCCTGGGCATCGAAACCTCGAACCAATATGGCGGCCATATCGAAAGCGGGCATTACCTGCCGCTGATCGAGCGCAACAGCAGCGTGCCGGTCAGCCGGGTCAAGAGTGTGGTCACCCTCCACGACGACCAGACCCGCGTGCTGTTGAAAATCTACCAAGGCGAAAGCCGTCTGGTGAAAGACAACATCGAACTGGGTCAGCTGGAAATTCCCGTGCCCAAGCGCAAGGCCGGCGAGGTCTCGCTGGACGTGCGCTTCACCTACGACAACAACGGCTTGCTCGAGGCCCAGGTGAACATTCCGCTGACCGGCGAGCAGCATTCACTGGTGATCGAGAACAACCCCGGCGTGCTTAGCCCGCAGGAGATCCAGCAACGCCTGCAAGCCTTGGCGCTGTTGAAAATCCACCCGCGCGACCAGCAGGTCAACACCGTGCTGACCGCCCGCCTCGAACGGCTCTACCAGGAAAACCTCGGCGAGTTGCGCGAGCAACTCGGGCACTGGGCCGCGCAGTTCCAGCAAGTGCTCGACACCCAGGACGAACGCCGCATCCGTGAGGCCCGCAGCGAACTTACCCGCCAACTTGAGCAACTC
Source organism: Pseudomonas sp. RGB (assembly GCF_007713445.1). Lineage (NCBI taxonomy): Bacteria > Pseudomonadati > Pseudomonadota > Gammaproteobacteria > Pseudomonadales > Pseudomonadaceae > Pseudomonas > Pseudomonas sp. RGB. The sequence goes on along the minus strand of NZ_VMSH01000007.1, from coordinate 18,007 downwards.
GACAACGGGTTCTGGCGCTGAGAGAGAACGACATGGACTGTTGGACAGTGTTGCAACTGGCGGACGATGCCGACGAGCGCACCATCAAGCGTGCTTACGCGCGGCTGCTGAAAAGCTGCCGCCCGGACGACGACGCCGAGGGTTTCCAGCGCCTGCGCGAGGCTTACGAACAAGCGCTGCATATCGCGCGCTGGCGGGCCGAGCATGAGGACGAAGAGGTCGAAGTCATCGACGCGCCAGTGGCCGAACTGGCCGACGGCAACCCGCATGAATACGCGCAGTTTGACGATACTCGCCTCGTCAGCCCAGCCCTGTTCGACCTGCCGCCCGAGCAAACGCGCGCGCAAGCGCTGATCAACGGGCTGGGCGCTCACACCCTCGACGAGCGCTGGGAACAGGCCCAGCATCAACTCTGCGCCGATGCGTTCCAGGCAGCTCTGCTGCGCCACTGTTTCGATGCCCCCGGTGAGCGTGCGGCAATTGCCGCCTGGGCGGTGCAGCACTTGGAATGGCTGACGCCTTGGCAACGTGTGGCGATGAGCCCCTGGCAACATGAGGCGCTAAGCGGCGAGCTGCTGCAGGCGTATCGCCAGGCGCTGCAGGAACAGCTGGAGCAAAAGGCCGAGCGCGAGTTCGTCAACCTGCTTAAAGCCTACAACCAGCAACCCTGGCTGCGCGTGTTCGACCTGCAACAACAATGGCAGCGCATCGTCCTGCAATTGCTCCACGACACCACGTGGAGCGTGCCGTTGTTTGAGCGCGTCTGCCAGGTCTTTGGCTGGGATGACCAGAAAGGCTTGCACCCCGAGCCCGAGTGGATGTGGCGGGGCCTGGTTGAACGCTGCGAACAGGAGAGTTTCTACGACACCCTGTTGGAAAAAGCCCACAACGGCCCGCGCAACGCACCCGACAACTTGCCCGCACGCTTGCTGCTGACGCGGATGCCGACTGCCGAACAGCTCCGTTTGGTGTCCCAGTTTGGTGATGATCAGTGGAACGCGTGCCAGCAACTGTCGCAAAAGTTTGCCTGGCGCTATCCGTCGTTACTGGAGCGCCTGCCGCAACCCGATGTATTTTTTTGGCGAAAATTTTTGCCGCGCCCGGTCTCCGGACAAACCTGGGGCAGGGTGTGGGGCGGGCTGGCCATTGCCACGTGCGTGGCCTCCATTCACCTGAAAAAAGGCCCGGTGCCGCTCGAACTCTTCATCTTCATGTTGATGACCTTCCTGCCGACCGTCGTCGCCATACGCCTCACTCAGGGCTGGGCCGCCATCACCTCGCGATTCCTCGTTGCCGACCTATGGCTGAGCGAGAGGCTGTTGCCCCAACGCTTCAACCCACGCCAATACTGGTTGGTTCTGCGCCACGGTATTCCGCAAGTGGGGATGCTGGTGATGTTCGGCTTTTTGCTCGGCGTGATGGGCATAGTGACGTACCTGGGCATGATCCTGATCCACTTGTTCAGCCACCGGCGCATGGGCACGGTCGACGAATCCTTCAATGCCAGATGGCCGTGGATCAGCGGCCTGCATTGGAGTTACTGGAGCCCCTGGCAACTGGTGTTTCTGGTGGTCATGGTGGTACTGACGCTCGCGTTCCAGCTGTACCTGCCTGCCTTTCCGTTGACCCGCCTGGTTGAATCTCGACTGTAACTTTCCCAAGGGCGGGCAGCCGATGCAGGCATGCCCGCCAACTTGCGTTCGATCATCGCCCACAAACCGCCCTGCCCCACTTTCATCACGTCCACACCGCCAAGCACCATGGCCGGCACCTGCATAACCCCAATAACAACAGGTCCAACACCATGAGCATTTTCCAACCGCGCCAGCTGTGGCTGGCGACCGCTGTCGCCAGTCTTGCACTCCCTGTCGTCGCCGAAGAACACGGCTTTCTCGAAGACGCCAGCGCCAACCTCAACCTGCGCAATTTCTTCTTCAACCGCAATTACACCAACCCGACCAAAGCCCAGGGCGGCGCGCAGGAATGGACGCAAAGTTTCATTCTCGACGCCCGGTCCGGCTTCACCCAGGGCACGCTGGGTTTGGGTATGGATGTGCTGGGGTTGTACTCACAAAAGCTTGATGGCGGGCGCGGCACCGGTGGCACCCAGCTGTTGCCGCTGGACCACGACGGCCGCCCGGCCGATAACTTCGGCCGCCTGGGAGTGGCGTTCAAGGCGCGGCTTTCCAAGACCGAACTGAAGGTCGGCGAGTGGATGCCGGTGCTGCCGATCCTGCGCGCCGACGACGGCCGTTCCCTGCCGCAAACCCTGCGCGGCGGGCAGATCACCTCCAAGGAAATCGACGGCCTCACGCTCTACGGCGGTCAGTTCCGCGCCAACAGCCCGCGCGATGACAGCAGCATGACGGACATGTCGATGTCCGGTAAAACCGCCTTCACCTCCGACCGTTTCAACTTCCAGGGCGGCGAATATGCGTTCAACGACAAACGCACCCAGATCGGCATATGGAATGCCCAGCTCAAGGACATCTACCGCCAGCAGTACGTCAACCTGATCCACAGCCAGCCCGTGGGTGACTGGACCCTGGGCGCCAACCTCGGGTTCTTCTACGGCAAGGATGACGGCAGCGCCCGTGCGGGTGAGCTGGACAACAAGACCTGGTCCGGCCTGTTTTCTGCGCGTTACGGTGGCAATACCTTCTACGTCGGCCTGCAAAAACTCACCGGCAACAGCGCGTGGATGCGCGTCAACGGTACCAGCGGCGGCACCCTGGCCAACGACAGCTACAACTCCAGCTACGACAACGCCCAGGAAAAATCCTGGCAGGTGCGCCACGATTTCAACTTTGTCGTCCTCGGCCTCCCGGGCCTGACCCTGATGAACCGCTATATCAGCGGCAGCAACGTGCACACCGGGGCCATCACCGACGGCAAGGAGTGGGGCCGTGAGAGCGAACTGGGCTACACCGTGCAAAGCGGCGCCCTCAAGGATTTGAACGTGCGTTGGCGCAACTCCAGCATGCGCCGCGACTACAGCAACAATGAGTTCGACGAGAACCGCTTGATCGTCAGTTACCCGATCAGCCTGCTGTAGGCGTCCATCAGTGCGAATGGCAGCCGCGACTTGATTGGTCGCGGCTGTTTTTTTGGCAAGTTGCCTCAATGGGAGCGGGAACGTTCCCCGCCAATACCTCAAAATTCACGCGCGCGCGGCAATGACCATAGCCGTATTGGCAATGGCGACGACGACTCGAACCCCTTACGCGTGAAGCCAGCCCGCCCCTTCAAGACAGGCGGCACGATTTACCGCTGATGACAGCCGCGCTCATGCTGTATCGTGCACGCGCCCATCACCCGGCACAGGGACTCAACGACACGGATGACCAGCTCTGAACCCAGGCCGCCATGAAATACCTGATTGTCATTCTGTCGATTCTGCTCACCGGCTGCATCGGCGCGCCTATCGCGCTGACGCCGCAGACCGAACAACGCCTGCAAGCCCAGGCGCCGATCCGTTTTCTGCTGACCTTTGATGACGGCCCCAGCGCCTCGGGCTACAACAACCCGAGCCGCTCGGTGGTGGCTGACCTGGCGAATAACCCGGTATTGCCGGGTATCAAGGCGGTGTTCTTCCTGCAGACCGAAGCCTCCCGCTCAGGCGGCAGCCCGCGGGGCCGCAAGACCATGGTGCGTGAATACGCGGCGGGTCACGTGCTGGCCTTCCACACCGCCACCGGGTTTCACACCAACCACCGCTGGTTGAGCGACGCCGAGCTTGAAAGCACCCTCAGCCAGGGCGCGGCCGATATCGCCGCCATCACCGGCGTCTCACCCGCGCTGGTACGCCCGCCCTTCTGGAACTACGACAAGCGCACTTTCGCCGCCTACCAGCGCCACGGCATGCATGTGTTGCTGACCGACCTGAGTGCCAATGACGGCAAGATCTGGGGCTTCAACGGCAGCCCGCGGCGCCGGGCGAATTTGTATCGGCAGCTGTCGGTGGTGCGCGAGCGCATCGCGCTGGGCGAGTTACCGACAGTGGACGGCGTGATACCGGTGGTGGTGACCTTCCATGACATCAACCGCTACACCGCGCGGCACCTGCAGGAGTACTTGCAGATCCTGATGGACAGCGCTCGGATCAACGGCATGAAGACTGCGGCCGAGCCGTTCTACACCGACCGCGCCGTGCTGGAACGCGCGGCGCTGGCGCGCACGGTCAAGGATGTTAATGAAGTGGTGCACCTGCCGGGGGTGTGGAACTGGGTATGGGATGCGGATTCCCACTGAAACCAATGTGGGAGCGGGCTTGCTCGCGAATGCGGTGGGTCAGTCAATTTATCTTTAACTGATCCACCGCATTCGCGGGCAAGCCCGCTCCCACACTTGAGTGCCTTTCAAATCAATCCTGTTGGCGCGACTCCACGCCGAGCTCATCCCATACCGACTCGGCGAGGTGGAAGGTCGCATTCGCCGCCGGAATCCCACAATAGATCGCGCTTTGCATCAGCACTTCCTTGATCTCGGCGCGGGTCACGCCGTTGCTGGCAGCGGCGCGCAGGTGCAGTTTCAGTTCTTCACTGCGGTTCATGCCGATCAGCATGGCGATGGTGATCAGGCTGCGGGTGTGCCGCGGCAGACCGGGGCGGGTCCAGATATCACCCCAGGCGTGGCGGGTGATCATTTCCTGGAACTCGCTGTTGAATTCGGTCAGGGCATTCAGGCTGCGGTCGACATGTGCGTCGCCCAGTACTTCGCGGCGCACTTGCAGGCCGGCGGCGTAACGGTGTTTCTCGTCCACAAAAAAGCTCCTGGTTCAATTGGATCTCGGCTCGATCACCGGTGGTGGTGGCAAGCGCGCTCGTCACACGGTTTATTCAGCCAGCAAGAACCTCAGCACCCGGTGACTGAAATCAGCCCCGGCCTGGACGTTGGACAGGTGGGCCGCATAGAACTCGGCGTACTCGGCGCCCTTCACGTGGTTCTGGATAAAGTGGCTACCGGCCGGCGGTGTCACTGCGTCCTCGGTCCCGGCAATCACCAGGGTCGGCACCTTGATCGATGCCAGCTGCTCGCGAAAATCCGCATCGCGCACGGCGGCGCAATTGGCGGCGTAACCCTCGGGCGACGTAGCGGCGAGCATGTCGGTAATCTGCCTGGCCTGGTGCGGGTTGGCGGCGGCGAAATCGGCGGTGAACCAGCGGGCGATAGACGCATCACGCAGCGCCACCATGGCGGCCGGGCCATCGCGCAAGACCATCTCGATACGCGGGTTCCATATATCCGGCGTGCCGATCCTGGCCGCGGTGTTACACACCACCAGCCGCTGCAGACGGTCACCGGCATGAATGCCCAGCCACTGACCGATCAGGCCGCCCATGGACAGCCCGCAAAAATGCGCACGCTGGATCTGCAGCGCATCCAACAGCGCGATCACGTCGTGGCCCAGTTGCTCAATGCTGTACGGCCCCTCGGTGACCAAAGACTTGCCGTGGCCACGGGTGTCGAAACGCACCACGCGAAAATGCTCGGTGAAGGCCGGAATCTGGATGTCCCACATATGCAGGTCAGTGCCCAGGGAGTTGGACAGCACCAGCACCGGCGCGTCGAGCGGGCCGTCCAGTTGGTAATGCAGTTCGCCCTCGGCGAGTTGTACAAATGGCACAGCGGTCTCCTTACGCGGTCAAGGCAAAATGATCGGTCACCGCGCGGGTGACCCACGTGTGCGCCTGCCCAAGGTAGTGGGCCGGGTCGAGCAGGCGGTCCAGTTCAGCGGCTGACAACTCGGCGGTAACCTGCGGTTCGTCGGCCAGCACTGCACGCAGATGGCGCCCGTCGGCAACGGCGCGTTTGCAGCATTGCTCCAACAGATGGTGCGCGGTTTCCCGGCCCAGGCGCTGGGCAAGCACGCTGCTGACGGCTTCGGCCAGCACCAGGCCCTGGGTCAACTCAAGGTTGCGCGCCATGCGTTCAGGGTCGACCTCCAACCCCTCGGCCACCAGCAGCGCCTGCTGCAATGCGCCGGACACCAACCGGCAAATGTCCGGCAGGGTTTCCCATTCGGCATGCCACAGGCCAAGGCTGCGCTCGTGTTCCTGAGGCATGGCGCTCAACATCGTCGCCACCAGGCCCGGCACGCGGGTCGCCGTGCTGATCAATACGGCGGCGCCCACCGGGTTGCGCTTGTGCGGCATGGTCGATGAACCACCTTTGCCGGGCGCCGAGGGCTCGAACACTTCCGCCGCTTCGGTCTGCATCAACAAGCTGATATCACGCCCCATTTTGCCCAGGCTGCCGGCGATCAGGCCGAGCACACTGGCGAACTCCACCAGCCGGTCACGGTGGGTGTGCCAGGGTTGCTCGGGTAAATTCAATTGCAACTGCGCAGCCAGGGCTTCGGCCACCGGCATTGCCTGCTCACCCAGCGCCGCCAGCGTTCCGGACGCGCCGCCAAACTGCAGCACCAGCAGGCGCGGTTTGAGCTCGGCAAGACGCTGACGACTGCGCGTCACCGCCCCCAGCCAACCGGCGATTTTCATGCCCAGGGTCACCGGTGTCGCATGCTGTAACCAGGTGCGCCCGGCCAATGGCACGCGCGCATAACGCTGGGCCTGCACGGCAAGCGTCTCACCCAATTGCGCCAGGTCAGCGTCGATCAACGCCAGCGCGCGCCGCAGTTGCAGGACCAGGCCGGTGTCCATCACATCCTGGCTGGTCGCGCCCAGATGCACATAACGTTCGGCGCCGGCGTCTTCACTGGCGATCAATTTGCCCAGCGCTTTCACCAACGGAATCGCCGAATTGCCCGCCGTGGCAATCGCCACGCCGAGCACATCCACGTCGTACAAAGACGCCAGGCACGCCTGGGCAATCGGCGCGACGGCGGCCTGGGGAATCAAGCCGACCTGGGCCTCGGCGCGGGCCAGCGCGGCTTCAAAGTCCAGCATGCCCTGCAAACGCCCCTGGTCGCAGAACACATCGGCCATGCTGTCAGCGCTGAAGTAAGCGTCGAACAGTTGATTGCTCGTGCGCAGTGTCATAACTCTTCCTTACAGATCATGGTGCAGATACGCCGCCTGCTTGGGCAGGCGCAGGCTGAACAGGAAAGCAATCGCCATCATCACGGTGACGTACCAATAGAAGCCGTTCTCCATGCCCATGGATTTCAGACCCAGCGCAACCACTTCAGCCGAGCCGCCGAAAATCGCATTGGCCACCGCGTACGCCAGGCCCACGCCCAATGCACGTACCTGGGGCGGGAACATTTCAGCTTTGACCAGGCCGCTGATGGAGGTATAGAAGCTGACAATCGCCAGGGCCAGGGTGATCAGCACAAAGGCCAGGAACGGACTGCTGACGGTTTTCAGGGTCAGCAGGATCGGCACGGTGCACAGCGTGCCCAGGGCGCCGAACCACAGCATGGAATTGCGGCGGCCGATCTTGTCCGCCAGCATCCCGAACAGCGGCTGCATGCACATGTAGAGGAACAGCGCGCCGGTCATGATGTAACTGGCGGTCTTGGCATGCATCCCGGCCGTGTTCACCAGGTACTTCTGCATGTACGTGGTGAACGTGTAGAAAATCAGCGAGCCGCCGGCGGTGTAACCCAGCACCGTGATAAAGGCCGCGGTGTGATTGCGCAGCAGCGCGGTGATGCTGCCGGCGTCCTTGTGTTCGCGCATTTCCTTGGTGGTGGTCTCTTTCAAGGTACGGCGCAGCAGTAAGGAGATGACCGCCGCGACGGCACCGACCACAAATGGAATCCGCCAGCCCCAGGCGCGCAGTTCATCTTCGCTGAGAAATTGCTGCAGGATCACCACCACCAGTACCGCGAGCAATTGCCCGCCGATCAAGGTCACGTACTGGAACGAGGCAAAAAACCCGCGCTGGCCCTTGAGGGCGACCTCACTCATGTAGGTGGCGGTGGTGCCGTACTCGCCGCCCACCGATAAGCCTTGAAACAGGCGCGCCACCAACAACAGGATCGGCGCCCAGATGCCGATGTCCTTGTAGGTCGGCAAAAACGCAATAACCAGCGAGCCGGCGCACATCATCAGCACCGCGATCATCATCGAATTCTTGCGGCCGTGCTTGTCGGCCAGACTGCCGAACACCCAGCTGCCAATAGGGCGCATCAAGAAGCCGGCAGCGAACACGCCGGCGGTGCTGAGCAGTTGTACGGTGGGGCTCTCCGACGGAAAAAACGCCGGGGCAAAATAGATGGCGCAGAAGGCATAAACGTAGAAGTCGAACCATTCGACAAGGTTGCCGGACGAGGCCCCGACAATTGCAAAAATCCGCTTGCTGCGTTCTTCTCCGGTGTAGTGAATCGTTTTTGTTGTCATGTGTTTTTCACTCAGTGGGAACGGTTATAGCCTAGACATACTTTGCAACAACCATGTTCCGCAAGCAGACTTTTGGATACGTGTCGCCTCGAAGGGTCTCATCGCGGGCAACCCCGCTCGCACATTTTGATTGGAGACACCTTTAAATGTGGGAGCAGGCTTGCCTGCGACAGGTTTTAAGCCACCTCAGTAATCGAAGAACACCGTTTCCTTATCTGTGCCCTGCAAAATCACATTCCACTGGTGCACACCGCCCGCATCCGCCTTGGCAATCAAGGTGCCGCGACGCTCAGCCGGCACACACGCCAGCAACGGGTCATCGCCATTCAACGCTTCACCGTCAAAATAAATCCTTGTCAGCAAGTGCTTCACCAGCCCACGCGCAAACACCAGCACCACCAGGTGCGGCGCCTGGGTCGTACCCGCAAGCCCCGGCACGCTGCCCGGCTTGATCGTGGTAAAGCGAAAGCGCCCTTCGGCATCCACCGGCACTCGGCCAAAGCCTTCGAAGTTGGGATCGACGGCTTTGGCCTGGTCATCTTCCGGGTGATCGTATTTGCCCGCAGCATTGGCCTGCCAGACTTCAAGCATGGCGTCGTTGACGACATCACCGTTGCCGTCCACCACTTGCCCGCTGATCGCCACGCGTTCGCCAAGGGTGGCCGGCACGGTCAGGTCTTCGCGGTTCAGCCAGGTCAGGCCAATGTGGTAATACGGCCCGACGGTGTGGGACGTGGTTGCGTAAAGGCTCATCTCATTTCTCCATCGGCGTGGCGTCGCGGCCGCGCAGGACGATGTCCCAGCGGTAGCCGAGGGCATAGGAAGGAATGGTTTTTTCCAGGTCGAAGCTGGCGATCAGGCGCTGCTTGGCCGAGGTGTCCGGCACGCAGTTGTAGATCGGGTCGTACTCCAGCAATGGGTCGCCGGGGAAGTACATCTGCGTGACCAGCCGCGTCAGCACGCTGGGGCCAAACAGCGAAAAGTGGATATGCGCCGGGCGCCACGCGTTGTGGTGGTTGCCCCACGGGTAGGCGCCGGGCTTGATGGTCTGGAACTGGTACCAGCCATCCGCGTCGGTGACGGTGCGGCCGGTGCCGGTGAAGTTCGGGTCCAGTGGCGCGTCATGCAGGTCGCGCTTGTGGTTGTAGCGACCGGCGGCGTTGGCTTGCCAGATCTCCACCAGAATGCCCGGCACCGGCAGGCCATTTTCATCCAGCACGCGGCCATGAATGATGATGCGCTCGCCCTGAGGTTCGCCCTCGTGCTGGGCAGTCAGGTCGTTGTCCTTCTCATTGACGCGTTCGGCGCCGATGCTCGGGCCGGTGATCTCTGACAAGGAATGCGGCAGAAACACCAACGGCTGAGACGGCGAACGCAAGTTCGTCGACTGGTAGGCCGGGTGCAGGTAATCGGGTTGAGTGCCCGCTTGCGGGCGCCGGTATCCGGGCTTGTCACTCATGGAGCCATCCTCTCTTATTAAACGCGTTCAATCGCCAGCGCCAAACCCTGGCCGACGCCCACACACATAGTGGCCAGGCCTTTGCGGCCGCCGGTTTTTTCCAACTGGTGCAACGCCGTCAACACCAACCGCGCGCCGCTCATGCCCAGCGGGTGGCCGAGGGCGATGGCGCCGCCGTTCGGGTTCACCTGCGGGGCATCGTCGGCAATGCCCAACTCACGCAGCACCGCCAGGCCTTGGCTGGCGAAGGCTTCGTTGAGTTCGATGACGTCAAAGTCGGTAACCGCCAGACCAAGGCGCTCCACCAGTTTACGCACCGCCGGCACCGGGCCGATGCCCATCACACGCGGTGCAACACCGGCACTGGCCATGCCCAACACACGGGCGCGGGCGGTGAGGCCATGTTTTTTCACGGCCTCGGCCGAGGCCAGAATCAGCGCCGCTGCGCCGTCATTCACGCCCGAGGCGTTGCCGGCGGTGACGGTCTTGTCTGGGCCATTGACTGGCTTGAGTTTGGCCAGGGCTTCCAGGGTTGTGTCCCGTGGATGCTCATCCTGCTCGACCACGGTCTCGCCCTTTTTATGCGCGACGCGCACCGGCACGATTTCTTCAGCGAAAAACCCGGCGGCTTGCGCAGCGGCGGTACGTTGCTGGCTGCGCAGGGCAAAAGCGTCCTGATCGGCGCGGGACACATTGTAGTCGTCGGCGACGTTATCGGCGGTCTGCGGCATCGCGTCCACACCGTACTGGGCCTTCATCAACGGGTTGATAAAACGCCAGCCGATGGTGGTGTCTTCAAGCTTCATGTTGCGTGAAAACGCCACATCAGCCTTGCCCATCACGAAGGGTGCACGGGACATCGACTCAACGCCGCCGGCAATCGCCAGCTCCATTTCGCCGCTGGCGATGGCACGGAATGCCGTGCCAATCGCGTCCATGCCCGAGGCGCACAAACGGTTGAGGGTCACGCCGGGAATGCTCTCCGGCAGGCCCGCCAACAGCAGGGCCATGCGCGCGACGTTGCGGTTGTCCTCACCGGCCTGGTTGGCACAACCGAGGAACACTTCATCCACCGCCGCCCACTCAACCTGAGGGTTGCGCTCGATCAGGGCCTTGATCGGCAAGGCCGCCAAGTCATCGGCACGCACCGTGGACAAACCACCGCCAAAGCGGCCAATGGGCGTGCGAATGGCATCACAGATAAACACGTCACGCATCAGGCTTCTCCTGTCGCTTGGCCATGGGCGGCGGCAGTGCGGGCTTCGAGATCACGCAGGGCCTTCAGTTCGATGTCCGTCGGTGCGTCGGTGGTGCTCACCTGATCGGCAAACCGAATCGCCCAACCAGTGGCCGCGACCACTTGTTCGCGGGTGACGCCGGGGTGCAGCGCGGTGACCACAAATTCATGGCTGCCCTCTTCCGGCTCCATGATGCACAGGTCGGTAATAATCCCTACAGGGCCGGCGCCTGGCAGACCCAGGCGTTTACGTGAGTCGCCGCCTTCGCCGTGGCCGACGGAGGTGATGAAGTCCAACTTGTCGACAAACGACCGCGCCGACTGCTTGAGGATGATCAGCACGCTCTTGGCCGAGCCGGCAATCTCCGGCGCGCCACCAGCACCCGGCAGGCGCACTTTGGGCTGGTGGTAATCGCCGACCACGGTGGTGTTGATATTGCCGAATCGATCAACCTGGGCCGCGCCGAGAAAACCGACGTCGATGCGCCCGCCTTGCAGCCAGTAGCGGAAAATCTCGCCGGTCGGCACCACGGTGTCAGCGGTTTCTGCCAATTCGCCGTCGCCGATGGACAGCGGCAAGACGCTGGGCTTGGCGCCAATCGGGCCCGATTCGTAGATCAGCACCACGTCGGGCGACGAGGTCAGGCGCGCCAGGTTGGCAGCCTTGGAAGGCAAGCCGATGCCGACGAAGCACACCGAGCCGTTCTTGAGGCGACGCGCGGCGGCGACGGTCATCATTTCGTTGGTCGAGTAAGCCATCACTTGGCCTCCTGCGCGGCGGCCAGCTTGGCCTGGAATTCACGGAAGTCGGCAGTGCCGTGGATGTATTCGTCGATCCAGGCGGTAAAGGTCCCACGGTCGCGAGCGATCGGGTCCCACGCCTGATAGAAGCGGTTATCACGCTCGTTGTAGCCGTGGGCGTAGGACGGATGCGCGCCCCCCGGTACGTGACACACCGCTGTCAGCGCCCAGGTCGGCAGCACGCAGCTGTTCATCGGTGCATTCAGGTCGTCAACGATCTCTTCGACGGTGACGATGCAGCGCTTGGCCGCCAGGGCCGCTTCTTTCTGCACACCGAGAATGCCCCAGAGCAACACGTTGCCCTTGCGGTCAGCCTTCTGTGCATGGATCACGGTGACGTCCGGGCGAACCGACGGCACCGCCGCCAGCACTTCGCCGGTGAACGGGCAGGTCACGGTTTTGATCAGCGGGTTGACCTTGGGCAAGTCAGAACCGGCGTAGGCGCGCAGCACCGCAAACGGCAGGCCGGATGCACCGGCGACGTAGGCATTGGCCAGGTCGGCGTGACTGTGTTCTTCGATCTCCAGGGGTTGCGGCCATTGCTTCTCGACCGCGTCGCGCAGGCGATGCAGGGAGCCTACGCCGGGGTTGCCGCCCCAGGAGAAAATCAACTTGCGGACGCAGCCGGCGCCGATCAACTGGTCGTAGATCAAGTCAGGCGTCATACGCACCAACGTCAGGTCTTTCTTGCCCTGACGAATGATTTCATGACCCGCCGCCGTAGGGATCAGGTGGGTGAAGCCTTCCAGTGCGACGGTATCGCCGTCGTTCACGAATTGCTTCACCGCGTCGCGCAGCGCAAGGATTTCAGCCATGGGGTTCGGGCTCCCGGTGTTGATCGAAAAAGGCGCTGAGGTGGCGCCCAAGTGCCTGAAGATTAAGCCGGGCAAAGGGGTCGAACAATCCGATAATCGACTCAGCGTTCGATTATCGAACGGATTGTTGTCTAGCTAATCTTTCGTGCAAAGCAGCCAGTTCAGCTGCCAACCGTCAATGTGGGAGCTGGCTTGCCTGCGATGCAGACGACTCGGTCCAGCAGGCAAATTGGGTTGATGCAATCGCAGGCAAGCCAGCTCCCACATCGCCTCGTGGCTGCTACAAAATCGTGTCAGACCTCAGGTCGCGTCCGCATGGCTGACCATGCCCTTGATCAGCACGGCCGCCGTGGCCAATGCCGCCGGAATCACCAGCGCCGTCAGCACCTGCTCGAAGTTCCAGCCCAACCCCAGCAAGGTTGCGCCCATCCACGCACCGAGGATCGCGCCAAAGCGGCCGATGCCGAGCATCCACGACACGCCGGTAGCGCGGCCTTGGGTCGGGTAGAAGCGTGCGGCCAGTGACGGCATCGCCGATTGCGCACCGTTGACGCACATCCCGGCAACCAGCACCAAGGTGGCCAGCAACGTGATATTGCCCAGGCTCTGCCCCACCGCGTAGGCGAACACCCCGGCCAGCAGGTAGAAAGTGCCGATGACCTTGTGCGGATTGAACCGGTCCATCGCCCAGCCCACGCCGACCGCACTCAACACGCCACCAAACTGGAAGAGCGCGCCGATAAACGCCGCCTGCTCCATGCTGGCGCCGCTGTCGCGCATCAGGGTCGGCAGCCAACTGGTCAGCAGGTACACGATCACCAAGCCCATGAAGTAGGTGAGCCACAGCAACAAGGTGCCGGCGCTGTAAGTGCCGGAGAAGATCACCGCGAACACGTTGCGCGCCTTGACGGTTTTTTGTTCGGGCACGCTGAAGCTGGTGGCGTGGGCGACGAGGTTGGGCTCGATGGGTGACAAGGTCTTGCGCACCTTGTCGGTGCCGCGATTGCGCACCACGAGGTAGCGCGCCGATTCCGGCAGCCACACCAACAGCACCACCGCCAGGATCAACGGCAGAATGCCGCCAATCATCAGCAAGCTGTGCCAGCCGAACGCTGGAATCAGCTTGGCCGAGATAAATCCGCCACCGGCCATGCCCAGGTTGAACCCACAGAACATGCTGGTGACCAGCAGCGACTTGTGACGCTCGGGCGTGTATTCGGAGAGCAGCGTGGTGGCATTCGGCATCCCCGCGCCCAGGCCCAACCCGGTGAGGAAACGCAACACCAGCAATTGGTCAACGTTAGTGCTGTAGGCCGAGGCCAGGCTGAACGCGCCAAACACCAGCACCGCACTCACCAACACCACTTTGCGCCCGAAGCGGTCGGCCAACGGGCCGGAGCCCAGCGCGCCGAACACCATGCCGATCAACGCGGCGCTCATCACCGGGCCGAGGCTGGCGCGGTCGATGCCCCAGTCCTGCGAGAGTGCGGGCGCGATAAAGCCCATGGCGGCGGTGTCGAGCCCGTCGAGGAAGACAATCAAGAAGCACAGGATCACCACGCGCCATTGATAGCGTGACAACGGCTGGGCATTGATAAAGGACTGCACGTCCAGGTTAGTACCGACAGAGGGCTGATTCATTATTGTTATTTCCACACCGATGGGCGGGCGAACGACCTGAGGTCGTCATTATTATTGGGCGGCGCTGACAGCGCTGCCGCACATTAATAAGCCAGGGGAAACACCGTCAATTGATCAAGCCGGGATCTGTGCGGTCATCGAACACTTAGGCAAACAGTTGCGCACTCAGCTCACGGCTGGCGCTGAGCATGCTGGGCAAGAAACGCTGCTCCAGCTCGCTGCGGCTGACCCGACCGGCGTGGGTACTCACGTTGAGCGCGGCCAGCACCTGGCCGGACGCGTCGTACACCGGCACGGCGATGGAACGCAGGCCCTGCTCCAACTCCTGGTCGACAATGCACCAGCCCTGCTGGCGTACTTGCTGCAGGCATTCGAACAAGGCGTCGGGCGTGGTCAGGGTGCGGCTGGTCTTGGTTTGCAGGTCGGCGTGGTCGAGGTAGTCCTGCAGCGAGGCATCGTCGAGTGCCGCGAGCAGGATGCGGCCCATGGACGTGCAGTACGCCGGCAAGCGCCCGCCCACCGACAAGTCCACGGAAATCAAGCGCTGGGTGGTGGCGGAACGGGCGATATAAAGGATGTCGTCGCCCTCCAGCGTTGCCATGTTGCAGGCTTCATGCAGCTGCTCGCTCATGCGATCGAGATAAGGCTGGGCCGACACTGCCAGCGGCGTAGAGGATAAATAGGCGTGCCCCAGGGTCAGGACTTTGGGCAACAGTGAATAGGTACGCCCGTCGGTGGTGGCGTAGCCGAGCTTGATCAACGTGTGCAGGCAACGGCGCACGGCGGCGCGGGGGATTTCGGTGCGGTGGCTGATCTGGGCGATGGTCAGGTGGCGCTTGCGCTCCTGGAAGGCTTGCACCACGGCCAGGCCACGGGCCAGGGAAGTCATGAAGTCCGGATCACCGGTAAACGCCTGGATGCGCTTGGCCGGGGACGCCACGATCGGCGGCGCCACTGACGCGAAGGAGTTGCGCAATTGATCGTTCATTTCAGGGTCCTTTCTCTTATTTTCAACCGCTGGGAGGGTTGGCCGCTATTACAAGCCGCGCTGGCCAGAATGCACAAGGCGGGGTCAGTAACTTTGGGCGATTATCGGACGATCATGCGATTATCGCAATTTTTCGGCCGTGCAATGGCGCTCAACGAACCAGCACACTTCACGGATGTGCCGAAGGGATCGCTTAAGTTTGAGCAATCATCCGCCATTTATAAAAGTGCAGAACGTCGACACGGTTTTTTCGAAAAGACTGACACCTGTATGTAACAAAACCCTCACGCAACGTTGACGCTTTTTAACTTCACGACGATAGTGTTATTCAAATACGTCGCTATAATGCAGCCTGTGCAGAGGTCGGCCCGGTAACAATAATCGGGATTGGAGCTCGCCAGGCTTTGCAGCGTTCGAGCATCGCCGGTCACACGTATCCGCTTAAACGTTTGCCCCTTGTGCTTCTTTCAAACTTGAACAGTTCGCCTGTTCAACTTGAAACAGCCCGAGGACGACTTTCAAGCGCGGCGCTGCACATTCAATACACTCAACTCATTTAGGTAACACTGTGACGAAAGACGAACTGCGCGCGGAACTTGAGCGCCAGGAGCAACGTTACAAGGACGTTTACGGCGGGGAAATCACCACTTACGCCGCCCAGCCTGAGCCCGAGCGCAAGCCCTGGCGCAAACGAGCCAGTTTGCTCGATCAGGCATTTGCCCAGGAAATCCAAAAGATTGAACAGGAACTCAAAACCGAAGAGCCATAAGCATTTGGATTTGAGCTTCAAGGTTTTGCCACCGCCGCTGGCGCATTGCCAGCGGCGGGCAACCTGATTTAATCAGGCTCCTACAGCCTTGAACGAAATTTCGTACAAATGTTTCAAATGTGACAATTCGGTCAAAAAAACCCGCGTTTTCGCCCCCCAGCTTTATAAATCAAAGACTTGCCAAAGCCCCGAAAACCCTGGGATGCGCACCTCTGCCCGGTTTTTTTTCAATGAAGATTGTTACCGATGAGCAGCTAGTGCATCGATTACTGAGGTTTTCTGGCATAATCGCGCCCCCTTACGACCGGGTCAGAAAACCTTCATGATCGATTTATTCAGCGGACTGGATGCGTGGGTTCTAGTGAGCCTGTTGCTCGCCCTGGCCTTTGTCCTCGCCTTCGAGTTCATCAATGGCTTTCATGACACTGCTAACGCGGTGGCCACAGTCATCTATACCAAAGCCATGCCGCCGCACCTGGCCGTGTTCTTCTCCGGGGTGTTCAACTTCCTCGGCGTGTTGCTCGGTGGTGTCGGTGTCGCGTACGCCATCGTGCACTTGCTGCCGGTGGAGTTGCTGATCAATGTGAACACCGGCCATGGTCTGGCTATGGTCTTCTCCTTGCTGGCAGCGGCGATCACCTGGAACCTGGGCACCTGGTACTTCGGTATCCCGGCCTCCAGTTCCCACACCCTGATCGGCTCGATCCTGGGTGTCGGCCTGGCCAATGCCCTGATCAACGATATCCCGTTGGCTGATGGTGTGAACTGGCAGAAAGCGATCGATATCGGCGCGTCTCTGGTGTTCTCGCCGATGGCCGGTTTCCTGGTCGCAGCCCTGGTGCTGCTCGGCCTGAAATGGTGGCGCCCGCTGTCGAAGATGCACAAGACCCCGGACCAGCGCCGCAAGCTTGACGACAAGAAACACCCGCCGTTCTGGAACCGCCTGGTGCTGGTGATTTCCGCGATGGCCGTAAGCTTTGTGCACGGCTCCAACGATGGTCAGAAAGGTATCGGCCTGATCATGCTGGTGCTGATCGGTATCGTGCCGGCGCAGTTCGTACTCGACCTGGGCAGCACCACTTACCAGATCGAGCGCACCCGTGACGCCACCGTGCACTTGAGCCAGTTCTACCAGCGTAACAACGCCACCCTCGGCGAGTTCCTGGCGCTGGGCAAAAGCGAGAAGGATGACCTGCCGGGCAAGTTCCAGTGCAACCCGCAGCAGACCGAGCCCACCATCAGCGCGCTGATGGACACCTTGAAGGGTGTCTCGGACTACCACTCGCTGACCTCCGAGCACCGTATCGAAGTGCGCCGCTACCTGCTGTGCCTGGACGACACCGCGAAGAAAGTCGGCAAGCTGCCGGGCCTGGATGCGCGTGAGAAGTCCGACCTGGACAAGCTGCGTAAAGACCTGACGGCCACGACCGAGTACGCGCCGTTCTGGGTGATCCTGGCGGTGGCACTGGCCTTGGGCCTGGGCACTATGGTGGGTTGGAAGCGTGTGGTGCTGACCATCGGTGAGAAGATCGGCAAGCAGGGCATGACGTATGCCCAGGGCATGTCGGCGCAGATCACCACGGCGAGCATGATTGGCCTGGCCAACATCTTTAGCCTGCCGGTTTCGACTACCCACGTGTTGTCGTCCGGTGTTGCCGGGACCATGGTTGCCAATAAAAGCGGCCTGCAGGGTGGTACGGTGAAGACCATTCTGATGGCTTGGGTGTTGACCTTGCCGGCGACGGTGGGCTTGTCGGCCGGGTTGTTCTGGTTGGCGTCCAAGGCGTTGGGTAGTTGATAGGCTACTAGGCTGCGGCTGATATAAAGAAGGCGCGATCTCTGATGGGGGTCGCGCCTTTTTTTTGGGCCTGGGGGTTTAGTGTGTATATCCGTTGCTGCGGTGATGGCTGCTATGGGTTCCGCCCTTACGGCGGGCCACTTTTGAAAAGAGCCCAAAAGTAACCAAAAGGCTCTTGCCCCACCACTCGGCA
>NZ_VMSH01000006.1:0-359427 GCF_007713445.1 Pseudomonas sp. RGB | reverse complement strand
ATCTAAGCGGGAAACTAGCCTCAAGATGAGATCTCACTGGAACCTTGAGTTCCCTGAAGGGCCGTCGAAGACTACGACGTTGATAGGTTGGGTGTGTAAGCGCTGTGAGGCGTTGAGCTAACCAATACTAATTGCCCGTGAGGCTTGACCATATAACACCCAAGCAATTTGCTTGCTTCAAGCTGAAAAGCCAAAGAGCACCAGATTGCGGTGTGTGAAGACGAAATGAACCGAAAGTTCGAACCTCACAAAACACCGAAAGCTGTCACATACCCAATTTGCTGAAGCGAGACCGCATGGTCACGACTCAGTACCCGAATTTCTTGACGACCATAGAGCATTGGAACCACCTGATCCCATCCCGAACTCAGCAGTGAAACGATGCATCGCCGATGGTAGTGTGGGGTTTCCCCATGTGAGAGTAGGTCATCGTCAAGATTAAATTCCAAAGCCCCTGTTTGCTAACGCAAACAGGGGCTTTGTTTTGGGTGGTCGAAAAGCGCAGGTGTAAAGGCTCGCGATGCGCGTCAACGATAATGTGTGCTTTCCTGGTAGGCGCAGCCTCCAGTCTTCCCGCTACCTCCGGGCTATGGGCGCTAAATCCCGGCCTTTCTATGCAATGGCCTTACGCATGGCTATCATGCGTGCCTCATTGTGAGGCGATACTTGCATGCTGACGTTGTTAGAACTTCTGAAAGATGGCCGATTCCATTCCGGAGAAGCGCTGGGTGCCGCCCTGGGTGTCAGCCGCAGTGCTGTTTGGAAGCAGCTCCAGCACCTTGAGGCAGAGCTGAATTTGCCTATTCATAAAATTCGCGGCAAGGGGTATCAACTGGCTTCGCCACTGGTGTTCCTGAGCAAAGAAGAAATTGCGGTGAATGCCGCTTCTTTGGCATGGCCCGTTCACATCTCTGACTCTATCGATTCCACTAATGCTGAAGCGTTGCGTCTTGTCGACGCCGGCGTTGCTGCGCCATTTCTGGTGCTTGCTGAGCAGCAGACGGCCGGCAGGGGGAGGCGAGGCCGCACGTGGGTTAGTCCATTCGCTCAGAATGTCTACTACAGCCTTGTATTGCGCATCGAAGGTGGGCTGCGGCAGCTGGAGGGTCTTAGCCTTGTAGTGGGATTGGCGGTCATGCAGGCGCTGCGTGATTCAGGTGTACAGGGCGCGGCACTGAAGTGGCCAAACGACGTCCTCGTAGGGCGCAAGAAAATTGCCGGCATCTTGCTTGAGTTAGTAGGTGACCCTGCAGACATCTGCCACGTGGTTCTCGGCATAGGCATTAACGTGAACATGCGGCAGGCTGCTGAGGTAGATCAGCAGTGGACCTCGGTGCAATTGGAAACAGGCTCGCCCGTCGATCGTAATTACCTGGTTGCACGGCTAAGTCTACAGCTGCAAAGTCACCTGGAGCGCCACAAGGCCTTTGGCTTTACTGCGCTGCAGGAGGAGTGGGAGCGAAATCATTTGTGGCAGGGTAGGGCTGTGACTCTCATTGCGGGCGTCAATCAGATTGATGGGGTTGTGCTGGGGATTGATCACCAGGGCGCGCTGCGTCTGAACGTCGATGGTGTCGAGAAAATATATAGCGGTGGTGAGTTAAGCCTGAGGCTGCGCGATGATTCTTGAGCTCGACTGTGGAAATAGCTTTATTAAGTGGCGGGTACTCGAGGCGCAGAACGCTGGCGCCTTCGCAGAGGGTGTTGTCGGTTCAGATCTCGCATTAATAGAAAGTCTGACCGCCATTCCGGGTCTGCTGCTGACACGATGCCGTCTGGTGAGTGTTCGTGCTTCAGAGGAAACTGGAAAGTTGGTTGAAGCATTGCAGGAGGCTTTTGGTGTCACAGTGTCTTGCGCTGCCTCAGCAAGAGAAATGGCGGGAGTGCGCAACGGTTATGAAGAATACGAGCGCCTCGGTCTTGATCGCTGGTTGGCAATGCTTGGCGGTTTCAAGTTGGCGCCGGGTGCTTGCTTGGTGCTCGACTTCGGTACCGCAGCGACTGCGGACTTTATCGCTGCTGATGGTGAGCATCTAGGAGGCTTTATATGCCCTGGAATGCCTCTGATGCGCAGTCAGTTGCGAACACACACCCGCAAGATCCGCTACGACGATGCCGCAGCTGAGCAGGCCATGGAGCGTCTTTCCCCAGGTCGAACCACTGTTGAGGCCGTTGAGCGTGGCTGCGCCCTCATGCTTCGAGGGTTTGTATTGACCCAGCTTGAGTTGGCTCGGCGTTATTGGGAGGATGATTTCACAGTCTTCCTGACGGGTGGGGATGCTGACCTGGTCTCGGATGCCGTACCGCAGGCTCGTTTTGTACCGGATCTCGTTTTTGTGGGGCTGGCGATGGCGTGCCCTTTGTCCTGAGGTTTTTTATGCGTTGGCTGTTTTTGCTCTTGCTCGTTCTCAATGCCTTCTATTACATCTGGCATCAACAAGAGGCGCCGTTGCGCGCCAAGGACGTTACGCCTCTGAGCCTCTATCGCGGCTCTCAGCAAGACATCCGGCTATTGAGTGAATCTTCTGATTCGGTTGTCCGCCGTGATCGGGCAAACGCCCCTGAGCCACAAAATACATGCTTATACATAGGCGGCTTTGCTGATCAGCGACAAGCGCAGTTGCTTGAGCAGCGTCTGATGAGTCTGGATATAAAGGTCAAGGTGCAACTGCTCAATGTGCCGGGCACTACCGGCTATTGGCTCCGTGTGTCCCCTGAAAGCAGGCGACTGGCCGATGATCTGCCCTTTGAAAACCTTGCTAAGGAATTCAATGAGTTAAAACATAAAATAATGTTGTGCGAAGGCGTTGCAACTGTCGAATAGTTTGCATAGAATGGCGCCCGCTTCGCAGTGAAGACCTTTACGGTCTACAGCGTGAAGCGAAGGTCAACGCAGCTAACCTCATATTTTTAATGAGAAAATGCTTGACAGAAGGCCGGCGTGATGTAGAATGCCGGCTCGCTTAGGAGGGGTTCCCGAGCGGCCAAAGGGATCAGACTGTAAATCTGACGTCTACGACTTCGAAGGTTCGAATCCTTCCCCCTCCACCATTTTTAGCGTGAGCTGCAAGCTCCGCGGGTATAGTTTAGTGGTAGAACCTCAGCCTTCCAAGCTGATGATGCGGGTTCGATTCCCGCTACCCGCTCCAAGTTTGCAGGTTGTGCGCGGTGTTTTGCTCTTGTAGCTCAGTTGGTAGAGCACACCCTTGGTAAGGGTGAGGTCAGCGGTTCAAATCCGCTCAAGAGCTCCATATAACAAGGCAGATATGAAAATATCTGCCTTTGTTTTAACAGCTACCTCGGCTTGATGGTGTTTTGCCTGGCTTTGATGTTGGGTGGTTTCAAGTCTCTTGGGGTTGGTTGTTGTAAAGTCTTTTTCAGGCCTGCATAATGGTCGGCCTGATTTTGTTTTAGGTCAGTAGCTCAATTGGCAGAGCGACGGTCTCCAAAACCGTAGGTTGGGGGTTCGATTCCCTCCTGACCTGCCAGATTCACGTGGTGTGTCTGGCTTTCTTTTCACAGGATCTTCATAGATGACTCCTAAGGCTGAAGCTCAAAGCTCTCGTTTCGATCTGGTCAAGTGGCTTGCTGTAGTCGCATTGGTGGTCGTAGGCGTTGTTGGCAATCAGTACTATTCTGCTTCGCCGATCCTGTACCGCGTACTTGCTTTGCTTGCCCTTGCTGCTGTAGCTGCCTTTGTAGGCCTGCAGACTGCCAAGGGCAAGTCTTTCGCAGTCCTGGTAAAGGAAGCTCGCACAGAAATCCGTAAAGTCGTTTGGCCGACTCGCCAAGAAACCACGCAGACCACGTTGATTGTTGTGGCTGTTGTTCTGGTTATGGCGTTGCTGTTGTGGGGGCTTGATTCCCTGCTCGGCTGGCTTGTTTCCTTGATTGTTGGCTAAGGGTGTCCCGTGGCTAAGCGTTGGTACGTTGTGCATGCTTACTCGGGTTACGAGAAGCATGTCATGCGCTCTTTGCTAGAGCGCGTAAAGCTGGCAGGCATGGAAGATGGCTTCGGCGAAATTCTGGTTCCCACTGAAGAAGTGGTTGAAATGCGGAATGGCCAAAAGCGTAAAAGCGAACGCAAGTTCTTCCCTGGCTACGTGCTGGTTCAGATGGACATGAATGAAGGTACTTGGCACTTGGTCAAGGACACTCCTCGTGTCATGGGTTTCATCGGCGGTACTGCTGATAAGCCTGCTCCGATCACTGACAAAGAGGCGGAAGCGATTCTGCGTCGTGTTGCTGACGGCAGCGACAAACCTAAGCCGAAGACGTTGTTCGAGCCGGGTGAGGTTGTTCGTGTCACAGATGGTCCGTTTGCTGATTTCAACGGCACCGTCGAAGAAGTTAACTACGAAAAGAGCCGGATCCAAGTGGCAGTGCTCATTTTCGGTCGTTCTACTCCGGTAGAGCTGGAGTTCAGCCAGGTCGAAAAGGTCTAGCTGAGCAAGCATCCCAACCCCGCAGCCCTAGGCTGTGGGGTTTTGTCGTCACTGGGATAAACGCGCAAGTAACCGGGGAGCCTTTCGAGGCGTTTGAACCCGTAATTGGAGTGCCTCATGGCCAAGAAGATTACCGCTTACATCAAGCTGCAAGTGAAGGCCGCTCAGGCCAACCCAAGTCCACCTGTCGGCCCAGCTCTGGGTCAGCACGGCGTGAACATCATGGAATTCTGCAAGGCCTTCAACGCCCGTACTCAGGGTCTTGAGCCAGGTCTGCCGACTCCAGTGATCATCACTGTATACAGCGACCGTAGCTTCACTTTCGAAACCAAGTCGACCCCGGCTTCGGTTTTGCTGAAGAAGGCTGCAGGTCTGACTAGCGGTTCCGCTCGTCCTAACACCGTTAAGGTTGGCACCGTAACTCGTGCTCAGCTGGAAGAAATCGCGAAAACCAAAAACGCGGATCTGACTGCAGCTGATATGGATGCAGCCGTGCGTACCATCGCCGGTTCTGCTCGTAGCATGGGCCTTAACGTGGAGGGTGTGTAATGGCTAAGCTGACCAAGCGCCAAAAGGCTATCGCCGGCAAAATCGAAGCAGGCAAGGCCTACAACTTTGTAGACGCTGCTGCCCTGCTGACCGAGCTGTCGACTGTCAAGTTCAGCGAGTCCGTTGACGTTGCTGTAAACCTGGGTGTTGACCCACGTAAATCCGACCAGGTCGTTCGTAGCGCTACTGTGCTGCCACACGGTACTGGCAAGACTGTACGTGTTGCTGTCTTCACCCAAGGCCCGGCAGCTGAAGCTGCTCTGGCCGCCGGCGCTGATCGCGTTGGCATGGACGACCTGGCTGCCGAAATGAAAGGCGGCGACCTGAACTACGACGTAGTTATTGCCTCCCCGGATGCAATGCGCGTTGTAGGTCAGTTGGGTCAGATCCTCGGTCCACGTGGTCTGATGCCTAACCCTAAAGTCGGCACCGTAACGCCAGACGTAGCTACCGCGGTTAAAAACGCCAAGGCTGGTCAGGTTCGTTATCGCACCGACAAAAACGGCATCATTCACACCTCCGTTGGCAAAGTCGGCTTCGATGCCGTCAAGCTGAAGGAAAACGTTGAAGCCCTGATCGCTGATCTGAAGCGTATCAAGCCAGCTTCCTCGAAAGGTATCTACGTCAAGCGCGTTACCCTGAGCACCACTATGGGCCCAGGTCTGGTCATCGACCAAGGCTCGCTGGACGTATAAGACACAAGTTGGCGCGAGAGATCGCGCTGATTGAAAAAATTGGGGTCCCTGCCTGGCGGGGGCTATCCAAGACCGTAGGCGGCGCAAGTCTTAAACCACAAGCCTACGCAGATGGTGCTCCCGGTTCCTTACCGAATCAGACACCAAAACGACATCCGGCTTCGGCCAGATGAAACGGTAACAAGCAGGAGTTAAACCCGTGGCAATTAATCTCGAAGACAAGAAGGCCATCGTCGCTGAAGTCAACGAGGCTGCCAAAGCTGCTCTGTCCGCTGTCGTGGCTGATGCCCGTGGTGTGACAGTAGGCGCTATGACCGGACTCCGTAAAGAGGCTCGTGAAGCTGGCGTATACGTACGTGTTGTACGTAACACCCTGCTCAAGCGCGCTGTTGCTGACACTGAATACAGTGTTCTCAACGACGTGTTCACCGGCCCGACTCTGATCGCGTTCTCCAAAGAACATCCAGGCGCTGCTGCCCGTTTGTTCAAAGAATTCGCCAAGAGTCAGGATAAGTTCGAGATCAAGGCAGCTGCGTTCGAGGGCAAGTTCCTCGCAGCTAACCAAATCGACGTACTGGCAACACTGCCGACCCGTAACGAAGCTATTTCGCAGCTGATGAGCGTGATTCAAGGCGCTACCAGCAAGCTGGCTCGTACTCTGGCTGCAGTTCGCGAGCAAAAAGAAGCTGCCGCAGCCTAAGGCTGAGCACCTCCTTTCGCGTATTTTTGTTTATTTCGATGGCCGCGTAGGCCGTCCCCCAATTCAGGAAATACAGTAATGTCTATCTCCCAAGAAGATATCCTCAACGCCGTAGCTGAAATGTCGGTTCTGCAGGTTGTTGAGCTGATCAAAGCTTTCGAAGAAAAATTCGGCGTTTCCGCTGCCGCTGCTTCCGCTGGCCCAGCTGTTGCTGCTGTTGCTGCTGAAGAGCAAACCGAATTCAACGTCATGCTGCTGGAAGCTGGCGAGAAGAAAGTAAACGTGATCAAGGCAGTTCGTGAACTGACCGGTCTGGGCCTGAAAGAAGCCAAGGCTGTAGTTGACGGCGCTCCTGCCCAGGTTCTGGAAGCAGTGTCCAAAGACGCCGCTGACAAAGCCAAAGCAGTGCTGGAAGAAGCAGGCGCTAAAGTCGAGCTGAAGTAAGCATCGACCTTGCGTCTCCAGCCCAAGCGTTAAGCTGAAGGCTGATGGCTGGTGGCTCTTGCCACCGGCCTTTTTCCGTTCTTGGCTGTCGACTCGGTCGCCGCCACTAACGCGCTGTAGCCACCCGATGCGGTGGTGCAAACCATGGGGTTTGCGAGATTTTCTGGCTGCTCCCGTCGGGAGGGGCCAAACAAGCAGGTGACCAAGCTGGGGAACGCTGATGGCTTACTCATATACTGAGAAAAAACGTATCCGCAAGGACTTTAGCAAGTTGCCGGACGTCATGGATGTCCCGTACCTTCTGGCTATCCAGCTGGATTCGTATCGTGAATTCTTGCAAGCGGGAGCGACTAAAGATCAGTTCCGCGACGTGGGCCTGCATGCGGCCTTCAAATCCGTTTTCCCGATCATCAGCTACTCCGGCAATGCTGCGCTGGAGTACGTCGGTTATCGCCTGGGCGAACCGGCATTTGATGTCAAAGAATGCGTGTTGCGCGGTGTTACGTACGCCGTACCTTTGCGGGTAAAAGTCCGTCTGATCATTTTCGACAAAGAATCGTCGAACAAAGCGATCAAGGACATCAAAGAGCAAGAAGTCTACATGGGCGAAATCCCATTGATGACTGAAAACGGTACCTTCGTTATCAACGGTACCGAGCGCGTTATCGTTTCCCAGCTGCACCGTTCCCCGGGCGTGTTCTTCGACCACGACCGCGGCAAGACGCACAGCTCCGGTAAGCTCCTGTACTCCGCGCGGATCATTCCGTACCGCGGTTCGTGGTTGGACTTCGAGTTCGACCCGAAAGACTGCGTGTTCGTGCGTATCGACCGTCGTCGCAAGCTGCCGGCCTCGGTACTGCTGCGCGCGCTCGGCTATACCACCGAGCAGGTGCTGGATGCCTTCTACACCACCAACGTGTTCAGCCTGAAGGATGAAACCCTCAGCCTGGAACTGATTGCTTCGCGTCTGCGTGGTGAAATTGCTGTCCTGGATATCCAGGATGAAAACGGCAAGGTCATCGTTGAAGCCGGCCGCCGTATTACTGCGCGCCACATCAACCAGATCGAAAAAGCCGGTATCAAGTCGCTGGACGTGCCTTTGGACTACGTCCTGGGTCGCACCACCGCCAAGGTCATCGTTCACCCGGCGACAGGCGAAATCCTGGCTGAGTGCAACACCGAGCTGAACACCGAGATCCTGGCGAAAATCGCCAAGGCCCAGGTTGTTCGCATCGAGACTCTGTACACCAACGACATCGACTGCGGTCCGTTCATCTCTGACACACTGAAGATCGACTCCACCAGCAACCAATTGGAAGCGCTGGTCGAGATCTATCGCATGATGCGTCCTGGTGAGCCACCAACCAAAGACGCTGCCGAGACCCTGTTCAACAACCTGTTCTTCAGCCCTGAGCGCTATGACCTGTCTGCGGTCGGCCGGATGAAGTTCAACCGTCGTATCGGTCGTACCGAGATCGAAGGTTCGGGCGTGTTGTGCAAGGAAGACATCGTCGCGGTACTGAAGACTCTGGTCGACATCCGTAACGGTAAAGGCATCGTCGATGACATCGACCACCTGGGTAACCGTCGTGTTCGCTGCGTAGGCGAAATGGCCGAGAACCAGTTCCGCGTTGGCCTGGTACGTGTAGAACGTGCGGTCAAAGAGCGTCTGTCGATGGCTGAAAGCGAAGGCCTGATGCCGCAAGACCTGATCAACGCCAAGCCAGTGGCTGCGGCGGTGAAAGAGTTCTTCGGTTCCAGCCAGCTCTCGCAGTTCATGGACCAGAACAACCCGCTCTCCGAGATCACCCACAAGCGCCGTGTTTCCGCACTGGGCCCGGGCGGTCTGACCCGTGAGCGTGCAGGCTTTGAAGTTCGTGACGTTCACCCGACGCACTACGGTCGTGTTTGCCCGATCGAAACGCCGGAAGGTCCGAACATCGGTCTGATCAACTCCCTGGCCGCTTATGCGCGCACTAACCAGTACGGCTTCCTCGAGAGCCCGTACCGCGTAGTGAAAGACGCTCTGGTCACCGACGAGATCGTGTTCCTGTCCGCCATCGAAGAAGCTGATCACGTGATCGCTCAGGCTTCGGCCACGATGAACGACAAGAAAGTCCTGATCGACGAACTGGTAGCTGTTCGTCACTTGAACGAGTTCACCGTTAAGGCGCCGGAAGACGTCACCTTGATGGACGTTTCGCCCAAGCAGGTAGTTTCTGTTGCAGCGTCGCTGATCCCGTTCCTGGAACACGATGACGCCAACCGTGCGTTGATGGGTTCCAACATGCAGCGTCAAGCTGTACCGACTCTGCGTGCTGACAAGCCGCTGGTAGGTACTGGCATGGAGCGTAACGTAGCGCGTGACTCCGGCGTTTGCGTCGTGGCTCGTCGTGGCGGCGTGATCGACTCCGTTGATGCCAGCCGTATCGTGGTTCGTGTTGCCGATGACGAAGTTGAAACTGGCGAAGCCGGTGTCGACATCTACAACCTGACCAAATACACCCGCTCGAACCAGAACACCTGCATTAACCAGCGTCCGCTGGTGAGCAAGGGTGATCGCGTTCAGCGTAGCGACATCATGGCCGACGGCCCGTCCACCGATATGGGTGAGCTGGCACTGGGTCAGAACATGCGCATCGCGTTCATGGCATGGAACGGCTTCAACTTCGAAGACTCCATCTGCCTGTCCGAGCGTGTTGTTCAAGAAGACCGCTTCACCACGATCCACATCCAGGAACTGACCTGTGTGGCACGTGACACCAAGCTTGGGCCTGAAGAAATCACTGCAGATATCCCGAACGTGGGTGAAGCTGCACTGAACAAACTGGACGAAGCCGGTATCGTTTACGTAGGTGCTGAAGTTGGCGCAGGCGACATCCTGGTCGGTAAGGTCACTCCGAAAGGCGAGACCCAACTGACGCCGGAAGAGAAGCTGTTGCGTGCCATCTTCGGTGAAAAAGCCAGCGACGTTAAAGACACCTCCCTGCGCGTACCTACCGGTACCAAGGGTACTGTCATCGACGTACAAGTCTTCACCCGTGACGGCGTTGAGCGTGATGCTCGTGCACTGTCCATCGAGAAGACTCAACTCGACGAGATCCGCAAGGACCTGAACGAAGAGTTCCGTATCGTTGAAGGCGCGACCTTCGAACGTCTGCGTTCCGCTCTGGTAGGCCACAAGGCCGAAGGCGGCGCGGGTCTGAAGAAAGGTCAGGACATCACCGACGAAATCCTCGACGGTCTTGAGCACGGCCAGTGGTTCAAACTGCGCATGGCTGAAGATGCTCTGAACGAGCAGCTCGAGAAGGCCCAGGCCTACATCGTTGATCGTCGCCGTCTGCTGGACGACAAGTTCGAAGACAAGAAGCGCAAACTGCAGCAGGGCGATGACCTGGCTCCAGGCGTGCTGAAAATCGTCAAGGTTTACCTGGCAATCCGTCGCCGCATCCAGCCGGGCGACAAGATGGCCGGTCGTCACGGTAACAAAGGTGTGGTCTCCGTGATCATGCCGGTTGAAGACATGCCGCACGATGCCAATGGCACCCCGGTCGACGTCGTCCTCAACCCGTTGGGCGTACCTTCGCGTATGAACGTTGGTCAGATCCTTGAAACCCACCTGGGCCTCGCGGCCAAAGGTCTGGGCGAGAAGATCAACCGTATGATCGAAGAGCAGCGCAAGGTCGCAGACCTGCGTAAGTTCCTGCACGAGATCTACAACGAGATCGGCGGTCGCAACGAAGAGCTGGATACCTTCTCCGACCAGGAAATCCTGGATCTGGCGAAGAACCTGCGCGGCGGCGTTCCAATGGCTACCCCGGTGTTCGACGGTGCCAAGGAAAGCGAAATCAAGGCCATGCTGAAACTGGCAGACCTGCCAGAAAGCGGCCAGATGCAGCTGTTCGACGGCCGTACCGGCAACAAGTTTGAGCGCCCGGTTACTGTTGGCTACATGTACATGCTGAAGCTGAACCACTTGGTAGACGACAAGATGCACGCTCGTTCTACCGGTTCGTACAGCCTGGTTACCCAGCAGCCGCTGGGTGGTAAGGCTCAGTTCGGTGGTCAGCGTTTCGGGGAGATGGAGGTCTGGGCACTGGAAGCATACGGTGCTGCTTACACTCTGCAAGAAATGCTCACAGTGAAGTCGGACGATGTGAACGGTCGGACCAAGATGTACAAAAACATCGTGGACGGCGATCACCGTATGGAGCCGGGCATGCCCGAGTCCTTCAACGTGTTGATCAAAGAAATTCGTTCCCTCGGCATCGATATCGATCTGGAAACCGAATAACACGTGACGCGAATCGAGAGCGGGGCTGTTTAGCCCGCTCTCTGCTCCGCCAGGAGGAAAGGCCTTGAAAGACCTACTGAATTTGCTGAAAAACCAGGGTCAAGTCGAAGAGTTCGACGCCATCCGTATTGGATTGGCATCGCCTGAGATGATCCGTTCGTGGTCGTTCGGTGAAGTTAAAAAGCCGGAAACCATCAACTACCGTACGTTCAAACCTGAGCGTGACGGCCTGTTCTGCGCCAAGATCTTTGGCCCGGTAAAGGATTACGAGTGCCTGTGCGGTAAGTACAAGCGCTTGAAGCACCGTGGTGTGATCTGCGAGAAGTGCGGCGTTGAAGTCGCGCTGGCCAAAGTTCGTCGTGAGCGCATGGCGCACATCGAACTGGCTTCGCCGGTTGCCCACATCTGGTTCCTGAAATCGCTGCCGTCCCGTATCGGCTTGCTGATGGACATGACCCTGCGTGATATCGAGCGCGTTCTCTACTTCGAGAGCTATGTCGTTATCGATCCAGGCATGACCACCCTTGAAAAAGGTCAGCTGCTGAACGACGAGCAGTACTTCGAAGCGCTGGAAGAGTTCGGCGACGATTTCGATGCCCGCATGGGTGCCGAAGCTGTCCGTGAACTGCTGCACGCTATCGATCTGGAGCACGAGATTGGCCGTCTGCGTGAAGAAATTCCGCAAACCAACTCCGAAACCAAAATCAAGAAACTGTCCAAGCGTCTGAAGTTGATGGAAGCCTTCCAGGGTTCCGGCAACTTGCCAGAGTGGATGGTGCTGACCGTTCTGCCGGTTCTGCCGCCAGACCTGCGTCCGCTGGTACCGTTGGATGGCGGTCGCTTCGCGACTTCCGACCTCAACGACCTGTACCGCCGTGTGATCAACCGTAACAACCGCTTGAAGCGTCTGCTCGATCTGTCCGCTCCGGACATCATCGTGCGCAACGAAAAGCGTATGTTGCAAGAAGCTGTCGATGCCTTGCTCGACAACGGTCGTCGTGGCCGCGCTATCACCGGTTCGAACAAGCGTCCTCTGAAATCCCTGGCTGACATGATCAAGGGTAAGCAAGGTCGTTTCCGTCAGAACTTGCTCGGTAAGCGTGTTGACTACTCCGGTCGTTCGGTAATTACCGTAGGCCCGACCCTGCGTCTGCACCAGTGCGGTCTGCCTAAGAAGATGGCACTTGAGCTGTTCAAGCCATTCATCTTCGGCAAGCTGGAAATGCGCGGTCTCGCGACCACCATCAAAGCGGCCAAGAAAATGGTCGAGCGCGAACTGCCAGAGGTTTGGGACGTTCTCGCTGAAGTGATTCGCGAACACCCGGTTCTCCTCAACCGTGCACCGACCCTTCACCGTCTGGGTATCCAGGCGTTTGAACCGGTACTGATCGAAGGTAAGGCTATCCAGCTGCACCCTCTGGTCTGTGCTGCGTACAACGCCGACTTCGACGGCGACCAAATGGCCGTGCACGTACCGCTGACACTGGAAGCTCAGTTGGAAGCGCGTGCGTTGATGATGTCGACCAACAACATTCTGTCGCCAGCCAACGGTGAGCCAATCATCGTTCCGTCGCAGGACGTTGTATTGGGTCTGTACTACATGACCCGTGAAGCGATCAACGCCAAAGGCGAAGGTCGTGTGTTCGCTGACCTGCAAGAAGTTGACCGTGTGTTCCGTGCCGGCGAAGCCGCACTGCACGCCAAGGTCAAAGTGCGGATCAACGAAACCGTCAACGACCGTGACGGCGGCAGCGTGACCAACACCCGTATCGTCGACACTACTGTCGGGCGTGCGCTGTTGTATCAAGTTGTGCCAAAAGGTCTGTCGTATGACGTCGTCAACCTGCCGATGAAGAAAAAGGCGATCTCCAAGCTGATCAACCAGTGCTACCGCGTGGTTGGTTTGAAAGAGACCGTGATCTTCGCTGACCAGTTGATGTACACCGGTTTTGCTTACTCGACTATTTCCGGCGTTTCCATCGGTGTTAACGACTTCGTTATCCCGGATGAAAAAGCTCAGATCATCGGTGCTGCTACCGATGAAGTGAAAGAAATCGAGAGCCAGTACGCCTCCGGCCTGGTAACCCAGGGCGAGAAGTACAACAAAGTGATCGACCTTTGGTCCAAGGCCAACGACGAAGTGTCGAAGGCGATGATGGCTAACCTCTCGAAAGAGAAGGTTATCGACCGTCATGGCGTAGAAGTCGATCAAGAGTCGTTCAACTCGATGTACATGATGGCCGACTCGGGCGCACGGGGTTCTGCTGCGCAGATCCGTCAGCTCGCCGGTATGCGTGGCCTGATGGCCAAGCCGGACGGTTCCATCATCGAGACGCCGATTACTGCGAACTTCCGTGAAGGTTTGAGCGTACTTCAGTACTTCATCTCCACTCACGGTGCTCGTAAGGGTCTTGCGGATACCGCGTTGAAAACCGCTAACTCCGGTTACCTGACACGTCGTCTGGTAGACGTTGCACAAGACTTGGTTGTGACTGAAGTTGACTGCGGCACCGAACACGGTCTGCTGATGACTCCGCACATCGAAGGCGGCGACGTTGTAGAGCCGTTGGGTGAGCGCGTACTGGGTCGAGTAATCGCCCGTGACGTATTCAAGCCAGGTACCGAGGAAATTATCGTTCCTGCCGGCACCCTGGTAGACGAGAAGTGGGTCGAGTTCATCGAACTCAACAGCATCGACGAAGTGATTGTTCGCTCGCCGATCAGCTGCGAAACCCGCTACGGCATTTGTGCCAAGTGCTACGGCCGTGACTTGGCTCGTGGTCACCAGGTGAACATCGGTGAAGCGGTCGGCGTTATCGCTGCCCAGTCCATCGGTGAGCCGGGTACCCAGCTGACCATGCGTACGTTCCACATTGGTGGTGCGGCAAGCCGGACCTCCGCAGCCGACAGCGTTCAGGTGAAGAATGGCGGTACCGTCCGTCTGCACAACCTGAAACACGTTGAGCGAGTGGATGGTCACCTGGTTGCTGTGTCCCGTTCCGGTGAGCTGGCAATCGCTGATGACTACGGTCGTGAGCGTGAGCGTTACAAGCTGCCGTACGGTGCTGTGATCTCGGTTAAAGAAGGTGACAAGGTCGACGCTGGCGCAATCGTGGCCAAGTGGGATCCGCACACTCACCCAATCGTTACCGAAATGAAAGGTACCGTGACCTACGTGGGCATGGAAGAAGGCATCACGATCAAGCGTCAGACTGACGAATTGACCGGTATGACCAACATTGAAGTACTCGACGCCAAAGACCGTCCAGCTGCAGGCAAAGATATCCGTCCTGCTGTGAAGATGGTTGATGACAACGGCAAGGACTTGTTGCTGCCAGGCACTGACGTAATCGCTCAGTACTTCCTGCCAGCCAACGCCCTGGTCGGTGTAGCGGATGGTGCGAAGATCGCGATCGGTGATGTTATCGCGCGTATCCCGCAAGAAACTTCGAAGACCCGTGACATCACCGGTGGTCTGCCGCGTGTTGCCGACTTGTTCGAAGCTCGTCGTCCGAAAGAAGCGTCGATTCTGGCTGAAGTCAGCGGCACCATCGCGTTCGGTAAAGAGACCAAGGGCAAGCGCCGTCTGGTCATTACCCCGAACGACGGTAGCGATCCGTATGAAGAGCTGATTCCGAAGTGGCGTCACCTGAACGTCTTCGAAGGCGAACAGGTAAACCGCGGCGAAGTTATCTCCGACGGTCCGAGCGATCCACACGACATCCTGCGTCTGCTGGGTGTGAGTGCGCTGGCCAAGTACATCGTTAACGAGATCCAGGACGTTTACCGTCTGCAAGGCGTGAAGATCAACGATAAGCACATCGAGACCATCCTGCGTCAGATGCTGCGTAAAGTTGAAATCGCTGAATCCGGCGATTCCAGTTTCATCAAGGGCGACCAGATGGAACTGACTCACGTACTGGTAGAAAACGAACGTCTGGGCGCGGAAGACAAATTTGTCTCCAAGTTCACTCGTGTGTTGCTGGGTATCACCAAGGCGTCGTTGTCCACTGAGTCGTTCATCTCGGCGGCCTCCTTCCAGGAGACCACTCGTGTACTGACCGAAGCAGCGGTAACCGGCAAGCGCGATTACCTGCGCGGCCTGAAAGAAAACGTGGTCGTGGGTCGTTTGATCCCGGCAGGTACCGGTTTGGCTTACCACAGCGAGCGCAAGCGCCGCCGTGATGCTGACAAACCGCTGCGCGTAAGCGCCAGTGAAGTGGAAGCTGCACTGACCGAAGCGCTGAACTCAAGCGGTAACTGAGTTCTGCGGTAAATAAGTCTGGGCCCTGGCAGCCCCATTCGTCGGATCGAGGCAATTTTGCCCCGGTTCGATGAGAGGGGAGGTCGGGGCCTTGCCTTGACTGGGGACAAGATCCTCTTTAGACTCTTGTACCCCTAAATTTGGCGGGAATTCGTTCCTGCCATTTTGCTTTTCTTGCAAGACAATAGCGTCGCAAGACAACAGTGGAGCTAGTAGATGGCAACTATCAACCAGCTGGTACGTCAGCCGCGTAAGCGTATCGTCGAGAAATCCGACGTACCTGCGCTGCAGAACTGCCCGCAACGTCGTGGCGTATGCACTCGCGTGTATACCACTACGCCGAAAAAACCTAACTCGGCACTGCGTAAAGTATGCCGTGTGCGCCTGACCAACGGTTTCGAGGTTTCCTCGTACATCGGCGGTGAAGGCCACAACCTGCAAGAGCAC
The DNA here is from genome assembly GCF_007713445.1 of Pseudomonas sp. RGB. Classification (NCBI taxonomy): domain Bacteria; kingdom Pseudomonadati; phylum Pseudomonadota; class Gammaproteobacteria; order Pseudomonadales; family Pseudomonadaceae; genus Pseudomonas; species Pseudomonas sp. RGB. The sequence goes on along the minus strand of NZ_VMSH01000006.1, from coordinate 343,589 downwards.
AGCGTGGTACTGATCCGCGGCGGTCGTGTAAAAGACTTGCCAGGTGTTCGTTACCACACCGTACGCGGCTCCTTGGATACTTCCGGCGTTAAAGGTCGTAACCAGGGTCGTTCGAAGTACGGTACCAAGAAGCCTAAGTAGTAGCGGCTTTTTGTAAAACTGAATCATCTTATTTTCTGAGTCGATAAGAGTAAGGTCGGATGCGTCCCGAAAGGGCACTGATTCCGAGCGAACCTGAAGACCGTTTGAGGGCTTATCCATGCCAAGAAGACGCGTAGCAGCCAAGCGCGAAGTGCTTGACGATCCAAAATACGGAAGCCAAATTCTGGCCAAGTTCATGAACCACGTGATGGAAAGCGGCAAGAAAGCCGTTGCCGAGCGTATCGTTTATGGCGCGCTGGAAAAGGTTAAAGAGCGCAAGAACAGCGACCCCCTGGAAATCTTCGAGAAAGCTCTCGACGCCATCGCTCCGCTGGTCGAAGTGAAGTCGCGCCGTGTAGGCGGTGCTACTTACCAGGTTCCGGTCGAAGTTCGTCCGTCCCGTCGTAACGCTCTGGCAATGCGCTGGTTGGTAGACTTCGCCCGTAAGCGCGGCGAGAAGTCTATGGCTCTGCGTTTGGCTGGCGAACTGTTGGACGCTGCTGAAGGTAAAGGTGCTGCTGTTAAGAAGCGTGAAGACGTGCACCGTATGGCTGAAGCTAACAAAGCTTTCTCGCACTACCGCTTCTAATCTTAGCTTCACTAATTTTGCGAGGGCTTTATGGCTCGTACTACTCCGATTAGCCGCTACCGTAACATCGGTATCGTTGCTCACGTGGATGCTGGTAAAACCACCACCACCGAGCGCGTACTGTTTTACACCGGCAAAAGTCACAAAATGGGCGAGGTGCATGACGGCGCCGCGACCACAGACTGGATGGTTCAGGAGCAGGAGCGTGGTATTACCATTACTTCTGCTGCTATTACCGCCTTCTGGAAAGGTTCCGAGAAGCAGTACAAAGACGAGCACCGCTTCAACGTAATCGATACCCCAGGCCACGTAGACTTCACCATTGAAGTTGAACGTTCCCTGCGTGTACTCGACGGCGCTGTCGTTGTGTTCTGCGGTACCTCGGGTGTTGAGCCTCAGTCGGAAACCGTATGGCGTCAAGCCAACAAATACGGCGTTCCTCGTCTTGTTTACGTAAACAAGATGGACCGTGCTGGTGCTAACTTCCTGCGCGTGATCGGTCAGATCAAGCAGCGTCTGGGTCATACTCCGGTGCCAATCCAATTGGCTATCGGTTCCGAAGACAACTTCCAGGGTCAGATCGACCTGATCAACATGGAAGCTGTTTACTGGAATGATTCCGACAAAGGTATGGTTCCTGTTCGTAAGCCTATCCCTGCAGAACTGCAGGAGCTGGCTGACGAGTGGCGCAACAACATGGTTGAGGCTGCTGCCGAAGCCAGCGAAGAGCTGATGAACAAGTACCTCGAAGGTGAAGAACTCACCAACGCGGAAATCAAGGCCGCTCTGCGTCAGCGTACTATCGCTGGTGAGATCGTCTTGGCTGTTTGCGGTTCTTCGTTCAAGAACAAGGGCGTTCCCCTGGTTCTCGATGCTGTGATCGACTACCTGCCTGCTCCAACCGACATTCCTGCTATCAAGGGTACCAACCCTGATAACGAGGAAGAAGAGATGGAGCGTCATGCAGACGACAGCGAGCCGTTCTCGGCCCTGGCGTTCAAGATCGCTACCGACCCATTCGTGGGTACCTTGACCTTCGTCCGCGTTTACTCGGGCGTGTTGGCATCCGGCGACGGCGTGATCAACTCGGTTAAAGGTAAGAAAGAGCGCGTGGGTCGTATGGTGCAAATGCACGCAAACGCCCGTGAAGAGATCAAGGAAGTACGCGCTGGTGACATCGCGGCCCTGATCGGCATGAAGGACGTCACCACGGGTGAGACTTTGTGCGACGCTGCTAAGCCAATCATCCTGGTTCGCATGGACTTCCCGGAGCCGGTTATTTCGGTTGCCGTAGAGCCTAAGACCAAGGATGACCAGGAAAAAATGGGTATCGCTCTGGGCAAACTTGCTCAGGAAGATCCATCTTTCCGCGTCAAGACTGATGAAGAGACTGGTCAAACGATCATCTCCGGCATGGGCGAGCTGCACCTGGACATCCTGGTTGACCGGATGCGCCGTGAGTTCAACGTCGAAGCCAACATCGGTAAGCCTCAGGTTTCCTATCGTGAGCGCATCACGAAGAACTGTGAAATCGAAGGCAAGTTCGTTCGTCAGTCCGGCGGTCGTGGTCAGTTCGGTCACTGCTGGATCCGTTTTGCTCCTGCTGACGAAGGTCAGGAAGGTCTGCAATTCGTGAACGAAGTAGTTGGTGGTGTTGTTCCTAAGGAATACATCCCGGCTATCCAGAAGGGTATCGAAGAGCAGATGAAGAACGGTGTTGTTGCCGGCTATCCGCTGATCGGCCTGAAAGCAACCGTTTTTGACGGTTCTTACCACGACGTCGACTCCAACGAGATGGCGTTTAAGGTGGCTGCTTCCATGGCAACCAAGCAACTGGCCCAGAAGGGCGGTGGTGAGTTGCTTGAGCCAATCATGGCGGTAGAAGTTGTTACACCTGAAGACTATATGGGTGATGTCATGGGCGACCTTAACCGTCGTCGCGGCATGATCTTGGGTATGGAAGACACGGTTTCCGGCAAAGTGATTCGCGCCGAGGTTCCGTTGGGTGAGATGTTCGGTTATGCGACCGACGTTCGCTCCATGTCTCAGGGTCGCGCAAGCTACTCTATGGAATTCAAAAAATACAACACAGCTCCGGCGCACATCGCTGAAACTGTATCCAAAAAACAAGGCTGATTCAGTCCTTTAGGCAAGGAGTTAATTGTCGTGGCTAAAGAAAAATTTGATCGTTCCCTACCGCACGTCAACGTTGGCACCATCGGTCACGTTGACCACGGTAAAACCACTCTGACTGCTGCTCTGACTCGCGTTTGCTCCGAAGTATTCGGTTCCGCAATCGTTGATTTCGATAAAATCGACAGCGCACCAGAAGAGAAAGCTCGTGGTATCACCATCAACACCGCGCACGTTGAATACAACTCGCTGATCCGTCACTACGCTCACGTTGACTGCCCAGGTCACGCTGACTATGTGAAGAACATGATCACCGGTGCTGCTCAGATGGACGGCGCAATCCTGGTTTGCTCGGCCGCTGATGGTCCGATGCCACAAACCCGTGAGCACATCCTGCTGTCCCGTCAGGTAGGCGTTCCGTACATCGTGGTTTACCTGAACAAGGCTGACCTGGTAGACGACGCTGAGCTGCTGGAACTGGTTGAGATGGAAGTGCGCGATCTGCTGAGCACTTACGACTTCCCAGGCGACGACACTCCGATCATCATCGGTTCTGCTCGTATGGCTCTGGAAGGCAAAGACGATAACGAAATGGGCACCACGTCCGTTCGTAAACTGGTTGAAACTCTGGACAGCTACATCCCAGATCCAGTTCGTGTTATCGACAAGCCGTTCCTGATGCCAATCGAAGACGTATTCTCGATCTCCGGTCGCGGTACTGTTGTAACTGGTCGTATCGAGCGCGGTATCGTTAAGGTTCAAGATCCACTGGAAATCGTTGGTCTGCGTGACACTACCGTCACCACCTGCACCGGTGTTGAAATGTTCCGTAAGCTGCTCGACGAAGGTCGTGCTGGCGAGAACTGCGGCGTTCTGCTGCGTGGTACCAAGCGTGACGACGTTGAGCGTGGCCAGGTTCTGGTTAAGCCAGGTTCGGTTAAGCCGCACACCAAGTTCGAAGCTGAAGTGTACGTGCTGAGCAAAGAAGAAGGCGGTCGTCACACTCCGTTCTTCAAAGGCTACCGTCCACAGTTCTACTTCCGTACTACTGACGTGACTGGTAACTGCGAACTGCCGGAAGGCGTTGAAATGGTTATGCCAGGCGACAACATCAAAATGGTTGTTACCCTGATCAAAACCATCGCAATGGAAGACGGTCTGCGCTTCGCTATCCGTGAAGGCGGCCGTACCGTTGGTGCTGGCGTTGTAGCTAAAATCATCGAGTAATTATCTCTTCTGAGATAGCCTTGATGTTTTGAAGAGGCCCCCGCTCAGCGGGGGCCTTTTTTATTGGGTTGACACCTATCAGGGCCGTCTATAGAATTGCGCCTCCTTTTAACGGGCGTATTGCGCTCGCTGGGAATAGCAGCCGGAGTCTGAAATCCAATGCAAAATCAGCAAATCCGTATCAGGTTGAAGGCTTTTGACCATCGCCTGATCGACCAATCCACCCAGGAAATCGTGGAAACCGCGAAACGTACTGGTGCTCAAGTGCGTGGTCCAATTCCACTGCCTACCCGTAAAGAGCGGTTCACCGTTCTGGTCTCCCCGCACGTCAACAAAGACGCGCGTGACCAGTACGAGATCCGTACTCATAAGCGCGTACTGGACATCGTCCAGCCAACGGATAAAACCGTTGATGCACTTATGAAGCTCGATCTGGCGGCCGGTGTGGAAGTACAGATCAGCCTCGGCTAAGACTTGGGTCTTAGTCGTGTAACGCTCTGAAATGGGCGGCCATAGCGGGTGAAAGCCCCGTACACTCATGAGGTTTACAACATGACTATTGGTGTAGTCGGTCGTAAATGCGGTATGACCCGTATTTTCACCGAAGAAGGTGTCTCCATTCCGGTCACGGTCATTGAGATCGAACCGAATCGCGTCACCCAGTTCAAAACTGAAGAAACCGATGGCTATCGTGCAGTGCAAGTCACTGTCGGCGAGCGTCGTGCTTCGCGCGTGACTGCTGCTCAAGCAGGTCACTTCGCTAAAGCAAACGTTGCAGCTGGTCGCACTGTTATGGAGTTCCGTCTCGAAGACGGCGACTACCAGGCTGGCGATCTGATCAACGCTGAAATCTTCGCCGCTGGTCAACTGGTTGATGTAACCGGTCAGTCCAAAGGTAAAGGCTTCCAGGGTACGATCAAGCGTTGGAATTTCCGTGGTCAAGACAACACTCACGGTAACTCCGTTTCCCACCGCGTCCCGGGCTCTATTGGCCAGTGCCAGACTCCTGGTCGTGTATTCAAGGGCAAAAAAATGTCCGGTCATATGGGCGCTGAGCGCGTGACCGTGCAGTCCCTCGAAGTAGTGCGCGTCGACGCTGAACGCAATCTGTTGTTGGTCAAGGGTGCTGTTCCTGGCGCTACTGGCGGCAACCTGGTTGTACGTCCAGCGGCCAAGGCTCGCGGTTAAGGGGAAGCTGACATGCAATTAAATGTAAATGACGCTCAAGCGATCGAAGTTTCCGAACTGACATTTGGCGGCGAATTCAACGAGACGCTGGTTCACCAAGCAGTCGTGGCCTACATGGCCGGCGGCCGTCAAGGTAGCAAGCAGCAAAAGACCCGTTCCGACGTACGTGGTGGCGGTAAGCGCCCTTGGCGTCAGAAAGGTACTGGCCGTGCTCGTGCCGGTACTATCCGTAGCCCAATCTGGCGTGGCGGCGGTACCACTTTCGCAGCTCGTCCTCAGGATCACACTCAGAAGCTCAACAAGAAGATGTACCGCGCAGCACTGCGCTCCATCCTTGCTGAACTCGTGCGTACTGATCGTCTGGTCGTGGTTCAGGACTTCGCTGTTGAAAGTCCAAAAACCAAAGATCTGCTGGGCAAACTGAACAACATGAGCCTGACCGACGTTTTGATCGTGTCTGAAGCTGTTGATCAGAACCTGTACCTGGCTGCTCGTAACCTGCCACACGTTGATGTACGTGACGTGCAAGGTTCCGATCCAGTTAGTCTGATCGCATACGACAAGGTGTTGATCACCGTGTCGGCCGTGAAGAAATTCGAGGAGCTGCTGGGATGAACCAGGAACGCGTATTTAAAGTTCTGCTTGGCCCGCACGTTTCCGAAAAGGCTACGGTTCTGGCTGACAAGAAAGGCCAGTTCGTTTTCAAGGTTGCAACTGACGCAACCAAGCTGGAAATCAAGAAGGCCGTCGAAAGCCTGTTCAGCGTGAAAGTTGAGCGTGTTACTACCCTGAATGTTCTGGGTAAGAGCAAGCGCACTGCTCGCGGTCTGGGCAAGCGTAATGACTGGAAGAAGGCAGTTATCTCCCTTCAGCCAGGCCAAGATCTCGATTTCAGCAGCAGTGCTGAGTAAGGAAGGGGTGCATCATGGCAATTGTTAAATGCAAACCGACTTCCCCTGGCCGCCGTTTTGTGGTCAAGGTGGTCAACCAGGAGCTGCATAAAGGCGCTCCTCACGCACCGCTGCTCGAGAAGAAATCGAAGACTGGTGGTCGTAACAACAATGGTCGTATTACCACTCGTCACATCGGTGGTGGCCATAAGCAGCATTATCGTCTGGTCGACTTCCGTCGCAACGACAAAGATGGCATCGCTGCCACTGTCGAGCGTATCGAATACGATCCAAACCGTACTGCTCACATCGCTCTGCTGCTGTACGCAGATGGCGAGCGTCGCTACATCATCGCCCCTAAAGGCGTGAGCGCTGGCGACCAGCTGATCGCAGGTGCTTTGGCACCGATCAAGCCGGGCAACGCTCTGCAACTGCGCAACATTCCAGTTGGTAGCACCGTACACGGCATCGAATTGAAGCCAGGTAAAGGCGCGCAAATCGCTCGTTCCGCTGGTGCTTCGGCTCAGCTGATCGCTCGTGAAGGTGTCTATGTGACCCTGCGTCTGCGTTCTGGTGAGATGCGTAAAGTGCTGGCTGAATGCCGCGCGACCCTGGGTGAAGTCTCGAACTCCGAGCACAGCCTGCGTTCGCTGGGTAAAGCTGGTGCCAAACGCTGGCGTGGCGTTCGCCCAACCGTTCGTGGTGTTGCCATGAACCCGGTTGACCACCCACACGGTGGTGGTGAAGGTCGTACCTCTGGTGGTCGTCATCCGGTATCGCCATGGGGCTTCCCGACTAAGGGCGCGAAGACTCGTGGTAATAAGCGTACCGACAAAATGATCGTCCGTCGTCGCAAGTAAATAGAGGGATACGACAGTGCCACGTTCTCTGAAAAAAGGTCCTTTTATTGATCTTCACCTACTGAAGAAGATCGAAGTGGCGGCGGAAAAGAACGATCGCAAACCAGTTAAGACCTGGTCGCGTCGTTCGATGATCCTGCCACAAATGGTCGGTTTGACCATCGCAGTACACAACGGTCGTCAACACGTCCCAGTTCTCGTTAACGAAGACATGGTCGGCCACAAACTAGGCGAGTTTGCCGGTACCCGCACTTATCGTGGGCACGTGGCAGACAAGAAAGCCAAGCGTTAAGGGGTAAGGAAATGGAAGTAGCCGCTAAGTTGTCGGGCGCTCGAATCTCCGCCCAGAAAGCCCGCTTGGTCGCCGACCAGATCCGCGGGAAGAAGGTGGGCGAAGCGCTCAACCTGTTGGCTTTCAGCAGTAAGAAAGCCGCCGAGATCATGAAGAAAGTGCTGGAGTCGGCCGTAGCCAACGCCGAGCATAACGAAGGCGCAGACGTTGATGACCTGAAGGTCAGCACCGTTTTCGTCAACGAAGGGCGTTCGCTGAAGCGCATCATGCCACGTGCCAAAGGCCGTGCTGATCGCATCGTCAAGCGGTCTTGCCATATCACTGTCAAGGTTGCTGACAAGTAACGGAGTCGAAGAGATGGGTCAGAAAGTACATCCCATTGGCATTCGCCTGGGAATCGTCAAGGAGCACACCTCCGTCTGGTACGCAGACGGTCGGACTTATGCGGACTATTTGTTCGCTGATCTGAAGGTGCGTGAGTATCTCCAAGACAAACTAAAAAGCGCGTCCGTAAGCCGTATCGATATCCATCGTCCGGCACAAACTGCACGTATCACCATCCACACCGCTCGTCCAGGTATCGTTATCGGGAAGAAAGGTGAAGATGTTGAGAAACTGCGTCAGGACCTGACCAAGCAAATGGGTGTGCCTGTGCACATCAATATCGAAGAGATCCGCAAGCCGGAGCTCGACGGTATGCTGGTTGCGCAGAGCGTAGCTCAGCAGCTGGAGCGTCGCGTAATGTTCCGTCGCGCTATGAAGCGCGCCGTGCAGAACGCCATGCGCATTGGTGCCAAAGGCATCAAAATCCAAGTGAGCGGTCGTCTCGGCGGTGCTGAAATCGCACGTACTGAATGGTATCGCGAAGGTCGTGTGCCACTGCACACCCTGCGTGCCGACATCGACTATGCCAACTACGAAGCTCACACCACTTACGGTGTGATCGGTGTAAAGGTTTGGATCTTCAAAGGCGAAGTAATTGGTGGTCGCCAAGAAGAACTGAAACCACAAGCACCAGCGCCTCGTAAAAAAGCTGCTAAGTAAGGGGTACGCCAAATGTTGCAACCTAAGCGTACGAAGTTCCGCAAGCAGATGACAGGCCACAACCGTGGTCTGGCACAGCGCGGTAGCAAAGTCAGCTTCGGCGAGTTCGCGCTGAAGTCTGTAGCTCGTGGTCGTCTCACCGCTCGTCAGATCGAGTCAGCGCGTCGTGCTCTGACCCGTCACGTAAAACGTGGCGGCAAGATCTGGATCCGTGTATTCCCGGACAAGCCGATCTCCAAAAAGCCTCTCGAGGTTCGGATGGGTAAAGGTAAGGGTAACGTGGAATACTGGGTAGCCCAGATTCAGCCAGGCAAAGTCCTGTATGAAATCGAGGGTGTAACTGAAGAGCTGGCGCGTGAGGCTTTTGCCCTGGCTGCTGCAAAGCTGCCGCTCGCCACCGCCTTTGTTAAACGGACGGTGATGTGATGAAAGCGAATGAACTTCGTGAAAAATCCGCACAGCAGCTGAACGAGCAACTGCTCGGCTTGCTGCGCGACCAGTTCAATCTGCGTATGCAGAAAGCAACTGGCCAGTTGGGGCAGTCTCATCTGCTCTCGCAAGTTAAGCGTGACATCGCTCGCGTGAAGACTGTGCTCAACCAGCAGGCAGGTAAGTGATCATGGCTGAAGCCGAAAAGACTGTCCGTACGCTGACTGGCCGTGTTGTCAGCGACAAGATGGACAAAACCATCACCGTTTTGATCGAGCGTCGCGTTAAGCACCCGATCTACGGTAAATATGTTAAGCGTTCGACTAAGCTGCACGCGCACGACGAAACCAATCAGTGCCACATCGGCGACAAAGTCACTATTCGTGAAACTCGTCCGCTGGCCAAGACCAAGTCTTGGGCACTGGTTGATGTTCTCGAACGCGCTGTGGAAGTCTAAGGACTAGGGGTCGGAGAAATTATATGATTCAGACTCAATCCATGCTCGATGTGGCCGATAACAGCGGCGCTCGCCGTGTTATGTGCATCAAGGTGCTGGGTGGCTCCCATCGTCGTTACGCTGGTATCGGTGACATCATCAAAGTTACCGTCAAGGAAGCAATTCCTCGCGGTAAAGTGAAAAAAGGCCAAGTGATGACTGCTGTTGTAGTCCGCACTCGTCACGGCGTACGCCGTGCAGATGGCTCCATTATCCGCTTTGATGGCAACGCTGCTGTTCTTCTGAACAACAAGCAAGAGCCGATCGGCACCCGTATCTTTGGGCCAGTGACCCGTGAACTTCGTACTGAGAAGTTCATGAAGATCGTCTCGCTCGCCCCAGAAGTGCTGTAAGGAGATCCGACATGCAAAAGATTCGTCGTGACGACGAGATCATCGTGATCGCCGGCAAAGACAAAGGTAAGCGCGGTAAGGTGCTGAAGGTTCTTGCTGATGACCGTCTGGTCGTTGGTGGTCTGAACCTGGTCAAGCGTCATACCAAGCCTAACCCGATGTCGGGCGTACAAGGCGGTATCGTCGAGAAAGAAGCGCCACTGCACGCTTCTAACGTCGCCATCTTCAATGGCGAAACCAACAAGGCTGATCGTGTTGGTTTCAAAGTAGAAGACGGTAAGAAAATTCGTGTCTTCAAGTCGACCCAAAAAGCGGTTGATGCTTGAACACTGCTAGGTAGATAAGACCATGGCACGACTACAAGAGATTTACCGGAAGGAAATCGCCCCCAAGCTTAAGGAAGAACTTAAGCTCGGGAACGTGATGGAAGTTCCGCGCGTTACCAAAATCACCCTGAACATGGGTCTGGGCGAAGCGATCGGCGACAAAAAAGTCATCGAGCACGCTGTTGCTGACCTGGAAAAGATCACCGGTCAAAAAGTCGTTGTGACTTACGCTCGGAAATCCATCGCTGGCTTTAAAGTCCGTGAAGGTTGGCCGATCGGCGTCAAAGTGACTCTGCGCCGTGAGCGTATGTACGAATTCCTGGATCGTCTGCTGTCGATCTCCCTGCCTCGGGTTCGCGACTTCCGCGGCCTGAATGCCAAGTCCTTCGATGGTCGTGGTAACTACAGCATGGGCGTGAAAGAGCAGATCATCTTCCCGGAAATCGACTACGACAAGATCGATGCTCTCCGCGGTCTGGACATCACCCTGACCACCACTGCCAAGAACGATGATGAAGGTCGCGCCCTGTTGCGTGCTTTCAAATTCCCGTTCCGCAACTGATTGGAGTAGGACCATGGCCAAGATGAGCATGAAAAACCGCGAGCTGAAGCGTCAGCTCACGGTTGCCAAGTACGCCAAGAAGCGTGCAGCACTGAAAGCAATCATCGTTGATCTGAACGCAAGTCCAGAAGCACGTTGGGAAGCTACAGTTGCTCTGCAGAAGCAGCCACGTGACGCAAGCGCTTCGCGCATGCGTAACCGCTGCCGCCTGACCGGTCGTCCACACGGCGTTTACCGCAAGTTCGGCCTCGGCCGTAACAAACTGCGTGAAGCGGCAATGCGTGGTGACGTGCCAGGTCTGGTTAAAGCCAGCTGGTAAGTACTTTCGAAGTCTGGGTGGTCTGCGTCGCAAGATACTGACCACCGGTGACCTTGAATCTGGAACAAGCCCCTTTTGGGGCTTGTTTCATTTCCGGAGTGTGTCTAGAATACCCGGCTCGCCTGAGCCCGTGTTTTCTATGCCCGGAGATTCTCGGCGACATATGTAGCCGCAAGGCTAATTTTTTTGTATTAGGAGCGTCTAGCCCATGAGTATGCAGGACCCGTTAGCGGACATGCTAACTCGTATCCGTAATGCCCAGATGGCTGAAAAGTCCGTCGTAAGCATGCCATCTTCCAAGTTGAAGGTAGCTGTTGCCAAAGTCCTGAAAGACGAAGGCTACATTGCGGGTTATCAGATCAGCAGCGAAACAAAACCACTGCTGTCCATCGAGCTGAAGTACTTCGAAGGCCGTTCGGTCATCGAGGAAGTGAAGCGCGTTAGCCGTCCAGGCTTGCGTCAGTACAAGTCCGCTGAAGATCTGCCGAAAGTTCGTGGCGGTCTGGGCGTGTCTATCGTCTCCACCAACAAAGGTGTGATGACGGATCGTGCTGCGCGCGCTGCCGGTGTCGGCGGCGAAGTTCTTTGCACTGTGTTCTAAGGGGGGATAAGCATGTCTCGCGTCGCTAAGAACCCCGTTAAGCTGCCAGCCGGTGTCGAAGTAAAATTCGCAGGCCAACAGCTTTCGGTGAAGGGTGCCAAGGGCACTCTTGAACTGAACATCCATTCGTCCGTTGAGATCGTTGAAGAAGCTGGTGAGCTGCGTTTCGCTGCTCGCAATGGCGATCAACAAACTCGCGCAATGGCCGGTACCACGCGTGCGTTGGTAAACAACATGGTCCAAGGCGTAAGCCAAGGCTTCGAGCGTAAGCTCCAGCTGGTCGGTGTTGGTTACAAAGCGCAAGCAAAAGGCACGGTTTTGAACCTGGCCCTTGGCTTCTCGCACCCAGTGGATTACGAACTGCCGGAAGGCATCACCGCTGAGACCCCTAGCCAGACCGATATCCTGATCAAGGGTATTGATAAGCAGCTGGTAGGTCAGGTGGCCGCTGAGATCCGCGACTTCCGTCCACCAGAGCCGTACAAAGGCAAAGGTGTGCGCTACGCGGACGAAGTCGTCCGTCGTAAAGAAGCCAAGAAGAAGTAGGGCATAGCAAATGACCGACAAAAAAGTTACTCGACTGCGTCGCGCTCGCAAAGCACGCCTGAAAATGCACGAACTCGAAGTCGTGCGTCTCTGCGTGTTCCGCTCGTCGCAGCACATCTACGCCCAGGTCATCTCGGCCGACGGCAACAAAGTCCTGGCAAGCGCCTCGACTTTGGATAAAGAACTGCGTGATGGTGCCACTGGCAACATCGACGCGGCCACAAAGGTTGGCCAGCTGGTCGCTACGCGTGCTAAGGCCGCTGGCGTCTCGCAAGTGGCTTTCGACCGCTCTGGCTTCAAGTACCACGGTCGCGTGAAAGCGCTGGCTGATGCTGCTCGTGAAGCTGGGCTGGAGTTCTAAGTTATGTCAAATAACGACCAAAAGCGCGACGAAGGCTACATTGAGAAGCTGGTTCAAGTTAACCGCGTAGCCAAAACCGTTAAAGGCGGCCGTATCTTCACTTTCACCGCGTTGACCGTGGTTGGTGATGGTAAAGGGCGCGTTGGCTTCGGCCGTGGCAAGTCACGTGAAGTGCCTGCTGCGATCCAGAAGGCAATGGAAGCTGCTCGTCGCAACATGATCCAAGTTGATCTGAACGGCACCACTCTGCAGTACGCAATGAAGTCCGCTCACGGCGCTTCGAAGGTGTACATGCAGCCTGCTTCTGAAGGTACCGGTATCATCGCTGGCGGCGCTATGCGTGCTGTCCTCGAAGTTGCTGGCGTTCAGAACGTTCTGGCCAAGTGCTACGGCTCGACTAACCCGGTAAACGTGGTTCACGCCACTTTCAAAGGTTTGAAAGCTATGCAATCTCCTGAGTCCATCGCTGCCAAGCGTGGTTTGACTGTCAAGGAGATCTTCTGATCATGGCTACCGTTAAAGTAACGCTGATCAAAAGCATGACCGGCCGCATTCCTAACCACAAACTGTGCGTTAAGGGTTTGGGTCTGCGTCGCATCGGTCACACTGTAGAAGTCCAGGATACTCCCGAGAATCGCGGGATGATCAACAAGGCTTACTACATGCTGCGTGTAGAGGGTTAATCGATGAAACTCAATGATCTGAGTCCAGCGCCGGGTTCCCGTCGCGAAAAGCATCGTCCGGGCCGTGGTATCGGTAGCGGTTTGGGTAAGACTGGTGGCCGTGGCCACAAAGGTCAAACCTCCCGCTCCGGTGGCACCATCGCTCCAGGCTTTGAAGGCGGCCAACAGCCGCTGCATCGTCGCCTGCCTAAGTTCGGTTTCGTTTCCCTGAAGGCTATGGACCGCGCAGAAGTGCGTCTGTCCGAGCTGGCTAAAGTGGAAGGCGACATCGTTACTGTGCAGACCCTGAAAGATGCCAACGTGATCAACGTCAACGTACAGCGTGTGAAAATCATGCTGTCCGGTGAAGTGACTCGCGCTGTCACTATCGGCAAGGGAATCGGCGCCACCAAAGGTGCGCGTTCGGCTATCGAAGCAGCTGGCGGCAAGTTCGAGGAATAAATGGCTAAGCAAGGTGCTCTCTCAGCGCTCGGCAAAGGCGGTATGTCTGAACTTTGGGCTCGTCTGCGTTTTCTGTTCCTGGCGATTATCGTCTACCGAATAGGCGCACACATCCCGGTTCCAGGTATCAACCCGGACCGACTCGCAGACCTGTTTCGACAGAATGAGGGGACCATTCTTAGCTTGTTCAACATGTTTTCCGGCGGCGCGCTGGAACGGATGAGCATCTTTGCACTGGGGATCATGCCGTACATTTCGGCATCGATCATCATGCAACTGATGACCGCCGTCAGCCCGCAGTTGGAGCAGTTGAAGAAGGAAGGTGAAGCTGGCCGTCGCAAGATTAGCCAGTACACCCGCTACGGCACTGTCGTCCTCGCCCTGGTTCAAGCTATCGGCATGTCCGTTGGCCTGGCAGGGCAGGGCGTTGCGTTCACTGGTGACTTTGGCTTCTATTTCGTCGCGGTATCCACTTTTGTGGCTGGTGCGATGTTTATGATGTGGCTGGGTGAGCAGATTACTGAGCGTGGTGTTGGTAACGGTATCTCGATGTTGATTTTCGCAGGTATCGTCGCCGGTCTTCCGAGAGCAATTGGGCAGTCTTTCGAGTCTGCACGTCAGGGTGATATCAATATCTTCGCCCTGGTTGCTATCGGTTTGCTGGCAGTAGCGATTATCGGTTTTGTGGTGTTCATTGAGCGTGGCCAGCGTCGTATTGCTGTTCACTACGCCAAGCGTCAGCAGGGCCGTAAGGTCTTCGCTGCGCAGACCAGCCACTTGCCGCTGAAAGTGAATATGGCCGGTGTTATTCCGGCAATTTTCGCGAGCAGCATTTTGCTGTTTCCGGCTTCGTTGGGTACCTGGTTTGGTCAGTCTGAAAACATGGGCTGGCTGCAGGACCTCTCTCAGTCGATCGCTCCTGGTCAGCCGTTGAATATTCTGCTGTTTAGTGCAGGGATTATTTTCTTCTGCTTCTTCTATACGGCGTTGATGTTCAATCCGAAAGACGTAGCGGAAAACCTGAAGAAGTCCGGTGCCTTTATTCCGGGTATTCGTCCAGGTGAGCAGTCTGCGCGCTACATTGATGGCGTTCTGACTCGTTTGACCCTGTTCGGTGCTCTATATATGACGGCCGTGTGCTTGTTGCCCCAGTTCCTGGTGGTTGCAGCAAACGTTCCGTTCTACCTTGGCGGGACCTCGTTGCTGATCGTGGTCGTGGTTGTGATGGACTTCATGTCCCAAGTACAATCGCACCTCGTTTCGCACCAGTACGAATCCCTGATGAAGAAAGCCAACCTGAAGGGTTACGGCAGCGGCATGTTGCGCTGAGTACCCATAAGGTTCGAGGAGTTGGTGATGAAAGTTCGTGCATCGGTGAAAAAGCTGTGCCGTAACTGCAAGATTATTCGCCGCGAAGGTGTTGTTCGAGTAATTTGCAGCGCGGAACCGCGTCACAAACAGCGCCAAGGCTGAGTGTGATCCGCTTGAAGCCCGGCAGCTAGTGCGCTGCCGGGTTGATTATTTGTTATTACAGCGATATTATCTCGCGCCCTATTTCTTGGCTTCCGGGGCGTAGGTAGCTGTCAATTGGAGTCCCACTGAATGGCCCGTATTGCAGGCGTTAACATTCCAGATAACAAGCACACTGTTATCTCGCTGACCTACATCTATGGTGTTGGTCGCACTACTGCGCAGAAAATTTGCGCAGTTGCTGGGGTAAACCCAGCCGCTAAGATCAAGGATCTGAGCGACGAGCAGATTGAATTGCTGCGTGGCGAAGTGGCGAAGTTCACCACTGAAGGTGACCTGCGTCGCGAAATCAACATGAAAATCAAGCGTTTGATGGACCTCGGTTGCTATCGCGGTCTGCGTCA
The DNA here is from genome assembly GCF_007713445.1 of Pseudomonas sp. RGB. Taxonomy (NCBI): domain Bacteria; kingdom Pseudomonadati; phylum Pseudomonadota; class Gammaproteobacteria; order Pseudomonadales; family Pseudomonadaceae; genus Pseudomonas; species Pseudomonas sp. RGB. The sequence goes on along the minus strand of NZ_VMSH01000006.1, from coordinate 328,234 downwards.
TCGTCGTGGTCTTCCAGTACGCGGTCAGCGTACCAAGACTAACGCGCGTACCCGTAAAGGTCCGCGTAAGCCGATCCGCAAGTAATCGCCCCAGCGAATCGACAGGAAAATTATCATGGCAAAACCTGCTGCTCGTCCTCGTAAAAAAGTTAAAAAGACAGTGGTTGATGGCATCGCCCACATCCATGCATCTTTTAACAACACCATCGTGACCATCACCGACCGTCAAGGTAACGCGCTGTCTTGGGCTACCTCTGGTGGTTCGGGTTTCCGCGGTTCCCGCAAGTCCACCCCGTTTGCTGCTCAAGTAGCTGCTGAACGTGCTGGTCAAGCTGCGCTGGAATACGGCCTGAAAAACCTCGACGTCAACGTCAAAGGTCCAGGTCCAGGTCGTGAGTCTGCTGTCCGTGCTTTGAACGGCTGTGGCTATAAGATCGCCAGCATCACCGACGTGACGCCAATCCCGCACAACGGGTGCCGTCCGCCGAAGAAGCGCCGCGTGTAATCCAGGAGATTGTAAAGAATGGCTCGTTACATTGGTCCAAAATGCAAACTCGCTCGTCGCGAAGGCACCGATCTCTTCCTGAAGAGCGGCGTGCGCGCGATCGAATCGAAGTGCAACATTGAAGCAGCACCTGGTATCCACGGCCAACGCCGCGGTCGCCAGTCCGATTACGGCACCCAACTGCGTGAAAAGCAGAAGGTCCGTCGTATTTATGGCGTTCTCGAGCGTCAGTTCAGCGGCTACTACAAAGAAGCTGCTGGCAAGAAAGGTGCAACCGGTGAAAACCTGCTGCAACTGCTCGAATGCCGTCTGGACAACGTTGTATACCGTATGGGCTTTGGTTCGACTCGTGCCGAATCCCGTCAGCTGGTATCGCACAAATCCGTCAGCGTAAACGGCCAAACCGTTAACGTCCCGTCTTACCAGGTTCGTGCTGGTGACGTGGTCGCGATTCGCGAGAAAGCAAAAAACCAACTTCGCATTGTCCAAGCTCTCGATCTGTGTGCCCAACGTGGCCGCGTAGAATGGGTAGAAGTAGACACTGAGAAGAAGTCGGGCGTTTTCAAGAACGTTCCTGCTCGCAGTGATCTGTCCGCCGACATCAACGAAAGCCTGATTGTCGAGCTCTACTCCAAGTAAGGGCTAGAAAATAGGTGCATCCATGCAGATTTCGGTAAATGAGTTCCTGACACCCCGCCACATTGATGTGCAGGTTGTCAGTCCAACCCGCGCCAAGATCACTCTCGAGCCTCTCGAGCGTGGTTTTGGCCACACCCTGGGCAACGCGCTGCGCCGCATCCTGTTGTCCTCAATGCCCGGCTGTGCAGTAGTCGAGGCCGAGATTGACGGTGTGCTCCACGAGTACAGCGCCATCGAAGGTGTACAGGAAGACGTAATTGAAATCCTGTTGAACCTTAAAGGTCTGGCTATCAAGCTGCACGGCCGTGACGAAGTTACGCTGACCTTGTCGAAGAAGGGTTCGGGGGTGGTTACCGCTGCCGATATTCAGCTGGATCATGATGTCGAGATCGTTAACCCCGATCACGTAATCGCTAACCTGGCGTCTAACGGCGCCCTGAACATGAAGCTCACTGTAGCTCGTGGTCGTGGTTATGAACCGGCCGACTCGCGTCAGAGCGATGAAGACGAAAGCCGCAGCATTGGTCGCTTGCAGCTTGACTCTTCGTTCAGCCCGGTTCGCCGTATCGCATACGTGGTGGAAAACGCCCGTGTCGAACAGCGTACTAACCTGGACAAGCTGGTTATTGATCTGGAAACCAACGGTACTCTGGATCCTGAAGAGGCTATCCGCCGCGCTGCAACCATTCTGCAACAGCAGTTGGCTGCGTTCGTCGACCTCAAAGGTGACAGCGAACCAGTGGTAATCGAGCAGGAAGACGAGATCGATCCGATCCTGCTTCGCCCGGTTGACGATCTGGAACTGACTGTACGTTCGGCTAACTGCCTTAAGGCGGAAAACATTTACTACATCGGTGACCTGATTCAGCGTACCGAAGTAGAACTGTTGAAGACTCCGAACCTGGGCAAGAAATCCTTGACTGAAATCAAGGACGTTCTGGCCTCCCGCGGTCTGTCCCTCGGCATGCGCCTCGACAACTGGCCGCCTGCAAGTCTTAAGAAGGACGACAAGGCGACTGCCTGATCGTCGTAATCACCGAACGTGAGTTTGGTAAGGAATGAACCATGCGTCATCGTAAAAGTGGTCGTCACCTGAGCCGTACCAGCTCGCACCGCAAGGCCATGTTCCAAAACATGGCGGTGTCGCTGTTCGAGCACGAGCTGATCAAAACTACACTGCCGAAAGCTAAAGAACTGCGTCGCGTTGCTGAGCCGCTGATCACTTTGGCCAAGACAGACAGCCTGGCTAACCGCCGCCTGGCTTTCGACCGTACTCGTTCGAAAGCTATCGTTGGTAAGCTCTTCAACGACCTGGGCAAGCGTTACGCTACCCGTGAGGGTGGCTACCTGCGCATCCTCAAGTGCGGTTTCCGCGCTGGCGACAACGCGCCTATGGCGTACGTCGAGTTGGTTGATCGTGCTACTGCCGGCGAAGCTGTATCCGCCGAGTAAGACGACAGTCTGCAACGAAGAACCGGGCCTAGTGCCCGGTTTTTTGTGCGCGTCTAAAAAACCACCTGGGTTTCCTGCGTCGCTGCCCGCGCTTCTATCAACCCATCGCCGTTTGCGCGGATGGCTCATTAGTTATTCTCTATCAAAGGCCATGATTTAATGCATTTGATGGTGTCATCTTGATGGTCGATACTTCCTCCAAGCCGATTAGCCGGCAGTTCCGAGTCTGACCTGAGGAAGATTGAGCATGAGTAAAGTCCTTACTACCGCCAGCGGTGCGCCCGTTGCCGATAACCAGAATTCCCGTACCGCCGGCCCGCGCGGTCCTTTGCTGCTCGACGATTTCCACCTGATCGAGAAGCTCGCACACTTCAACCGTGAAAACATTCCTGAGCGCCGCGTGCACGCCAAAGGCTCGGGTGCTTACGGCACCTTCACCGTTACTCAAGACATCACTCAGTACACCAGCGCGAAACTGTTCGAGTCTGTCGGAAAACAAACACCGACGTTTCTGCGATTCTCCACTGTCGGCGGCGAGCGCGGTTCGGCCGACACTGAGCGCGATCCTCGCGGTTTCGCCCTGAAGTTCTACACCGAGGAAGGTAACTGGGACATCGTGGGCAACAACACGCCTGTGTTCTTCATCCGTGACCCGCTGAAATTCCCGGACTTTATCCACACCCAAAAGCGCTTGCCGCAAAGCAACCTGAAAAGTGCGCAGATGATGTGGGATTTCTGGTCGCACTCTCCGGAAGCGTTGCATCAAGTCACCATCCTCTTTTCGGATCGCGGCATTCCTGACGGCTACCGTCACATGCACGGCTTTGGCAGTCACACTTATAGCCTGATCAACGCTCGTGGTGAGCGTCACTGGGTTAAGTGGCACTACAAGACCAAGCAAGGGATCAAGAACCTGGCACCCGCTGAAGCTGCGCGCCTGGCCGGTACAGACCCTGATTACGCACAGCGTGATTTGTTTGGTGCGATTGAGCGGGGTGACTTCCCGAAATGGCGTGTCTGCATTCAGATCATGACTGAAGCCCAAGCTAACGCTCACTACGAGAACCCCTTCGATGTGACTAAGACCTGGTCGCAGAAAGAGTTTCCCCTTATCGAAGTCGGCGAGCTGGAGCTCAACCGTAACCCGCAGAACTACTTTGCTGAAGTAGAGCAGGCCGCGTTTGGCCCAAGCAACATGGTGCCGGGTGTCGGCCTGTCACCTGACCGCATGCTGCAAGGCCGCGTATTCGCTTACGCCGATGCTCACCGCTACCGCGTGGGTACCAATCACCAGCAATTGCCGGTGAACGCCCCACGCAACCCGGTAAACAGCTACCAGCGTGATGGTTCGATGGCCTTCGGCAGCAATGGTGGCGCAGCGCCTAACTATGAGCCAAACAGTTACGCTGATGCGCCCAAGCAAGCGCCACAGTATGCAGAACCCGCCCTGGCCCTGAGCGGTGCCGCTGATCGCTACGATCACCGTGAGGACACCGACTACTACAGCCATGCCGGTGCACTGTTTCGATTGATGGACGAGAGTCAAAAAGCCCTGCTGGTCAGCAACATTGCCGGTGCAATGGCCGGCGTCACCAGCGATGTGGTTCAGCGCCAACTGCAGCATTTCTTCAAAGCTGACCCGGCTTATGGAGACGCAATCGCAAAGGCATTGGGTGTAACGCTTAGTTAAGTCTAAACGATAAGCAGAACCGCCCTCATTTGGGCGGTTTTTGCGTTATTTCAGCCACTTTTCTCCGGAAATCTTCACTTTTCTGCCGTTGGTCCCGTGACCTTCGGGTCATCATGGTTCAAACTACAGACTTTCAAGCAGGGAGATGTAGGGCGATGCAAGGTCACCCCGACGTAATCGATTACCTCAACACGTTGCTGACGGGCGAACTGGCAGCTCGTGACCAATATTTCATCCATTCGCGCATGTACGAAGACTGGGGCTTTACCGAGCTCTACGAGCGTATCAACCACGAAATGGAAGAAGAGGCACAGCACGCTGACGCGCTGATGCGCCGTATCCTGATGCTCGAAGGCACGCCGCGTATGCGTCCCGACGACCTGGATGTGGGCACCACGGTGCCTGACATGCTCGCAGCCGATCTTCGCCTCGAGTACAAGGTGCGTGCCGCACTCTGCAAGGGCATCGAGCTCTGTGAGCAGCACAACGACTACGTGACCCGCGAAATTCTCCGCGTGCAGCTCAACGACACCGAAGAAGATCACACCTACTGGCTGGAAAAGCAGTTGGGCCTGATCAAGCTGGTTGGCCTGGAGAATTATCTGCAATCGCAGTTCTGATTCCCGGCTACAAAAAAGCCCCTGTCACCGCAAAGTGACAGGGGCTTTTTAATGCGCCCGAAAAAATCAGGCTTTATCGCGTGCCAGCAACGGCTTCAAGTAATAACCGGTATGCGACTGCGGCATCTCGGAAACCTGCTCCGGTGTGCCCACCGCAATGATCTGGCCGCCCTTGGAACCGCCTTCCGGCCCCAGGTCCACCAGCCAGTCGGCAGTCTTGATCACATCCAGGTTGTGCTCAATAACCACCACTGTGTTGCCGTGGTCACGCAAGCGGTGCAGTACGTCCAGCAATTGCTGGATATCGGCGAAGTGCAGACCCGTGGTCGGCTCATCGAGGATATACAGAGTCTTGCCAGTGTCCCGCTTGGACAGCTCACGAGACAACTTCACCCGCTGCGCCTCGCCGCCGGACAAGGTTGTCGCCGATTGACCCAGCTTGATGTACGACAGGCCTACATCCATCAACGTTTGCAGCTTGCGCGCCAACGCAGGAACCGCGTCGAAGAACACCCGAGCTTCCTCGATGGTCATCTCCAGGGTTTCGTGGATGCTTTTGCCCTTGTACTTGATCTCCAGGGTTTCGCGGTTATAACGCTTGCTCTTGCACACGTCGCACGGCACGTAGATGTCCGGCAGAAAGTGCATCTCTACCTTGATCAGGCCATCGCCCTGGCAGGCTTCGCAACGCCCGCCCTTGACGTTGAACGAGAACCGGCCCGGCCCATAACCCCGCGAGCGGGATTCGGGTACGCCAGCAAACAGCTCGCGGATTGGGGTGAACAAGCCGGTATAGGTCGCCGGGTTGGAGCGTGGTGTACGGCCGATCGGGCTTTGGTCGATGTCGACGACTTTGTCCAGATGTTCCAGGCCCTTGACGCTGTCGTGCGCGGCCGCTTCCAGGGTGGTCGCGCCATTCAAGGCGGTGGCACTCAGCGGGAACAGCGTGTTGTTGATCAGTGTCGACTTGCCCGAGCCGGAAACACCGGTCACGCAGGTCAAAAGACCCAGCGGAATTTCCAGGTCGACGTTGCGCAAGTTGTTACCGCGCGCGCCCTTCAGGTGCAGCGCCATTTTCTTGTTGCGTGGCGTACGTTTGGCCGGCACTTCAATCTTCACGCGGCCAGACAGGTACTTGCCGGTCAAAGAGTCCGGGTGAGCCATCACCTCGGCAGGCGTGCCCTCGGCAACAATATGGCCACCGTGCACACCCGCGCCCGGGCCGATGTCGACCACGTAGTCCGCCAGGCGAATCGCGTCCTCATCGTGCTCGACCACGATCACGGTGTTGCCGATATCCCGCAGGTGTTTCAGCGTCCCCAGCAGGCGGTCGTTGTCCCGTTGGTGCAGGCCAATCGACGGTTCATCGAGGATGTACAACACGCCCACGAGGCCAGCACCAATCTGGCTGGCCAAGCGAATCCGCTGAGCTTCACCGCCAGACAACGTGTCCGCACTGCGATCCAGCGACAGGTAGTCCAGGCCAACGTTAACCAGGAATTGCAGGCGCTCACGGATTTCCTTGAGGATCTTGTCCGCAATTTCCCCACGACGCCCGGTCAGCTTGAGTACACCAAAATATTCACAGGCATCGCCAATCGGCAGGTTGGTCACGGCCGGCAGTGTCTTCTCGCCCACCCACACATGCCGCGCCTCGCGACGCAGACGCGTGCCGCGGCAATCCGGGCAAGGCTGAGTGCTGAGGAATTTGGCCAGCTCTTCACGCACGCTCGCCGACTCAGTCTCGCGGTAACGACGCTCCAGGTTCGGCACGATGCCTTCGAATGGGTGCGAGCGTTTGACGATATCGCCACGGTCGTTCAGGTACTTGAAGTCAACATTCTGCGAGCCGCTGCCGTGCAGGATGACCTTCTGCTGCTCGGCCGGCAGCTGGTTGAACGGCACTTCCAGGCTGAATTTATAGTGCGAGGCCAATGACCCCAGCATCTGGAAGTAGTAGACGTTACGCCTGTCCCAGCCGCGAATCGCGCCCTCGGCCAAAGTCAGCTCACCGTTGACCAGGCGCTTGATGTCGAAGAACTGTTTAACGCCCAGGCCATCGCAGGTCGGGCAAGCACCGGCCGGGTTGTTGAAGGAAAACAGCTTGGGTTCCAGCTCGCTGATGGCGTGGCCGCAGATCGGGCAGGCAAAGCGCGCGGAGAAGATAACCTCTTCACCCGGCTCGTCGTCCATCGGTGCAACCAGCGCAATGCCATCCGCCAGCTTCAGCGCGGTTTCGAACGATTCGGCCAAACGCTGCTGCAAGTCGGCGCGCACCTTGAAGCGGTCGACCACCACATCAATGGAATGCTTCTTCTGCTTGTCGAGCTTCGGCGCTTCATCCAGCTCATACAGCTTGCCGTTGATGCGCGCGCGCACAAAACCTTGCGCACGCAGCTCTTCGAAGACCGAAAGGTGTTCGCCTTTACGCTCGCGAATCACCGGCGCCAGCAACATCAGCTTGGCGCCTTCCGGCTGGGCCAGCACCAGGTCGACCATCTGGCTGACGGTCTGGGCTTCCAGGGGAATATCGTGGTCCGGGCAGCGCGGAATACCCACACGCGCATACAGCAGACGCAGGTAGTCGTAGATTTCGGTGATGGTGCCCACGGTAGAGCGCGGGTTATGGGAGGTCGACTTCTGCTCGATGGAAATTGCTGGCGACAGGCCTTCAATGGTGTCGACGTCAGGCTTTTCCATCATCGACAGGAATTGCCGGGCATAGGCCGACAGCGATTCCACGTAGCGACGCTGACCTTCGGCATACAGCGTGTCGAACGCCAGGGACGATTTGCCGGAGCCGGACAGGCCGGTGATGACGATCAGTTTGTCCCGGGGCAGGGTCAGGTCGATGTTCTTCAGGTTGTGGGTTCTAGCCCCACGAATCAGGATCTTGTCCAAGATGGCCTCGCACGGCGGGCGTAAATAATGCAGGAGTATACGGCTAAAGACTGGATGAATATACACTGTCAAAGTGCCGGTTGCAGCCTTACATGAAAGCTGCGCGGCAAAGCGCCGCATATACCCTCTCAATCGATGGGACTGGTAGAATCGCCGCCGGTTCACACGAGGTTTTTCCATGCACGATCCCCACAGCGAACGCATGAGTAGCGGCGAGACCCGAGCAGCAAGCGGTCTGGCCCTGGTGTTCGCCTTCCGTATGCTTGGCATGTTTATGGTGTTGCCGGTGCTGGCGACCTATGGAATGGATCTCGCAGGCGCGACCCCCGCCCTGATCGGCCTGGCGATTGGCGCCTATGGCCTGACCCAGGCGCTTTTCCAGATTCCGTTCGGGATCATCTCCGACCGCATCGGCCGGCGCCCAGTGATTTACCTGGGGCTCATCGTGTTCGCGCTCGGCAGCGTGCTTGCCGCGCAATCGGATTCGATCTGGGGCGTGATCGCCGGGCGCGTGCTGCAGGGCGCCGGCGCAATTTCTGCGGCCGTCATGGCGCTGCTCTCGGACTTGACCCGCGAACAACATCGCACCAAGGCCATGGCCATGATCGGCATGACCATCGGCCTGTCGTTCGCGGTGGCCATGGTGGTGGGTCCATTGCTGACGCGCGCCTTTGGTTTGCACGGACTGTTCCTGGCCACGGGCGGCATGGCGTTGTTCGGGATCGTGATCGTGGCCTTCATGGTGCCGCGCTCCACCGGCACCTTGCAGCACCGTGAGTCCGGCGTCGCACGCAAGGCATTATTGCCGACGCTCAAGCACCCGGACTTGCTCCGTCTGGATTTAGGTATCTTCGTGTTGCACGCGATGCTGATGTGCAGCTTCGTCGCGCTGCCCCTGGCCCTGGTCGAAAAAGCCGGCCTGCCCAAGGAGCAGCACTGGTGGGTCTACCTGACAGCCTTGCTCATTTCGTTCTTCGCCATGATCCCGTTCATCATCTACGGCGAGAAGAAACGCAAAATGAAACGAGTTCTCCTGGGCGCCGTCGCGACATTGATGCTCACTGAGCTATTCTTCTGGGAGTTCGGCGACAGCCTGCGGGCGCTGGTAATCGGCACGGTGGTGTTCTTCACCGCGTTCAACCTGCTGGAGGCTTCGCTGCCTTCGCTGATCAGTAAAGTTTCACCGGCCGGTGGCAAGGGCACGGCGATGGGGGTTTATTCCACCAGCCAGTTCCTCGGCTCTGCGCTTGGCGGCATCATGGGCGGCTGGATGTTCCAGCATGGCGGTTTGTCGGTTGTGTTCCTCGGATGCGCCGGGCTGGCTGCACTTTGGCTGGTCTTTGCTGTTACCATGCGCGAACCTCCCTATGTGACGAGCCTGCGTTTGCCGTTATCGCCAGAAGCGATCCGCGAAGCCGGTCTGGTTGAGCGCCTTAAGGCCGTCGCTGGGGTTACGGATGCTGTGGTTATTGCTGAAGAAGCCGCCATCTACATCAAATTGGACACCGAATTATTGGATCGCGCGACGCTCGAGCAACTGGTCAACCCAGTGCCGACAGCGCGCCCAGCTTAGGAGAACGTTATGGCCCGTGGGGTTAACAAAGTCATATTGGTCGGTACATGCGGCCAGGATCCCGAAGTTCGCTACTTGCCTAACGGTAACGCCGTGACCAACCTGAGTCTGGCGACCAGCGAACAGTGGACTGACAAGCAGACCGGCCAGAAGGTCGAGAAAACCGAATGGCACCGCGTGTCGATGTTCGGCAAGGTTGCAGAGATCGCCGGCGAGTACCTGCGCAAAGGTTCGCAGGTTTACATCGAAGGCAAACTGCAAACCCGCGAGTGGGAAAAAGACGGCATCAAGCGTTACACCACTGAAATCGTGGTCGACATGCAAGGCACCATGCAACTGCTCGGCGGCCGTCCACAGCAGGGCGACCAACAAGGCGGGGGCAACAACTACCAGCAGTCCGCTCCGGCCCCACGCCAGCAGGCTCCGCGTCCGCAGCAGTCGGCACCGCAGCAGTCGCGTCAGGCGCCTCCTCCACAACAGGCCGCCCCACAGCCTGCTCCGGATTTCGACAGCTTTGATGACGATATCCCGTTCTAATCGGTAACGTCTTCGCTGAAAGCCCTGCGAGCCATGCTCCCGGGGCTTTTTCTTTGCCCTCAACAACTGATCCCAAGCCGCTTGGCGGCAAAGGTTCTGTCGCCGACGTTCAGGCGTCCGTCGCGGCGGCGCTGATCACCATCTGCTTGAAGCGTTGCAATACCGCCGAGCCGTCACCGACCCGCGTCGCCAAATGCAATGGCGCCACGAGGCTTTGGCAGTCCGTCAGTTCGCGATAAACAATGCCATCCCCCCGTAGCCGCTGCATGGACGCTGGCACGATGGAGACGCCAAGGCCCGCCGCCACCAGGCTCAATGTCGCGGTCATGCGCGGCGCTTCCTGGACCACCTGCGGGCTGAAACCCGCTTCACGGCAGGCCACCAGAATCGCGTCATACAAACCCAGCCCGACGCGACGCCGATAGAGCACGAAAGCTTCGGTGGCCAGTGCCGCCAGGGGCAGGGGAGTTGCGGCGTCGTTTGCCAGCGGGTGGTCGGTAGGCAGCGCCAGCAGCATCGGCTCCACCAGAATGGGCTGGTCCTGCAGCGTTTGACTGCCGCTGAGTGGCGAGCGGATAAACGCTGCGTCGAGTCTTTCATGGGCCAGCGCGTCCAGCAGCTCGCCGGTTCCCGCTTCTTCCAGGGCCACCGAGACGCCGACAAACGTTTCGCGAAACACGCGCAAAACGCTGGGCACGAACGGGTGCAATGCCGCCGAACTGGTAAAACCGATAGCCAACCGACCACGCTCACCGCGGGCGGCGCGCCGCACGATATCGGCGATCCCATCGGCACGCGCCAAGACTTCTCGTGCTTCATCCAGCAACGCCAGGCCGGCAGTCGTGGGGCGCACCCCGCGCTGCAGGCGCTCCATCAACGTCACGCCTAGCTCGGCCTCAAGGCTTTGCAGCATTCGGGTCAGCGGCGGTTGTTGCATGCCTAAGCGTTGCGCCGCGCGAGTGATATAGCCTTCCTCGGCAATCGCCACGAAGGCTCTGAGTTGGCGAAGTTCCAGCATAGGGATACTTTCAAGGTATGGGAGGTTGCCAATCCTGGCATTTGTTCTCATGGCTCACAAGATTTAGGCTGTGGCCACTCTCGAAAAGAAGGAAAGCCGTGATGACCTGGTCAGCCGAGCAGTACACGATGTTTGAACAGCAGCGCACCCGCCCGGTTCGTGACCTGGTCGCGGCCATTCCAGATAGCCCGGTAAAAACCGCGGTCGACCTCGGTTGTGGCCCCGGTAACTCCACCGAGGTGCTGGCCGAGCGTTTCCCACAGGCGCACGTCACCGGCATGGACAGTTCCGGCGACATGCTGATCGATGCACGCAAACGCCTGCCGGCGCTGAACTTCGAATTGGCCGACATCGGCACTTGGGTACCGGAGCAGCCATGTGATGTGATTCTGGCCAACGCTTCGCTGCAATGGCTGCCGGACCACGCCTCGCTGTATCCGCACTTGGTCAATCAGCTGACGCCCGGCGGCACCCTAGCCGTACAGACCCCCGACAACCTGGACGAGCCTGCCCACCGCTTGGCGCGCGAAGTTGCTGCCCAGGGCCCATGGGCGGCGAAGATCGGTTCGGTCAAACACAATGAACGGCACACGGCGAGCTATTACTACGAGCTGTTGAGCAAGCACTGCAGCACTGTCGATGTGTGGCGCACCACCTACCTGCACCCGCTGGCGGATCACGCCGCTGTGGTGGAATGGTTCAAGGGGTCGGCATTACGGCCCTTTCTAGCACCGTTGACCGATCGCGAAAAAGTCGCCTTCCTGCATGAATATCAGGCGCGGATTACCCAGGCGTATCCAGCACTGGGTGATGGCACTGTGTTGCTGCCGTTCCCTCGCCTTTTCATCATCGCGACTCGTTAAGGCTCGGTACACAAGTGGCGGTCATGCTGCCGCCGCTTGTGCCTTCAAGTACTCATCCGTCGACACCACGTCTGCGTAGGCAAAAGCCAGTGAAGCCATATAGGCCCCATGCACTTGGGCTGCCGGAATCACTTGCCCGTTAAATTCCAGGTCCCGTGTCGCACACGCGTCATGCAGCAGCGTGACCTTGTAGCCCAGGTCCGCCGCAGCCCGCACCACAGCGTCGATGCACATATGGCTCATGTTGCCCGCCACAACCACTTCGGTGATGGCCCGTTGCTCCAGCAACGCCCGCAGATCCGTCCCGCGAAACGCATTCACAAAGTGCTTGAGCACCACCGGCTCATTCGCCTCGTTCACGGCCTTGGCATGCAGGTGCGCGCCCTCGGAGCCCGGTGTGAAAAAGGGTGCGTCCTCGGAGGTGAACTCATGGCGCACGTGAATCACCGCGTCGCCCTTCTGGCGAAAGGCCTGCAGCACCTGTGCTGCCTTCTCTGCCGCCGCGTCCACGCCGTCGAGCGGCCACTTGCCCGCAGGGAAGTAGTCGTTCTGAATGTCGATGAGGATGAGCGCTTGCTTGGCCATGGGTGATGTCTCGTTGCAGAGGAATGGGCCCGGTATCTTAGCTGGCGCCAGCCGCAGCGGCTGAGGGAATCGTGCAGAACGCCGCCTGTTCAACCGCCTGTCGTGCAGAATAAGACAGGCCAACTGCCATCGCTTTTTAAGCAACTGATTGATTTAAAGACGCTCTTTCCGGAAACCGCCTTGGCCTGATCCCTGCAACCATTGGTGTACACACATGGCGGGATAGCCAAGGGGGACGCATGACCCCGACTCAACGCAAGAAGCTGGTGGTTGCTCATTCCACGCGAGCGGGCGCGCCGCAGCACGAGGTTGAAACCAACCGCGCGCTGGCGCGGTGGCTGGCACAGATTCTGGGGCTGAAATTCGGCGGCAGTTACGACCCGCAGCAACATGCCGGGCGTGACGTGTACGTGCTGCCAACCCAAACCCTGGTGGGCGCCGCCCAGGCGCTGGCGCTGAAGGTAAAAGGCCCAGAGGATGTGTGGGGCGGTTACGTCGACTACGATTTCATCTGCACCAAAGCCATCACCCATGGCCTGCTGAGCCCCGAAGCGACGGCGCCAGACGGCTGGTCGTCGGCGTTTGCCGAGCGGGTGCGCCCGGTCGTGCTTGATGGCCTTAGCGTTTTTGCCCTCGAAGACGCATTGCCCGCCGCCACGCGCTTGCTTTACAGCGGGCCGATCCGCCTGAAGCCTGTGCATGCCTGCGCTGGTCGGGGGCAGGAAGTTATCCACAGTCTCGACGAGTTCGAAGCGCTGCTGGCGCGGCCCGACGTGGCAACGCTCTTTACCGAAGGCGTGGTGCTTGAGCAGGACTTGCACGAGGTGATCACCCACAGCGTGGGCCAGAGTTTTATCGGCGGTCACGTCATCAGCTATTGCGGCGAGCAGTACCTCACTGAAGACGGGCAGGGCGAAGCGGTCTACGGCGGCTCCGACTTACTCGTCGTGCCTGGCGCCTACGCCGACCTGTTGAAGCTCGACCTGCCCGAGGACGTGCGTGAGGCCATCGAACAAGCCCAGGTTTTCGACACCGCCGCCGATGAGGCCTACCCTGGTTTCTACGCTTCGCGCCGCAACTACGACATTGCCCAAGGCCTGGACAGTGACGGCCAACGCCGCAGCGGCGTGCTCGAACAATCCTGGCGCATGGGCGGCGCCAGCAGCGCGGAAGTCGCGGCGCTGCAAAGCTTCATCAATAACCCGAGCCTGCGCGCCATCCACGTTTCATCGGTGGAAACCTACGTGGACCAACCGCTGCCGGCGGATGCCATCGAGGTGTACCGCGGCCCTGCAGACAACAGCGACTTTCTTCTCAAGTACGTGACGGTTAAATCTTATGACGGCTAGAAGTGAAAGCATTGCGATCGACATCGACGACGAACAAATGAGCGGGACATTCCTGAGCCCCAAATCCAAAGTGCCAGGCGTGTTGTTTGTGCACGGTTGGGGCGGTAGCCAGGAGCGCGACCTTGAGCGCGCCAAAGGCATTGCCGGCCTGGGCTGCGTATGCCTGACCTTTGATTTGCGCGGCCACGCCGGCACTGGTATTCCATTGTCGCGCGTCACCCGAGAAGACAACCTGCGCGACTTGCTGGCGGCCTACGACCGCTTGCTGTCGCACCCGGCCATCGACACCTCGGCCGTGGCGGTGGTGGGCACCAGTTACGGAGGTTACCTGGCGGCAATCCTCACCTCACTGCGCCCGGTGCGTTGGCTGGCGCTGCGCGTGCCGGCGCTGTACCGCGATCAGGAATGGCTCAAGCCCAAGCGCGACCTGGATAAGGCCGACCTGATGGATTACCGCAGCACGCTGGTACACGCCGAAACCAATCGCGCCCTGCATGCCTGCGCGCAATTCACTGGCGATGTGCTGATCGTCGAGTCGCAGACCGACGATCACGTGCCGCATGCCACCATCATGAGCTACCGCGCGGCATGCCAGCAGACACACTCGTTGACCCACCGCATCATCGACGGCGCCGATCACTCGTTGAGTGATCCGGTGTCTCAGCAGGCCTACACCTCAATCCTGGTGGACTGGATTACCGAGATGGTAGTGGGTGAGCGGTTGAGCATCATCCAGGCCCGATAAAGCGTTGCCCTCTCAAGCGCCATCACGGGCAAGCCCGGCTCCCACAGTGGAATGCATTCCAAATGTGGGAGCGGGCTTGCCCGCGATGGCGCCGGTCCTGCCAACACTGCATCAGGCCGGTGTCTTTTTAACCCGCAACGCCTTGGCCTTAGCCTCCACCGCGAGGTACATCACCAACGCAATCAGCAGCGGCAAAATAAAGTAGATCGCGCGGTAGGCGATCAACCCGGCAAGCAAGCTGCCGCGCGACGCCTCATGCTGCAGCAAGCCGATAAACACCGCCTCCAGCACCCCAAGCCCCGCCGGGATATGTGTAACCACGCCGGCAATCGCGCTGATCAGCAACACGCCCAACACCAGTGGATAGTCCAGCTTGGCCGGCAACAAGGTGAAGATCACCGCCGCCATCAGTGACCAGTTCAGCGCGCCCATTGCCAGCTGTAAACAGGCCATGCGCAGCGACGGCAGGTTGATCTCGATGCCTTTGATCGACCACGCGCGCTTTGTCGAAAACCGGCAGGCTGCCAGGTAGCCGAAGCTGACCAACACCAACAACACACCTATGCCTTGCAAGGCCAGGGTGCTGACTTTCCACCCGGGCGGCATCGTCACCAAACCGCTGCTGAACACCATACCGGCCAGCGCCATATAGCCGAACCAATTGGTGGCCAGGCTCAGCCCAAGAATCTTGGCGATATTGCCGGTGCTTACCCCGAGCCGCGAATACAGCCGGTAACGCATGGCTATCCCGCCGACCCACGCGCTCAGGTTGAGGTTGAACGCGTAGCTGATGATTCCCACCGGCAGGATTTGCTTCCAAACCAGCGGTTGGCGGATGTAGGTGCGGCCGATGAGGTCGAAACTGGCGTAGACGAGAAAACTGCACAGGGTCAGCGCGCCGGCGATCAACAACGTGCGCAGCTTGAAGTCGCCGAGTGTCTGCAGCACTTCGCTCCAGTCGATGCGCCGCGCGAGCAGGGTGAACAGCGCGATCAACACCAGGAAGAAGACGACGGTCAGCGGCTTCTTCCAGCGTTTGAGTCGTGAACCACCGGCTTCAGAGGTCATGGGCCTGGCTCTCGAAGGGTTTCAAACGCGGTTTATGCGCGGGCAGCCAGCCCGTCAGCACGGGGAAGTGGCGCATCACATGAAACACCAAAAAACCCACGGTCAACCGCCATAACCACAGGCGTGGCTTGCGATTTTCCGGCATGGTCTGGCAGTGCTCGTGGGCGAGCAGTTCCAGGCGTTCGTACAGCTGCTGGTTGAACGCGCGGTCGCGAATCAACACGTTGGCTTCAAGGTTCAGGGACAGGCTCAATGGGTCCAGATTGCTTGAGCCTACGGTGCTCCACTCGTCGTCCACCAACGCGACTTTGCCGTGTAGCGGGCGCTGGCAATACTCATGGATCACCACGCCGTCCTTGAGCAAATAGTCATAAAGCATGCGCGCCGCCAGCTTGGCCAACAGCACGTCGGGCTGGCCCTGCATGATCAGCTGCACGTGCACGCCACGGCGCGCGGCATTACGAATCTCGCGCAGCAGGCGGTAGCCGGGGAAGAAGTAGGCGTTGGCAATCACCACGCGTTTTTGCGCCTTGCTCAAGGCGTGGATATAGGCCTCTTCGATATCGTCGCGGTGCTGCACGTTGTCGCGGTAAATCAAACGTACCAGGCCGTCCTCATTGGCCGTTGTCCACGGTGTCGGCCGTTGCTGGCGCCGTCGCCAGCCGCGCCGCGTGCGCACCTGGCGGCCGCTTTGGGCCAGGGCGAAATGATGCAGGTCGGCGACCGCTGGGCCGGTCACGCGCACGGCATAATCCTGCTTGGCTTCGGGGCCGAAATCGCCCAGATGGTCGGCAGAAAAATTGATCCCGCCGATAAACGCCACGGTGGCGTCCACCACCACGATCTTGCGGTGCAGGCGACGGAACCAGTTGGTGCGAATCCCCAGCGTTTTCGACGCCGGGTCAAACATCTGCACCAGCACGCCAGCCTCGGCAAGCTCACCGAGAAACGCCGGGCTCAGCTCGCCGCAGCCAAACCCGTCGAGGCTGGCCACCACCTTGACGCCGCGCTGCGCCGCCTCAATCAGGATGCCTTTGAGCTCATGGCCGACCTTGTCTTCGAACAGAATAAAGGTCTCCAGCAGGATCTCCCGCTGGGCCTCGCGCATCGCGTCGAAGACCCTGGGGAAGTAAGCTTCGCCGTTCTCCAGCAACTCAAGACGGTTGCCACTCTGCCAGCCGTAATCGACATCACGCGCCTTGGCGTCGTCGGGCGGCTGGTCGGTGGCAATGTGCTCTACCGCGACGGTCATAACTCGATCTCCACCGACAATGGCACATGGTCTGACAGATGCGACCACGGCCGGGTAGTCAGTACCTTGGGGTTGTGAATTTTCAGGTTGCGCACATAGATGCGGTCCAGCGGTAACAGCGGCAGGCGCGCCGGAAACGTGCGCGCGTGCTTACCCGTGGCGTCAACAAACACTTCTTTGAGACCGCTCTGACTCAGGTCGGCCTTTTGGCGCCAGTCATTGAAATCACCGGCCACCACCAGCGGCGCGTCGGCCGGGATTTCGCTGATGCGCTGTTCCAGCAAACGCAATTGCTGCTGACGATGCACCTCGCGCAGGCCCAAGTGCATGCAGATCGCATGCACCTCTTGGCCGGTGCCGGGCAGGCGCAATACGCAATGCAGCAGCCCGCGGCTTTCATGGCCGCTTTGCGAGATGTCGAGGTTGTCGTAGCGCACGATCTGGAATTTGGACAATAACGCGTTGCCGTGGTCGCCATGCGGGTAGACCGCGTTGCGCCCGTAAGCGAACTGCGGCCAGATGCTGTCGGCCAGAAACTCGTATTGCGGCATCTTCGGCCAGTCCTGGTAGCGCTGGGGATGGCGTTCGTGAGTGCCGTGGATTTCCTGCAAGAACACCATGTCGGCGCCCACGCTGCGCACCGCTTCACGCAGCTCGGGCAGGATGAAGCGGCGGTTCAGCGCGGTGAAACCCTTGTGAATGTTCACCGTCAGCACTTTGAAGCGCGTGATGGCGGTGGTGGGCGTGGCGGGGATCAATTCCGGATGGGTCATGGCAGCACTCCGGGTTCCGGCAACTTGCCGGGCTCGGTGGCCAAGTGTTTATCCAGCTCGAAGCGCTGCAACAGTTGGCGCGCATCGAGGGCGCGCGCACTTTGATGTCGTTGTCGAAATAGCAAAAAATATCGCGTTGCTTGCGCGCGCGTGGCGTGTGTTTCGGGTCGACCAACTGCGCATCCGCCGGTTGTTTGCCCTGGCGCCAGCGATCGATGCGGTCGCCCCAACGCTTGATTGCCTCGGCGGTGTAGCCGCTGGCGTAGAGCTTTTTGTCACCGTGCAGGCGCAGGTACAGGAAGTTGGCGGTGACGTCTTCGATATACGGCCACTTGCCGGCGGTATCGGCGACCACCAGTGCCACGCCGTGCTTGTCCAGCATCTGCACAAACTCCGGTACTGCAAAACTCTTGTGGCGAATTTCCACCGCATGGCGCAGCGGCTTTTTGCCATGGGCTTTCATGCTCGCCTTGCCGTTCAGGCGCGGCTCGTGCTCGCGGGCGAGGGCGGCGGCCTGTTGGGTGTCGGTGGGGAGTTGCTGAAGAAAGGCTTCAAACAGCGGCGGGTCGAATGTGAAGCTGGGCGGGAATTGCCAGAGGATCGGCCCGAGCTTTTCTTTCAGTTCCAGCACCCCGGAAGCAAAGAAATTGGCCATCGGTTTGTGCACATCGCGCAAGCGCAGAATGTGGGTGATATAGCGCGGTGCCTTCACGCTGAACATAAAATTATCAGGCGTGTCGGCGTACCACTCGGCATAACGCTTGGGTGTTTGCAGGGCGTAAAACGAGCCGTTGATTTCGATGCTGTTGACGGCGCGTGACGCAAATTGCAATTCGCGTTTCTGGGTCAGGCCCTCGGGGTAGAAATCCCCCCGCCAGGGCGTGTAGCGCCAGCCGGAAATGCCGATGTGAATCGCCGCCATAATTGCTCCCGTGGATGTAGGGTCAAGTGACCTCCGTTTTGGGATGACTGCGGTTTTTGTCGGAAAGTTTCGCCGTTCCTACAGACGGTACGAGGTAAAGAATGTGGGCGCGGGCTGCCTGCGATAGCGGTAGGTCAGGCGATGAATGCGACGCTGGCGTACCGCAATCGCGGCAAGCCAGCGCCCATATTAGATGTGTGGCGTGCTGAATCAGTGTCCGACTACCGTGCGCGTCGACCTGTCGGCATACACCGGTCCCAACCGGTCCAGTCGGCCACTCCACGCCGTCAGTGCCAGGGCCACCAACACCACTGAGCCGCCGATCCACGCGGTGTGGATCAAGCCCATGTGCGCCACGATCAAGCCCCCGGCCCAGGCGCCGCCGGCGATTCCGAGGTTGAACGCCGCAATGTTCAAGCCCGACGCCACATCCACCGCCTGCGGGGTGTGACGTTCAGCCTGGCGCACCACGTACACCTGCAGGCCCGGCACATTGCCGAAGGCGACCGCGCCCCACACCAGCACGGTGGCCAGCGCCAGCCAGGGGTTGCTGGCGGTCAGGGTGAGGATGAACAGCACCGCCGCGAGCAGGGCGAAGATGATTTTCAACGCGCTGATCGGGCCGCGTTTATCGGCCAGCTTGCCGCCCCAGATATTCCCCGCCGCCACCGAGATGCCGTACACCAGCAGCACCAGGCTGACGGTGCCGGCGCTGAAGCCGGAAATGTCCTGAAGGATCGGCGCCAGAAAGGTAAACGCGATGAATGAGCCGCCGTAGCCGATGGCGGTCATGGCGTACACAAGCAGCAAGCGTGGCTGCTTGAGCACTTGCAGTTGTTGCAGCAACGAGGCGGGTTTGCGGTGGGCGATGCTGTTCGGCACATAGATCAGGCTGCCGACAAACGCGATCACCCCCAGGGCCGAGACAGCGAGGAACGTTTCCCGCCAGCCGAAGTGCTGGCCGATAAACGTGCCCAGCGGCACGCCGGTGACCAGTGCAACGGTCAAGCCGGTAAACATGATCGCAATCGCGCTGGCGGCTTTCTCCTTGGGCACCAGGCTGGTGGCGATGGTCGAGCCAATCGAGAAAAACACCCCGTGGGCCAGGCCGGTGACGATTCGCGCCAGCACCAGCGATTCATAACTCGGCGCCTGCCAGGCCAACAGGTTGCCAAGGGTGAACAGCACCATCAGCGACAATAGCAGTAGTTTGCGCGGCACCTTGCCGGTGAGGGCGGTGAGCACCGGCGCGCCAATGGCAACGCCCAAGGCGTACAGGCTGACCAGCAAGCCGGCGGACGGCAGGTCGACGCCCAGGTCGGCGCCGATGGTGGGTAACAGGCCAACGATGACGAACTCGGTCGTCCCGATGGCAAAAGCGCTGAGGGTCAGCGCGAGCAAGGCAATGGGCATGGCTGCAACTCCGATGGCTGTGATTCAGGAGCGCAGTGTCGGGATTTGGCCTGTGCGGAAAAAGACAGGGATCGGCATTTGATAGTTGACCGGTACGCAAAGATGCCCAATGGCGGGGAACGATCAAGGCTCAAACCCGTCAGTTCCTTACAGACCCTGCTGATGGAGCCCGGTGTTTTGCTGAATTTAAAGACTGCATTACTGCTTGGTGCGCTGCTGCTGTGTGGCAATGGCGCACTGCAAGCTGCTACGTCTGCGGCCGCCGCAGCGCCGGCCACGCCTGCCGCAGCGGCTGAACCGGCCAAACCGGAGTTGCTGGTCGAGGGCGGCTTGCTGGGCGCCATCAGTTCCAGCATTGACGATGTACAAGACAAGCTCGACCTCAACCAGAACCTCATCGACGCTTGGCGCTTGCGTGCCGATCGCGCGGCGGATGAGGTGGGGCGCCTGGTCGACCAGACGGCTGAGCGCTCGCCGTGGAGCGTGGCCGGCGACTTCCTGCTGCTGTCCGGCGTCTGGGTTGGCGCCTTTGCGGTGTTGACCCTGCTGGGGCACTTTGTTGTGCAGCGCTTGAGTCGGCGGCATTTCGTCGAGCGACGCGAACGCTTGCTGGCAGTCTTGGGGTATGTGGTGCCCTACACGATCCCCGCGCTCATCTGTCTGCCGCTGACCCTCTACGTCAGCCACTTCCTGGCCTCGTCGGTGGGTCGCGCGCTGGCACTGTGTTTTGCTTACGCCACCAGCAGCGGCATCTTTTCCACGTCGATGTTGCTGTGCGTGATCGTCATGTTCAATCTCGGCCACAAGCGCCCGGCCGTGCAGATCATTCGCAACTACTGCCCCAAGCCGCTGTTCCTGATCGGCTTCCTGGCCGCCCTCAGCGACGCGCTGACCAGCCCGCAGATCGCCCGGCAGTTGGGTGGCAATATCACCAGCAGCATCGCGGTTTTCACCGGCCTGTTCGCGGCGGTGATTTTCGGTGTATTGGTGGTGCGCCTGCGCCGGCCGGTGGCGCATTTGATCCGTAATCGGCCACTGGCCCAGCGCCTCAAACACCCTGCGCTGCAGCAATCGCTGCGAGTGTTTTCCGGGCTGTGGTACTGGCCGATTCTGTTGATGGTGCTGGTCTCGGCGATCAACCTGATCGGCGCTGGCGACGATAACCAGAAGGCGCTGCGCTGTGCGCTGTTCACCACGATTTTGCTGATCGGCACGGTGTTTCTCAGCACCGTGCTGCAACACCTGTTCAAGTCCCGCAGCCAAGTGGCGATCCAGCGCAGCAGCGCCTACAAGGAGCGCTTCCTGAGCCTGTTGCACGCGATCTTGCGCATCGCCATGGCCATCGCGTTTATCGAAATTCTGGGGCGTATCTGGGGCATCTCGCTGTTCGAATTTGCCCAGCGCAACTCGGTGGGCCGCGCGATCAGCGACTCTCTGAGCAGCATCGGCCTGATCCTGCTGATGACCTGGCTGTTCTGGGTGGTGCTCGACACCGCGATTCAGGAAGCGCTGAAACCGCCGGTTAATAAACGCTCCAGCCGTCAGCCGAGTACGCGGGTCAAAACCATCCTGCCGCTGCTGCGTAACGCAGTGAAAATCATCCTAGTGGTGATCTGCGCGATCACCACCATGGCCAACCTTGGCATCAACGTCGCGCCGCTGCTGGCCGGTGCCGGTGTGGTCGGTCTGGCCATCGGTTTTGGCTCGCAGCAATTGGTGCAGGACGTGATCACTGGCCTGTTCATCATCATCGAGGACACGCTGTCCATCGGTGATTGGGTCGTACTCGACTCCGGCCACGCCGGTACCGTAGAAGGCCTGACCATCCGTACGTTGCGCCTGCGTGACGGCAAGGGTTTTGTGCACTCGGTGCCGTTCGGGCAGATCAAGGCGGTCACCAACCAGTCGCGGCAATTTGCCTATGCGTTCTTCTCGGTGCAGTTCACCTACGACACCGATGTGGACAAGGCCGTGGACCTGATCCGCGAGGCCGGGCAATCGATTCGCGATGACGTGTTCCTCAAGTACAACCTGCAAGGGCCGCTGGAGGTGTTTGGCGTCGACAAGATGGACCTCAACGGCGTGGTGCTGACCGCGCAGTTCCGCACGGTGTCGGGCGGGCAATACGCGGTGAGCCGCGCGTTCAACCAGCGCTTGAAAAAGCTTGTGGATAACTGTGATGAGGTGCACTTCGCGCAAACTTATCCACAGCAGGTCTTGCTGCCCAAGCGCACGACGCAGGTGGATGAGCCGGATGAGGAAGCGCCGGCTTCGGTGGTGTTAACCGAGCAGCCGCGTACCCAATGAGGGAAGGTGTCTGGGCTGGCCCCATCGCGGGCAAGCCCGGCTCCCACCTTTTGACCGTGTGAACCCGTTCAATGTGGGAGCTGGCTTGCCTGCGATGAGGCCCTTAGAGTCACTGCGACTTAATGCCTGATCAACTTCTCCTGCACCGCCAACTGATCCACCTCCACCCATATCTGCTGCTTGCCGCCGACCATCACCGCCGCCGGCAGCCCGTCGCGGTACACCACCCGATTGCCACTCACCGCCGGCACTTTACTGCCCGGCAGCAGCGTGCCCACCAGGTTCAGCGGATCAGCCCCGCACACAGCAATCAAACTGCCGTCATGCGGCCGGCGGCGGACTTCGCGCAATGACGCAATTGCCTCCGGCAACGCAAACTGCTCGCCCGCCAGCC
Organism: Pseudomonas sp. RGB; assembly: GCF_007713445.1. NCBI lineage: Bacteria > Pseudomonadati > Pseudomonadota > Gammaproteobacteria > Pseudomonadales > Pseudomonadaceae > Pseudomonas > Pseudomonas sp. RGB. The sequence goes on along the minus strand of NZ_VMSH01000006.1, from coordinate 305,628 downwards.
CACTGACGAACCGCCCGCCGCGGATCTCCCCGCGCGCTTCGAGCCGATGGAAAGTACGCAGCAATTCGCGCCAGCTCGGCAGCCAATCCGCCTCACGCTCCAGCAACCGCCAGAACACCACGCCATAGCGGCGCAGCAAGGTCATCGCCACATGCTCCAGCGTCTCGGCCGAGTGTGGCCCGGCGGCGCTCGGTGAACGGCGCAACAAAGCCCAGCGCCCGGCGTCGTCCATGCCGCCGATAAACGCCCCGCGTCCGCGCCGGCTGCTGCGCGCCTGGCGTTTGCTGGCGGGTGTGGTCAGCGCGCGCAGGCCGGCAAAGCTGTCGGCATTCACCAGCCCTGCGCCCACCAGTTCCTGCAGCGCCGTCTCCAGTTCGCTGCGCAGCAGATGGGCTTCGTGCACCAGTTCGTCGAAAAACAGCGCGCCATGTTCACGCAGCGCCACGTGGACTTTCTGCGCCTTGGGCGACAGCGTGGTGCTGTCGGTCATCTCGGTCAGCCCGCTCCACAGCGGCACTTGGCTGCGCGGCAGCAACACCACCGGTGTGCTGCGCAGGGCCATCGCGCCAGCCTTGTTGCTCAGCCGCGTCCACACCAGCTTGCCGCTGCGGCACAGGTCGTCGAGCCAGGTGGATGAGTAATCCTTCAGGCGCGCGCTCAGCAGGTCAGTGTCCCAAGCCGAGGTGGCGGCGGCGTAGCCCTCAAACTGCGCGACAATCTGCGGCAACATGGCGCTGCCCTGGCCGCGTGTGCCCTCGGACAGGTGCTGCCAATCGAACAGAAAGCGCATGAAATCCTGCAGCGCCACGGGCTCGATTTCCCGGCGCAGGCGCTTGACCGTGTAGCGATGAATGCGCGCGAGCAAATGCCGTTCGCACCACTGTTCTTCGCTGGCGCCAGGGCTGAAACGGCCGCGCAGCACGTAGCCTTCCTGCTCCAGGCGGGCGAGTGCCTGGGTTACGTCTGCCACCGGCAGGGCCAATGGCGCGGCGATCTCGATCAGGCTCAGCGGGCCGAACCCGCCGAGGCGGGCGCGGAGCACTTCGACCAGCGCATCATCAGTGGTCCAGGGTTCATCGAAGCCCGGCAGCAACGGCAAGTCGTTGGGATAAATAGCCTGCAAACAGCTCAAGCGTTCCACCGCCACCCACAGGCCATTGCTCAATGCATAGGCGCGCCCACCCTTGGCCAAGGCCTGCAGCCACTCGGCCCATTGCGGCGTGACCTCGTGAGTGGCAATGCAGGCCAGGCTCATCAGCGCTTCGTGCATTTCGTCCAGGCCATTGGGCGCCGGCCAGGCTTCCTCGCGCACGCCGGCGATGGCCTCGGCATCCAGCGCGCCGAGGTCGTCGGTGCTGTGCGGGTCGCTCCAGCGCCGGTTGAGCACGGCTTGGGTACGGCGTTCTTCCAAGGGGGCGTCGTCGAGAAAGGTGTAGGGGCGCGCGCTGAGAATTTCCGCGGCCATGGGCGAGGGCGCCGGCAGGTCACGGCTGATCAGCCGCACTTCGCCGCTTTCCATGCGCCGCAGCAGCGCCAGCCAGGCGTTGCTGTCCATGGCGTCGTGCAGGCAGTCGTCGAGGGTCTGCTCCACCAAGGGGTGCTCGGGCACTTCGCGCTCGCCGGCGAGGTTTTCCAGGCAGGCGATCTGGTCGGGAAACACGTTGGCGATCAGGTCTTCGCTTTTCATGCGCTGGATCTGCGGCGCCACTTTGCGCCCGCCGGTATAACGCGGCAATGCCAGTGCCACACCGGCGTTCCAGCGCCAGCGCACGCCGAACAACGGCGCGTCCAGCACAGCCTGGATCAGGACGTACTCGGCACTGTTGCTGTTCAGATACCGCCACACGTCATCCAGCTCGAAACTGTGGCTGGTCGACAGCGACAGCACGATTGCATTTTCACTGGCCGCCGCCTGCAATTCGACATTGAACGTGCGGCAAAAACGCTTGCGCAACGCCAGGCCCCAGGCGCGATTGATACGGCTGCCAAACGGCGTGTGAATGATCAGTTGGGTGCCGCCGGACTCGTCGAAAAACCGCTCCATGATCAACGTGTCCTGGGACGGCAGCGCGCTCAGGGCCAGGCGTGCGCGGGCCAGGTAATCGAGGATCTGCTCGGCGCTGGCGTGGTTCAGGCCAAGGGTGCCGGTGAGCCAGTCGAGGGCCGCTTGCAAGTCGCCGGGCGTGGCGCTGAGCAGCGCGTCGAGCTGGCCTTGAAACCGCGCCACCGCCGCCGACAATTCGTTGCTGCGCCCCGGCGCCTCGCCCAGCCAGAACGGAATGGTCGGCGGCTGGCCATGGGCGTCCTCAACTCGCACCTTGCCGGCTTCGACCCGCAAAATTCTGTAGGACGTATTACCGAGCTGGAAGATATCCCCGGCGATGCTTTCCACCGCGAAGTCTTCGTTGACGCTGCCGATGTTCAGGCTCTGCGGCTCCAGCAGCACGCTGTAGTCGGCGTTGTCGGGGATGGTGCCGCCGCTGGTCACGGCGGTCAGCTTGGCGCCACGGCGGCCGCGCAGGGTGTGGGTCACGGCGTCGCGGTGCAGGTAGGCGCTACGGATGCCCTGGCGGCCGTTATAGCCCTCGGCGAGCATCTGCAACAGCGCCTGGTAATGGCGCTCGTCCAGCGCGGCGTAGGGCGAGGCGCGGCGAATGAGATCGAGCAGTGCGGGTTCCGACCATTCCTGCGCACTGACCTCGGCGATGATCTGCTGGGCCAGTACATCCAGCGGCGCGACCGGGATCTGCAAGGTGTCCAGCTCACCCCGGCGCACGCAGTCGAGCAGGGCGGCGCACTCGATCAAGTCGTCGCGGGTGGTGGCGAACAGGCGCCCCTTGGGCGTGCCGCCGACCTGGTGCCCGGAACGGCCAACGCGTTGCAGGAAACCATTGATTGAGCCGGGCGAGCCGATCTGACACACCAGGTCGACGTCACCGATATCAATCCCCAGCTCCAGGGACGCAGTGGCGATCAGCACTTGCAACTCGCCGGCCTTGAGCCGTTGCTCGGCGTCCAGGCGCAGCTCTTTGGCCAGGCTGCCGTGGTGCGCGGCCACGGCGGTTTTGCCCAGGCGCTCGCTCAAGTGCCGCGCCAGGCGTTCGGCCAGGCGCCGGGTGTTGACGAAAATCAGCGTGGTGCGGTGTTCGCGCGCCAACTCGGCGAGGCGGTTGTAGACCAGTTCCCACACGTCGTTGGCCATGACCGCCGAGAGCGGCACCGGCGGCACTTCGATATCCAGGTCACGCGGGCGGGCGTGGCCGATATCGACAATTGCGCAGGGGCGCTCGGTGCCGACCAAAAAGCGCGACACCGCCTCGATGGGCCTTTGCGTGGCAGACAGGCCAATGCGGGTCAGCGGTTCGGCGCACAGGCCCTGCAGGCGTTCCAGGCTCAGGGCCATATGGCTGCCGCGTTTGCTGGCGGCGATGGCGTGGATTTCATCGACGATCACCGTGCGCGTGCTGGCGAGCATGTGCCGGCCGGAGTCCGAACCCAGCAGCACGTAGAGCGATTCCGGGGTGGTCACCAGGATATGCGGCGGGCGCTTGCGCATCTGTGCGCGGTCTTTTTGCGGGGTGTCGCCGGTGCGCACGGCGGTGCGGATCACCAAGGGCGGCAAGCCCATCGCCTGCAGCTGCGCGGTGATGCCGGTGAGCGGGTTTTGCAGGTTGATCTGGATGTCGTTGGACAATGCCTTGAGCGGCGAGACATACACCACCAGCGTCTCGTCCGGCAGTTGCCCGCCATTCGCCAGGCCTTGGTGCACCAGGTCATCCAGTACGGCGAGGAACGCCGTCAAGGTCTTGCCGGAACCGGTGGGCGCAGCGATCAGGGTGGAGCGGCGCTGGCGAATCAGCGGCCACGTCTGGGCCTGGGCGCTGGTCACCGAGGGGAAAGCGTTGCGGAACCAGGCGCTGACAGCGGGGTGAAAGCCGTTCAAGACCGTGTCCGTGGTTTCAGGAAGGTTCATACCCCTTATATGCAACCGGCGGTGCCAAGTTGCAACCCCGCACTTTATCCGTGACGGTTGCGCTACAAACCCGCAAAATGCAACGATTCTGGAATAAACCTACGGCCGGCTTCATCCGCCTGCCGACAATAACCATCGTTCCAAACAGACCGGGCCTGCACACTCTATGCGAATGCGCCTTATGTTACTGGGCGGCGGGAATGCCCTCGGGCAAGCGCTGATTCGCCTCGGTGCAGAGGAAGACATCGGTTTCCTCGCACCCAAACCGCCCCAAGACGGCTGGGATGCCGCGAGCCTTACCCAATTGCTCGACGACACCCGTCCCGATGCGTTGATCAACCTCGCCTACTATTTCGACTGGTTTCAGGCCGAAGCGGTCAGCGAAACCCGTTTGGCCTCTCAGGAATTCGCCATCGAGCGCCTGGCCGAGCTGTGCCAGCACCACAACATTACCTTGCTGCAACCGTCCAGCTACCGCGTGTTCGATGGCTCCCGCGCCACCGCCTACAGCGAAAAAGACGAGCCGGTGCCCCTGGGCCTGCGTGGCCAGGCGTTGTGGCGCATCGAGCAAAGCGTGCGCGCTACCTGCCCGCAACATGTGCTGCTGCGTTTTGGTTGGCTGCTGGATGACAGCGTCGACGGCACCCTCGGGCGCTTTTTGGCGCGGGCCGAGAAGCCGGATGAGTTGCTGATGGCCGATGATCGCCGGGGTAACCCGACGCCCGTGGACGATGCCGCGCGGGTGATCATCTCGGTGCTCAAGCAACTTGATTGCGCGGCGCCGCTGTGGGGCACCTATCACTACGCCGGGCACGAGGCGACCACACCGTTGGCGCTGGGCCAGGCGATCCTTACCGAAGCGCGTAATTTCCACCCACTGGCGATCGAATCGCCTACCGCCCAGGCTCACGCGGCACGCCCGGATGCGGCAGATGAACCGCAACACGCGGTGCTGGCCTGCAAGAAAATCCTGCACACCTTCGGCATCAAGCCTCGGGCGTGGCGGGCGGGGCTGCCGGCGTTGCTGGATCGGTTCTACCGCCACAGCTGACACCGCACAAAACCAAAATGTGGGAGCGGGTTTTGTGTGGGAGCTGGCTTGCCTGCGATCGCATCACCTCGGTATCACTGATACACCGAGGTGTCTGCATCGCGGGCAAGCCCGACTCCCACACAAGCCCGCTCCCACAGGGGTTATGCAGTGTTACTTAGAACTTGTAGCCGATACCCACCATGTAAACCATTGGGTCAACGTCCACATTGACCTTGGCACGTGTGCCCTGGCCCAGCGCATTGTTGTCCACGGTGGCCTTGGTGCTGATGTCGATGTAGCGCGCCTGGGCGTTGATCATCCACTTGTCGTTGATCATGTAGTCGGCGCCGATCTGCGCGGCCCAGCCCCAGGAGTTTTCGGCCTTGAAGTTGCTGAAACCGGCTTGTTCGGCGCGGCTGCTGACGTGCTCGTCGTAGATCCAGGTGTAGTTGATACCGGCGCCCACGTACGGCTGAAAGGCGGATTTGCTATCCATCGGGTAGTACACGACGCTCAGGGTTGGCGGCAGGTGCTTGAGGGTGCCGAGCTTGCCGTTGGCGGCGCCGAGGGCGGTGTTCTTGATCTTCACATCGTGCTCGAATGGCGTGGCCGCCAGCAGTTCGATACCGACGTGGTTGGTCAGCATGTAGGCGAAGTTCAACCCCAGTTGGGTGTCGCTGCTCATGGTCGCCTTGCCGCCCAGGTTGGTGCCCGCCAATGGGCCCTGATCAACCTTCACATGGCCACTTTCAGCTTCCGGATTCACGGTAATTGCACCGGCGCGAATCAGAATTTCGCCCGCTTCGTGAGCGTGTGCGACCGGGGCGGCGAGGGCGAGCGCGAAGAGGGACGCGCCGAGCAGAGACTTGTTCATGGGAGCTCCAAAAGGACGTTAAAAGTTGTACGTCCAATGGTAAAGATCGTTCCGTTCGATCCTTTGACTCAGCTCAATGAAAGGACGATCAGCCCCTATTCCTGCAGCTCGTAGACATAAATCTTGTCGGCATCCATTTGATAACCGGCGTCGGCCAGTTCGCTGGATGACGGCTTGACCTGCATCACGCCTTCGATCCAATACGGCTGATACAACTCATCGAGTTTCACCCCGACTTCGCTTTTCACATGCACGATCTGGTTCGAGGGCGGCGGCGGTACGTGGATGCACGCGCCGAAATACGGCACCAGCAAAAACTCGGTGGTGCGGCCTTCTTCGCTGACTTCCAGCGGCACGATGTAACCCGGCAAGCGGATGTGCTTACCGTCCAGGCTTTGCACCACCGGCGCGTTGGGCAAGTCCTGCTTGGCGGCCGGCGCCGACTCGACCGACAGCGCGTCGGCCATGTTCGACAGGTCGTGCAGCGGTTTCATGTTGGGGATTTCCGGCGGCGCGTCCGGCGGGATCATCTCCTGCCATGACAGATCCTTCGGTTGGTCTTCGGCCCAGACGGGCACTGCTACCAACAGCAGCATTGCAAACAGGGCACGACGCATCGAAGCCTTCCTCATAAACGTATGGACAGGCCATCGGCCAGTGATTGTCGATAGGCGCGCCACGCGGGCACGCTGCCCATCAACAGCGCCGCGGCGAGAATGCCGGCGAGCAAGGTCCATTCATATTCGCTCGGCCATGACATCGGCAGGTCCAGCCCGTAATTGGCCTGCAAATACCCGCGCGAGGCGGCGATGCACAGGTACAGCAGACCAACGCCCGCCACCACGCCAGACAGCGCCAGGGCGAAGGCTTCAAAGATCAGCAGCGTTGCGATATGCCACGGCCGCGCGCCCACCGAGCGCAAAATGGCCATTTCACGGCGGCGCTCGTTGAGGCTGGTGAGGATCGCCGTGAGCATGCCGATCAAACCGGTCAGCACCACGAACAGCGAGATCACGAACAGCGCTTTTTCGGCGGTGCCCATCATGCTCCACAACTCTTGCAGGGCCACGCCCGGCAATATCGCCAGCATCGGCTCACCGCGAAATTCATTGATTTCGCGTTGCAGGGCGAAGGTGGAAATCTTGTTGTTCAGGCCGAGCATGAACGCGGTGATGGCCTGTGGCGTGAGGTCCATGTTGCGCGCCTGATCGGCGCTGATGCGGCCTTTGCCCTGGGCCGGCACGCCGTTGTGCCAGTCGATGTGAATGGCTTCCATGCCACCGAGGCTGATGTGCAGTGTGCGGTCCACCGGCGTGCCGGTACGTTTCAAAATGCCGACCACGGTGAACGGCTTGTCATCGTGTTTGACCAGGCTGACCACCGCGACACCGTGGGCCAGCACCAGCTTGTCGTCCAGCTTGTAATGCAGCGCCTCGGCGACCTCGGCACCGAGCACCACCTCAAACGGGTCGGTGGCAAAGACGCGGCCGCTGGCCAGTTCGAGGTTCTGTTTGCGACCGTACTGGTAGTGCTCGAAGTAGGATGGGTTGGTGCCCATCACCCGATAGCCGCGGTGCGAGTCGCCGAGGGAAATCGGGATCGCCCATTTCACCTGCGGGCTGGCGGCGAAGTGCTCGTAGCTGTCCCAACGGATGTTGTTGGTGGCGTTACCGATACGGAACACCGAGTACAGCAGCAAGTTGACCGAGCCCGAACGCGCGCCGACGATCAGGTCGGTGCCGCTGATGGTGCTGGCAAAACTGTTGCGCGCCTCAACGCGCACGCGTTCCACCGCGAGCAACAAACAGACTGACAGCGCGATGGCAAAGGCGGTGAGGATCGCGGTAAAGCGGCGGTTAGCCAGGCTGGCCATGGCTAGACGAAACAAATACATCTCAAACCTCTGCGGGCGTGGCGGCGCGATTGAGTTCGGCCAGTGACAGGTGGCGGTCGAACAGCGGCGCGAGGCTCTGGTCATGGCTGACAAACAGCAGGCTGGCGCCAGCGTCGCGGCATTCGGCGAACAACAACTGAATGAAAGCTTCGCGGGCGTCGTAGTCCAGCGCCGAGGTGGGCTCGTCGGCGATCACCAGTTCCGGTTGGCCGATCAGCGCGCGGGCGGCGGCGACGCGTTGTTGTTGGCCGATGGACAGTGAGTCGGCGCGGCGCTCGAGCAGATTGTTGTCGTTGAGGCCCAAATGCGCGAGCAAGGTCGCGGCGGCCTGGTCGACGCTGCCGTGGCGCTGAACCGCGCGTTGCGCGCGCAGCTTGGAAAAGTGGCAAGGCAGCTCGACGTTCTCGCGCACCGACAGAAACGGCAGCAGGTTGAACTGCTGGAAGATGTAGCCGGTGTGGTCCACGCGAAAGCGGTCGCGGGCGCCGGCCGAGAGTTCGGTCAGCTCTTGGCCGAGCAGGCGGATGCTGCCCCGGCTGGGTTTCTGCACGCCGCCGAGCAGGCCGAGCAGCGTGGTTTTGCCGCTGCCGCTCGGGCCTTTGAGAAACAGGGTTTCGCCGGCTTGCAGGCTAAACGCTGGGATGTCCAGCAACTGTGGGTGACCGGGCCAGTTGAAGCCCAGGTCAGACAGTTCGATCAGTGCTTGGGTCATGTGAAATCAATATCGCCTGGTTGTAGAGCGTGGCGCCGATCCAATGTGGGAGCTGGCTTGCCTGCGATGACGGCGGCACATTCAATATGGATGTGTCTGTTATACCGCTATCGCAGGCAAGCCAGCTCCCACATTGACCGTGTTTCAAATCAGAACTTCAGGGTGGTTGCGGTGGCCGTGGCTTCAACACCTTGCTGGCCGCTTGGGCCGATCAGTTGTACCTGAATCTTCTGAGTGGCGGGGAAGGTCTTGAACACCTGGGTCAGGTCGAGGTTGCTCAAGGCCGTCGGCGTGGCGCAGGTGAACTGGTAGTGGGCGTGAATTTCACTGTGGTCATGATGATGTTCGTGGGCGGCTGCGCCTTTGCCGTCGGTGGCGTGGTCATCGTCGTCGTCATCATGATCGGCTTCTGGCTTGTCGCCGAACAGCGGGCTGTTGAGTTCCTGGGTGCTGATCACGCAACCGGCGGGCTTGGGCAGGTTGAACAGGGCCAACGGGTTTTCCAGCTGTTTGCGCACTGCAGCGACTTTGGCTTTGTCGGCCGGCGTGCTGGCCTGGTGTTCAAAACCCACGAGGTTCATGGCCGGGCTGTCAAATTCCAGCTCAAGCGTCTGACCGTCGAGTACCGCATTGAGACGGCCGACGCCATGCTCGTGGGCGCCGAGGCTGCCGTGCTCATGTTCGTGATCATCGTGAGCATGGGCAACTGCCAGTGGCAGCAGGGCAAACGGCAAAGCAAGCAGCAGACGGCGCATGAGAAGGCTCCAGAACATGAAAGTTTTGTTATGTGATCTTATAACAATAGTGACAGAGTTTGACCGCCCGCTTGGCGTTGCGCAAGCCGCGTGGGAGCATGCCCGTCAGAAAAGTGCAGGAGTAGGGACGATGTTGCGAATTCGTGGAACGGTCGGCGACATGCCGGTGGACTTGACCCTGGAGCTGGATGACGGCGATTGGGCGCGCTTGGGCGCCCAGTTGCAGGCCGCGCCTACGCCGAGCGCGCCCGCTGCCGCGCCGGTCAAACACAATGATGATCTGTGGCAGCACGCCCAGGACCTGTTGCGCAAGGCCGGGCAACTCAACGGGCTGGAACTGCTCGATCAGCTGGAAGGCTTGGCCGGTGACGCCGCATCAGGCAAGCGCCTGCTGGTGCGCTTGCGCCATAACGCCAAGGTGAAAGTGACCAGCGGCGGGGATACGCCGCTGTACAGCTGGATCGGCGATTAGTACAGCGCAGCAAACAACTTGCGGCGGTACGCGGTGACCAGCGGGTGGTCATTGCCGAGCAGTTCAAACACCTGCAGCAAGGTCTTGTGCGGCAAGCCTTCGCTGTAGCTGCGGTTGCGGATAAACAGCTTGAGCAAGCCTTCCAGCGCCGCGTCGTATTGCTGACGTGCCAGCTGCTGAATCGCCAACTGATAGGCCGCCTCATCATCCTGCGGGTTTTGCGCCAGGCGGCTTTTCAAGTCGGCGGCGTCCGGCAGCTCGGCGGCCTGGCGCAGGAAGGTGATTTGCGCCTTGGCGCCGGCGAGGGCAGCTTTGTGGTCATCGCTTTTCACGGCGTCGAGCACGGCCTGGGCTTCGCCCAGTTCACCGCGCTCAGCCAGGCAGCGCGCGTACAGGATCAGCGCGCCGGCGTTGGTGTTGTCTTCGCCCAGCATCGTCACCAGCACCGCTTCGGCATCGCTGATGCGGCCTTCGGCAAACAGCGCCTGGGCCTGCTCCAGCGGATCAGCCGCCGCCGGTGGTGGCATCTGCACGTGCGGCTCCAGCATTGCGCGCACCGCCGACTCCGGCTGCGCGCCGGCAAACCCGTCCACCGGCTGGCCGTCCTTGAACAGCACCACGGTGGGCAGGCTTTGAATGCCAAAACGCGCGACGATATCCTGCTCAGCCTCGCAATCGACCTTGGCCAACAGCAACTCGCCCTGATAACTCTCGGCAATTTTCGCCAACATTGGCATCAACGCCTTGCACGGCGCGCACCACTCCGCCCAGAAATCCACCAGCACGGGTTTCTCGAAGGAGTTCTGGATCACTGCCTGGTCGAAGTTGGCGGTGGTGACGTCGAAGATGTACGGCGTGGGCTCACTCATGGGGCGTCTCGAATAAAGCGGGAATGGGGCAACTATAAGGTGATGGAGTCCAGATCGCTATCGCGGGCAAGCCGCTCCCACACTTGACCGCGTTCCCTTGTGGGAGCGGGCGTGCCCGCGATGGCCTCAAGCGCGCCGCGAATGGTACAGGCTCACCTTGCGAAACTCCCAAGGCTCGGCCAGGTCCGGCAGGGTCAGCGCCTCAAGGATTTCCAGGCGTTGATAAGCCGGGTGCTGGAAGTCGCGCACGCGCGAATCTGCTACCAGTGCTTCACGGCCGCGCGTCAGGAATTGATCAAGCAGCGGCAGGTTGGCGCGGTCGTAAAGCACGTCGGCCACCAGGATCAGGTCGAAGCGATCGGCTTCGGCGAAAAAATCCGCTGAATAACCCAGGGTCACACCGTTGAGTTCGGCATTCGCCCTGCAGGATGCCAACGCCAGCGGGTCTAAATCACACGCGACCACTTCCAGCGCGCCCGCCTTGATGGCGGCAATCCCGGCCACGCCAGAGCCTGCGCCAAAATCCAGCACGCGCTTGCCGGCAACCCACTCGGGGTACGCCGCCAGGTAACGCGCCAGCGCCAGACCGCTGGCCCAGCAGAAACTCCAATAGGGCGGCTCATGCAGGATGCGCCGGGTTTCTTCGGGGCTGAAGGCGCGGTCCATATTGTCCGCGTCCAGCAGCCACAACGACAGCTCGGTGCCCGGCAGCGGGCAGGGCACCAGTTGCGCGTCGCCGATCAGCTCGCTCAGGGCGCGTTGCAGGTCCAGCGGTGGCGTCATGGCGCCGGGACGAGTTGCAGCGGGCCGGTGGCCTGGGTAATTGCCTGGGTGATGCGCACGGCGGGCAGGTGCAGGATCAACTGGCCGGACTGGCTGGCGCGACCGCGCAATTCAACCCGCGCACCGGCCGGGAAGGCTTCCGGGTTAAAGCGCAGGCGGAACGCCAGGGGCTTGCCATTGCCGGTCAACACGCTGCTGGCGAGCAGTTGTTGCGGGCGGTTGCGCTCGTCAATCACCAGCAGGGCCAGTTCGACTTCGGCGTTGGCCGGCACGCCGTTGAGGGTGCCGTTGATTTCGCGCTGATAAGCCGGCAGCGGGCCGAGGTCTTCAATGCCGGGCACTTTTTTCTCTTGGGCGGGCGTCGGTTGAGGCGCCGAAGGCTTGGGGGCTTCGCTGCTGCAGGCGACCAGAAAACTGAACAGGGCGAGTAAAACAAGTGGTCGTAACTGCATGTACGGCTCCAGAAAGGGCAAAATCCGTGGCTTTAAAATAAAGAAACATATAAGCCTGCCTATATACCGTAAAGGCTATGGCTTGTCTTGCCACAGGGATGCGCTACCATGGCCCTCCCTTTTTTTGTTGCCTGCCACCATGCACTGTCCCTTCTGCGGTGCCAACGACACCAAGGTCATTGACTCGCGTCTGGTCGCCGAGGGCGATCAAGTACGTCGCCGGCGCGAATGCCTGGCCTCTGGCTGCGGTGAACGTTTCACCACCTTCGAAACCGCCGAACTGGTATTGCCACGTCTGATCAAGTCCGACGGCAGCCGCCAGCCTTTCGACGAAGACAAACTGCGCGCCGGTATGCAGCGCGCCCTGGAAAAACGCCCGGTGAGTGTCGAGCGGCTGGAGGCGGCGCTGGTGCATATCAAGCACAAGCTGCGTGCGACCGGCGAGCGCGAGGTCAAGAGCCTGGTGGTTGGAGAGCTGGTGATGGGCGAGCTGCAAAAGCTCGACGAAGTCGCCTATATCCGTTTCGCCTCGGTGTATCGACGCTTCCAGGACCTCAACGAGTTCCGCGAAGAAATCGACCGCCTGGCCCGTGAGCCTGCCAAAAAATGAACCCTCCGTCTGCCGAACAAGCTGTCCTCGACGCCCATTACATGGCCCGCGCCCTCGAATTGGCGCGCAAGGGCGTGTACACCACCCACCCCAACCCGCGTGTGGGCTGCGTGATTGTGCGTGACGGGCAGATTGTCGGCGAAGGCTGGCACGAGCGCACCGGCGAACCGCATGCCGAACCGAATGCCCTGCGCGCTGCCGGTGCCAAGGCGCGTGGCGCCACGGTGTACGTAACCCTGGAGCCGTGCAGCCACCACGGACGCACGCCGCCGTGTGCCGATGCACTGGTGACTGCCGGTGTGGCGCGCGTGGTGGCCGGGATGCAGGACCCGAACCCGGAAGTGGCCGGGCGTGGCATGCAGCGCTTGGCGCAAGCCGGTATCGAAACCCGCAGCGGCGTGCTGGAAAGCGAAGCGCGCGCGCTGAACCCGGGCTTCCTCAAGCGCATGGAGCACGGCCTGCCGTTTGTGCGGGTCAAGTTGGCGATGAGCCTGGACGGCCGCACCGCGATGGCCAGCGGCGAAAGCCAATGGATCACCGGCCCGGCCGCCCGCGCCGCCGTACAGCGCCTGCGTGCCGAGGCCAGTGTGGTGCTGACCGGCGCCGACACGGTGCTGGCCGATGGCGCGCGTCTGACGGTACGCGCCGACGAGTTGGGCCTGGACGATGAAACCACCGCACTTGCCATGTCGCGCCCGCCCTTGCGCGTGTTGATCGACGGGCGCCTGCGGGTGCCGCTCAATGCGCCGTTCTTCAAGGCCGGCCCGGCGTTGGTCATCACCTGCGTGACCGCGGAAAACCAGTTCCCCCGTGGCCCCGAATGCCTGGTGGTGCCGGGCGTTGACGGTCAGGTCGACCTGCGCTCGGCCCTGGTGGCCCTGGCCGCCCGTGGCGTCAACGACGTGCTGGTGGAAGCCGGCCCGAGCCTGGCCGGTGCGTTCGCCCAGCAAGGGCTGGTGGACGAGTACGTGATATTCGTCGCCGGCAAGTTCCTCGGCTCCGCCGCGCGGCCTCTGCTGGACTGGCCGCTTGAGAAACTGGCCGATGCCCCCCCACTCAAGATCACTGACATGCGCGCTGTAGGCGACGACTGGCGAGTCACTGCCATCCCTATGCCAGCAGCGAGCGTATAATTCCCGGCCCGCGCTTGAGCGACAGCCCCTCGTTTTCAGGAGAACGAAATGTTCACCGGCATTATCGAATCCATCGGCAGCATCCGTGCAATGACTCCCAAAGGCGGCGACATCCGCCTGCTGGTTGAAACCGGCAAGCTGGACCTGGGCGACGTTAAGCTGGGCGACAGCATCGCCGTCAGCGGCGTGTGCCTGACCGTCATCGAGCTGCCTGGCAACGGCTTTGCCGCCGACGTCAGCCGGGAAACCCTGGACTGCACCGCGATGAACGACCTCAAGGCCGGCAGCCCGGTCAACCTGGAAAAAGCCCTGACCCCGACCACGCGCCTGGGCGGCCACCTGGTCAGCGGCCATGTCGATGGCGTCGGCGAAGTGGTGTCCCGTAGCGAGAACGCACGGGCCGTGGAATTTCGCATCCGCGCTCCCAAAGAGCTGGCCAAGTACATCGCCCACAAAGGCTCGATCACCGTCGACGGCACCAGCCTGACCGTGAACGCCGTGAATGGCGCCGAATTTGAACTGACCATCATTCCCCACACCCTGAGCGAAACCATCATGGCCTCGTACCAGCCAGGTCGCCGGGTGAACCTGGAAGTCGACTTGCTTGCCCGTTACCTGGAGCGCCTGCTGTTGGGCGATAAGGCCGCAGAGCCTACTGCCGGGAACATCACTGAAAGTTTTTTAGCCGCTAACGGCTACCTTAAATCCTGACCAAGGGGGTGCCGCGTGGCGCTCAATAGCATCGAAGAACTGGTTGAAGACATCCGCCAAGGCAAGATGGTCATCCTGATGGATGACGAAGACCGTGAAAACGAAGGCGACATCATCATGGCCGCCGAGACCTGCAAGGCTGAGCACATCAACTTCATGGCCAAGCACGCGCGTGGGCTGATCTGCATGCCCATGAGCCGCGAACGCTGCGAGTTGCTCAAGCTGCCCTTGATGGCGCCGCGCAACGGGTCGGGTTTCGGCACCAAGTTCACCGTATCGATTGAAGCGACCACCGGCGTGACCACCGGTATTTCTGCGGCCGACCGCGCGCGCACCGTGCAAGCCGCCGCCGCCAAAGACGCCAAGGCCGAAGACATCGTCAGCCCCGGCCACATCTTCCCGCTGATGGCCCAGCCGGGCGGCACCCTCGCGCGTGCCGGCCACACCGAAGCTGCCTGCGACCTGGCGCGCATGGCCGGTTTCGAGCCGAGCGGCGTCATCTGCGAAGTGATGAACGACGACGGCACCATGGCCCGTCGCACTGAACTTGAAGCGTTTGCGGCTGAACACAACCTCAAGATCGGCACCATTGCCGACCTGATTCACTACCGCATGATCCATGAGCGTACCGTTCAGCGGATTGCCGAGCAGCCACTGGACAGCGAACTGGGCCAATTCAATTTGGTGACCTACCGTGATTCAGTGGAAGGTGACGTGCACATGGCCCTGACGCTGGGGAACATTTGCGCCGAAGAACCGACCCTGGTGCGTGTGCACAACATGGACCCGTTACGCGACCTGCTGATGGTCAAGCAGCCCGGCCGCTGGAGCCTGCGCGCCGCCATGGCTGCGGTCTCCGAGGCAGGCAGCGGTGTGGTGCTGTTGCTCGGTCACCCGTTGGACGGCGATGTATTGCTGGCGCATATCCGCGAAACCGCCGACCACGTGCCGGTGAAAAAACCGACCACCTACAGCATCGTCGGTGCGGGTTCGCAGATCCTTCGTGACCTGGGCGTACGCAAAATGCGCCTGATGAGCGCGCCAATGAAATTTAATGCGATATCCGGTTTCGACCTGGAAGTTGTAGAATACGTGCCCTCCGAATAAAGGCCGGCGATTTTTGCCCCTTGTTCGCGGTTAAATCATCACTGAGGGACGCACTTTTCGCGTCCCGGCTCTTTAAGAGATTTGTCGAATGACCCTGAAGACCATCGAAGGTACCTTCATCGCCCCCAAAGGCCGCTATGCCCTGGTGGTTGGCCGCTTCAACAGCTTCGTGGTTGAAAGCCTGGTAAGCGGTGCCGTTGACGCCCTGGTTCGCCACGGTGTGAGCGAGAGCGATATCACTCTCATCCGTGCCCCTGGCGCCTTCGAAATTCCACTGGTTGCGCAAAAAGTTGCTCAGCAGGGTGAATACGCGGCGATCATCGCCCTGGGCGCGGTCATTCGTGGCGGCACCCCGCATTTCGAATACGTGGCCGGCGAATGCACCAAGGGCCTGGCCCAAGTGTCCATGGAGTTCGGCGTGCCCGTCGCTTTCGG
Organism: Pseudomonas sp. RGB; assembly: GCF_007713445.1. Taxonomy (NCBI): domain Bacteria; kingdom Pseudomonadati; phylum Pseudomonadota; class Gammaproteobacteria; order Pseudomonadales; family Pseudomonadaceae; genus Pseudomonas; species Pseudomonas sp. RGB. The sequence continues at coordinate 289,815 of NZ_VMSH01000006.1, read as the reverse complement.
CGTGCTGACCGTGGATTCCATCGAGCAAGCCATCGAGCGTTCCGGCACCAAGGCCGGTAACAAAGGCGCTGAAGCTGCCCTGTCCGCGCTGGAAATGGTCAGCCTGCTGTCGCAGTTGGAGGCCAAGTGATTTCCGACGAGAGCGATCAGTTCAACCCCCAAGACCCGCGCCCTGCGGATGCCGGCAAGCCGTCCAAAAGCGAGAAGCGCCGTAAAGCGCGTCAACTCGCGACCCAGGCGCTGTACCAGCGTCTGATGGCCGGCGCTTCGCTGAACGAAATCGAAGCGCAGTTCCGCGTCGACAACGACTTCACGTTTGCCGACCAGAGCTACTTCCACGACATCCTGCACGGTGTGCATGCCAACCTGACCGAGATCGACACGGCGCTGGCGCCTTGCCTGGACCTGACGATCGAAGAGCTGGACCCGGTTGAACTGTGCGTTATGCGCCTGTCCACCTGGGAACTGCTCAAGCGCGTTGACGTGCCGTACCGCGTAGTGATCAACGAAGGGATCGAGCTGGCCAAAGTCTACGGTTCGACCGACGGCCACAAGTTCGTCAACGGCGTGCTCGACAAGCTGGCCCCGCGCCTGCGTGAAGCCGAAGTGAAGGAACACAAGCGCTAAGTCGCGCTGACCTTCCCAATGGGTGAGTTCGAGCTGATCCGCAACTACTTCGCCGCCGCGCCCTGTGCGCAGGGCGGCGAAGGCATTGCCCTTGGGATCGGCGACGACTGCGCCTTGCTGGCGCTCCCCGCCGGGGAGCAGCTGGCAATCTCCACCGATACGTTAGTGGCCGGCGTGCATTTCGCCGACCCGTGTGACCCGTTCCTGCTCGGCCAGCGCTCGCTGGCCGTGGCAGTGAGCGACTTGGCTGCCATGGGCGCCCATCCGCTTGCCTTTACCCTTGCCCTGACAACGCCGACGGTCGATGCCGATTGGCTGCAACGCTATGCCCAGGGTTTGAACACCATGGCGCAAAGCTGCGGCGTCGGCCTGGTGGGCGGCGACACCACGCGCGGGCCGCTGAGCCTGACCCTGACCGTGTTTGGCCGTGTGCCGGCTGGGCAGGCGTTGACGCGCAGCGGTGCGCAACCGGGTGACTTGCTGTGTGTAGGCGGTGAGCTGGGCAATGCTGCCGGTGCGTTGCCGCTGGTACTGGGCCAACGCACGGCAGACGCCGCTGTCGCCGAGCCGCTGCTGGCGCACTACTGGTCGCCACAACCGCAACTGGCGTTGGGCCTGGCGCTGCGGGCGAAGGCCACATCGGCCATGGATATCTCCGACGGCTTGTTGGCCGATTGCGGGCATATCGCCAAAGCGTCGGCTGTCAGCCTGGTGATTGAGCGTCAGCAATTACCGTTGTCGGCGGCCTTGCTGGCGTTTCTCGGTGATGACCAGGCGCGCGTGGCGGCCCTGAGCGGGGGCGACGACTACGTATTGGCGTTCACGTTGCCGCCGGCCGAGCTGGCGCCGTTGCAGGCTGCTGGTTGGCCGATCCACGTGATCGGTCGGGTCGAGGCCGGGCAGGGCGTCACCTTGCTCGATGCCACTGGGCAAGACATCACACCGGCCGTGCGTGGCTATCAGCATTTTCACGAAACACCGTAAGCCAGCGACCTGCGCTACCCTCTATACGGATATTACGGTGTGTGGGGTTGTGTCGTTATGGATGTACGCCGTTGGCTGCTGGTGGTGCTGTGTGCACTTGCCTCGCTGGTCCAAGCAGATGAAGGCCCGGTCCCCGGCAAGATCACGCTGGCCAGTGAGGAATGGAACGACTACACCAACAAAGATGGCAGCGGCCTGGCCTGGGACGTATTGCGCCAAATCTTCGAGCCCGCCGGCATCACCCTGCAAGCCCGCAGCGAGCCCTATACCCGCTCGGTCGGCCTGGCCCAGCGCGGCGAGGTGGATGGCTGGGTCGGTGCCTATCGCGATGAAGCCAGCGGCGTGTTGTACCCGCACTGGAATTTCGACTCGGACCACATCTACGCCCTCGGGCTGGCAACGACGCCGACGCCAAGCCTCGCCACGCTGGGCAATTACCGCCTGGCCTGGGTACGCGGCTACAAGTACGAGGAGTACTTGCCCAACCTGCGTCACTTCAACCAGATCGAACGCCGAGACGGCATCCTGCCGATGCTGCAGCACGGCCGCGCCGACTTCTACATCGACTCGCTCACCGAAGCCAGGTACGTGCTTGGTCAGGCGGACGATCCTTCGCAGTTCAGGCTCACGCCTATCGCCGAGCTGCCGCTTTACATAGGCTTTGCCGACACTGAGCGCGGCCGGGCCTTGATGGCGGTGTATGACCAGCGCATGGAGGCTTTGGTCAAAAGCGGCGAACTGAAGCCGATTTTCGGACACTGGAAGCAGCCTTACCCGTTCTGACCTGCATAGAACCGGGACGAAGGCCAATCGAACCGATTGATCTTTATCAGCGATAATTCAGCTTAAGCGTCTGTAGGAACCTGCTGTTACAATGGCGCCCTCTGTGAAATCTGAAATCAGGAGCACACGGTGCCCGTCGTTTTCGTCGCCGCTTCCAAGCTGCCTACCCCTTTTGCCACGTTCACCATGAACGGCTTTCTCGAAGAGGCCACTGGCCGCGAGCACGTCGTGCTCAGCCTGGGTGACATCGCCGACGGCGCGCCGGTGCTTGGCCGCGTGCACTCCGAGTGCCTGACCGGCGACGCATTGTTCAGCCAACGCTGTGACTGCGGTTCGCAACTGGAAGCCGCCATGCGCGCCATCGCCCGCGAAGGCCGTGGCGTGCTGCTGTACCTGCGCCAGGAAGGCCGTGGCATCGGCCTGATGAACAAGATCCGCGCCTACGAGCTGCAAGACGGCGGCGCCGATACCGTCGAAGCCAACGAACGCCTGGGCTTTGCCGCTGACCAGCGTGACTATGCGATCTGCCTGCCGATGCTCGAGCACCTGGGCGTGAAATCCCTGCGCCTGATGACCAACAACCCGCGCAAGGTCAAAGCCTTGACCGAGATGGGCATCACCGTGGCCGAGCGCGTGCCGCTGCACACCGGGCAAAACCCGCACAACAAGCTCTACCTGGCGACCAAAGCCAGCAAGCTCGACCACATGATGGGCAACGAGCACCAGGGCGAGGTCGACCGCGCGTGACCCGTGGCCAGGTGAAACGGCGACTGTCCTTCAACTGGTGGCAGTACCTGGCCCTGGCATTGCTGCCGTTGTTCGTGATCAACCTGGTGTTCGGCCAGGCCCAATCCCTGCTTCCCGTATTGGCCATGCCGTTCTTTATTGCCGGCGTGGCCTCGATGTTTTTGAGCCTGCGTTATTTTAACGGCTATAAACACGCGCTGATCGCCACCGCCAAAGCCCTCGATACTGCCGAAGAACCGGCTGCCTGGATCACCCTCGCGGCCCGTCGTCGCACGGCCTTGCTGGTCGCGGCCCTACCGGCCTGGATCGGCGCGTTGGCGGTGTTTGTCGGCCTGGAAGCGGTGCCGCTGTTTTTGCTGGCGCTGTCCACCCTGGTGCTGTTTTACCTCTACCGCATCCCGCGTCAATTGGGATGATGCGCTACTGGCTGGCGGTGCTGCTGTTGGCATTCAGTGCCCAGGCGCTGGCGGTCCAGCGCGTCGTCAGCCTGGCGCCTTCACTCTCTGAAATCGTGGTTGAACTGGGCGCCGCCGACCTGCTGGTGGGCGTGCTCGACGGTGGCGAGCGCCCGGCGACATTGGCGCAAGTGCCGTCGGTTGGGCAGTACGGGCAACTGAGCATGGAGCGCCTGCTCAGCCTCAAGCCCGACTTGATCCTGCTGTGGCCCGGCAGTGTCGGCCCGGCTCAGCGTGAGCAATTACAGCGCCTGAACATCCCCGTGTATGTCGCCGAACCCCATAGCCTCGAACAGCTGACCACCCAGGTTCAGAGCATCGCCGAGCAATTGGGCCGCGCCGACGCCGGCCGGCAACTGGCCGCACAGCTACGCCAGCGCCTGGCCGAACTGCGCCAACGCTACCAGCGTGCCGAGCCGCTGCGCGTGTTTTACCAGGTATGGAACCAGCCGCTGTACACCGTAGGCGGCGGGCAGATCATCAGCGACGCGCTGAGTGTGTGCGGCGCGCGCAATGTGTTCGATGACCTGAAGCTGCCGGCGCCGCAGGTCAGCATCGAGTCGGTGTTGCAGCGCAATCCCGAGGTGATTCTGGCCGGGGATCAGCCGCAGTTGAACGCCTGGAAGGCCTGGCCGCAGGTGACCGCCGTGGCGCAGGGGCGTTTGTTATTGGTGCCGGATAAAGGCCTGGAGCGGCCCAGCGGCCAGATGGTCGAGGCGGTGGCCGAGCTCTGCGCGTTGATTGCCCCACAACGCTAGCGTGCGAGAGGCGTGTTGTCCTACCGATTAATAAGATTCTTCCGTTGAGTGGCTCGGCCAGCAGCGGATTACTCTATGGCCCGCGATGCGTGCCGCATGGCGATTATTCCACTACAGGAGGTGGCCATGCGTCGTTTGATCATCGGTGTTTCTACTGCCCTTTTGCTGACCGGCTGCGCGACGCTGGAAGGTGTCTCAACGTTGATGAATTTCTGGGCTGATCCGCTGGTAGAGAAGGCTGGCCGAGGCGAAAGAACCTCCAAGCAGGACATTCTCGCTATCCAGCAGCCCAAGCGCATCACCCCGATTCGTAGTGGCAGCTCACAGTGTTTTGACTATGAACTGGAAAGCCAAGGCAAAAAAAAGGACTTCTACGTCGGCTTTACCGAGGCCGGCCGTGTTAACGCCTATGGGTTTATAGACTGCGCCGAGGCCATCAAGGCCGGGTATCTGAGTACGAATGAGCCCATGCGCGAGCGTCGTTGAGGCGCCAAGGGGAGCGGCGCACATGACCCTGCCACTGCAATGCTCGTTCCGACAGCGAGCCATTGCCTGAAAGGTCAATCGATAGGTCGAGGCGCCGGGGCGTTGGTTACAGCTTCGGGGTCCAGGTCAGCCCGAGCATCCAGGTCTGTCCCGCTTCGCGGTAGTCCTGATTATTGGAAAAGTCCGAAGCGTTATAGCTGTAGCGGGCGCGGGCGTATTGGCGGTCCAGCAGGTTGTCGACCTTTAGTGAAATACGGATTTCACGGCTCACCGCCCAACTGCTGCGCAACCCCAGCAGTGCGTATCCACCCAGGCGGTTGCGGTTTTTTTCGTCGTCGTAGCTGCTGCTGATGACCTGCCAACTGGCCCCCAGTCCCAACTTGTCAAATTGTCGATCCAGATCCAGGTTCAACGTGCGGCGTGCACGACGGGCCAGGGTGTGGCCCGTGTCACGGTCGCGCGGGTTGATGAAGGCGGCGCCCAGGTTACTCTGCCAACCAAACAGCTCCTGCTTGAGCGCCGCTTCAAACCCATCGACACGCGCCGACGCCACGTTTTGCGGCTTGCTGGTGCTGTCGAGGATGATCGCGTTGCTTAACTGGGTGCGATACAGCGAGGCTTCCAGGCGCGTGCTGTCACTCAGTTGGCTGCGCCATTGCAGCTCGTAGCTCTTTGACGTTTCGGGCTGCAAGTTGGGGTTGCTGTACTTCGTGTCAGGGTAATAAAGGTCGTTGAAGGTCGGCGCGCGAAAGCCTTCGCTGTAGCTCAGCAGCACGTCATTGTCGGGGTTGATCGGCACGGTGAGGGTGCCGCTCCAGCTGTTCTGGCCACCGAACTGCTGGTTCTGGTCGCGGCGCAGGCCCAGTTCGGTGGAGAACCACTCGCCGTGGAAGCGATGCTGCACAAAGGCGGCCCGGTTCCAGCGGCTGTTTTCGGTGAAGGTGGTTGAACCGTGGAAACGGTCTTCGTACCAGTCGCCGCCGAGGATCAAGCTGTTCTGGTCATTCAGCGTCAGGTCGTTTTGCCAGTTGACCGAGTCGCGAAAGGTATTGAACACGCTGAAATCATCGCTGAGCGTATCGCGCTTGGTATCGAGGTTCTCGCTGTGGCCCAGTTCCAGGCGCGACTGCCAGTGCGCATTGAGCTTGGCGTCGACATAACCGCTGGCGCTGCTCACGGTGTAATCGGTGTAGGGTTTCTGCCCGACAGTTTGCCCGGAAGCCGCGTCGTAACGGCCGAAGCTGTTGTCGTACTCTGACTTGCCGCGGTTATCCAACAGATTGAAACCAACCTCCAGTTCGTCGCTGAAAGCATGGCTGAGGTTGAGGCTGATGGATTGGTTGCGATAGGCATCATGGTCGCCGTCGCTGGGAAACGACGCGCGCGTTGAGTTGATACCCGCCGTGTCATCCAGGCTCGCGCCCAGGTTGAAACGCGTGTGTTCATCACCGCCGGAAAGACCGACGCTGCGCTCCCAGGTCTGGTGGCTGCCAAACCCCAGTTTCAAGCGTGGCTGCAGGCCTTGCTCGGCATTACGCCGAGTGAATATCTGGATCACGCCGCCGATCGCATCACTGCCGTAGATCACCGAGCGCGAGCCGCGCAGCACTTCCACGCGTTCAATCTGATCGACGTTCAGGTATTGCAGCCCGCTGTCGCCGGAGCTGGTGTTGGCGATGCGTTGGCCGTCGACCAGCACCAGGCTTTGCGCGGATTTGGTGCCACGAATATAGATGCCCGGCAAACTGCCGCGGCCACCGGTGGGCGCCACTTGTACGCCGGGCACGCGGCTGAGCAGGTCGGTCACGCTGGTGGGTTGCAGGCGGTCGATGTCATCACGGGTGAACACGGTGTTGGCGGCGCTGCTGTCGTTGCGCGCCTGGACCTGGCGGTTGGCGCTGATCACCACGTCGGGGAGTTTCAGTGCGTCGTCGCGCTCGAAGCTGTCGGCCAGCAGGTCAGGGGCGGGCAGCAGCAGCAAGGGCAGGGCAAAGCGAAGGCGGTTCATGGGCTGTCCATAGCATTTATCAGCAATACAAAACCAATGTGGGAGCTGGCTTGCCTGCGATGCAGGCACCTCGGTTTGTCAGTAAGACCGAGGTGATGCTATCTCAGGCAAGCCAGCTCCCACATTTTTTGAGCCGGTTTCTACAGGCCTAGCAGTGCCATGCGCGCGCGCACCGACGCTTCAATGCCAGCCTCGTCCAGCCCACATTCCGCCAGCATCTGCGCCGGCTTGGCGTGTTCGACGTACACATCCGGCAAGCCCAGGTGCAGCACCGACTTGAGGATGTTCTCCCGCGCCAGGAATTCACTGACTGCCGCACCCGCGCCGCCCATGATGGCGTTTTCTTCGACGGTCACCAGCAGCTCATGGCTAGCGGCGATGTCGCGTACCAGGGCGTCGTCCAACGGTTTGACGAAACGCATGTCGACCACGGTGGCGTCGAGCTTCTCAGCGACTTTCAGCGCTTCGGCCAATTGCACGCCGAACACCAGAAACGCCGTCTTACTGCCCTGGCGCCGCACGATCCCTTTACCGATCTCGATCGGCGCCAGGTCTTTCTCGATCACTGCATTCGGGCCATTGCCGCGCGGGTAACGCACGGCGGCCGGGCCGTTGTACAGGTGGCCGGTGCTGAGCATTTTGCGCAGTTCGTTCTCATCACTCGGCGTCATCACCAGCATGCCGGGAATACAGCGCAAGTAGGACAAATCGAAACTGCCGGCGTGGGTCGGGCCGTCTTCGCCGACCAGGCCGGCGCGGTCGATGGCAAACAGCACATCGAGGTTCTGCACCGCCACGTCGTGAACCAGTTGGTCATAACCGCGCTGCAGGAAGGTGGAGTAGATCGCGACCACCGGCTTGGCGCCTTCACAGGCCATGCCGGCGGCGAACGTCACGGCGTGCTGCTCGGCAATCGCCACGTCGAAATAGCGCAGCGGGAAACGCTCGCTGAACGCCACCAGGTCGGAGCCTTCCTTCATCGCCGGAGTAATGCCCACCAGGCGCGAGTCGGCGGCGGCCATGTCGCACAGCCATTCGCCAAACACACCGGAGTACTTCGGCCCGCTGGCCTTTTTCGGCGCGGCGGCGGGGGCGTTGAGCGGTTCGAGTTTGGTGATCGCGTGGTAGCCGATCGGGTCAACTTCGGCCGGGGCGAAGCCTTTGCCTTTCTTGGTGACGATGTGCAGGAACTGCGGGCCCTTGAGGTCACGCATGTTGCGCAACGTGGCGATCAGGGTTGGCAGGTCATGGCCATCGATGGGGCCGATATAGTTCCAGCCCAGCTCTTCGAACAGGGTGCCGGGCACCAGCATGCCCTTGGCGTATTCTTCGGTGCGGCGGGCAATTTCCCACGCGCCGGGCAGACGCGAGAGCACCTTTTTGCTGCCTTCGCGCATGCTGGCATAGGTGCGGCTGGAAAGAATTTTTGCCAGGTAATTCGACAGGCCACCGACATTGCGCGAAATCGACATGTCGTTGTCGTTGAGGATCACCAACATGTTGGCGTTCACTTCCGGCGCATGGTTCAGGGCTTCGAACGCCATGCCGGCGGTCAACGCGCCATCACCGATCACCGCGATTGCCTTGCGATCGCTGCCTTGCAGGCGGGCGGCAATGGCCATGCCCAGCGCTGCGCTGATGGAGGTGCTGGAGTGGCCGACGCCAAAGGTGTCGTACTCGCTCTCGGCGCGACGCGGGAAGGCGGCCAGGCCGTCCTTCTGGCGCAGGGTGCCCATGCGCTCGCGACGGCCGGTAAGGATTTTATGCGGATACGCCTGGTGGCCCACGTCCCACACCAGCCGGTCGTCCGGGGTGTCGAACACGTAATGCAGGGCGATGGTCAGCTCGATGACGCCCAGGCCGGCACCAAAATGCCCACCGGTCTGACCGACCGTGTAGAGCAATTCCAGGCGCAACTCATCGGCCAGGGTTTCCAGCTCGGCTTCACCCAGTCGACGCAGGCCGTCCGGCGTGGCAGCACGGTCGAGCAGTGGCGTGGACGGGCGTTTGCGGGGAATCTCTTGAAACGTCGTGGGCATCAGGCGAATCGTTATAGGTATAGAAGAGGCGGCAGTTTACCTCAAGCGGTGCAAACTGCCCACGCAGAGCGCCGAACTTGGCCGATATGCGGCTGCAATGGCCGCCATTCTCAGTGGCGGCGTTCGACGATATACCGCGCCAGGTCGCGCAGAGGCTCGGCCGCCGCGTCGAAAAGTCGCAGGGCATCCAGGGCTTGGTCGCGCAGTTCCAGGGCATATGCCTTGGCTGCGTCAAGGCCAAGCAGGGCTGGATAGGTCGGTTTGTCGCGTGCGGCATCCGCGCCTTGGCGTTTGCCCAGGGTCGCGGTGTCACTTTCGACGTCGAGAATGTCGTCCTGCACCTGAAACGCCAGGCCGACAGCCCGGGAATAGGTCTGCAGGGCGGCCAATTGCGCAGCGTCGGCACGGCCACTGGCCAACGCACCCAAGTGCACGGCGGCTTCGATCAGCGCGCCGGTCTTGTGGCGATGCATATGTTCCAGGGCCTGTTGATCCAGCTTGAGGCTGACCGAACCCATGTCGATCGCTTGCCCGCCGACCATACCGGCCGGGCCTGCGGCCAGGGCGAGGGCGGTGACCATGCGCAGGCTGTTTTCTGCGTTCACGCTATTTAAGCGCGGGTCCAGCAGGGCGCTGAACGCCAGGCTCTGCAGGCCATCGCCGGCCAAAATGGCATAGGCTTCATCAAAGGCTTTGTGGGTGGTCGGCTGGCCGCGACGCAAATCGTCGTCGTCCATCGCCGGCAAATCGTCATGCACCAGGGAATAGGCGTGAATCAGCTCCACCGCACACGCCGCGCCATTGGCCTGCTCGGCCGGCGCGCCCAGCGCTTCACACGCCGCATACGCCAGCAACGGGCGCACACGCTTGCCGCCATTCATCACGCTGTAGCGCATGGCATCGTAGAGACGCTTCATTTCCGGGCTTGGCGCAACAAACAAGGGCTCGAGCGCCGCGTTGACCCGGGCTTGGCTACTGGCCTGATACGCGTCGATCATTCCGGCTGTTCCGCATCGAAAGGTTCTTCGGCCAACTCCCCGTCACGTTCCAGCAGAACCTGGACCTTCTGCTCCGCCTGCGCCAACGCGCTCTGGCAGTCGCGCGTCAGGCCGATGCCTTGCTCGAACGCCGTCAACGAGTCTTCCAGCGACAACTCGCCGTTCTCCAGACGCTCGACCAGTGTTTGCAGGTCAGCGAGGGATTGTTCGAAATCGAGTGCAACTTTTTTGCGGGCCATGGCGGCTATTCCGGTAGACGGTAAACCGGCGCGACACTAGCAGACATGGGGATTGTGGGCAAATGAGCGGGTGGCTTCAGTCGCTTCAGCCATTGATTTGATAGCGCGTACTACGGCCTCCGCCAGGCAAACGGACCAGGCAGTTTTTTTCCAACAGATCAGTAAGATGCCGGGTTGCGGTGGCCTTGGACACCTTCGCCACTGCCTGGTACTGCGCGGCGTTAATGCCGTGTTCGAAGCCTTTTTCACCGCCGTCGAGCAGGCGGTTGAGTACCTTGATCTGTTCGGCAGATAACGAGAGGTCGCGGTGCTGCTGCCAAAACCGGGTCTTGGCCAGAACTCGGTCAATTCGCGCCATCGCCTGCTCCAGGCTGCGCAGCAAGGTTTTCAGGAACCATTCCAGCCAGTCGGTGATATCCAGTGTGGCCTTCTGGCTGGATTCCAATGCGTTGTAGTAACCGGCGCGATCCTCAAGAATGCTGGCTGACATGGCATAAAAACGGATGGCCTGATGCTCGCCTTGTGCCAATGCCAAGTCAGTGATTGCGCGGGTCAGGCGACCATTGCCGTCATCGAACGGATGCAGCGTGACAAACCAGAAGTGCGCGACGCCTGCGCGAACCAACGGGTCCAGCTCTGGCTGGTTGCGGCTGGTTTCGAACCATTCGAGGAAGTCATCCAGCGCTTGCTCCAGTCCCCGGCGCGGTGGCGCCTCGAAATGGACCGTCGGTCGATCCAGTCGCCCCGAGACCACCTGCATGGGCTCATCTCCCCTCAGAGCGCCGACATTGAGCGCGCGCGCGGCAAAGCCCGCTTCCGGGGTCGGGAACAACCAGTGATGCCAGTTCAATAAGCGCGCAAGGGTGAACGGCTGTGCGAATTGTTTGGTGGCGTCCATCATCAATTCGGCGAGGCCTTCACTGCGGCGGCTCACCTGGCCATCTTGCAGTGCCTCCAGGCCCAAGCGGAGCGCCAAAGAGGATCGCACGGAGCCGACATTCAGCTGCTCGCCTTCGATTGCCGAAGACGTCAGGATGTTTTGCAGCAAAGCATCCAGCTCATTCTGCGCACTGACCGCCTGACTAACGGCGCCGAGCATGCCTAGCAGCTTGCCTTGGGCTTGCGTGCACTCGCGCAGCAAGACAGCCAGGCGTCCGGGCTGCCAATGGAAGTGAGGCCAGTCAGTGTGTTGCCAGATCCAGGAAGGAGAATCCATGAAGGCGTGCCTAGGTGCGTGAGCCGAATAAATGGGCTATTCGGCTCATTCAGTGAGCCGATTGTGCATTCTATTCGGCTCATCGTGCTGTTTTCAAACTATTCGAGAGAGTCATTAGCCGCTTGCTCCAAGCCTCGGCGTGGATATGCTTCAAAATCTAGAGCTTTGCGCTGGACGCCTTTTTGTGAATACAAAAAGGCGATGGGGGCTGATCTCACTGTCAGGCTCAGCGAAAACTAGCGTCAATTCTTTGAACTTTTAATTTAATAAAGTGCTCGTTACATTCGGGGTGTTCGTAGTGGATATCTTCATCGCTCAGCGAAGTGAAGGTAAGAAAAATCTCATTGAGTAGCTCTCCGTAGAGGAAGTAGCAATAACCATAATTCGCCTTTTCAACCAGTATTTTCCTCGGTTCAACCCGTTCAATCTCGTAGTCGTCGGAAAGGTTTAGGGTGAGTTCTATGTCGTAGGTTTCTCCAACTTCGATAGTGTAGGGGCAGTAGCTGACAAAACAGTTTATAGCTGTTCCCTCAATGAGAAATATCACATCATCATTTGCATGCTTATTGAGTGCTATCACTTTTCCTTTTTTATAGTGGTTTGTTATAGGGTCTGATGACTTTTTCAGTAGAGTAATCATTTGTCGTCCTTCAGAAGTCTTTTTGGCATACGGAGGGGGATACGGTCGGTTTTATTTCTCGCCGGTTCTCATATGAACCCTGCGTTGGAGGACCGCGCGATAGTAGTGGTGATGTTTGCCTGGGCGATCAGCGATTCGGTGCTGGAGAGGTGTTTAAAAAACTGGGCGGGTGGAGGTTGGTGCGGTTGGATACGTATTTTCATTTGCCGTTTTGTTCGGTGTCGGGGTTGTTGATGGCCGCGTGAGGGAAAGTTGTTTTTCAGGGATAAGCCCAACTAACGCAATCATGCTCGTCCATGTAGATCAGAAATCCAAAGCTCATGTCCGTCATCCAGAATGGGTATCCAGTGGTATCAGATAAAATACGCTCAAGTTGTTGGGGAGAGGCGATTTCCCATGCTCTATAGGACGTGTCGAACACAACGAAAATCAACTGATCACTTTGAATGTGCTTTGATACCTCTTGCCAGAAATCAGGGTTGTACTCCGTGCGGTTAACCCGTAACTGAGTTGGATCAAGATGGTTGGCACTCTCGCAGAAAAACGCGTTGCCAAGAGATGCGATTAATATATCTAAGTCTTTGGGGGCAAGTTTTCTACTCTGAATACCTAAGTTTTCTAAGCTTTCGTCGATCTCTGCTTCTAGGTAACTCATTGTGCAATACCAATCCTGGAGCGGTTGACGGGGGTTAGGTTCAGCAAGATATGGGCTCTTTTGGCACCTCCGTTACCGCGCTTTCCGGCAGTCTGGTAGCCAATATGAGGTGAGCGTGGGCCGTTGGTACTCGGGACCAGCAAAGGGTTATCTATATGTTGTCGACGCTTTTGCTGATGCGCCGACCAAATGGGTCATAGCGGTAGCTGGCTGTTTGCCCGTTGGGTTGGGTGATGCTAATTAGCCGGTGCTGACAGTCGTAGCGATATTCGGTGACGAGTTGATTGGGGCGCCGGGTTCACTCATTTTTTGAGGGTGAACTTTGGTATCTGGTGAGTAGGTTTGTTGTGATGAGCAGGCTTATTGTGGCGAGCAGGCTTGCCCTGGGTTTGGCTTGGGAAACGCGTAGGGTTTATTGGGGCTGCTTCGCGGCCCAACGCGAGCAAGCTCGCTCGCCAACAACGTTACGGTTCATGCGTTTGCTTCTAAGTTGTAACGTATAAGGCACTCAAGCAATACTTTCATGAACTGTCTTTTATCAATGATTTCGTCATTGAAGTAAGTGTCGAAAAGGTAAAAAACAGCTTCGAATGTTTCCTCAGTGTTTAGAAAGTATTCTAGGGTCTGGATGTGTCGCTGTCTTTCCTCATGTTTATATCTGATAAATTCTGGTCTGGTCAGCTTGTCGAACAGGTCTTTAAGCTCTTTCGAGTTGTTAACATCTGTGAAAGCAATAAGCTCCTCTCTGTCAGGGTTTCTTGCATTTTCGATGCAATATGTAAAAAGCAGACCTTGGATTGTTGAAAGGCTTGGTTTGATTTTCATTCGAAATCCGTAAAGGCTGTTATGGGGTTTCCGTCTTCATTCAAAAAAACTCTGGCTTTTTTCTGTTTTCCATATTCGTAGCCGTCCCGTTTGTATCCTTCTCCGATTATCTTTCCCATGTTCATTGGTGCTGTCCTCTGCATGGCTGACCGAATCCAGCGCCCGCGCATACCAGGCGCTCATCTGCTGGCGATACTCCGCCAGGCTCTGATGGAAGCCATTGAGCTCATGTTCGATAAAGGCAATATGGGCAGCGTGGGTCATCCGTGACGTCTCGGCAAAAGGGCAAGGCGTCGGAGCATGCCGCAGGAAAAAGCGCCTGGATGAACGGCTGGAAAAATCAGAAAGGGACTGCGCAGAGAACGAAAAAGTCGGTGTCAACTCAAGGCTGACGGCTACCTCAACTAGCGAAAATGCTTATTGACGGGCACTGCCCTTGCGCGTCCTTGAGCTGCGCTTCAAACGCCATCAACTCCGCCTGCATCTGCTGCAACCTGGCAATCTGCCCGGCCAGTTCGCGCTTCTTGCTGGCGATAGCCTGGTCTGCACGCTCCCAAGGCAAAACATCGCCCTCGCGCCCGTGCAGAATTCCCTGCAACTCCTTGAGCTTGAACCCCAACTGCTGGGCGCACTTGATCAACGCCAGCAGCTCGACACTTTGCGCCGAATAGACCCGATAACGCCCCTCCCGCTTCGGCGCTGGCAACAGGCCTATCGCCTCATAGTGACGAATCGCCTTGATGGTCGTGCTCGACAGTTGCGCGGCTTTGCCGATGTACATGAAAACTCCCTTTTCCCATTAGTCCGCCAGCCTGAGTCAGCCACTTTGCCCGCTGCGCTGGCGTAGAGGCCAGCACCGGCCCGAACATCAACGTCTTGGTCGGCTTGATGCCGCAAAACGCCAGTGTGGTGCTGCGCACCTGATGAATGCCGGGCATGCGGTAGAACCAGCGGTAATACCACGGCGGCGTGTCCAGGGTCACCAACACGTGCGCGGTTCGGCCGAGCAGCAGCTTGTCAGGAAACGACTTGCCTTCGCGGTATTTAAAGGCAAAGCCGGGTAGGAAAATACGGTCGATAAAGCCTTTCAATAACGCCGGGATGCCACCCCACCAGATCGGGAAAACGAATGCCAGATGGGTGGCCCAGAGGATGTCGGACTGGGCGCTGAGCAAGTCAGGTTCCAATGGTTGGATCTGTGTGTAGCCGTGGTGAAGCACGGGGTCGAAAGTGAGGTCGCCCAAGGGTAGGACGCGTACCTGGTGGCCGGCGATTTTTGCACTGTGGATGTAGGCATCGGCCAAGGCTGAGCAGAAGCTGGTGCCGCGAGGGTGGCCGAGGATGACCAGGATGCGCTGGGGCATGGGGTGATGTCCTGAAAAGGAAGCTTTCAGGGTAGGGTGTGCCGTATAGGGGAGAGTCAAGCGCCGGACCATACCGCGCCTCAAGGCCGCTCAGTTAGGCGAGCGCAATACGCCACGCAGCGACGATCAACTGTGGGAGCGGGCTTGCCCGCGAAGACGTCGGCCCAGCAAACAATGATGTTGACTGAACCAGCGCTTTCGCGGGCAAGCCCGTTCCCACAGGGATTTACGCTTGACTGAACAGCATGGGCTTGGCTGATAAATGCCTACGCAACATCAAGCCGTGTGCTTGCTCCCCGTTTCCATGTCCGTGCTGCCCCAAGGCCGCCAGTCGTCGGTGTGCCGTTCACTGCCGTGCGGCCGGCTGGAGCTGGTGCCGCCTGCGAGGAATTTTTCCCATAGGTTTTTGCTGTCCGGGTCGCTGTCTTTGTGCAGGTAGGGCGCCAGTCGCGCCAGCGAGCTGCCTTTTTTGTCTTCGGTTTCCTGGAAGTGTTTCCACTCGTCCGACTGATACTCGAACATCGACTTGTCGTCCGGCGTGTCGCGGCCGCCGTACATGTAGGTGGCATAGCGCGCGTATTCGAGCTTGTCGCCCCAGTCGTCCTTGGTCACGCCGGCGTCGGCGAGGTCTTTGAAGAACTTGCCTTGGGAGTCGGTGAGTTTTTGCATTTTGGCATGCTCGACCGCCTCGGCAATCAGGGTGCCTGCGACCCCGAAGATCACACCCGCCACGGCGAAAACCGGACCCGCCACACGCGCGCCGATGGCGAGCCCGCGTATCACCGTCGCGGCAACATCACCGGCCAGTTTGCCTGCCAGGTGAGCACCTTTGGGGGCGAACATCGCGATGGTATTAGCGATCGCCATACCCGTACCGGAAGCACCCCCGCCCAACGTGAAGGCAGCGTCAGTTTTTTCCAGTGCGGTCTTGGCGTTTTTCAGTTTGCGCGCGCCGGAAACGATGTCCATCACGCCGCCGGTCAAGTCCAGGCCGGAGCCGCCCATAAACCGCAGGAACGAGCGCCCGGAGGCGATCGCAATTTCGGATTTTGAAGCCGGCGTACCTTTGCCGGGGAGGTCCTTGACGCCCATGTGTTCGCCCAGGGTTTTGGCGGCGCTGTCGTACTCCTTCACCTCATCGGCCGACAGATTGCCCACGTCGAGTTTCTTGAGAGTGTCGGAAGCTTCCTTGACACGGGTGCTGATGGATGCGGCCAGCGCGTCAGATTTTTCTGTGGTTTTCTTGCCCCAGATGTCCGGAAGATTCTCATCGATCAGCCCGAGCCATTCAGTGGCCTTGATTTTTGCCGGGCCTTTACCGTCTTTGTCCACGTCAGGTTCATAGGGTTTGGTGCCACCCAGGGTTTCCACAATGTTCGAACCGAACTTGAGGAAGTCGTTGGTGAAGCTCAAGCCGGCGACCAGGTCTTTCGCGGCGGCGATCTTCTGGTCGTCGGTCATGTTGCCGCCGCCATTGGCGAGCTGCAGCGCGCCGCTGACCAGGTTCATGGTGCCCGCCATGGCACTGAGCCCGCCGGTGGAGCTGGCGGTGTGCAGCACTGTCTTCAGGGAGCCAGCGGCCGCTTCGCGATTGGCGCCCAGGCCCTTCAATTGAGTGTCGACCACCTTGTCGATGGCTTTCGGGTCGCCGCTGGCAGCCGCGAGACGAATGGCCGCTGCGATCTGTTTGTTCTCTGCCGGTGTCAGCCCTTTGATATGGCCGTCGAGGATGTCGATCTCATCCTTCATCTTTTTGTACATGTCGTAGGCTTTGTCGCCCTTGTCCAGGCCACCCAGGGCGGCGTTGATACCGCCCTTGATCATCGTGAACGAGGCCTTCAGCCCACTTTCGGTATTTTCCGGCGAGACCTTGTCGGGGTTTTCCATGTAGGTGTTGAGCTGGTGCGTCATCATGTTCTGGTCGAACGTCTGTTTGCGCGCGGTGTAGCTGTCCGGTTCGAGAATGCGCAGCGACTCGAAATAGCGGTCTACATCCAACTCGGCCATTTCCGATTTCTTCGGATCACCCGAGTCATTCATCGCGATCACATATTCCTCGAAGTTCAAGTTGGCATCACGGGTGCCGTCTTTGAAGAGGGCCGGGAATACTTGTTCGCGCACTTCATTCAACCGATCTTGCGACAAACTTCCGACACTTTTCTGTAGTTCTGCGTCGTAGCGGTCCTTAATCCCTTCCTTGCCCATCAACGTGGAAATTTCTTTGGCGAGTTTGTCCTCGTCGACCATCTCTTTGACGTCTTTGCCGTTCAACTGCGTCGGCGTCTTATCCGTCTCACGGTAAGTGCCGCTGCCCAGGTTGATGCTCTCCGCGTAGCCGTACAGTTCGTAGCCGTTGTCCAGCGCGGCCTGGGCGTCCATCAGCTTGACGATCTTGGCTTCATCCGAGTCTTCGGCCAGCTTGCCGCTCTTGATGTCATCGCGGATGCCCTGCACAAAGTTCTCGGCCGTCTGGCCGCCCACGGTCTTGTCGTTGGGCAACTCCATGTCCATCAGGCCTTCGGCGCCGAAGGTCGGGATGTTGTATTTGTCGCGCAGGGCCTGCACGTCTTCGGGCTCATCAGGCGGCGCGGCCTTGTCGGTGTGCGTCGCGTCTTTGACGTGCATCAGGTCGCCTTTGAGGCTCGAATAGCCGTACTTGCCGAAATCCTGCAAGCGCCCGGCCTCGGTGCCATGGCGGGCTTCCTTGTCTTTGGTGAAACCGTCGATGCTGTCGTTGTCTTTATTCCTGGCATCGACGCCAGTGAGCAAATGGCCGTTTTCATCGATGCTCACCACATGTTCCAGCACCTGGGTGGCGCGGTACGCGGCGTCGGCGTCGTTCTCGAAATCGCCCACTTGCTTCTTGAGGTTGTCCTTCACGTTGCTCTGGTTGCCGAGGTTTTTCAGCAGCGGTGTGGCGTCGATAATCTCCTTGGCCGAGCGCGTGTCACCGTCGGGGCGCTTCTGCTGGTCGCCCAAATCCGACTTCACCACCTCGCCGCGCAGGCTGGAATAGCCATACTTGCCGAAATCCTGCAGCCGGCCCGCCTCAGTGCCATGCCGCGCCTCGCCATCTTTGGTGAAGCCGTCGATGCTGTTGTTGCCCACATCCTTGCCATCGGTCAGCTTGCCGTCTTCGTCGATGTATTCGACATGCTCCAGCACTTTGGAGGCGCGATAGGCGGCGTCCGCGTCTTTCTCAAAATCGCCGACCTGCTTTTTAAGGTTGTCCTTCACCCCGCTTTGATTACCGAGCTGGGCGAGCAGCGGCGTGTCATCAATAATTTGCTGGGCCGAGCGGGTATCACCTTCGGGGCGTTTCTGGCCTTTACCCAACTCGTCCTTGGGTGCAGACGCTTTTTCGACGGATTTTTCCCAGGCAGCGACGGAGCTTTTTTGAGTGACCGCTGCGTCCTTTGGGGTCGTTTCTACCTTCGCTACCATGGTACTTCTCCTGATCTAATTATTACGCCTGCCACTTTTAAAACGCGCAGGGCCGCACAACTTCCCAGGTAACTTACCCGAGGCGGTTTATTGAATAACGAGAGGGCGGCCTTAGTTGGTTGGCCGCTGGGCGTTGCTGCTGTGAAAGATGACGTCACGGAACTTAGCACGGACTATTAGCCCATTCGCAAAGCCTTCACAACAATTCACAACGTTGAGGTTATTTCGGAACATTTATGGAGTAGGGCGGGTATTGGCAAAAGAGCCTGACGTTCAACGCGGGCTTATCGTAGAGCGCGGCAAGCTGGGTGATGGTGCGCCGCCTCCGCCCAAGAACCGTTCATCAGATTTCAATGCCGGCAGAGGCATTCTTGAGCGGAGGGTGCTTTTTGACCGGCGCGACGAACCAGGAAAAATCTCACGCGTGAGCTATTGAGCATCGCCAACATTGCCTGTAGATTTTCTCACGCGTGAGTTTTTCACAACGAGGTCAGCACCATGAAAAGCAGCTCTCCATCGAGCCCGCCTGCAGGGCCCGATCCTGATTCAGCAAGCCGCAAGGGAGAGCGCTTGAAGTCGCCCGCGAAAAAACCATCGAGCTTTTACATGAAGCAGATGCGCGCGGGCCTGACGGCCGCCGGTTATGTGAAACACGAGACTTGGGTGCTTCCCGAAAACCGAAGCCTGCTCAAGCAAATGGAGAAACAGCTTCGCCAACCGATTCTGGCTGGCTCATTCATGTCGGAGAATTTCATGAGCGCAGGTACTAACTGGAATATCGATCGCCTCTTCACAGCGCTTCAGGCCTTGGATGAAGTGGTTTCCAACGACATTACGCTTTCTCTCGTTCAGGGCGCCGAGTCCAGCATCAAGCTGGAAATGAACGACTTCGGGGGCTTGCCGATTTACATCGCGGTGGTCGGCGAACAGATCATCGTGGACACCGTGCTGGTCGACGTCGAGTCCATCAATGACGTAACGGCATTCAATGACGCGGTGCTGCGCAGCCGCGAAATGTTCCCGCTTTCGTCGATCGGCATCGAGTCCATGCCTAACGGCCAAGTTGTTTACAACATGTTCGGTGCATTGAGCTCCGACTCCAGCCTGACCAACATCGTGACTGAGGTGAAAACCCTGGTCGACAACGTGCAGCGCGCCAGCGAAGCCTTCGAACGTTTCTTCAATTAAGTATTCGGGAGTATCCAATGACTCAGTCCATCTGGAGCAAATTGTTCACCGCGCTGCGTGGCGGTGCCAGCGAAGTCGGCGAATCGATCGTCGACCAACAAGCCCTGCGCATCCTCGACCAGGAAATTCGCGACGCCGACACGGCGCTGGCCAACGCCAAGCGTGAGCTGGTGAGCATCATGGCCAAGCACAAACTGGCGACTGATCGCGTCGGTGAGTACGACGCCAAGATCAAGGACCTGGAGTCCAAGGCCATGGCCGCTATCCAGGCCAATCGTGAAGACCTGGCCATGGAAGTGGCCGAAGCCATTTCGACCCTGACCAACGAACGTGACGTCGAGCAAAAGCAGGCCACCGAGTTCGGCGGTTACGCCGACGGCATGCGCAAGGACATCACCAAAGCCGAAAGCCGGATCAAAAGCCTGCGCCAGCAAGTGGACATGGCCAAGGCGCGCGAAAGCGTACAGAAGGCCCAGGTCAGTGCGTCCATCGCCAGTGGTGGCGCCAACGGCAAGCTGGAAACCGCCGTCGGTACCCTGAATCGCTTGCAGGCCAAACAGCAGCAACGTGCCGCTGAACTGCAAGCCCAGGATGAACTGGCTGAGGCATCCACGGGCACCGACCTGGAGCGCAAGCTGCGCGACGCCGGCATCACGCCGGACACAGGCAGCGCCAATGCGATTCTGGAACGCCTGAAGCAAAAGTCGGCTGAGTAAGCCGCGCCGAAGCAAGAAGGGCAGGCGCTGCCCTTCTTTTTTTACATCGAGGTCAGGATGGATGCCCTGAAGGGTTTCAAGACAATCGCAGGCGTGGCGCTGTTGATGGTCGCGCTGCAACTGGTCAATGTGGCGACCGGTTACAGCCTCATGGCATTCGGCCTGATCCCGAGAACGGTGCAGGGGCTGCTCGGCATCCTCACCTCACCGTTTTTGCACGCGTCGTTTGCTCATCTGAGCGCAAACCTGATCGCCTTTTTGGTCCTGGGCACCTTGGTCATTGTCGAAGGAAGCCATCGTTTCATTGCCGTCAGTGCGATCATTATTTTGCTGGGCGGTTCGCTGGTCTGGCTGTTCGGTTTCAGCGGCGTACATATCGGTGCCAGCGGCTGGGTATTCGGCCTATGGGCCTACCTTTTGTCTCGCGCCTGGTTCCACCGAAGCTGGAGCAACCTGATAACGGCCGGCGTTGTGGCGGTCTTGTATGGTGGCCTGGTCGTGGGTTTCCTGCCTCGTCAGGGGATCTCGTTCGAGGGGCACTTCTTTGGCGCGTTCGCCGGGTTTATTGCAGCCAAGGTACTTCTATCCTCGCCGCGCAGCAGGTTTAATGCCGGGTGAACGCGCTTGAGCCTCCACACGCCGAGGCGATCTTGTCATCCGCAATCAAATACCCAGGGAGTCAGGGGCCAAATGTCGATGTTTCTTTTGTTGCGCCTGCGCGCCGCCTCCCTCTTTCCCCGCTTCTGCATCGCCTCCGCTCGCCTCAAGGAAATCTCCAATGGGATGGTTTAAACAATTGATGGGGCTTGAGGCCCCGAA
Source organism: Pseudomonas sp. RGB (assembly GCF_007713445.1). NCBI lineage: Bacteria > Pseudomonadati > Pseudomonadota > Gammaproteobacteria > Pseudomonadales > Pseudomonadaceae > Pseudomonas > Pseudomonas sp. RGB. Next base: position 268,824 of record NZ_VMSH01000006.1, on the reverse strand, counting down.
AGCGAATACAGCGTCGCAATGGACAGCCGGCAACACCCAGCCGGTCACCGGCCCACTGGGCCTGGCACCCGGCAAAGGCGTGATGTTCGACGCGAGCCTGAAATTGTTGCTCGATGAAAAAACCACGGTAGTGATCCCCGGCTCCCAGGAAATCTGGGCCAACGGCACCGTTGATCTCGGCCAGTCGACCTGGCTGTCGCGCTACTACATGAACGACGAAGATTACTGGCTGCAGGTGCACACCACCGGCGAGATCGCCGGGCAGGTCGAGTCGGTGATCCTGTTCAATTACCTCAGCGTCGTCACCATCAGCAGTGAAGCGGAACTGCGTCGGCTTGCGGGGCCACAAAGCCTGATCGGGCTGCCGACCTACACCCACAACGGCGTGGAGTACACACGTTTGTGGGGCAGCGAGGCTGGCCAGACAGAGTTGGTGGCAATGACCGAGCAGGTTGTAAACCCCGAGGACGCCTACAGCGTCGAGCACCGTTCGATGCTGTACGCCCGCGACACCGGCCTGACTGATCGTCGCGAGTTTCTGCTGTTTTCCGTCGAAGAAGACGCAGAGGGCACCGTCAGCCTGAGTACGTCGCTGGGCATTTCGCTGTACACAACCGACCTGACTACGCTTTAAAAAAGGAAAACCCCCATGCTGGAAGCTCTCTCTATCTCCCTGAACAAAGCCGCTGTGTTTGGCTTTGTCACCTACATCCTCGGTGCGGCTGTGCTGTTCGCACTGTTCCAGTTCATCTACACCCGCATCACGCCGCACAAGGAGTTCGAACTGATCCGTGCGGGTAACGTGTCGGCTGCGGTCGCCCTGGGCGGCGCTATCATCGGTTTCGCCATTCCGGCCAGCAACGTGATTGCCTACTCGATCAGCCTCCTCGACTTCGTCGTCTGGGCGGTGATCGCCGCCGTCGTCCAACTGTCGGCGTTTCTGCTGACCAGCCTGGTGCTCAAAGGCACGTCCGAGCGCATCAAGAATGGCGAACTCGCCGCCGGTATCTACGTGGCCGCCGTGTCCATCAGCGTCGGCATGTTGAATGCCGCGTGCATGACGCCTACCCAGAACTGATCGCGCACGGAGCTCCCGATGAAACGAAGCAAGTACGTCCAGTTGTCGCTGGCAGCGTCGGTCGCGATGGCGATATCCGGCTGCGGGCCGACCGAAAAAACCTACGATTTGCAAAAGAAGTACAACTTCCAGTCGGTTCAGCAATGCGCCGATGAAAAGCTGCCGGTGGACGTGTGCTCGGACGCCTACATGACCGCCATGGCCGAGCATCGGCGCATTGCCCCGGTGTACGACAGCCAGGCCGATTGCGATGCCGACTTTGTCGCCAACTGGTGTCAGCAGGACTCCAACGGCAAGTTCATCCCCAAACTGGGCGGTTTCGAACTGACTGCCGCCGGCCAGGTGACGCAATCCCAGGTCGATGCCGCCAACGCGCAAGTCGGCGGCGCCCAAGCGAACAGCGGCGGCTCAGGCTTCTCCACCAGCAGCCTGCTGACGGGCCTATTGATCGGCAACATGCTCAGCAACAATCGCAACAGCTACCGCTCCGAGCCGGTGTACCGCTACCGCGATGATCGCGGCGATTACGGCTCTTCGACGCTCAACCAGCGGGTCTCGAATGGGGCGACATTCGGCCGGTCCAACCAGGCCAGGTACGGCAGCAGCAATTACGCCAACACGCTGCGCTCCTCCAGCAAGCCGGTGTCCGTGGCGTCCTCTACCTCCCGTGGCGGCTTTGGCAGCAAAGCCAGCGCCCGCAGCGGCTGGGGCGGCGGCGGGTCGAGCAGTTAAGGAAACCGGGCCATGAAAAAGATCCACTGCGCAGAGCGTCATGACTGGAAACAGACCGCCGACAGCCTCGGCTTCCTGTTCCACACCATCGACGACGAACCCTACTGGGACGAGAGCGCGTACTACCAATTCACGCTCGAGCAAATCGAGCGCAACCTCGAAGACCCGACCACCGAGATCCATGACATGTGCATGGACCTGGTGGGCCGCGTGGTGCAGAGCGAAGAGTTGCTTGAGCGGCTGAGCATTCCCGCGCCGTTCTTCGACATGATCCGAACCTCATGGCTCGAAGGCCACCCGCACCTGTACGGGCGCATGGACTTTTCCTACAACGGCAGCGGGCCCGCCAAGCTGCTCGAACTCAACTACGACACACCGACCAGCCTCTATGAGGCGGCTGCGTTTCAATGGGGCTGGCTGGAACAATGCATCGAACGCGGCCTGCTGCCCAAGCACGCTGACCAGTTCAACAGCATCGACACCAAACTGCATCAGGCCTTCGCCCAATTGCAGGTCAACCAGCCGTTCTACTTTGCCTCGATGAAAGACTCAGTCGAAGACAAAGGCACCACCGACTACCTGCGCCTGGTCGCGGAAAAGGTCGGCATCGAATCACGCCACATCGACATCGAAGACATCGGCCTGACCAGTGATGGCCGTTTCGTCGACCTCGAAGATCGCTGGATCCCGCACCTGTTCAAACTGCACGCCTGGGAATTCATCTTCCACGAGCCCTTCGGCGCCGCGATTGCCCAGTGCGATACCCAGTTCTTCGAGCCCGCCTGGAAATCCATCCTCTCCAACAAAGGCATCCTGCCGCTGCTGTGGGAATTCAACAAAGGCCACCCCAACCTGCTCGCGTCCCACCTGGATACCGACCCCGGCAAAGCCGTGCCAAAGGGCTGGGTGCGCAAGCCGTTCTTCTCCCGCGAAGGCGCCAACATCGAACTGCACACCGCCGACGGCCTGATCGTAAAAGAAGACGGCCCCTACACGGATGCGCCGTTTATCCTCCAGGAGTTTGCGCCGCTGCCGCGCTTTGGTGACAGCTACACGCTGATCGGCTCCTGGGTGATCGGCGATCAAGCCGCCGGCATCGGCGTGCGCGAAGACAACAGTTTGATCACCAAGGACTCTAGCCGGTTTCTCCCGCACCTGATCCTCGACTGATCGCGCGGGCTTGCCCCAATACTCAAAGCAGCAAAGAACAAATGTGGGAGCGGGCTTGCCCGCGAAGACGGTGTCTCAGCCACCGAATATATCGACTGATTCACCGCCTTCGCGGGCAAGCCCGCTCCCACAGGTTTTTTGGGAAACCCTGTCAACCTCAGCCCTGACGCGCCGTCACCGCCGCATACCCATTCATCAAATTCCGATAGTTAGGAATCCGCTGAGACAACAAATTCCCCAACCCTTCCATGTCATTGCGCCAGTCGCCCTGCAACTCACACGCCACCGAAAACCAATTCATCAACTGCGCACCGGCCTGCGTCATCCGGCTCCACGCCGCCTGCTGCACCGTGGTATTAAACGTGCCCGACGCATCCGTCACCACAAACACCTCAAACCCTTCTGCCAGCGCCGACAACGTCGGGAACGCCACACACACATCCGTCACCACACCCGCAATGATGATCTGCTTGCGCCCGGTGGCCTTGACCGCCTTAACGAAATCCTCGTTATCCCACGCATTAATCTGACCCGGGCGAGCGATATATGGCGCCTGCGGGAACATCTCCTTCAGTTCCGGCACTAACGGGCCGTTAGGGCCCTGCTCGAAACTGGTGGTGAGGATGGTTGGCAGGTTGAAGAACTTAGCCAGGTCGGCCAGGGCCAGCACGTTGTTCTTGAACTCGTTGGGGGAGAAGTCCTGCACCAGCGAGATCAGACCGGTTTGGTGGTCGACCAGCAGGACTACGGCGTCGTCTTTGTTCAAGCGGCTGAGGGTTGGAGTGCTCATGGTTGAAATCCTTTTTTGTTTAGGTTGGTTTGGCGTTGCGTTCAACATGGGCACAGATTAATGGGTGGGGGGTGAGGGATAAATCGGGTGGGAGGGGTAAGACTGTCAACTCAGAGGTGACAGTGGTTGGAGGGCCAGCAGTACCGGTCCCTTTCATTTGCAGGACGTTTCCTAGAGAATCCCAGCGGCTTGCGCCAGCAAAATCCCGCGACTAGGCTGCGGACCGTCACTGCACATTCAGTGGTCGGGTTTAGTCGCCCGGATTCGATTGGTACACACTTTCTGATTGGAGTTGTGCCATGGAAAACGTTATTTCGGATGCGCCCTCATCGGCTGTGACTAAGCCATTTACTGTCAATGAAGAGCTGAGCTTCGAGGATGCCTGGGTGCGCGTGGCGGAGTTGCTGCAGTGTGCGGTGGCTACGTCGAATGCGATTGGTGAACCGCTAGGTGCGCCGCATCGGGCGGTGATGCATTTGGTGGAGATGGCGAAGATGGTGGCGGATCGGGCTGTGGAGTGTTTGCAGGCTAAGTGATACGACGTCGTCTGTTCAGTCTTCATCGTTCAGGCGACTCAATACTCAATGTCCTTCAGTACGGCTCAGGCGTACGTCTTAAAGTCGTTGCTGTCACGAATTAGTAGCTGCATCAGCTTGGGATGAATGAAGAGCTTTTCCTTGCCAACCTGAACCTCCTGTAGGACGCCAATCGAGACCAACTCTTTGAGGTAACGAGAGGCGGCCTGACGTTGAGCGATCTGCTTATCGACGACGTTGCTAATGCGGCAGTAAGGCTGCTCGAAAATCACATCCACCAATTCTCGGGTATAGGTTTTCGGCAGACGTTCACGAACAAACTGGCTGGTGTGCTCGGATAGGCTGCGAATGGCGGCAATTTTGGCACTGGTCCAGCGGGCGGTTTTTTCTACGGCGGTGAGCATATACAGCAGCCAGGGCTCCCAGGCTTGATCACGCGTAACATCAAGCAGTAGTCGGTAGTAATCGGCTCTATGCGCAATGATGAAATGGCTAAGGTAAAGAATCGGTAGATTCAGCAGACCTTCCTGAATCAGATACAGGGTATTGAGTACTCGCCCAGTACGGCCATTGCCGTCGGTGAACGGGTGAATGGCCTCGAATTGATAGTGCCCCACGGCCATTCGTACCAAAGGATCGAGGTCTGTCTCGTTATGTAAAAAACGTTCCCAGTTGGCTAGCAAGTCGCGTAAGCGATCTTCGCCCTCTGGTGGCGTGTAGATGATCTCGCCGGTGCGGTCATTGGCTAGCTGGACGCCTGGCACTCGGCGGATGTCCATGTTCACGCCCTTGAGCGTGCGACAGATTTCTACTGCCGTGCCGGTAGAGAGTGGGCGCTCAGCTAATGATTGGTAGCCGTTATGCAGAGCCTTGCGGTATCGCAAGGCTTCTTTGGTCGCGGGGTCAGCATGGTTGGCTCCATCCTGGGCATGCTGGAAGAGCAAGTCCGTGGTAGTGACGATACTTTCGATCTCGGAGCTGTCCTTGGCTTCCAGCAACGGGATTGTATTGATCAGCATCGTTTGGTTAGGGATCAGCTCGGCAGCTTGTTTCAATTCGGCCAAAGCTGCTCGGGCTTCAATGCAGCGCTTGAGTACTGCCCGGGTTTCCAGCTCAACTGTCGGTGGCAAGAGCGGAAGCTGGTTGTAGGGCTTATCGGCCTGCCAAGGGGAATGGGGTATAGCCATGGGGGGGGCACGCTCACTAGGTCGTCCATTTAAAGGCGAGGCCGTTTTTATATGTGCCCCTTTCATGTCGTCAGTGTAAGCATATGCACAGGACGTGTCGCCGTTTTTAGATTTTTGCGACATGTTTCATGCTTGTGTCGCTTTTAGAGACATGTGTATACGAACCAGCCTTCAGCATATTTGGGTTGCAGCAATGATAAAGAAAAAATACACTAAATATGTGTTTTAACTCATCTTTGTTGTTTTTATGAGGTTGGCGATGAAGCGATTGCAAGAATTGCGAAAGGGGATCGGGTTCACGCAGGCTGCCTTGGCTCAAGCGCTGGGCGTGTCTCAACAGGCAATCGCCCGCTGGGAGAAGGGTGATTCAGAACCGAACATAGCGATGTTAAGAGACCTCGCAACTGTCATGGGGACCAGTGTCGATGACTTGATTGAATTCGATAGGGGAGGGAGCCGGGTAGTTTCTCAACATTGGCAGCCTGCTGACGACCAAGTGGTTGATGGCTTCTGGGGGCATCTCGGAGTGCTTTTACCTGGACATACTGACTGTCATTGGTACCCGATTACAAAAGGGGAGCAGGCTAGAGTTAGTCGCAATTTAGACGGGGCTGTGGAGGCTTCGGCTTGGATGGTCATTGCGACCTTGAATAATCGAGTATTGCTGATCAACCCCGCATTAGTGCAGCGCATAAGGCTATTGGATGATGCAGCTGACCAACCAGGTGATGATGGCTGGAATCTGACGTGGGATGGTTACCAGGGCTTATCGCCGGAAATCTACCATGCGATTGATGATTATTTTTTTAACGAATCGGCTTTCACCGCTGATTATTCGGAGACCCTTCAGAAGCTCGCACTTGATCAAATCGAGGAGCACGAAATAGATGATGAGAAGGCTTACAGGTTGCTTGAGTGGACTTCTGTTTACCTGGAAAGTGGCTTAGAAGTGACTTTCTGTGGAGAAGAAGAGGAGTTGTATTCGTTGACGCTTGATGCGGATTGCCAGGCGCTTGAACGTGTTGTTTTGAGTGATCAGGACAGCGGCGAGCTGAATTTCTTCCCTGCTCATCGAGTCGCTCTCATCAGCATGCCTTTGACTCAATACCAAAAAGCTGCTCGAGCAGAAATGGACGAACTTGGATTTGAGGGCAATTGATTTTTACCTCATTGGGCTGCCCCCAGCATTGTAGACATCTTCACTCTATAGCTAACACGAAATTCTGCAGGCATTAAAAAGCCGGCTTGTGGCCGGCTTCTCGGGGACTGCCTCAGCTTGTTTTTGACAAACCTCACCAGCCTTCAAATCGCTCAGCCAACTTACCGTCTGACTGAATAGTAGGGGCATCCGCGGGAACTCCTCCGCATCGCCAGGCAGGATGGATAGCGCAAAGCCACCCCCTGCCAAATGTGCGGCGGATGATACCCACATTCACTTTAAATGCCTACCTCCGGGTCCGATTTAGAGCCTTCCCAGCCGAGCAGGTGTTCGTCCAGTGGGACCGGTCGGCGGTTGTTGAGGGTGGACCACCAGAACACCCAGCCCACGATCTGAAAATTCTGCTCAAAGCGTTGCTCGTGGGTGAGGTATTCGTCCGGGTGTTCGCTGGCGTTGTGGCTGCGCATTCGCAGGCCGCCGCCGGGGCGGTTGTAGAGGTATTTGATGCGCAGCATGCCGTCGTGTTCGACGGCGTAGATTTCGCCGTCGGTGATTTGGCTGCGGCCGCGGTCGATGGCGAGGGTGGCGCCTTGTTGGATGATGTCGATCATGCTGTTGTCGACCATGTAGGCGCCTATGGCACGGTCGGGGTTTACGTTGAGGGTTTCCAGAGTATGCAGGGAGACGCGGATGCGCTCGGTGGAGGTGAAGGTGGGGTGGAGGGCGATCTCCACGTCGATTTTTTCCGGGAGGCAGGCGGGGCCTGTGAGGTATTTGCCGCTTTCTTCGCGGGTGGGCAGTCCTTTGGTGGTGCCGGGGCCTTCCAGCAGGAAGTTGGCCGGTGGGTGTTTGAGGCCTTCGCCGGTGCGTAGCCAACGGCTGGAGACGCAGAGCAGTTCTGCGATCTCGTTGAGTCGGCCCATGGGCACGCCGCGTTTGAACCAGTTGTTCACGTGTTGAGGCGTGACGCCGCGGTTCTTGGCGAAGTCGGAGGCGGAAAGATGAACTTCCCGTAATAACGCTTTTAGTCGATCACCTGATGTATTCATAAACGCAGAGTTTACTGGCCGGAAAAAGACATCAAATAAACTATGCGTTGAATTGCGCGTGTAGGGATTTACTTAGTTGTAGGTCGATATGTCAGTGTCTTAACGCTGTTAAACATGGCGCATTAAATATTGCACTTGGAGTTTAATTTTTCCCACAAAAAAAGCCCCGAATAGTCGGGGCTTTTTTGATTGCCGGGGCAATGAGGAGCGGGTATCAGCCTTTGTAGGCAGCCACCGACTTCATGATCTCGGCGCGGGCGGCGTCTGCGTTGCCCCAACCGTCGATCTTCACCCATTTGCCTTTTTCGAGGTCTTTGTAGTTCTCGAAGAAGTGCTTGATCTGTTCCAGCAGCAGTGGCGGCAGGTCGGTGTATTCCTTCACGTCCACGTACAGCTGGGACAGCTTGTCGTGTGGCACTGCGATAACTTTGGCATCGCCGCCGCCGTCGTCGGTCATGTTCAGGATGCCGACTGGGCGCGCGCGGATGACCGAGCCTGGGGTAACCGGGTAAGGGGTTACGACCAGCACGTCGAGGGGGTCACCGTCGTCAGCCAGGGTGTTGGGGATGAAACCGTAGTTGGCCGGGTAGAACATTGGGGTGGCCATGAAACGGTCAACGAACAGGCAGTCGCTGTCTTTGTCGATTTCGTATTTGATCGGCGCGTGGTTGGCCGGAATTTCGATGGCGACGTAGATGTCGTTCGGCAGGTCTTTGCCAGCCGGAATCTTGCTGTAGCTCATTGGGCGATGCCCCCGTAGTTGGCCATGAAACATGGCCGGATTGGCCTAAAAGTGGCGGCGATTATAGGCATATTCTGACGCCGATGCCATTCGTCAGACGTCGTACGGCGCGTGGCGTTCCGTCTGATAGCGTGCGTCGCTGGCTTGCAGTTGGTGCAGGCGGGCCAGGGGATCCTGGCGATAGAAGCGGCTCAGTTGCGCGTACACCTGTGGATAAGTGCTGACCAGTAAATCCGGGGCGCTGAAAAAATATTCGCTGGTGACGGCAAAGAACTCCGCCGGGTTTTCGGCGGCGTAGGGGTCGATCTCGGTGTCGGCGTCCGGGTTGGCGTTCAACTGGCGATTGAGGTCATCAAAGGCGCTTTGCATCACGCTGGCCCATTCCTGCACGCGCATGTCGTGTTGCAGCGGCGGCAGGCCGTTGGCGTCGCCGTTGAGCATGTCGAGTTTGTGCGCCAGCTCGTGGATCACCAGGTTGTAGCCTTCCCACTGGCCGCTGGCCAACACGCCTGGCCAGGCGAGAATCACCGGGCCTTGCTGCCAGGCTTCGCCGCTGTGTTCGCCGTCCCACTCGTGCTCGACGCCGCTGGCATCGCGATGGCGTTGCGGGCTGACGAAGTCGTCGGGGTACAGCACGATTTCGTGGAAGCCCTGGTACCAGTCGAGGTCGCCCAGGTTCATCAACGGCAATTGCGCCTGGGCGGCGAGCAGCAGGCGCTGTTCCTGGTGCAGCTCGACGCCGGGCAGGGCGGTGAGGTGTTTTTCGGCGAGGAAGATCACGCAGGCTTCGCGCAGCCACTGGTCTTGCTCGGCGCTGATGCCGTCGAGAAAGCTCAGGTGGTGGCGCACCCGTTGCCAGGTGTCATCGGCAATCGGGTGCTTGGCCAGCAGGCGCCGGCGACGCCAGGCGCTGAGGGACCACATCGCAGGTTACTGCGGTTTGGCTTCGGAGGACGAGCGGCCAAAGCGGCTGCGGAACACACCGATGATCATCGGGATCAGCGACAGCAGGATGATAAAGACCACCAGCAGCGACAGGTTCTTCTTGATGAACGGCACATTGCCGAAGAAGTAACCCAGGGTCACCAGGCCGCCGACCCACAGCACGGTACCGAACACGCTGAACCCGAAGAAGCGCGGGTAAGGCATTTTGGCGATGCCGGCGACGAAGGGTGCGAAGGTGCGCAGGATCGGCAGGAAACGCGCCAGGGTCACGGTTTTGCCGCCGTGCTTGTCGTAGAACTCGTGGGTTTTTTGCAGGTAGTCGCGGCGGAAGATTTTCGAGTTCGGGTTGCTGAACAAGCGTTCTCCCACTGTTCGCCCGATCACGTAGTTGGTGCTGTCACCCAGGATGGCCGCCAGCATCAGCAAGCCGCCCAACAGGATCGGGTCCATGCCGCCGCCTGCCGCGATAGCGCCAGCGATGAACAGCAAGGAATCACCGGGCAGGAATGGCATGACCACCAAGCCGGTTTCGCAAAAGATAACCAGGAACAGAATGGCGTAGATCCACACTCCGTAGTTTCTCACCAGCATGTCGAGGTACACGTCGAGATGCAGGATAAGGTCGAGCGGGTTGAAATCCATGGATGGCACCTGTGTGAATGGCCCGGCTCAGCAGGCCAGTGCGGGGTCTACGGGTAAGTAAGGCTACAAGTGTATGCCGTATTTCTTACAACCCTGAAAGGTCCGCATTATACGTATTGAGAGGTGAAAAGCGTGTGGGTTTTGTAGCGGGGCATGTCGTGGGTATGTCCGATCTACATTGATTCAAATAGGGGAGCGGGCCTTCTGTGGCGAGCGGGCTTGCCCCGCGTTGGGCTGCGAAGCAGCCCCCCGAGAAGTTCTGCATTCCTTCAGTTATAACTCGGCGTTTGGTTTTGGGGCTGCTGCGCAGCCCAACGCGGGGCAAGCCCGCTCGCCACACTCAGCCTGCTCGCCACTGTAAGGCCGTTCACCACAAGGGGAAGCCGAAGCCATTCGGCGTTATCAGTTTTCGCTGATCGGCAACACGTAGTTCTTGAACTCCGTATCTTCGCGGAAGCCGATCGACTCATAAGTCTTCTGCGCCACCTCATTGTCACTGCTGGTCGACACCCGCAGCCGCACCGCCTGGGTTTCCTTGGCCATTTTCTTGGCCGTGCGCATCAGGTTGTCCGCCACCAATTGCCGGCGCGCATCTTCGGCCACATAGATATCGTTGAGGATCCACACGCGTTTAAGCGACAGCGACGAAAAGCTCGGGTACAGCTGACAAAAGCCCAGCAACCGCTTGTCATCATCGTCGGCCAGGGCCAGGTAGATCACCGACTCCTTGCGGCGCAGGCGTTTTTCCAGAAACGCCCGCGATGAATCCGGAAACGGCAGCGCGCCATAGAACTCGCGGTATTTGACGAACAACGGGGTCAACAGGTCTAAGTGTTCCAGGGTCGCTTGAGTAATCCGCATGCCAGGCCTCAACTTCCAAAGGGGGGATGACCACACAAGCGGCCGTGACCGGATGCTGCCTAATGGCGCGAAAAAGCGCAATCGTGCGGCTATCGTTCATTCCGGCGGGCTGAGCAGGAAATTGCCTTTCATCAGGTCAGGATCATCCGACTCGAGGGTCTGCACCTGTGCCTCGTCCTTGAGATTGACCCCCGACAGCTGCCGGCGACACGCCTCTTTCATCAAGTAAAGCAGGCGGTGCGCGGCCATGCCGTAGCTCAGGCCTTCCAGGCGCACATTGGAAATGCAGTTGCGATACGCATCGGTAAGCCCGACCTTGGGGTTGTAGGTGAAATACAGCCCCAGGCTGTCCGGCGAGCTGAGCCCCGGCCGCTCGCCGATCAGAATCACTACCATCTTGGCGCCCAGCAATTGGCCGATCTCATCGGCCACCGCTACGCGGCCCTGTTCCACCAGGATGACAGGCGACAAGGACCACCCTTCGGCGTGAGTCTGTTCTTCCATGCGTGTCAGAAACGGTAACGTGTGTTTATGCACGGCCAGCGCCGACAGCCCATCGGCCACCACCACGGCCAGGTCCACCCCGCCAGGGTTGGCGGCGGCGTAGTCGCGCAAGCTCTGCGCCGACTCATCACTGAGGCGTCGCCCCAGGTCCGGGCGTTGCAAATACATATGCCGGTCAACAGCGGCACTGTGCAGCAACAGGCTCTCACGGCCGCGCTCGGCCAATTGGCTGCTCAGGCCTTCATGGTCAAAAGGCAGGTGCACCGCATCGCGCGCCTGGGCGTGGGCGAATTGGAAGTCCAGCTGCGCGCTGGTGGGAATGCTGGTGCCGGTGCGGCCCAGAGCGATGCGCGCCGGGGTCAGGCGGCGCAGTTCCAGCCACGGGTTGTCAGGCAGTTCTACTTGCACAGGCGGCTCCTTCATCCCAATTGCTTCAAGGCGTGGCGAAACGCCGGTGGCAGGCTGTTGCCGAAGTGCACCTTGCCATCGGCTTGCGTGAAGATGCCCATCTTGGCCAGCCACTGTTCAAACTCCGGCGCCGGTTTTAAACCCAATGTTTGCCGGGCGTATAACGCGTCGTGAAACGAGGTGGTCTGGTAGTTGAGCATGATGTCGTCGGAACCGGGGATGCCCATGATGAAGTTGATCCCGGCCACGCCCAGCAAGGTCAGCAGGGTGTCCATGTCATCCTGGTCGGCTTCGGCGTGGTTGGTGTAGCAGATGTCGCAGCCCATCGGCACGCCGAGCAGCTTGCCGCAGAAGTGGTCTTCGAGGCCGGCGCGGATGATCTGCTTGCCGTTGTACAGGTACTCGGGGCCGATAAAACCTACAACGGTGTTGACCAAAAACGGCTTGAAATGCCGCGCAACGGCGTAGGCGCGGGTTTCACAGGTTTGCTGGTCGACGCCAAAGTGCGCGTTGGCCGACAAGGCGCTGCCCTGGCCGGTTTCGAAATACATCAGGTTCTGGCCCAAGGTGCCGCGGTTCAGGCTCAAACCCGCGTCGTAACCTTCCTGCAGCACGCTCAGGCTGATGCCGAAACTGGCGTTGGCCGCTTCGGTGCCGGCAATCGACTGAAACACCAGGTCCAGCGGTACACCCCGGTTGATGGCCTCGATGGACGTGGTCACGTGGGTCAGCACGCAGGCTTGGGTGGGGATTTCGTAGCGCTGGATGATCGCATCGAGCATCTCGAGCATGGCGCAGATCGAGGCGATGCTGTCGGTGGCCGGGTTGATGCCGATCATGGCGTCGCCGTTGCCATAAAGCAGGCCGTCGAGAATGCTCGCGGCGATGCCCGCCGGTTCGTCTGTAGGATGGTTGGGCTGCAGGCGCGTCGACAGGCGCCCGCGCAGGCCCATGGTGCCGCGAAACTGGGTGACCACGCGGATCTTTTGCGCGACCAACACCAAGTCCTGCACGCGCATGATCTTGGAGACGGCGGCGGCCATTTCCGGTGTCAGCCCCGGCGCCAGGGCGCGTAGGGAATGTTCATCGGCCGCGTCGCTGAGCAGCCAGTCGCGCAGGCCGCCGACGGTCAGGTGGCTAACCACGCTAAACGCCTGTTTATCGTGGGTGTCGATGATCAGCCGGGTGACTTCGTCGCTTTCGTAGGGGATCAGCACTTCTTCGAGGAAGTGTTTCAGCGGGATGTTCGCCAACGCCATCTGCGCGGCCACGCGTTCGCCGTCGTTCTGCGCGGCCACGCCGGCCAGGAAGTCCCCGGAACGCGCCGGGCTGGCCTTGGCCATCACGTCCTTGAGGCTGTCGAAGCGGTAGGTCTGTGCACCCACCGCGTGGGAAAAGCTTGCCATACAGTGTCTCCTTGGCGACGCGGGCCAGCTGCCCGCGTCGAGGTTTACGGCATTCAGTGCAAGGCGGCCTCTGCGGCCTGGATCGCGGCGAATTCTTCTTCGGGCGTGCCTGCTACCAAGTGATGCCGGCTGTAGAAAGCAAAGTAAGCAATTAATACTCCATAGATGATCGCGGCGCCAATCACCACCCGTGGATCCACCAGAAAGCCCGCCACTACCGCTACGCAGGCCAGTACCAGCGCGACGCCTGAGGTGAAAATACCGCCCGGTGTGCGGTACGGACGGTCCATTTTGGGGCGGCGGATGCGCAGGGTGATGTGCGCGGCCATCATCAGTACGTAGGAAATGGTCGCGCCAAACACCGCCACCAGGATCAGCAAATCACCCTGGCCGGTCAGCGACAGGCCAAAACCGATGATGCCCGGGATCACCAGCGCCAGCACCGGCGCCTTGCTTTTGTTGGTCTGCGACAGCTTGCGCGGCAAGTAACCGGCGCGGGACAAGGCGAAGATCTGCCGCGAATACGCGTAAATAATCGAAAAAAAGCTCGCGATCAAGCCTGCCAAGCCGACCAGGTTGACGAAGCTACCCATCCAGGTCGAACCGCCGTAGGACAGTGCCAGCGCCTCAACCAACGGGTTGCCCGACTTGATCAACGCGTAAGTGCCCGCGCCGCCGGGGGCGATGACCAGAATCAACAGGGCAAAACTGGTCAGCACCACAATGGCGCCGATCAGGCCACGAGGCAGGTCACGCTTGGGGTTCTTGGTTTCTTCGGCAGCCAACGGCACGCCTTCGACGGCGAGGAAAAACCAGATTGCATAGGGAATCGCCGCCCATACGCCGACGTAGCCGAACGGCAAGAACGTGCTGGCGCCTTTGGCCTCGGTCACCGGGATGTCCAGCAGGTTCGCAACGTTGAAGTGCGGCACCATCGACACCAGGAACACGCCCAAGGCAATCGCCGCTACGGCGGTAATCACAAACATCAGCTTCAAGGCTTCGCCCACGCCGAAGATGTGGATGCCGATAAAGATGATGTAGAAGGCCAGGTAAATCATCCAGCCGCCAATGCCGAACAGCGACTCGCAATAAGCGCCGATAAACACCGCGATGGCGGCGGGGGCGATGGCGTATTCGATCAGGATCGCGGTGCCGGTGAGGAAGCCGCCCCAGGGGCCAAAGGCGCTGCGGGCAAAGCCGTAGCCGCCGCCGGCGGTGGGGATCATGGAAGACAGTTCGGCCAGGGAGAAGCACATGCACAGGTACATGGTGGCCATCAGCAAGGTGGCGAGGAACATGCCGCCCCAGCCACCTTGGGCCAGGCCGAAGTTCCAGCCGGCGTAGTCGCCGGAGATCACATAGGCAACGCCAAGGCCGACCAACAGCACCCAGCCGGCGGCGCCTTTTTTCAGTTCGCGTTGTTGGAAGTAGTCGGTGCCGACTTTTTCGAAGTCGACGGAAGAGCCAGTAGGTTCGCTAGGCATGGGAAAGTACCGTCCATTCTTATTGTTTTTAACTCGGCCTCTTTGTGCCGAATGCGAGTTGCGAGTACTTGCGAAGATCTAATGTGGGCGCTGGCTTGCCTGCGAAAGCAGTGTGTCAGCCACCACACGCTTAGTTGATACACCCCCATCGCAGGCAAGCCAGCTCCCACACTTGATTGCATTTCAAGTTGAGAACTGGTCGCCCGTTACAGGTTTAAGTTAGAAAAAGCCCAACGGATTAATGTCGTAGCTCACCAGCAAGTTCTTGGTCTGCTGGTAGTGATCCAACATCATCTTGTGCGTCTCACGGCCCACGCCGGACTTCTTGTAACCGCCGAACGCGGCGTGCGCCGGGTACAGGTGGTAGCAGTTGGTCCACACGCGGCCGGCCTTGATCGCGCGGCCCATGCGGTAGGCGCGGTTGATGTCGCGGGTCCACACACCGGCGCCCAGGCCGAACTCGGTGTCGTTGGCAATTGCCAGGGCTTCGGCTTCGTCCTTGAAGGTGGTGATGCTCACCACCGGGCCGAAGATTTCTTCCTGGAACACGCGCATTTCGTTGGTGCCCTTGAGCAGCGTCGGCTGGATGTAATACCCGCCGGCCATGTCGCCGCTGAGCTGCTCGACCTTGCCGCCGGTGAGCAGCTGCGCGCCTTCGCCCTTGGCGATTTCCAGGTAGGACAGGATCTTGTCGAACTGCTGCTCGGACGCCTGGGCGCCGACCATGGTGTCGGTGTCCAGCGGGTCGCCGCGTTTGATCTGCTCGATCTTTTTCATCACCACTTTCATGAAGTCGTCGTAGATCGACTCTTCCACCAGCGCGCGCGATGGGCACGTGCACACTTCGCCCTGGTTGAAGAACGCCAGCACCAGGCCTTCGGCGGCCTTTTCGATAAACGACGGTTCGGCTTTCATGATGTCGGCGAAGAAGATGTTCGGCGACTTGCCGCCCAGCTCAACGGTGGACGGAATAATGTTCTCGGCCGCCGCGTGCATGATGTGCGAGCCCACCGGGGTCGAGCCGGTAAAGGCGATCTTGGCGATGCGCTTGCTGGTGGCCAGGGCTTCGCCGGCTTCTTTGCCGTAACCGTGCACCACGTTCAGCACGCCTGGCGGCAGCAGGTCGCCGATCAGCTCCATCAGCACGTTGATGCCCAGCGGCGTTTGCTCGGCGGGCTTGAGCACCACGCAGTTACCGGCGGCCAGTGCTGGCGCAAGTTTCCACGCGGCCATCAGCAGCGGGAAGTTCCACGGGATGATCTGGCCGACCACGCCCAGCGGCTCGTGGAAGTGATACGAGGCGGTCAGTTCGTTGATTTCGGCGCTGGTGCCTTCCTGCGCGCGGATGCAGCCGGCGAAGTAGCGGAAGTGGTCGGCCGCCAGTGGGATGTCGGCATTGAGGGTTTCACGCACGGCTTTGCCGTTGTCCCAGGTTTCGGTGATGGCCAGCAGTTCGAGGTTCTGTTCGATGCGGTCGGCGATTTTCAGCAGCACCAGCGAGCGGTCCTGAGCCGAGGTCTTGCCCCAGACATCTGCGGCGGCGTGGGCGGCGTCGAGGGCTTTGTCGATGTCTTTGGTCGTGGAGCGCGGGAAGTCGGCGATAGGCTTGCCGTTGACCGGCGAGGTGTTGGTGAAGTAGTTGCCATCCACCGGCGCGACGAATTCGCCGCCGATGTAGTTACCGTACTTGGCCTTGAACGAAACGATCGCGCCTTCAGTACCGGGATGTGCATAACGCATGGTGGGTATCTCCTGACTTTTATGTTTATTGGAGTTCAGCGGTGTTGCGCTTGATAAAGCGTAGAGCAAAGGTCGGGCCACTGCTTTGCAGGCCAGGTAAATCAAGGGCTTGAGGTTTATTGCAAAGCGTTGCTGTGACAGGGCTGGTACAGGCGGGGTGACAGTGTGTGCCATAAACGGTACAGCCTGTGACCGGCGGGTCTGCCCGGGATTGCAATGCCTGGATGGCTGGGGGATGCTGGCTGTTCTCACGCAGAGAGAATAATAAGAACATGCAAAACGATCATTTCAGTCGCCATGCCCAGCAAGTCCTCACCGTCACCCGTGGGCAGGACCTTGCCCAAGGCCCCGGCAGCGACCCGTCCATCGCCCGCTCCTGGCTGCGTTGCCTGGAGGATTATCACCTCGACCCCGCGTTGAGCATCGCCCCCACCGTGCTCGAACATGGCCGCCTGCTGGAAAGCCGCGAACGCCTGCAGCAGGTGCTGCACATTGCCGGCAGCGAAATGAACAGCCTGCATCAGCAGCTTTCCGGCGCCGGCCATGCGGTATTGCTCACCGATGCGCGTGGGGTGATTCTCAACTGTGTGACAGCACCTTCGGAACGCAAGATTTTCGAGCGCGCCGGGCTGTGGCTGGGCGCCGACTGGAGCGAAGCGTGCGAAGGCACCAACGGCATCGGCACCTGCCTGGTGGAGCGCCAGTCCCTGACCATTCACCGTGATGAACATTTTCGCGGCCGCCACACCGGCCTGACCTGTTCGGCAAGCCCGGTGTTCGACCCTCAGGGTGAGCTGTTGGCCGTGCTGGACGTGTCGTCGGCGCGTGAAGCCGTGTCGCGTCAGAGCCAATTCCACACCATGGCGCTGGTGAACCTGTCAGCGAAGATGATCGAGAGTTGTTACTTCCTGCGTCATTTTGAAAACCAGTGGTTGCTGCGTTTTCACCTGCAGGCCGAATCCGTGGGGCTGTTCAGTGAAGGGTTGCTGGCGTTCGATGGCGAAGGGCGGATCTGCGCCGCCAACCAAAGCGCGCTGAACCTGCTGGCACAGGCGCGTGGCGGTTTGCTGGGGCAACCGGTGGAAGCGTTTTTCGAGTGTTCCCTTGATCAGCTGCTCGGCCGTGCCAGCGCCAACGCCACGGCCAGTTGGCCACTGCGTACCCGTGATGGCCGGCATCTATTCGCCGCATTGCGCGGCCAGGCGCGCAGCGTACCGGCACCGCTGGCCAAGCCCGAGGCGCCGCGCCTGGCGGGCATCTGCCTGGGCGACCCGGTGCTGCAGAATGAGTTTCGCAAGGCGCTGCGGGTGTTCGAACGTGACGTGCCGTTGCTGATCAACGGTGAAACCGGTTCGGGCAAGGAAGCCTTCGCCAAGGCCGTGCATCAGGCCAGTCAGCGGGCCGACAAGGCGTTTGTTGCGCTCAATTGCGCCGCCATCCCTGAAAGCCTGATCGAAAGCGAGCTATTCGGGTATCGCGGCGGCAGTTTTACCGGCGCGCTCAAGGAAGGCATGCGCGGCAAGTTACAGCAGGCCGACGGCGGTACCTTGTTTCTCGACGAGATCGGCGACATGCCCCTCGCATTGCAAACCCGTCTGCTGAGGGTGTTGGAAGACCGTCTGGTCGTGCCCATCGGCGGTGAGCCGCAAGCAATCAATGTGCGGATCATTAGCGCAACCCACCGTGATTTGTTGGCGCGCGTAGCCAGCGGCAGCTTCCGCGAAGATTTGTACTACCGCCTCAATGGCCTTGAAATTGACGTGCCGCCTCTGCGTGAGCGCAGCGACAAAGCCCAATTGCTGGACTTTTTGCTCGCCGATGAGGCGCCAGGGCAGGCCGTGTTGCTCGACCAGATAGCGCGCCAGGCGCTGCTGGACTTTGCCTGGCCGGGCAACGTGCGGCAGTTGCGCAACGTATTACGCACCTTGGCGGCGTTGTCCGAGGATGGGCGAATCAGGTTTGACGACTTGCCGCCAATCATTCGCCGGGCCCGCCCCGCCGTGGCCTCTGAACCGGTTCCCGGTCTTGCCTTGAACGATGCGGAGCGCGTGGCCTTGCTCGAAGCGTTGCAGCAACACCATTGGCACATGACCCACACCGCTGAGCATTTGGGGGTGAGCCGAAATACGCTTTACAGAAAGTTGCGCAAACACGGGATTGAACGAAGTTCTTGAGCTTAATCAGGCCATTAACGCCGGTTATGTGTTGCGTAATGTAGAGAGAGAAACAAACAGTAATTGACATATCCGAACGCAGACTTTTCGGCAGTCTGTTGTGATGTTTGTAGGCGGTTGCACCACTCAGTGCGTGAACAGTCAGCCAGACTGTTTTGCCTGCGAGGTGTTGAATGACTAATGTTTCGAAGTTTAGTCCACAGTCAATCTTTGCAACTCATGCAGCGGCGCCGGTCGTGAAGTCCGCCCCGGCGCCTGCCGATAACCCTGCCATTGGACAGGCGCGCAATACCGCGTTGCCGGACAGCATCGAGTGCCGTGCCACGGGGGATACCCAGTTGGCGAGGTTCTTCGCAAGCGCATTGGCCACGCGTTCCTACCAGACGTCGGGGATGTCGCCTGATGTTCAAGTGCCCGCGGGGTCCACGCTTGGGCGTTGGCGCGCCCAGCTGGACAGCGCGTTCAAAGCCCCTGGGTTCCTCGCATGGGCAAAAGGGCAGGGGCTTGATACGGCGGGCATGCAGCTGGACCCGGCACGCGGGGAGCTTGCCGGCATCGTCGACGGCAAGGTGCAGACTTTTACGCTGCGGGACGATTCGGGGTGGTCCGATGTTTCCCGAACACTGTTGTCGATTGCCAGGGTGATCGCGCCTCAACCCGGGCATGGGTTCAGTTACCCCTGGCCGGAAGGCAAAGTGCCGTTGTACACAGTGGGCCGGTTTTACAACCAGCCGATAGACCTCACGCCGGCGCAAGCGGCCTTGCACCGCAAGAAGCTGGCGAATAAGGCGCTGTTTGAATTCGCGCCCTCGGCTTATGCATCGCTGCGGTCTGCAGAGGCGTTGGCCCAGCAGCAGACGGCGCTGGGTGATGACGCTGACCGTCATGCGCTCATGACTGCGCTGAGGTCTCAGGCAGACGACGCCAGCGGGAGCATCGACCTGGACCAGGTCATGCTCCAGATCGACCCGCGTTCCAGCCGATTTGCCAGCGAGCAGCGCCGCCAGATGAGCGTGGCGCAAATGCTCAGGCAGGATGGGCATAAAGTGCCCGTCAATAGTCAGCAGGCCCAGGGTTTGGCGCTGGCGTTATCGTTTGACCTTGCCCATCGGGCGCCGCGGGCGAATGCAGGTGGGGCAAGGCCGATCGCGGGTTTATTGAGCGCAACCTCACTGCGCAAGGTCCGCGCAACGGTAGTTCAATGGCACAAGGCCCAAGTGACCCACCGTTCAAATCCTCAAGCGGGTGCCGGTGCGGGCAGCTTGTTACGAGGGTTGATCAGTGAGCTTCCTCAGGCCACCAGGGCGACGATGGCGAGCAACCCTGCGTCGGCATTGGACCAACTGATTCGATCACCCAAGGCGCGGGCCTTGGGTCAGGAGATACAAAAAAAGATCAAGGTGATCCAGACGCCCACCAGTGTCATTGAGAGTGTAAGTGTCGCCCTGGTGCATGAGCTTGATCCTGGAATGGGCAAGTCTTGCTTCAACCTGGCGGGCTACAACCTGTATCAAAGGGACAACGCAGGTTACTCACCGGCAACCATCGTCAAAAGTTTCATCACTCACCTTGAGCGTAAGGTCGGGGTTGAAGCGGCGCCTCTTGCTGCGCAGCTGTTATTAGCGGCAGCCGCCCCGGAGTTTTTGGTAAAAGACATACCGCCTAACCTTGTTTACGGCTCTCATACATGGGCGAACTTTTCCATCGAAGTTTCACGTATAGAGCAACAAGTGCCTGGCGCTTCGGGGAACATGACGTTCAGCCAGGTCATGGCGTTTGGTGAAGCGCCGCTTACATCCCTGGAAAGCGAGGATCAGCTGAGCGCTGCGTCAGGTATTGCAATTATTACCTGGGGCCTGGCCAACGGCGTTATCGCGCATAAACCCGACCACAACTATACGTACACCGACGTCAAGCGTTCCCAAGAGGCGTTGAATAAACAACAAAAAGAGCTGGCATGGGCGCGTGATACCTTGTCAGCGCCTGCGACGACGCGAGAGCAGTTGGCGGCGGCTGAGTTGAAACGGGTGTTTCCTGAGTTGGACCCCACCCAAAAAGTATTGCAGGCACCGTGGGTCAAACATGACCCTGTTTCGCTGCTTGATGTCTATATGAGCGGGCCGATCAAGCCAGAGCGCTGGCGGTCGCTGAATAACAAAGCGCTGCCTTGGGCGGCAATAACGCCACGCCTTACTCAACTTGTTCCCAATATCAATCAGGTATTTTCTACAACGTTTGAGAACTATAAAGTGGCGCACGACAGTGCCTGGGCCATTCAGTTTAAGTATCAGCTTTCGCTTTTACCCAGGGAGGATCAAGCGCGTATTGAACAGTCCGCGGTCAGTTTTATCGAGGTGTCTCGCCCCTTTCTCAATACAGCGCCTGCACCGGGATTATCCTGGAACAGTGCAGAGCCTGTATCAGGGCTTTCCTTGCACGCCGATATCAAGCCCCGAACGCCCACAGTACAAGAGATCGAGGCACTCAAAGGCCGGCATGGTTTGCTCATGAAAGTAGCGGGGAGTGCGGGCCAGGCCAGCTACTACAGTTACTTCCCGGCATTGGGGCGGTTCGTCAAGGAAAGCGGGTTTCCGGGTGAACACACCAATGCTAACGATGGCGCTTATTTTGGCGGGAGCACCCAAGGCCGTGTTCCGGGCACGTACAACGTCTATACGCAATACGGCGCGACCCACCACGGGCCTGATCCCCTTGAACGCCCCGGTACATTACACGGGACGTATTTTTCCGCCAAAAGCGGTGCCCTTGGTATCACCGCAGCCAGCTTTTTTACCCGTGACTATGAGGCGCTAAAGTCCAAGGCGGCCGGCATGACAGCGATAGAAAAGGGAGAGCGCTACGACAAACAGTTGAAGGCTTTTTTTCTTGGGCTTATCCCTTTCTACGACGGTATTCAGGACGCGATTAAGGGTGACGTATCGGGCGCGATCTTTAATATCGGCTTCGATATTTTAGGCTTTGCGCTTCCGGCGCTTAACACGGCTCGAAAAGCAGTCAAGGGCGGTCAGTCGCTCGGCAATGTCATCAAGAGTTCGGTCTTTTCCGGTGTCGGCGCTTCGGTGGGCTATACCGATGCGGCCGATATTGCAAAAAACCTTAATCGAGGGGCGAGCGCTGGGTATAAAGATATCAAGTACGTGCTTGAACATGGCGACGAGGTGTTGTCCCGATTAAGAGGGCGCTGGCGTAGCTATGATGTGACAAAAGTTTATAAGGACGATGATATCGTTAAGGGGTTTCATCGCACGCAAAGCAATAATTTGTGGGTGCCCGTGGTTGCTGTTTTCAAGAAAAGTGCGTGGTACGCCTACAATATTCTCACTAATACGCCGTTTGGGCCTCAGTTGCTGCAGTTTGGTGTAGTGAGTGCGATAGCCCCTGCGGCCAAATAATTTAGCAGGTAGTTACATTGTGTTAAGTGATAGTCTCTTCGTATTTGAGAAGTTATGGCTGTGGGTAAGTGGTATGCTAATTAATCGGTTGTATATTTATGGGCTCTGGTCGGAACGTTATTAGTTGTTTTGCCACGTATTAAATGAAGGAAATGGATGACTTTCTAATGTTAATCAACCATTAGGTAAATCATTATGATGTTTTCAAATTCAATCTCGCGGCCATTGGCATTCTCAAAGATCGGCGATCTTTTCTCCACGGGTTTTAACAGGGTGGATGTCTCGGGTGTTCCTTCCGGTTCTACGCGAGTGATTGACGCGCCGAAACTGGAAGGCGGGGCAGGCAGTAAACCCGGGGCTGGCAATCAGGCCTATGATCAGCAGTTCGTGGACGCACACGTGAATGGCTTCAGCGCGCCAGGCCATGCGAGCGGTACCCGCACGCCGGGAGAGGCACCTGATACGCCTGACACACCGGAAATGGCTGATTATCACGCCAAGCATCAAAAAGAATGGCAAGCCCAGAAAGATGCTGGATTGCGAGATAAGCTGTTTGCGCAGCCGACGCCCGGTCGAGTAGAGGGCCAGGAAGTCGAACCGTTTTCTGCACAGGGCCTGGAAGAAAACGCAGTAGAGTTGGTGAAAGCCAGCAGTGCGAAAGCGGACCGCGCGCTTCCACTTCAGCGCAAGGACATTGCAAAAGTCGCCAGCATCACGGCCGCGGTCACAGTACCGCTGTCGACGGTCGGCGTGGTCGTCAGCGGAGCCATTCTGGAGGTTGTAAAACCCCTCATCAGTTCGACGCAGACGGCCGCCACCGAGCAAAGTGTTCAGGATGGGCGTTTGGTGGATCATAGTCAGAAGAGCGTATTCCTGTTGGCGAATACCTTGGCGGATCTTCGTTCCGAGCCGCATGTACAGCCAGGCTTGGAATGGGTAGCGAAAACAAATGAAGAGCGAATGGATTATCTCGAGGAGATGCTTGATTACATTGAGCCGGCATTTGCCAACGAAGCGCAGAAGCTGAGTATTTCCTTTCAGGCCGCCTCAACCGGTGCCGCAAAAGACGACATCAAAAGCCGGGCGCTTGGCTTGGAGTCCAGGATGGCGGCCCTTACCGCATTGATGGGGGCAATGAAAGTCAAGCATAGGGCCAGCGCCGCCTAGGTGATCGCCGACGTTCCAGGCTCCGAGCCACGGAGCCAGCAATGAAAGAAGTGCTGTTGTGTTCGATGGGTTGCGTACTGGCAACCACAGCGTATGCGGCGGCACTTCTTTTTTGGTAAACGGACCTCGGGATTGACCCCCGTCAGCGCTGCACGCCGGCAGCTAAAGAGTGCGATTTTCCCCTCCCTGCGCTAACCTGCCTCGATGTTTTACGAGGTCAACCATGCACATTCATATTCTCGGTATTTGCGGCACCTTCATGGGCTCGATGGCGGTTCTGGCCAAAGAACTGGGCCACCACGTCACCGGCTCCGACGCCAACGTTTACCCGCCCATGAGCACGCAACTGCAGGCCCAGGGTATCGAGTTGACCCAAGGCTACGATCCGTCGCAATTCGACCCGGTGCCAGACCTGGTGGTGATCGGCAACGCCATGGTGCGTGGCAACCCAGCGGTCGAGTACGTACTCAATAAAGGTTTGCCTTATGTCTCCGGCCCGCAGTGGCTGGCGGACCACGTGCTGCAAGGTCGCTGGGTACTCGCGGTGGCCGGCACTCACGGCAAGACCACCACCAGCAGCATGCTCGCCTGGGTGTTGGAGCACGCGGGCATGAGCCCAGGCTTTTTGATTGGCGGTGTGCCGCAGAACTTCGCGGTGTCGGCGCGCCTGGGTGACACGCCGTTCTTTGTGATCGAGGCGGATGAATACGACAGCGCGTTCTTCGACAAACGCTCCAAGTTCGTTCATTACCGCCCGCGCACGGCGATCCTGAACAACCTTGAGTTCGATCACGCCGACATCTTCCCCGATCTGCCGGCCATCGAACGCCAGTTTCACCACTTGGTGCGCACCATTCCGAGCGAAGGCCTGGTCATCCATCCGACCACCGAGCCGGCGTTGCAGCGCGTGATCGACATGGGCTGCTGGACCCCGGTGCAAACCACCGGCGCGGGCGGGCAGTGGCAGGTCAAGCTGCTCAGCGAAGACGGTTCCAGATTTGAAGTGCTGTTTGAAGGGCAAGCCCAAGGCATCGTCGAGTGGGGCATGACTGGCCAGCACAACGTCGCCAACGCGTTGGTCACCCTGGCGGCCGCGCGACACGTGGGCGTGGTGCCCGCCATGGGCATCGCCGCGTTGAGTGCCTTCAAAAGCGTGAAACGCCGCATGGAGAAAGTCGCCGACGTCAACGGCATTACCATCTACGACGACTTTGCCCACCACCCGACGGCCATTGCCACCACGCTGGATGGCCTGCGCAAGCAGGTCGGCGATGCGCCGATCATTGCCATTGTCGAGCCGCGCTCCAATTCCATGAAGCTGGGCGCGCACCGCGATGGCCTGCCGGAAAGCGTCAACGACGCCGACCAAGTGGTCTGGTATGCGCCGCCCAACCTTGGCTGGGACCTGCCGGGCATTGCTGCGCTGTGCACCGTGCCTTCCACCGTCTGCGATTCCATCGAGGGCATCATTGAACACGTCAAGCATCAAGCCACGCCGGGCACCCACATCGTGGTGATGAGCAACGGCGGCTTCGGCGGCCTGCATGGCAAGCTGGCCGAGGCGCTGAAATGAGCGGCCCGGAACGCGTCACGCTGGCGATGACCGGTGCCTCCGGCGCGCCCTATGGCCTGCGCCTGCTCGATTGCCTGGTGCGCGAAGACCGCGAGGTGCATTTTTTGATCTCCAAGGCCGCGCAGTTGGTGCTGGCCACCGAAACTGATGTCGCGCTGCCGCCCAAAGTGCAAATGATGCAAGCCTTCCTCACCGAATACACGGGGGCGGCGGCAGGGCAGATCAAGGTTTACGGCAAAGAGGATTGGATGTCGCCCGTGGCCTCAGGCTCCGGAGCGCCGGCGGCGATGGTGGTGGTGCCGTGCTCTACCGGCACCTTGTCGGCGATTGCGACGGGCGCCTGCAACAACTTGATCGAGCGCGCGGCGGACGTGACCTTGAAGGAGCGCCGCCAGCTGATTCTGGTGCCGCGCGAGGCGCCGTATTCGAGTATCCATCTGGAGCACATGCTCAAGTTGTCGAACATGGGCGTGACCATCTTGCCGGCTTCGCCTGGCTTCTATCACCAGCCACAGACCATTGATGACCTGGTGGATTTCGTGGTCGCGCGGATTCTCAACCTGCTGAATATTCCCCAAGACATGCTGCCGCGTTGGGGCGAGCACCATTTGAGCAGCGATGAATAAGGCGCTGCTGGTGATGCTGGCGCTGCAACTGACGGGCTGCGCCACCGCGCGCACGCTCGACGCCGCGCAGCCTGGCGCGCCGGTGGTGTACGCCGGCACACGGCTGGATTTGTATGCGATTAACGGCGGCTGTTGCGCCAAGGACCGGTTTGGCGCTGAAGCGCCGAGCTACCCGCACATCGACCTGCCGGCCAGTGCGTTGCTCGACACGCTGCTGTTGCCGTTGTCGGCGTTGACGGTATTGGGCGTGGGTTTCAATGCAACCGGTGGTCTGTAGCTCTGACCTCGCAGGCAACACAAAACCAATGTGGGAGCGGGCTTGCTCGCGAAGGCGGCGTGTCAGTCGATGCCTAAGTTGACTGGTCCACCGCCTTCGCGAGCAAGTCCGCTCCCACCGTTTGTTGCGTGCCAGAGCTCAACGACGTTACTTGCCGAGTTTGCGTAGCTCATCCGACTCGACCACCCGCACCCCGTCCTGCTCTTCCAGCGCCAGGCGCCACATGGCCCGGGCCAGCTCGCAGACTTCAATGCCGTGGTACTTGCCTGGAATCAACCGCGACAACGGCCCGGCGAGCTGTTCAGCCAAGCGTGGTTCCAGGCGCTCTCCCAGCAGCAGCGAAGGGCGCGCGATGGTCAGTTGCGGCCAGTCCTGAGCCTTCAACGCCTGTTCCATTTCGCCTTTGACGCGGTTGTAGAAGATCGAGGATTTCGGGTCGGCGCCAATTGCACTGATCACGATCAGGTGCCGCGCGCCCATTTCCCGAGCGCGCTTGGCGAAGGCCACGACCATGTCCAGATCGACGGCGCGAAAGGCCGCTTCGGAGCCAGCCTGTTTGATTGTGGTGCCCAGGCAGCAGAAGGCGATATCGACCTGGCCGCTCAGTTGCGGCAGCAACGCCACTGGGTCACCCACCGGGTTTTCCAGGTGCGGGTGTTCAGCCAGCGGCTTGCGGCTAGGCGCCAGTACGCGGGTCACGGTAGGTTCGTTGAGCAGGCGGTCGAGCAGGTGTTCGCCGGTGAGGCCCGAGGCCCCGGCGAGCAAGATATGTTGTGGTGTCAGGTACATGGTGTTTCCCCCTTGTAACACGTTACAGCTTAGTTGCCTTTGGCTTCCTTGCTATTCATTGAGACGCTTTCGAGCGCCTTTCGTGCCTGCTGTTTACGTAATAACTGCCAATGGGCGATCACGCCTTTGGGCGCCCAGATCTGCGGTTCGGACGCTTCGAAGTTGTCCGCCTGTTCGCGCTCGGCCACGTGCATTTGTGCCAGTTTGAAAGCCTGCTGTAAGTCATCTGTCTGGTTTAAAGCTTGTGCGAAAAGGGCATCGCCAAAGTAGGTGAAGTCCGCTTCCTCGGAGCAGCCGAATGACACGCGATCGGCGCGCGAGGCGGTCATGATCAGCGTGCGCTCATCTTTGAGCGCCGGGATAAACCCACCGGAGTAGCAGGCGGAAATCACGATGACCTTGTCGCGGTTTTTCAGCGGGGCGAGCACGGCGGCGAGTTCATCGGCCGGCAGGTCGGCCAGTTCCATGCGCGGTTGGTCGAGCACCAGTTCGTGTTCGTGGGTGCCATGGCTGGTCATGTAGATAAACACCAGGTCTTCCGGCCCCGTGCGCTCGGCAAGGGTTTGCACGGCGCGGCGCAGGCTTTCGCGCGTGGCCAGAGGGCGGTCGGCAATATGGTCGCGGTGGTTGACCAGGCGAATCTGCCCGCGCGCGCCGAAACGGGTGGCGAGCATGTTGCTCACGTAATCGGCTTCGCGCAGGAACACGCTTTGCTTGCCGTCGCCGGCCAGCACCAGAGTGTACAGCTCGACGGCGGGGGTGGAGGCGGGTACGGCGGCAAGGGCGGCATCGAGCAAGCGGCCTTGGGCCAGTATGCCGATTTCCAGCGGGTCGGGCAGCAGCTTGCCGTCGGCGTCGCGCACGCGCATGCCGTTGACCCAGGTGCCGGCCTCTACCGTGCCATCAGTGAGCACGAGGGTGCCCTTGCCTTGATAGCTGTCGCTGTCGAACCCCCCGATATAGAAGCTGCCGTCGGTGAGGTTCAAGCGGCCTTCGCCGGTGAAGCGCCAGTCGCTGAACTGGCCGACATAGTGGCTGCCGTCCACGCCGATCAGCTCGCCTTTGCCGCTGAGGGCGCCTTCCTTGAACTGGCCGATCCACACGTCGCCATCGGCGTTTTCATAGCGGCCTTTGCCGTTGAGCTGGTTCTGTTTGAACTGGCCGACATAGATGTCGCCGTCGGCGCTGTTGAACGTGCCATTGCCTTCGAGTTGGCCATCGACAAAGTGGCCGCTGAACTGGTTGCCACTGTCGTCGTTACGCTGACCTTCGCCATTCGGTTTGCCGTGGGCGAACTGGCCCTGGTATTGGCTGCCGTCGGCCAGCTCGAGGCGGCCAAGGCCGGAATATTGATCGTCCTTGAATTCGCCGCGATAGGTCATTTGGCCCTCTTTGAGGGTGCCCTCGCCGTTGCGCCGGCCATTTTTGAAACCACCGACGTAACTGCTGCCCGCCGTGGTCAGGCTGCCCTGGCCATCGAACAGGCCTTGCTTGAACTGACCTTTATAGACCTCGCCGTTACTGCCATGCCATTCACCCTGGCCGTGCCATTGACCTTTGTCGAACTGGCCGGCGTACCAACTGCCGTTGGGGTAGTCGACCCGGCCTTGACCTTGCAGCAAACCATTGACCACATCGCCCCGGTAACGGCCGCCGTCGGGCAGGCGCGCATCGGGCGGCAACAGCGATTCGCCGTCTCCGCAAGCGGTGAGCAACAGGGCAAGGGCAAGGGGAGCGAGTGGGCGCATAGCGGGATCCGGATAATTGAGCGCCGAGTATGCCGCAGCTGCGAGTTTCATACATAAATTTACATACGCTGTGGTGAGGTTTATATCCCCACCACAGGCGCGGGCTTACACGAAGTAGAGCGACAACGACTCGGCGACGTAAGCCGGTTTTTCCTGCCCGTCGATTTCCAGGGTGGCGGTGGCTTTGAGTAGCCATTGGCCAGGCTTTTTCTCGGTGACGTCATTGAGCGTCACGTTCAGGCGCACCTTGGAGTTGACCTTGACCGGTTGGATGAAGCGCACGCTGTCCAGGCCATAGTTGACCGCCATCTTCAGGCCCTCAGGCACGATCAGGAGGTCTTCCATCAGCTTGGGTATCAGCGACAGCGACAGGAAACCGTGGGCGATGGTGCCGCCGAACGGGGTCTGCGCGGCCTTGACCGGGTCGACGTGGATGAACTGATGATCGCCGGTGGCCTCCGCAAACAGGTTGATACGCGCCTGGTCGATGGTGAGCCATTCGGAACGTCCCAGTTCCTTGCCGACATAATCTTTGAGCTGCGCTACGGGTACATAGGGCATTGCGACTCTCCTTGGTTCATCGTTTTTATAGGTGGGCCAAATCCAGGGTAGATCATCATGGGCAACCCACCCGGTCAACCCTCCATGCTTTTGGCGAATGCCGAAGCATAGAGCCGGCGTGCTTATAATGCGGGCGGGTTTTGAGGGGGAGATAAGCGATGCTGTTAAGGGGCCTGACATGGCTGGTGCTGTTTCAATTGATCGGCACCGCGATCAACCATTTGCTGGTGCCGGTGCTGCCTGGGCCGATCATCGGCTTGCTGCTGATGCTGGGCTTTCTGATCTGGCGCGGTGAAGTCGGCGAGCCCTTGAGCCTGGCCGCCAGCAGCCTGTTGCGTTATTTGCCATTGCTGCTGGTGCCGCCGGCCGTGGGCGTGATGGTGTACGCCAGGGACATCGCCGCCGACTTCTGGGCTATCGTCGGCGCGCTGGTGTTGTCGCTGGTGATCGCCATGGGCTTCGTCGGTGTGCTGATGCAGCAGATGGTCAAACGCAAGGAGAAGGACCAATGACCTTCGATTGGCAAGGCGCATGGACGGCGGTCATTCATCACCCTCTGTTCGGCATCGGTATCACCCTTGGCGCCTATCAACTGGTGTTGGCGGCTTTCGAGAAAACCCGCTGGATCTTCCTGCAGCCGGTGCTGGTGTCCATGCTGCTGGTGATCGGCGTATTGCTCAGTTGTGGCCTGACTTACGTCGAGTACCGCAAAAGCACCGAGATCATGGGCATCCTGCTCGGCCCGGCGACCGTGGCCCTGGCGGTGCCGCTGTTTCTGAACCTGCGGCGGATCCGCCAATTGTTCTGGCCGATTTTTACTACGCTGGTGGTAGGGGGCGTGTTGGCCACTGGTCTGTGTGTGCTGCTGGGCTGGTGGTTTGGCGCTGAGCATAGGATGCTGATGACCATGGCGCCCAAGTCGGTGACTTCGCCGATTGCCATGCTGGTGGCCGAGCAGATCGGTGGCGTGGCGGCCCTGGCGGCGGTGTTTGTGTTGATCACCGGTGTGGTCGGCGCGATGATCGGCCCGGCGTACCTGTCGCGCCTGGGCGTGCACAGCCCCGAAGCGCGCGGCATGGCCCTGGGCATGACCGCCCATGCGGTCGGCACCTCGGTCGCGCTGCAGGAAAGCGAAGAGTGCGGCGCCTTCGCGGCGTTGGCCATGAGTCTGATGGGCGTGGCCACGGCGGTGTTCCTGCCGCTGGCCGTGTCCGTGATCGTTTAAACCGGGTTTGAAGGAAACCTCTATGAGTCTGGCGCTGTTCCCGCTCAATACCGTGCTGTTCCCTGGCTGCACCCTCGACTTGCAACTGTTCGAGGCGCGCTACCTGGACATGATCAGCCGCTGCATGAAAAAGGGCGAAAGCTTCGGCGTGGTGTGCATCTTAAGCGGCAGGGAAGTGGGCATGGCCCCGGACGGCTACGCGCTGATCGGCTGTGAAGCGCTGATTCGCGACTTCAAGCAACAGGACAACGGCCTGCTGGGGATTCGCGTCGAAGGCGGGCGCAGGTTCCGCGTGCGTGATACCGGCGTGCAGAAGGACCAGCTACTGGTCGCCGAGGTGCAGTGGCTCGAAGAGCTGCCGGATCAACCGCTGGAAGAAGAGGACGCCGACCTGCTGGCATTGCTCCAGGCGCTGGCTGAGCATCCGATGGTTGCGTCGCTGGACATGGGCACCCACGCCGATGGCCAGCAAGCCTTGGGTAACCAGCTGGCCTATCTGCTGCCGTTCACCGAGGCCGACAAGATCGACCTGCTGCAACTCGACGACCCGCAGCAACGCCTGGATGCCATCCAGATGTTGCTCGACGAGTTGCAGGGCGAGCTCTTCACTCAGTAGGCGTAGCGCAGCAGGGCGTGGGGGGTGCCGGTCAGGGCGATAAAACTCATGAGCGCCACCAGCACCGGCAGCAGCAGCCACCAGGTCGTGCGCGGCATGGCCGGCAGCGGGCTTTGATACTGGGTGACGGTCAGGCTGAACGCACACACCGTCATCGCCAGCAACGTGCCGGCCAGGATGTCCGTGGGCCAATGCGCGCCGAGATAGACGCGCGACAGCGCAATGAAGGCCGCCGGAATACAGCCCAGCAGCATCCAGGTCAGGCGCAATCTTGTGGGTTGGCCGCGACCGGCCAGTACCGCCAGCGCCAGGAAAAACGCAAATGCGCCGGAGGCGTGGCCGCTGGGCATGCTGAAACTGGTCAGCGGGTCGGTGAGGATTTCCGGTCGGCCACGGGCGAAAAACAGCTTGGTGCCGGTGTTGATCACCGCCGCGCCAGCCAGCGTCGCGCCGACGAACACCGCATGACGCCACTGCCGAGCCAGCAGCAACAAACCGGTGAAGATGGCGCTGGCGACAAACATCTTCCTGAACTCACCCAGCTGGGTGATCCGCACCATCACCTCGTCCAGCCATAGGCTACGGTGTTCCTGCACCAGTGCGCTCAACCCTTGATCAAAGTCATTGAGGTGCGGGTAGCCAATGAACAGGGCGATCAATAGCGTCAGGCTGGCGCAACCCATCCACAAAGTGGCGCGACGATGGCCGCGCAGGCTGCTGTTCAAGCTCAGGCCCAGCAACACCACCAGGCAGGCCGCGACGATACCTGCCTGCGGCCAGAAAGCGGCCGGCAGTGGCAGGCGAAAGGCCGCGCCGGTGGCCCAGCCCGGCAGCAGATAGGCCACCGACCAGCCGGCTGCCGCCAACACGCTCACGGCGGCAAAGCGCGGGAAGGGCATGTCGCACATCCCGGCCACCATCGGCAGCATCGGGCGCAACGGGCCGATGAAACGTCCTACCAACAGGCTGGCGATGCCGTACTTGTGGAAGTAGGTTTCTGCGCCGTTCATCCATTCAGGATGGTGGCGCAGGCCGGGCAAGCGTCGGATGTTCTGATGGAAATGTCGGCCCAGGTAGTAGGAAACCCCGTCGCCCAGCAAGCCGCCGAGGAAACCCAGCAACAGGGTTTCACTCAAGGACAGCGCGCCACTGCCGGCCAGCGCCGCAATGGCAAACAGCAGCACCGTGCCCGGCACGATCAGCCCGGCGATGGCCAGGCACTCCACGCACGCGACGATAAACACCGCGACGGCCAGCCATTGCGGGTTCAGGGTCAGCCAGCCGGTAATGCTATCGAGCCATTGGCCCATACAATCAACTCCATATCTGTATTGCGAAACCTGAGACAGTGAAGATCAATTGTGGGAGCTTGCTTGCTCGCGAATGCGGTGTCTCAGTGAAGGAATCCGCCGCTGACACACCGCATTCGCGAGCAAGCCCGCTCCCACATTGGATCTGCTGTGTGGCTGGTATCAATGACCCGCGCGAGCAGCAGTCTCAGTCTGTTCAAACCAAAAAGTAATCGCGGCCTTCGACCTGGCCCCGGCGCAGTGGGTTCCGGGTGCAATACGGTGCATAGCCCGCGTCCACAAAGCGGTACATCAAATGTTCATCGCGCCCGCTGGGGATGCCCAGGCGCGTGGTCTGGATGATCTGCGACGGCGCCTGGCCGACGTCTTCAACGTAGAGCAGTTCCTGGTCAAAACGCTTGGCATCCCACATCGGCACTTTCAATCCCAAGGCTTTGCACAGCAGCGTCTGGCCCGCACAGAGTTTCTGCGCGGGGCGAGGGTGGCCGTTGGCGTCGGGGTTGTTCAGCAGCATCTGCGCCAGGCTCGCCGGGCCGGAGAGCTCATCGACCCACGGATACGCCGATTTGATCAGCACGGCATTGCCTGGGCCCTGGGCGCTGAAGTTCAGCGAATCGCCGCCACGGGCGTAGTACATGTAGATGTGCCCGCCATCCAGAAACAAAGCCTTACGCTTTTCTGTGTAGCCGAGCGACGCGTGACTGCCTTTTTCGGCCACGTAATAGGCTTCGGTTTCAATAATTCGCGCTGAAAGCCAGATATCGCCCACGCGGTGGCGTATGACTTTTCCGAGTAATTCGCGCGCGAGTAGTTGCGCGTCGCGGTCGAAGAAGCTGTCGGGCAGGGCGCTGGCGGGGAGCAGAGGGGCAAAACTGGGCATGGCGATCAGGGTTAATGCGGCTAAATGTGACGGAATAATAACAACTCCCACCTTAATTACCGCTGAACCCCAAGTTTTTACAGTTCATTTCGACCATCCGCCCCTCACCGCTGTCAGTCGGGCGGCGTCACAGCTATAATCTGCCGCTTTCCTCTTTGCCAAGACTCCCTGACCATGACTGAGTCCGTTCTTGACTACATGACCCGCCTGGGTCGCGCTGCCCGGCAGGCCTCGCGGTTTATCGCCCGTGCGAGCACTGCGCAGAAGAACCGTGCCCTGTTGGCCGCCGCCGATGCTCTGGATGCTTCGCGCTCCGAGCTGGCCGCCGCCAATGAACAGGACCTGGCCAATGGCCGCGCCAATGGCCTGGAGCCGGCCCTGCTGGACCGCCTGGCGCTGACCCCGGCGCGTATCGACGACATGATCGAAGGCCTGCGTCAGGTGGCCAAGCTGCCTGACCCCATCGGTGAAATCCGCGACATGCGTTACCTGCCGTCCGGTATCCAGGTCGGCAAAATGCGCGTGCCCCTGGGCGTGATCGGCATCATCTATGAGTCGCGCCCGAACGTGACCATCGACGCCGCGAGCCTGTGCCTCAAGTCGGGCAACGCTACGATCCTGCGTGGCGGTTCCGAAGCGATTAATTCCAACCGCGCCATTGCCGCCTGCATTCAGCAGGGCCTGGCCGTGGCCGAGCTGCCGGCCGAAGTGGTGCAAGTGGTGGAAACCACCGACCGCGCCGCCGTTGGCGCGCTGATCACCATGCCGGAATTTGTCGACGTGATCGTGCCGCGCGGTGGCAAGAGCCTGATCGAGCGCGTGAGCCGCGATGCCAAGGTGCCAGTGATCAAGCACCTGGACGGCGTGTGCCACGTGTACATCGACATCGCCGCCGACATCGACAAGGCGATCCGCATCGCCGACAACGCCAAGACCCACCGCTATGCCCCGTGCAACACCATGGAAACCCTGCTGGTGCACGTCGGCATTGCCGATCGCGTGCTGCCGCCGCTGGCTGCCATCTACCGTGACAAGGGCGTGGAACTGCGCGGTTGTGAGCGTACCCGTGCGCTGTTGGGCGCGGACGTGATCGAGGCGACAGAGCAGGACTGGTACACCGAATACACGGCGCCGATCCTGTCGATCCGCATCGTCGACGACTTGGACCAGGCCATCGAGCACATCAATAAATACGGCTCCAAGCACACCGATGCCATTGTTTCCGAGCATTTCAGCGATGCCCGGCGTTTCCTCAACGAAGTGGATTCCGCTTCGGTGATGGTCAACGCCTCGACGCGTTTTGCCGACGGCTTCGAATATGGCCTGGGGGCGGAAATCGGCATCTCCACCGACAAGCTCCACGCACGCGGCCCGGTTGGCCTTGAAGGCCTGACCAGCGAGAAGTACGTGGTGTTCGGCGACGGTCACGTGCGCACTTGATGGCTAAACGCATTGGGCTGCTCGGCGGTACCTTCGACCCCGTGCACATCGGCCATTTGCGCAGTGCCCTGGAAGTGGCGGACGCCCTCGCGCTGGATGAGCTGCGGGTGATGCCCAACGCGCGGCCGCCGCATCGCGATACGCCGCAGGTATCACCGCAACAACGCCTGGAGATGGTGCGCCTGGCGGTAGACGGCATTGCGCCGCTGGTGGTGGACGACCACGAGCTCAAGCGCGATAAACCGTCCTACACTGTCGATACCCTGGAACTGATGCGTGCCGAGTTGGCCGCAGACGACCAGTTGTTTCTGCTTTTGGGCTGGGACGCATTTTGCGGCCTGCCCTCTTGGCATCGCTGGGAGGAACTCCTCCAGCATTGCCACATCCTGGTTTTGCAACGCCCGGATGCCGACAGCGAACCGCCGGATGCCTTGCGCAACCTGCTGGCCGCGCGGTCGGTAAGTGACCCCTTGGCCCTGACCGGGCCAAACGGGAATATTGCATTCGTCTGGCAGACCCCGCTTGCGGTGTCCGCCACCCAGATCCGTCAACTGCTGGCCAGCGGGAAGTCGGTACGTTTCCTGGTGCCTGACGCGGTCCTGGCCTACATCGATGCGCACGGGCTTTACCGTGCGTCGAACTGAAAAGGCGCGTTTGATCGCACGCACAGTCGTGCAGCAAGTGCCCGAACATACGAGCAAAACGAGTTTTATATGACGAACAAAGACGTAAGCAAAGTTAAGCGCAAAGGCACTTTCAAAAGCGCCCCGCTGCCAGTTGAAGCGCACACCGGCCCTGAGCTGGCTGGCGAAGAGCTGGTAAAAGTCGCCGTGGCTGCCCTGGAAGACGTTAAGGCCCAGGACATTCAGGTGCTGGACGTGCGCGACAAGCAAAGCATCACCGACT
This sequence comes from Pseudomonas sp. RGB, assembly GCF_007713445.1. Classification (NCBI taxonomy): domain Bacteria; kingdom Pseudomonadati; phylum Pseudomonadota; class Gammaproteobacteria; order Pseudomonadales; family Pseudomonadaceae; genus Pseudomonas; species Pseudomonas sp. RGB. Next base: position 233,683 of record NZ_VMSH01000006.1, on the reverse strand, counting down.
TCATGATCATCGCCACCGGTACCTCCAACCGCCAGATCGGCGCGATGCTGGACAAGGTTCGCGAAGCCGTCAAAGCCCAAGGCGTGAAGCCGCTGGGTGAAGAAGGCAAGGGCGACAGCGACTGGGTGCTGCTGGACATGGACGACGTGATCGTTCACATGATGACGTCCAACGCCCGTCAGTTCTACGACCTGGAGCGTCTGTGGAAAGGCGCCGAGCAGAGCCGTGCTGCTGATGGCAAGCACCACAGCCCGGAAGTGGGCCACGCGCACTTCGACAAGCTCAACAAAGACCAGGAATAAGGAACGGCTGTGCGCCTGCGTCTGATCGCTGTCGGTTCACGCATGCCCAAGTGGGTGGAAGAAGGTTGGCACGAATATGCCAAGCGTCTGCCCGCTGAGCTGTCGCTGGAACTGGTGGAAATACCGCTCAACACCCGGGGCAAGAATGCCGACGTGGCGCGCTTTATCCGTCAGGAAGGCGAAGCCATGCTGGCCAAGGTCGGCCCCAACGAGCGCATCGTCACCCTCGAGGTGCACGGCAAACCCTGGAGCACCGAGCAATTGGCGGTGGAGCTGGATCGCTGGCGCCTGGATTCGCGCACGGTCAATTTCATGGTCGGCGGCCCCGAAGGGCTGGCGCCGGAAGTCTGTGCGCGGGCGGACCAGCGCTGGTCGCTGTCAGCGCTGACGCTGCCGCACCCGTTGGTAAGGATTCTGATCGGTGAACAGCTGTATCGCGCCTGGACAGTTCTGTCCGGGCACCCTTACCACAAATAATCTGCGCCCCTGCCGATGACCCAGCCGATCCGCATCAAGGACCACGAGAAAGACGCACGTCTGGTACGCGCGCGGGTCGTGTTCGGCGCCTTTCTGGTGGTGGGGCTGATCGGTGTGCTGATTGCGCGCCTGTATTTCCTGCAGGTGATCCAGTACGACTATCACTCCACGCTGTCGGAAAATAACCGGGTGCATGTGCAGCCGATTCCGCCGACCCGTGGGCTGATTTTCGACCGCAATGGCGTGGTGGTGGCCGATAACCGGCCCAGCTTCAGCCTGAGCATGACCCGCGAGCGTTCCGGTGACTGGCAGCAAATCCTCGACGTGATCGTCGAGGTGCTGCAACTGACGCCGGAAGACCGGGTGATCTTCGAAAAACGCATGAAGCAGGGGCGCCGGCCATTCGAGCCGGTGCCGATCCTGTTCGAGCTGACCGAAGAGCAGATCGCGCGAATCGCCGTGAACCAGTTCCGCCTGCCTGGTGTGGAAGTGGTGGCGCAGTTGGTGCGGCATTACCCGCAGGGGCCGCATTTTGCCCACTCCGTCGGTTACATGGGGCGCATCAACGAGAAAGAGCTGAAAAGCCTCGATCCGGTGAATTACAGCGGCACCCACCATATTGGTAAAACCGGCATCGAGCGTTTCTACGAGCCGGAGCTGCATGGCCAGGTGGGTTACGAGGAAGTCGAGACCAACGCCCGCGGCCGCGTGCTGCGCGTGCTCAAGCGCACCGACCCGGTGCCGGGCAAAGACATCGTGTTGAGCCTGGACATCAAGTTGCAGGAAGCGGCCGAAATGGCCCTCGGCGGCCGGCGTGGCGCGGTGGTGGCGCTGGACCCGAGAACCGGCGAAGTGCTGGCGATGGTCAGTCAGCCAAGCTTCGACCCCAACCTGTTCGTTACCGGCATCAGCTTCAAGGCCTATGCCGAGCTGCGTGATTCCATCGACCGGCCGCTGTTCAACCGCGTGCTGCGCGGGCTGTATCCGCCGGGCTCGACCATCAAGCCGGCGGTGGCGATTGCCGGCCTGGATTCGGGCGTGGTCACCGCGTCAAGCCGTGTGTTCGACCCGGGCTACTACATGCTGCCCAACTACGATCACAAATACCGTAACTGGAACCGCACCGGTGACGGCTATGTCGACCTGGACACCGCGATCATGCGCTCCAACGACACCTATTTTTACGACCTGGCCCACAAGCTGGGCATCGACCGGCTGTCTGCCTACATGGGCAAGTTTGGCCTGGGTCAGAAAGTCTCCCTGGACATGTTCGAAGAATCCCCCGGCCTGATGCCGTCGCGGGAGTGGAAACGCGCAACCCGTCGCCAGGCCTGGTTCCCGGGCGAAACCCTGATTCTTGGTATCGGCCAGGGTTACATGCAGGCAACGCCTTTGCAGCTGGCGCAGGCCACGGCGCTGGTTGCCAACAAAGGCATCTGGAACCGTCCGCACCTGGCCAAGACCATCGAAGGCGAAAAGCCTGTGGATGAAAACCCGATTCCCGACATCTTGCTGCGTGACCCGTCCGACTGGACCAAGGTCAACCACGGCATGCAGCAAGTGATGCACGGCGCTCGTGGCACCGCGCGCAAAGCGGCGGCCGGCGCGCAATACCGCATTGCCGGCAAGAGTGGTACCGCGCAGGTGGTGGCGATCAAGCAGGGCGAAAAATACGACCGCTCCAAGGTTCAGGAACGCCACCGCGACCACGCCTTGTTCGTCGGTTTTGCCCCGGCAGACGACCCGAAAATCGTCGTGGCGGTGATGGTCGAAAACGGCGAGTCCGGCTCCGGCGTGGCTGCGCCCGTGGTGCGCCAGATCATGGACGCCTGGCTGTTGGCCGATGACGGCCGGCTCAAGCCCGAATATGGCGGCCCCCCTTCAAGCACCGAGGTTACGGCCCGTGAAGAGTAATTTTGACCGCATCCTCTCCAGCGAGGATGTGATGCGTCGCCGCGCGACGTTATTGCAGCGCATGCACATTGATGGCCCGTTGCTGATCCTGCTGCTGACCCTGGCGGCCGGCAGCCTGTTCGTGCTGTATTCGGCCAGCGGCAAGAACTGGGACCTGCTGATCAAGCAGGCGTCGTCGTTCGGCCTGGGCCTGTTGTCGATGGTGGTGATCGCCCAGCTCGAACCGCGTTTCATGGCGCGCTGGGTACCGCTTGGTTATGTCGCTGGCGTGTTGCTGCTGGTGGTGGTGGACGTGATGGGCCACAACGCCATGGGCGCGACGCGCTGGATCAACATTCCAGGGGTGATTCGCTTCCAGCCGTCGGAATTCATGAAGATTTTGATGCCGGCAACCATCGCCTGGTATTTGTCCAAGCGCACCTTGCCGCCGCAGCTCAAGCACGTGGGCATCAGCCTGATCTTGATTGGCGTGCCGTTCATCCTGATCGTGCGCCAGCCTGACCTCGGCACCTCGTTGCTTATTCTCGCGGGTGGCGCGTTCGTGCTGTTTATGGGCGGCTTGCGCTGGCGCTGGATCCTCAGCGTGCTCGCGGCCGCCATCCCCGTGGCCGTGGCCATGTGGTTCTTCTTTATGCACGACTACCAGAAGCAGCGGATCCTGACGTTCCTCGACCCGGAGAGTGACCCGCTGGGCACCGGCTGGAACATCATCCAGTCCAAGGCCGCCATCGGTTCCGGCGGAGTATTTGGTAAGGGCTGGTTACTGGGCACGCAGTCGCACCTGGACTTTTTGCCCGAAAGCCACACCGACTTCATCATTGCTGTGATGGGCGAAGAGTTCGGCCTGGTAGGCATTTGCGCGCTGTTGCTGATTTATCTGCTGTTGATTGGTCGCGGTTTGGTGATCACTGCACAGGCGCAGACGCTGTTCGGCAAACTGCTCGCCGGCAGCCTGACCATGACTTTTTTTGTTTACGTTTTCGTCAACATCGGTATGGTCAGTGGCCTGCTGCCGGTGGTTGGGGTGCCGTTGCCGTTCATTAGCTACGGCGGAACTTCGCTGGTGACATTGCTGTCAGCGTTTGGGGTTTTGATGTCGATTCACACGCATCGCAAGTGGATCGCACAGGTTTGAATAAGGTGAAGATGTCAATGCAAGTAATGCGCGGCTGGGCGACTCGGCATGCGTCCTGGATGAGCCTGATTGGGCTGCTGGGCGCGACGCAAGAGGCGCAGGCCGGTGACTACGATGGCTCACCCCAGGTCGCCGAATTTGTCGGTGAAATGACCCGCGACTACGGTTTCGCCGGTGAACAGCTGATGGGCGTGTTCCGCGAAGCCCAGCGCAAGCAGGCGATCCTTGATGCGATCTCGCGTCCCGCCGAGCGCGTGAAACAGTGGAAAGAATACCGCCCGATGTTCCTCACCGACGCTCGCGTGGCGCGGGGTGTGGACTTCTGGCGCCAGCATGAAGCCGCGCTGGCCCGCGCCGAGCAGGAATACGGCGTGCCGGCCCAGGTTATCGTCGCGATCATCGGCATTGAAACCTTTTACGGGCGCAATACCGGCAGTTACCGGGTGATCGACGCCTTATCGACCCTGGGCTTCGATTACCCGCCGCGCGCCGACTTCTTCCGCAAGGAGCTGCGCGAATTCCTGCTGCTGGCCCGCGAAGAACAAGTCGACCCGCTGACCCTCAAGGGCTCCTACGCCGGTGCGATGGGCTTGCCGCAGTTCATGCCGAGCAGCTTCCGGGCTTACGCGGTGGATTTCGACGGCGACGGCCACATCAATATCTGGAGCAATCCGGATGACGCCATTGGCAGCGTGGCCAGCTACTTCAAGCGCCATGGTTGGGTGTCCGGCGAGCCGGTGGTGATCCGTGCCGATGTCACCGGGGAGCGCGCCGACGAAGGTTTGACCCAGGGAATCGAACCGGTCAAGACCGTCGGGGAGTTGCGAGCCCTGGGCTGGTCGAGTCAGAATGCGCCACGCGATGATATGCCGGTGACGGCGTTCCGCCTGGAAGGCGAAAACGGCCCGGAATACTGGATGGGCCTGAAGAATTTTTACGCAATCACGCGTTATAACCGCAGTGTGATGTACGCCATGGCCGTGCATCAGCTGTCAGACATGCTGGTCCAAGCACGGGGCAACAAGTAATGCGGGCATCGCCGTTCAATAAACCGCTCAAGCTGGTGGCGTTTGCCGCGTTGTCCTTGCTGGTTGTCAGTTGCTCTTCCACCACCACCAAAAGCCGCGCGCCGGCCCAGAAGAGCGGTGGCGGTATCGTCCGCGCCCAGCCGGGCCTGGACATCAACCGCGCGCACAAAGACGGCGCGCCGTGGTGGGATGTCGACGTGTCGAAAATCCCGGATGCCACGCCGACCCTGCACACCGGGCCTTACAAGGCCAACCCGTATACCGTGTTGGGCAAGAATTACTTCCCGCTGCAGGATTCCAAGACCTACGTCCAATCGGGCACGGCGTCCTGGTACGGCACCAAGTTCCATGGCCAGAACACCGCCAACGGCGAAGTGTATGACCTGTACGGCATGAGCGCGGCCCACAAGACCCTGCCGCTGCCCAGCTACGTACGCGTGACCAACCTGGACAACAACCGCACGGTGATCCTGCGGGTCAACGACCGTGGGCCGTTCTATTCGGACCGGATCATCGACTTGTCCTACGCCGCCGCGAAGAAACTCGGTTACGCCGAAATCGGCACCGCGCGCGTCAAAGTCGAAGGCATCGACCCGGCGCAGTACTGGGCCCAGCGTGGCAAACCGGCGCCGTTGATGCTCAACGAGCCGCAAACGCCACAGCCGCAAGTGACCGCGTCAACCGGCAAGATCGAACAGTGGACACCGCCACCGGCGCAGCACGCACCGGACACGGTGGTCGTGCCCCACGCAGCGCCGGGCGCTTCCACGGTGGGCGGTCAGTACCTGCAGGTCGGCGCTTTCGCCAACCCGGATGCGGCAGAACTGTTAAGGTCCAAGCTGAGCAGCATGGTCAATGCGCCGGTTTTCATCAGCTCCATCGTGCGTAACCAGCAGACCCTGCACCGTGTGCGCATGGGGCCAATTGGTTCGCCAAGTGAAGTGGCGCAAGTACAGAACAGCGTGCGCCTGGCTAACCTGGGGCAACCCAGCGTGGTCACCGCCGAATAAGAAAGATTGATGGCTCAGGCGCGTGCGCGGGTCTGGGCCCTGGTTGTTGGCTCGTTGAACAATAAAAACCCAGGGGCAAGGGGTGAGCGGGCAACCGAACACGTGACAGTCTGGCAGCGGGCTGTCTGAATAGTTTTGCCCGCGAGGGCAAGTTTCCATAAGCAATTTCGAGAGACGGATGAACATCACCACCTTAGCCAAACGCACGTGCCTGCTTCTTTCGCTGATCATCACCCCGGCCGCCTGGGCGGTTGAAATGGTGCCGGCTTCCCCGCAACTGGCCGCCAAGGCCTGGGTCCTCATGGATGCCGCCAGCGGCAACGTGCTGGTCGAGAACAACGGTGACCAGCGCCTGCCACCCGCGAGCCTGACCAAGCTGATGACGGCGTACATCGCGACCCTGGAAATCCGTCGCGGCCAGATCGGCGAAAACGACCCGGTTACCGTCAGCGAAAACGCCTGGCGTACCGGCGGTTCGCGGATGTTCATCAAGGTGGGTTCGCAGGTGACTGTCAGCGACCTGCTGCACGGCATCATCATCCAGTCCGGTAACGACGCCAGCGTGGCCTTATCCGAGCACATCGCCGGCAGCGAAGACGCCTTTGCCGACATGATGAACAAGACGGCCGGCGACCTGGGCATGACCAACAGCCACTTCATGAACCCGACCGGTCTGCCGAACCCGGAGCACTACTCGTCGGCTCACGACATGGCGCTGCTGGCGCGCGCGATCATCCGCGTCGACCCGGTGCACTACGCGATCTACTCCCAGAAGGAGTTCTTCTGGAACAACATCAAGCAGCCTAACCGCAACCTGCTGCTGTGGCGCGACAAGACCGTCGATGGCCTGAAAACCGGCCACACCGACGAAGCCGGCTACTGCATGGTGTCGTCTGCTGTGCGTGACGGCCAGCGCCTGATCGCGGTGGTCTTCGGTACTAACAGCGAGCAGGCCCGTGCGGCCGAGACGCAAAAGCTGCTGACCTACGGTTTCCGCTTCTTCGAAACCCAGACCTTCTACCAGAAGGGTGCTGAGCTGGCTCAAGCCCCGGTATGGAAAGGCGCTACCCACCAAGTCAAAGCCGGCCTGGCTGATGACCTGACGTTGACCATGCCTAAAGGCCAGCTGAAAAAGCTCGCTGCCAGCATGACCATGAACCCGCAATTGGTTGCGCCAATCGCCAAGGGTGACGTTATCGGTAAAGTCGAAGTGAAGCTGGACGACAAGGTGGTGCACAGCGCCGACCTGATCGCGCTGGACGCCGTCGACGAAGGTGGTATCTTCCGCCGCGTGTGGGATAGCATCCGTCTATTCTTCTACAGCTTGTTCAACTGATAAGTGTGCACCTGCAAAGCCCCGCGTCGACCTGACGCGGGGCTTTGCCCGTCGCCACGGCTTACGCTTACGAGGCCGTTACGCCATGACCGATAAAGAAGTAGAAGTAAAGGCGCCAAAGATCGAATTCCCTAACGTGGACTATCCCGTCAAGGTGATCAGCGATACGGGTGTGGGCAACAAAGACAAGATTCTGGAGATCGTGCGTAAACACGCGACGATCAACGACAACCGTGTGGACGAGCGTTTGAGCTCCAACGGCAAGTACACCACGATCCAGTTGCACATCGTTGCGACCGGTCAAGACCAGCTCTACGACATCAACAGCGAACTGCGGGCCACCGGCTTCGTGCACATGGTGCTGTGATGTCTCAGGTCCTGGGCTTTCGCGAGCTCGGCCAGATGGCCTACGAGCCGGTCTGGCATGCCATGCAGCGCTTCACCAACGAGCGCGGCAGCTCGGCCCCGGATGAAATCTGGCTGGTGGAACACCCGCCGGTATTCACCCAGGGCCAGGCTGGCAAGGCCGAGCATCTGCTGCTGCCGGGGGATATTCCGGTGGTGCAGGTCGACCGAGGTGGCCAAGTGACTTACCATGGGCCGGGTCAGCTTGTTGCTTATCTCTTGCTGGATGTGCGCAAGCTGGGTTTTGGCGTACGTGACCTGGTGAGCCGCATGGAAGCTTGCCTGATCGAGCTGTTGGCCAGTTACGGCGTGAGCGCCGCGGCCAAGCCCGATGCACCCGGTGTGTATGTGGACGGCGCGAAAATCGCCTCCCTCGGTTTACGGATCCGTCACGGTTGTTCCTTTCATGGCCTGGCCCTGAACGTGGACATGAACCTGGCGCCATTCCGGCGCATCAACCCGTGCGGTTATGCAGGGTTGGCGATGACCCAACTGAGCGATCACGCCACACCGATTAAATTTGCCGAGGTAAGTGCCCGGCTGCGTGCGCAGCTCGTCAAACACCTCGACTATGCTGAGCAGACGACCCTTACGGGCGGAATCGACTGATTATGACTACTGATGCAGTGCAAACCATGATCCCGACGCTGGACATCACCGAGCGTCCGGCCCCGCGTGCCAAGGTGGAAGCCGGCGTCAAGCTGCGCGGCGCCGAGAAGGTTGCACGCATCCCGGTCAAGATCATCCCGACCACCGAACTGCCGAAAAAACCTGACTGGATCCGCGTGCGCATCCCGGTTTCGCCGGAAGTCGACCGTATCAAGGCCCTGCTGCGCAAACACAAGCTGCACAGCGTGTGCGAAGAGGCATCCTGCCCGAACCTGGGCGAATGCTTCTCCGGCGGTACCGCCACCTTCATGATCATGGGTGACATCTGCACCCGTCGTTGCCCGTTCTGCGACGTTGGCCACGGCCGGCCGAAGCCTCTGGACGTCAACGAGCCGGAAAGCCTGGCCATCGCCATCGCCGACCTGAAACTCAAATACGTGGTAATCACCTCGGTAGATCGCGACGACCTGCGTGACGGCGGTGCCCAGCACTTTGCCGACTGCATTCGCGAGATCCGCAAGTTGTCGCCGAACGTGATGCTCGAAACCCTGGTGCCGGACTACCGTGGCCGTATGGACGTCGCGCTGGAAATCACCGCGGCCGAGCCACCGGATGTGTTCAACCACAACCTGGAAACCGTGCCACGCCTGTACAAGGCCGCGCGTCCAGGCTCGGACTACCAGTGGTCGCTGACCCTGCTGCAGAAATTCAAGCAGATGATGCCGCACATCCCGACCAAATCCGGCCTGATGCTGGGCCTGGGCGAGACCGACGAAGAAGTGATCGAAGTCATGAAGCGCATGCGCGAACACGACATCGACATGCTGACCCTCGGCCAGTACCTGCAGCCGTCGCGCAGCCACTTGCCGGTGCAGCGTTTTGTGCACCCGGACACCTTCGCCTGGTTCGCCGAGGAAGGTTACAAAATGGGCTTCAAGAACGTGGCGTCCGGCCCGCTGGTGCGTTCCTCGTACCACGCTGACGAGCAGGCCAAGCTGGTCAAGGCCAGCCTGGTTTCGTAATAACGATGTGCGCAACACCGCAGATCCAATGTGGGAGCGGGCTTATGTAGGAGTGGGCTTGCCCGCGATAGCATCGCCTCGGTTTGACTGAAAACCGAGGCGTTTGCGTCGCAGGCAAGCCCGCTCCCACAGGGTCCGGCTCCCACATTTCGTTCCGCGTCATACAGGGAGACCCATGGATGACAACTCAACTTGCGGCCGCGGTACCTGCACTTCGCCCCGAAGGCATCATCGGCCTGATCGCCCCCGCCGGCCCTGCCGCCCTCGACGTTGAAAAAGCCGGGCAATGGATGCGCGCCCGTGGCCATGAGCTGCGGATTTTCCCGGGTGTATACGAACGCGACGGTTACCTCGCAGGCAGCGATGACGTGCGCCTGCGTGACCTTCATGCTGCTTTCGCCGACCCCGACATCGATGCCATCTTCTGCCTGCGCGGCGGCTACGGCACGCCACGCTTGCTGGATCGTCTGGATTACGACCTGCTGAGCGCCAACCCCAAGCCGTTCGTGGGTTACAGCGACATCACCGCGTTGCACCTGGCGATCAGCCGCTACGCAGGCTTCGTGACTTTCCACGGGCCGATGTTCAATGCCGATTTGCTGGGCGACAAGCAACAGCCCACGGAGTCATCGCTGTTCAGCATGCTGCGCGGCCAGCTTGGCGCCGGCAGTGTAGTGGCGCACCCGGTGGCCTACCCATTGACCACCCTTGAGCCAGGTATCGCCTGTGGACGCTTGTTGGGTGGCAACCTGTCGATGATCGCGGCGGTGATGGGCACGGCTTATGAGATTGATGCCGAAGGCATCATTTTGCTGATCGAAGACGTCAACGAGCCGATCTACCGTATCGACCGCCTGCTGACTCACCTGCGCCTGGCGGGCAAGCTGGAGCAGATTGCCGGTGTGCTGGTGGGCGATGTGGCGGGTGTGGATAAAGCAGCGCTGGAGCGACTGCTGAAGCAGACCTTCGCACCGTTGTGCATTCCGGTGTTGTCCGGCTGGCGCAGTGGGCACTGCGACCCGAACCTGACGCTGCCGATGGGCGCATTGGTACGGCTGGATGCGGCGGCGCAGCGGGTGGTGTTGGAGCAGGATGTAGTGTTCAAGCCCTGACAGGGTGATAAAGCCACCGCGCGGGCCTTTTTTGTGGCGAGCGGGCTTGCCCCGCGTCGGGCTGCGCAGCAGCCCCAAAACCAGCCACTCAGGCGCAGCTGATACACCGTATTCTGCTTGATCAGGGCCGCTTCGCGGCCCAGCGCGGGGCAAGCCCGCTCGCCACCATTGCAGGTCTATCGGCTCTGCAACGATTCCAGCAACTTCACCGTCGGATACCCATCCGCCGGCCAGCCCAACGACTGCTGCGCTGCGCGGATCGCCTTGCGCGTGTTGGCGCCGATGATGCCGTCTGCATTGCCCGCGTCATACCCTTTGGCGCTCAGCACTGTCTGCAAGTCGATGCGCTGGGAGCGGCTCAGTGGCAGCTCATCTTTGGGCCAATCGCCACGAATCACACCACCGCCACCAAACCGCTCCGACAGCAGGCCAACCGCCAGCGCGTAGGACGACGAGTTGTTGTACTTGAGGATGGCGCGGAAGTTGTCCAGCACCAGAAACGCCGGGCCCCGGTAGCCTGCCGGCAGCAACAGGGCGGCGGACAGTTGGTCGACGTTGGGCGGCATGCTCGCGCCAGGTGGCAACTGGATACCGAGTTTCAGCCACTCGGCGACGGTCTTGCGCACGCCGCCGTCTGCCAGGGCGTAATCAAAGTTGGCCGGCAGCTGTTGCACCTCAAAGCCCCACGGCTGGCCTTTTTGCCAGCCAGAGCTTTGCAGGTAGTGCGCTGTGGAGGCGAGGGCGTCGGCTGGGCTGTTCCAGATGTCACGGCGACCGTCACCGTCGAAGTCGACGGCGTGGGTGTTGTAGGTGGTTGGGATAAATTGCGTCTGGCCCATCGCGCCGGCCCAGGAGCCTTTCATCTGGTCGGCCTGGATGTCGCCATGCTGGATGATCTGCAGCGCCGCCAGCAGTTGCGCCTGGGCGAATGCCGGGCGACGGCCTTCGTAGGCCAGGGTGGCCAGGGAACGGATCACCGAATTATTGCCCTGGAACTGGCCAAAATTGCTTTCCATGCCCCACACCGAGACCAGCGCCTGGCGGTCGACGCCATAGCGCTGTTCGATACTTTGCAGGATGTCGGCGTACTTGATCAGCAACGCTTGGCCATTGCGTACGCGCACCGGCGAGAGGGCGCCGTCGAGGTATTCCCAAACCGGGCGGGAAAATTCCGGTTGGCTGCGGTCAGCGCGAATCACCGCCATGTCGGGGGTGACGCCGGCAAAGGCGTTGTCGAACACCGCGGGCGTGATCCCGGCTTTCAGGGCGTCCACGCGAAAGGCCGCCTGCCATTCGGCAAAGGTCTGGGTCGGTTGGATATCGAGGTTGTCCACGGCCAACGGCGCAACGACGGCGGGCGCGACGGCCGGCACAGTCTGCAGTTTTGGCAGGGGTTGCGCGTCTGCGGCGGTGGGTTTTTCCGCGCAGGCGACAAGCAAAATGAGGCTGGAGGCAGCGATCAATTGGCGAAGGTGCCAACGACGGGAAAGACTAGAGGGCATGCACAGGTCCAGGGATTACAAATCAGGTACAGACCTTATCATGCCGGAGGGGCGCTTGCCTTCAGGCAGCCAGAAAGTAAGAAGCCTCCCAGCTATTAGACTGGAAGGCTTCGCGGCGGTAGCTGCCTTTGCCCTTGCCGGCGCGTTCTTGACGGCTGCGGAACAGTGGCTGGGCGATGATGGATTTGGCCTTGTTGGGGCCATGCTTGGATGGCTTTTTGCTCATGTCGATACTCTCTGTCGGTGGGATGAAGCGGTGCAAATCATCTGCCGAAGTGACGCCGCTGTAAAGCCCGGCGCGGTGTAGGAAAGGTGCACGATCAAAATGTGGGAGCGGGCTTGCCCGCGAAGGCGGCGTGTCAGTCACTACAAGTGTCAGCTGAACCACCGCATTCGCGGGCAAGCCCGCTCCCACATGGGATCTGTGATGTTTTTGAGAGAAGGTTATTCGGCGGGCAAGGTCAGGCGCTGGCCGGCCATCAACAGCGACAGGCGGCTCAGGCTCATCCACGGCGAACCGGCCGCCTGGCCCTTGATCTGCGCGTCTATTCGTTGCGCTTCCAGCAGCAATTGCGCCCAGCGTTGCGCCGAGTGCCGTTGCAGGGCTTTGCTCATCAGGGGTTTGCGTTTGTCCCAGACCGGTGGCCGCGCCTGGCTGAAGCATTTGTCCAGCGGAGTGCCCTGGCTGTATTGCAGCGAAATATTGGCCAGCACCCGCAACTCACGGGCCAGCGCCCATAGAATCACCGGGGGTTCCACGCCTTCGCCGCGCAGCCCTTCGAGCATGCGCAGGGCGTGGGCGGGTTCACCGTTAAGAATCGCGTCCACCAGCCCGAACACGTCAAAGCGAGCGCTGTCGGCCACTGCGCCTTGTACGGTTTCGACGGTGATTTGCCCGTCTTCGGCCATCAACTTGAGCTTTTCGATCTCCTGGGCGGCAGCAAGCAAGTTGCCTTCGACCCGGGCGGCGATCAGCTCAACAGCGTCTTGCGTCGCTGACAGCCCCGACTGGGACAGGCGCTGACGAATCCACTGCGGCAACTGGTTGCTGTCCACTGGCCAGATCTGGATGAACTGGGTCTGTGGTCCCTCTACCAGCGCCTTGCCCCATTTGGTTTTCTGCGCACTGCCGTCGAGCTTGGGCAAGCTGACCAGCAGCACCGTGTCTTCAGCGGGACGCGAGCAGTATTCCATCAACGCCGCCGCGCCCTTGTCCCCGGGTTTGCCCGAGGGCAGGCGCAATTCCAGCAGGCGTTTTTCGGCGAACAGCGACATGCTCGCACCGGCTTGCAGCAGCGTGCCCCAGTCGAAACTGGCGTCGGCGCTGAAGACCTGGCGTTCATCGAAACCCTGCTGGCGCGCGGCGCTGCGAATAGCGTCTGCCGCTTCCTGGCACAACAGCGGGTCATCACCGCTGACGATATAGACAGGCGCGAGGCCACCTTGCAGGTGTTTGGCGAGTTGGGCGGGGGCGAGCTTCATAGGCGGGGCAAACGGGGCGCCAGGGGCGCCCCGTCTGGCTTACTCGACAGGGACTTCAACAGGCGATTGTTTCGGCGTGTTGTCTTCGTACTCTTTTGCGGCTTTCAGGGCGTCGGCGTCAGCCTTGGCCTTGTTGTCGGCGGTTTGCTGCAGAGCGGCCAGTTTTTCCGGCGTCAGCTGTTGCAGACGTACCATCAGGCGCTGGATCAGCTCACGACGCATTTCCTTGCGAACCTGAATGATCTCCGAGTCCGAACCCACCAGGTTGTTGCCGTCGTGGCTCACAACTTTCTGGACTTCGAGCTTGTCGGCCATCAATGACAGGTGGTCACGGCCCTGTACTTCATAGTTGACGGCCGTATTGAGCTCAACGTCCGACGCGCGGCCGGCGCTGGCGTAGCTCAGGCTACGCTGGGATTCCTGCTCGTCCACCAGGACCAGTTTGTAGGTTGCACCGGTGTAGACGTGCACACCGCTGTTTTCCAGGGTCTGGCGCAGCTGAACCACGGTGTCGCCGTAGGCGTTGCGGGCGCTGACGTCCAGTTCCTTGATGCTCAGTTCATTGGTGCCGGTGCCGCGCAGCTGGAAGCCGCAAGCGCTCAGTAGCACAGCGAGGCCCATCACCAGCAAATTGCGTTTGATCATTTTGTTGCTCCCCTTGAAACCATGTGGGCCTTATCGAGGCCTTAAAGGTTTGGTTCGGCGCAGGGCCCAAGCCCTGCGCCCGATCCGATTAGCTGGCGACGATGTTGACCAGTTTGCCAGGCACTACGATCACTTTGCGGATCGTCAGGCCTTCGGTAAAGCGCAGCACGTTCTCGTTGACCCGTGCAGCCGCCTCGACGTCTTCACGGCTGGCGCTGGCTGGCATATCAATCTGGCCACGCAGTTTGCCGTTGACCTGGATCACCAGCTGAAGCGTGTCCTGTACCAGTGCGCTGTCATCCTGTACCGGCCAGCCGGCGTCGATCACCGCGCCACTGTGGCCCAAGCGGCTCCACAGATCATGGCTGATGTGCGGCGTGATCGGAGCCAGCAACAGAACGACCGTTTCCAGGCCTTCCTGGACCAGCGCGCGGTCTTGTTCGGTCGCCTGCGGTGCTTTTTCCAGCACGTTCATCAGCGTCATCACCTGAGCGATGGCGGTGTTGAATTTGTGGTTCTGGCCCACGTCCTGGCTGGCCTGGCGAATGGCCAGGTGAGTGCTGCGGCGAATGGCTTTCTGTTCATCGCTCAACGACGCCACGTCCAGCTTGCCCGGCAGGCCCTGGCTGACATGGGCATGTGCCAGGCGCCAGACGCGCTTGAGGAAACGGTGCGAGCCTTCGACGCCGGAGTCGGACCATTCGGCGCTCATGTCGGGCGGCGAGGCGAACATCATGAACAGGCGGCAGGTGTCGGCGCCGAACTGATCGATCATCGACTGTGGGTCGACGCCGTTGTTCTTGGACTTGGCCATCTTCTCGGTGCCGCCGATTTCCACCGGCAGGCCGTCGGATTTCAGCTTGGCGCTGATCACCTTGGCTTTGCTGTCACGCTCAAGCTCTACGTCCGCCGGGTTGAACCAGGTGTAGGCGCCATTGGCTTCGCGGCGATAGTAAGTCTCGGCGATCACCATGCCCTGGGTCAGCAGGTTCTTGAACGGCTCATCGGAGCTGACCAGACCTTCGTCGCGCATCAGCTTGTGGAAGAAGCGCGCGTACAGCAGGTGAAGAATGGCGTGTTCGATGCCGCCGATGTACTGATCCACCGGCAACCAGTGGTCGGCCGCGGATTTTTCCACCAGGCCGCCTTCATAGTGCGGCGAGGCGTAGCGAGCGTAGTACCACGAGGACTCGACGAAGGTGTCCATGGTGTCGGTTTCACGCTTGGCCGGTGCACCGCATTTCGGGCAGGCGCACTCGTAGAACTCGGGCATGCGCGCCAACGGCGAACCGGCGCCATCGGGCACTACGTCTTCGGGCAGTACCACCGGCAACTGGTCTTCCGGCACCGGCACGTCACCGCAGGTTTGGCAGTGGATGATCGGAATCGGGCAGCCCCAGTAGCGCTGGCGGCTGATGCCCCAGTCGCGCAGGCGGAACTGGGTGCGCGAGGCTCCGAGGTTTTTCTTGATCAGTGCCACTTCAATGGCGTCGAAGGCACCCTGGAAATCCAGGCCGTCGAACTCGCCGGAGTTGATCAGTTCGCCGTGCTCGCCGTAGGCGTCTTGCCACGGGGCCGGGTTGGTATCACCCGAGCTGGTACGCACGACCGATTTGATCGGCAGGTCGTACTGGGTGGCGAATTCGAAATCGCGCTCGTCGTGAGCCGGCACGGCCATTACTGCGCCATCGCCGTAGTGCATCAGCACGTAGTTGGCGACCCACACCGGCAGTTTTTCACCGGTCAGCGGGTGCTCGACGAACAGGCCGGTTGGCAGGCCTTTTTTCTCCTGGGTGGCGACGTCGGCTTCGGCCACGCTGCCGCCTTTGCATTCGGCGATGAAAGCCTGCAGCTCTGGGTTGTTCTGTGCAGCCTGGGTGGCCAGCGGGTGTTCAGCGGCCACGGCGACGTAGGTCGCGCCCATCAGGGTGTCTGGGCGGGTGGTGAAGACTTTCAGTGCGCCGGCAACGCCAATGGAATCGACGTTGTACGGGAACTGCACTTCCATGCCCTTGGACTTGCCGATCCAGTTGCGCTGCATGGTCTTGACCTGTTCAGGCCAGCCCGGCAAGTCGTCGAGGCTCGACAAGAGTTCATCCGCGTAGGCAGTGATCTTGAAGTAGTACATCGGGATTTCGCGCTTTTCGATCAGCGCGCCGGAGCGCCAGCCGCGACCGTCGATGACCTGCTCGTTGGCCAGTACGGTCTGGTCGACCGGGTCCCAGTTCACGGTGCCGCTTTTCTTGTAGATCACACCTTTTTCGAACAGGCGGGTGAACAGCCATTGTTCCCAACGGTAGTAATCGGGCTTGCAGGTGGTCACCTCGCGCGACCAGTCTACCGCCAGGCCCAGGCTGCGCAGCTGGGTCTTCATGTAGGCGATGTTTTCGTAGGTCCACTTGGCGGGCGCCACGTTGTTTTTCATCGCGGCGTTTTCCGCCGGCATGCCGAAGGCGTCCCAACCCATGGGTTGCAGAACGTTCTTGCCGAGCATGCGCTGGTAGCGCGAAATCACGTCGCCGATGGTGTAGTTACGCACGTGCCCCATGTGTAGCTTGCCGCTGGGGTAAGGGAACATCGATAGGCAGTAGTAAGTCTCCTTGCCTGGCTGTTCACTGACTTCAAAGGACTTTTGCTCGTCCCAGAAGGTTTGGGCGGCATTTTCTATTTCACGGGGCTGATATTGTTCGTGCATGGCTACTTTTGAACTGAATAGGGGTGGCCTAATCCTCTTCGGTGCAACGTTCAGGTTGATCGACACCAAAAAGCGGCGCGTCCGTGCCCAAACCCTGCGGGAAGTGGAGTTACAGGAAGCGCCGTAGCATACATGACCCCACTCTATCGAGGGAAACCCTGATTGCGCAGGCAGGGCCGTCTGTCGCGGCGCCGGGCAGGCGCAGCCACGGGGACTACGCTGTTTATTGGGGAGTGAGTCTTATCTTCAATGAGGTGAGGGGATGGTTGAATCGCAGCGAACTTTAACGAAACCGCAGTTGTACCAAGGACTGATCGACCGTTTGGGTCGGGCATTGGATGCTGCCAGAACCGCAGGCCGATTGCGTGATGAACGGCCTCTGGAATTGGAGTTGCGAGGCTTGAGCCAGGCTGAGCTTGAATTGATCAAGGTTTACCTGGAGTTGAATCACCAGCGTGCCTCTCAAGGGCCGGCTTCCCCGCCAGCCCAGGCGCCATCACGTTCGGCCAAGGTAATCTGGTTGAAGGATGTGGCGGCCGGTCGCGGCCCCGAAAAGCTTCGGGCCGTTCGGTGAAACATCGCGTTATCCAGTGACCTTCTCGAAATGTGTGGGTAAAGATTGTCGCTAAATCCCGTTGCATCTAGGCTTCGGGCATCTTTGGAGATGCCCGATGCCTTTTCGTTATTTCATTAAACAATTGCTGTTGCCGCCCGGCATTTTTTTGCTGCTGCTGGTGTTTGCCTGGTGGTTTCGTAAAAGCCGTCCGCGCCTGGCCGGGTTTTGCTTTGTGGTGGGGTTGGGCGGGATGTGGCTGATCAGCCTGCCGGTGATGGTGCAATGGGGCGCGCATGCGCTGGAAACCGAGCCACCGTTGGCGCGTGACGCGTGGGCAACGCTGGCGCAGCGCGCCGATGCCATTGTGGTGCTGGGCTCCGGGCGCGAACGCGGTGATCCGGCCTGGGGCAGTGATCAGCCCACCGGCATCGGCCTTGAGCGCCAGCGGTATGCCGCGCGACTGGCCAAGGCCTCCGGGTTGCCGGTATTGACCAGCGGCGGCTTGCACTACGGCACGCCGCCCAGTGAAGCGCAGTTGATGGCCGTGTCGATGCAGGATGACTTCGGCGTGACGGTGCGCTGGAAGGAAGAACGCAGCCGTACTACCTGGGAAAACGCGCAGATGAGTGCCGAGATACTGCTGCCCCAAGGCATCAAGCGCGTGGTGGTGGTGACCCAGGCCTGGCACATGCCGCGCGCGGTGTGGAGTTTTGAGAAGGCCGGCTTCACTGTGGTGCCGGCGCCGGTGGGGTTTTTGGGCGTGGACAATGCCCGGCCGCTCGGCGGCTGGATGCCCGAGTTTGTGTCGGTGTGGCGCAGCGGGCAGTTGATCAATGAGGCGGTGGGGCAGGTGGGGTATCGGGTGTTTTATCGATAACCCCGTAAATCAACGGTGCGGTGGGCCTATGTGGGAGCGGGCTTGCTCGCGAAAGCGGTGCGTCAGTCAGCCTGTTCATTAGCTGATGCACCCTATTCGCGAGCAAGCCCGCTCCCACACAAGCCAGCTCCCACATTGATTTTGGGTTTGTCTGTCAGACCGTCTTGGACATCCGCCCCGCCAGCAACGCCCAGCCAAACAGCCCCAGGCACACGATGATCAACGGCCATGAGCGCCATTGCAGGTACGGCGTGAGGTTGTGCATCGGCACCACCTCGCCGTACAGGATCCCGCGCTCGAACTGCGGGATCTGCGCGGTGATCTGCCCGAACGGGTTGATCAGGCCGGTAACGCCGTTGTTGGTCGCCCGAATCATCCAGCGACCAGCTTCCAATGCGCGCATCTGCGCCATTTGCAGGTGTTGCAGCGGGCCGATGGAGCGGCCAAACCAGGTGTCATTACTGATGGTCAGCAACAGATCGCTCTGGGCCGACAGGCCGGCAGCAAATTCCGGGTACACCACTTCATAGCAAATGAAGGGCGCAATCTGATAGCCCTTGGCCTGCAGCATCGCCTGGTCAGACGGGCCGCGAGCGAAGTCCGACATGGGCAGGTCGAAGAACGCAATCAGCCCGCGCAGCATGTCTTGCAACGGCACGTATTCGCCAAACGGCACCAGTTTCTGCTTAAGGTAAGTGCCTTCGCCTTCGCCGACCACGGTGATGCCATTGAAGAAACGCTTCTGGTGGTGCACTTCCTGGCGGATCGGCACGCCGGTGATCAGCGCCGTGTGCCGGTCTGCAGCAAACTTGCCCATCATGCCCAGATAGCCTTCGACGGAATCCTTGAGCACCGGCACGGCGGTTTCCGGCCACACCAGCAGGTCGACGCGCTTGGAGCTGAAGCTCATGTCGCGGTACAGCGCCAACTGCGCATTGAGCTGCTCGGGGTCCCACTTCATGCTTTGTTCGACGTTGCCCTGGATCGCTGCCACCGTCAGGGGCGCGCCCGAGGGCGTGGTCCAGGCGTGGTGCTTGAGCGCCAGGCCTATGGCCCAGGGCGCAACCAGCAGAACCAGGCCTGCGCCGATGAACCCGTTGCGCTTGCTCGCCAGCAGGCGTGGCAGGTTGCACAGCACCGCAGCGGTCAGCGCCAGCGCGAAGGAAATCAGCCACATCCCACCCAGCGGCGCGAGGCCGGTAAGTGGGCCGTCGAGTTGACTGTAGCCAGAGTAGAGCCAGGGGAAACCGGTGAGGAACCAGCCGCGAAAGGCCTCTTGGCCGACCCACAACGCAGCAAACGTCAGCGCGTCGGCCAACGGTGCTTCATTACGGCGCAGCCAGCGCGCCCACAGCCAGGCGGGCAGGGCGAAAAACCAGGCGATGGCGGCGGTAAACAGCAGCATCAAAAAGCCAGCCAGCAGCACCGAAGCGCCGCCGAAGTGGTGAATGCTGTAGTAGATCCAGCTGGTGCCGGCGCCAAACAGGCCGAAACCGAAACACCAACCACGGCCCAGGGCCTGACGTGGCGTCAGCTCGCGCAGGCCGATATAGAACAACCCGACCGCCACCAGTGCAAATGGCCACAGATCGAACGGCGCCAGCGCCAGGGTGGTGATGGCGCCGGCCACCACGGCCAGCAAGTTACCGGGCCAGCCGGGGCGGGTCAGACGGCGCATATCAATCCTTAGCGGGCAATAGGTGTCAGGCGAATCAAATGGATGCGGCGGCTGTCGGCATTCAGGATGCGGAAGCGATAGGCGCCGATCTCGGTGGTCTCGTTACGCTTGGGCAGATGCCCGAACGCGCTCATCACCAGGCCGCCGACGGTGTCGAACTCGTCGTCGGAGAATTCGCTGTCGAAGAACTCGTTGAAGTTCTCGATCGGCGTGAGCGCCTTGACCAGGAAATCACCGCTGGGCAGCGGCTTGATGTAACTGTCTTCTTCGACGTCGTGCTCGTCTTCGATGTCGCCAACGATCTGTTCCAGCACGTCTTCGATGGTCACCAGACCCGCCACGCCGCCGTATTCGTCGATCACGATGGCCATGTGATTGTGGTTGGCGCGAAATTCACGCAACAGCACATTCAGGCGCTTGGATTCAGGCACGAAGGTGGCCGGACGCAGCAGGTCCTTGATGTTGAAGTTGTCGCCGTTCTCCTTGAGGATCAACGGCAGCAGGTCCTTGGCCAGCAGGACACCCATGACGTCGTCATGGCTTTCACCGATCACCGGGTAGCGCGAGTGCGCCGAGTCGATCACGGCCGGGAGGAATTCCCGAGGGGTCTGGGTCGCCTTGATGCTGATCATCTGCGAACGCGGGACCATGATGTCCCGGACTTGCAGGTCAGCCACCTGGATGGCGCCTTCGACGATGGCCAGCGCTTCGCTGTCCAGCAACTTGTTCTGATGGGCCTCGCGCAGCAGCTCAAGCAGCTCCTGGCGGTTTTTCGGCTCGTGGGCAAAAGCCTGGGTCAATTTACCCAGCCATGACTTCTGCCCGTTGCTCGATCGGTCTTCGCTCATAGCGATTACTCTAAATCCTTTGTTGTTTCAGTGAGGTGTAGTTTCGATTTCGTCGTCTGCATAAGGGTCGCGGTGACCCAATTCAGCAAGCAACGTTTGTTCCAGTGTTTCCATCTCCAGCGCTTCGTCATCGTCTATATGGTCGTAACCCAAGAGATGCAAGCAGCCGTGGATCACTAGATGGGCCCAATGGGCCTCAAGTTCCTTGCCTTGCTCCTTGGCTTCGCGTTCCACCACCTCGACACAGATCACCAGGTCGCCCAGCAGCGGGATGTCCAGTAACTCATCCGGCACGTCGGCTGGGAAGGACAGCACGTTGGTCGCGTAATCCTTTTGGCGCCACGTGTGATTCAGTTCGCGGCCTTCGGGCTCGTCCACCAGGCGGATGGTCAGCTCCGAGTCGGCGGTGCGCTGGCGCAGGGCCAGCGTGCACCATTGGCGGAACTGTTCTTCGCTGGGGGCGGGCGCGTCGGTGGCCAGCTGCAGGTCAAGCTCAAGCATCGCGGCGAACGTCCTTGGCGGGTGCGTCGTCCTTGTGGTCGAAGCGCTCGTAGGCTTCGACGATGCGCTGCACCAGCGGGTGACGCACCACGTCTTTGGGCATGAAATGCGTAAAGCTGATGCCCGGCACGTCCTTGAGCACTTCGATGACTTGGGCCAGGCCCGACTTGGTGCCCTTGGGCAGGTCGACCTGGGTCACGTCACCGGTGATCACGGCGGTTGAGCCGAAACCGATACGGGTCAGGAACATCTTCATCTGTTCGACGGTGGTGTTCTGGCTTTCGTCGAGGATGATGAAGCTGTTGTTCAGCGTACGGCCACGCATGTAGGCCAGCGGGGCGATCTCGATCACCTGGCGCTCGATCAGTTTGGCCACGTATTCAAAGCCGAGCATCTCGTACAGCGCGTCATAGAGCGGGCGCAGGTACGGGTCGATCTTCTGGGCCAGGTCGCCGGGCAGGAAGCCAAGCTTTTCGCCGGCCTCGACCGCCGGGCGCACCAGCAGGATACGGCGCACTTGCTCGCGCTCCAAGGCGTCCACCGCACAGGCCACGGCCAGGTAGGTCTTGCCGGTACCGGCGGGGCCGATGCCGAAATTGATGTCGTTACCGAGGATTTCTTTGACGTAGCGCTGCTGATTCAAGCCGCGCGGGCGAATCATGCCTTTTTTGGTGCGCAGGGCCACGCTGGCTTCGGCCACCGGGTTGTTGGCCAAATCTTCCACGGCAGATTCCTGCAGGTACAGGTGCACGGTCTCCGGCGACAGCTCACTACCCTTGGTTTCGCGGTAGAGGCGGCGGAGCAGGTTTTCTGCAGACGTGGTGTGCTGGGGTTCACCAATGAGCTCGAACTGATTGCCGCGGTTGCGGATCTCGATGCTCAGGCGTTGCTCGATCAGGCGCAGGTGCTCGTCGAACTGTCCGCACAGGTTGGCGAAACGGCGAGCCTCAAAAGGCTCGAGGAGAAAACGATGGGGTTCTATGGGTGCGTTCAAGGTCGCTTTTAGCCGCCCTTTGGCTGTTGAGGTGAAAGAGAGGATAACGCCAGTGGCCTACGTGCGAAAGCACTTAAATGGGCTGGTTTGGATCTCAAGAACCCTGAAGATCCACTGTGGGAGCTGGCTTGCCTGCGATAGCGGTGTATCAGCGCCAGTTGTATCGGCTGACTCACCGCTATCGCAGGCAGGCCAGCCCCACATTTTGATCTACATCAGGTCAGAGCGATCAGTTAACCAACGACCCACGCAACGAGTGCGGTTGCGCCGCATCAATGTGCACATCCGCAAACTGGCCGATCAGGGTTGGGTTGTCGCAGCGGAAGTTGACGATGCGGTTGTTCTCGGTACGCCCTTGCAGCTCGCCCGGGTCTTTTTTCGAATAGTCGGTGACCAGGATGCGCTGGATCGAGCCGACCATTTGTCGGCTGATCTCGAAACCTTGCTGGTTCAGACGGTGCTGCAGCGCGTTCAAGCGCTCTTTTTTCAGCGCTTCCGGGGTTTCATCCGCCAGGTCGGCAGCCGGGGTGCCTGGGCGCTGGCTGTAGACGAACGAGTAGGAGAAGTCGAACCCGACGTCTTCGATCAGCTTCATGGTCTGCTCGAAATCTTTCTCGGTCTCCCCGGGGAAGCCGACGATAAAGTCCGAGCTGATGCAGATACCCGGCACCGCCGCGCGCAGTTTGCGCAGCTTGGATTTGTATTCCAGGGCCGTGTGGTTGCGCTTCATCGCCGACAGAATGCGGTCCGAGCCCGATTGCACCGGCAAGTGCAGGTGTTTGACCAACTCCGGCACTTCGGCATGGGCCTGGATCAGGCTGTCGGAGAACTCCAGCGGGTGCGAGGTGGTGTAGCGAATGCGCTCGATGCCATCGACGGCGGCCACTACGCGGATCAACTCTGCCAGGTCGGCCAGGCGGCCGTCATGGGTCTGGCCGCGGTAGCCGTTGACGTTTTGGCCCAGCAGGGTGACTTCGCGCACACCGTTTTCGGCCAGGTGGATAATTTCTGCCAGCACGTCATCAAACGGCCGGCTGACTTCTTCACCACGGGTGTAGGGCACCACGCAGAAGGTGCAGTACTTGCTGCAGCCTTCCATCACCGACACATAGGCGCTCGGGCCGTCGATGCGCGGCTCGGGCAAGTGGTCGAATTTTTCGATTTCCGGGAACGACACGTCCACCTGCGGCAGCTTGGTGATACGCGCGGCGTCGATCATTTCCGGCAGGCGGTGCAGGGTCTGCGGGCCGAAGACCACGTCAACATAGGGCGCGCGGTCGCGGATCGCGGCGCCTTCCTGGCTGGCCACGCAGCCGCCAACGGCAATCACCATGTCCGGGTTGGCCAGTTTCAACTCGCGCCAGCGGCCCAGCTGGGAATACACACGGTCCTGGGCGCGCTCACGAATCGAGCAGGTATTGAGCAGGATAACGTCAGCATCTTCGGCGCGGGCGGTGACTTCCAGGGCCTGATGTTCGCCCAGCAGATCGACCATGCGCGAGCTGTCGTACTCGTTCATCTGGCAACCGTGGGTTTCGATGTAAAGCTTCTTGGCCATGGGAATCGTCAACTGGTGGTAAAGAACCGCGCATTATAGGGGGCATGTCCATTGGTTCCTAGCGTTGTGCATCGGGTGCCATGCTATAGTTCGCGCCCTCTTTTATATCCCCGATGTGTTATTCGCCCACCATGACCAAACGTGAAGCTCCAATCTATAAGGTGATTTTCCTTAACCAGGGCCAGGTGTTCGAAATGTACGCCAAGCAGATCTATCAAAGTGATCTGTGGGGCTTCCTGGAAGTGGAAGAGTTCGTCTTTGGCGAGCGCACCCAGTTGGTCGTCGATCCGGGTGAGGAAAAGCTGAAAGCGCAGTTTGAAGGCGTGGTGCGCAGCTTTGTGCCGATGCATTCGATTGTGCGCATCGACGAAGTCGAGCGCCTGGGCACGCCGAAAATCAGCGAAGCGCGTGGCACCAGCAATGTGATGCCGTTTCCGATGCCGATGCCTGAGAAGTAGCGCGTTAGACCGAGGTGTGCCCATCGCAGGCAAGCCAGCTCCCACATTCGACAGCATTCCAATCTTGGAGCGCGTTCAAGTGTGGGAGCTGGCTTGTCTGCGATAGCGGTAGAAGGGTTTAGCTGAAATCAGGGAAGGGGCGAGAAGGGCGAACGCCCATCGGCACTCTGCAATTCCTGCAAGTAATTGCGGAAGATCTGGCCCAGCACCTGGGTCGCCACTTCCAACTCATCACGCTGCATGTGCTCGGCGACTTCGTCGGCGGTGTCCAGCGCGTCTTCAGCGCCGTTGACCGCGGCCATTTTCAGCACGATATAGGCCTGGACGTTATTGGCCGGCACGCCTTCGCCATGGAAAAACATTTTTCCCAGTTCGAATTGCGACTGGGCGTGGCCCTGCAACGACGCTTTCTCGAAGTAGCTCAAGGCTTTGTTGAGGTCGCGGGCGGGGTTTTTGTCGTCGTGGTAGTACTCGCCCAACTCGTATTGCGCCTGCGCATCCCCGCCGTCGGCCTGTTTCTGGCACGCGCTCAGGGCTTCGGCCTGGCTGTCTGGCTGGGTATTGAGGGTGCAACGACCCATCGCTGGGATTAACAACGAGTTGCCGCCTGCTTGTGCATGTGCCAGCAGCGGCTGAAGGAGCAACAGGCAGCCCAGAACCAGGGTGCGGCCGGTGCGTTTCATGGGAATCGACTTACCTCTGACGGGGCGCGCGGACCCTCGCGGGTCCAATAAGCGCGCATTATGAAATAAGCAGGCCTCTGCTTACAAAGTCTTTACTCGTTTTTCTGCTGCGTGGGCAAGTTATCTGCAGGATTGCAGGTGATTTCTCGAAAAATGCAGGAAAGCGCTGTAAGCAAAGTAGCAAATTCTGACGTCACCCAAGGCAACGTCAGCTTGATATGCCCCTTATTTCAGGGCCGCGAAGGCGCGCTCGGCAGCATCCAGGGTCAATTTCAACTCTGCATCGCCATGGGCGATCGAGGTGAAGCCCGCTTCGAAGGCGCTCGGTGCCAGGTAAACGCCGCCTTCCAGCATCAAGTGGAAGAAGCGCTTGAACAGGTCGGCATCGCTGCCCATCACGTCATCGAAGGTGACGATATCGTCGGCACCGCTGAAGTACAGGCCGAACATGCCACCGGCTTGCGTGGTGACGAACGGGATGCCGGCAGCATCGGCGCGCTGTTGCAGGCCATCGAGCAGGCGCGTGGTGTAGTCGGTCAGCTCGGCGTGAAAGCCCGGGCGGCTGATCAGGCGCAAGGTGGTCAGGCCGGCCGCCATGGCCAATGGGTTACCCGACAAGGTGCCCGCCTGGTAGACCGGGCCCAGTGGCGCGATGTGCTGCATGATGTCGCGCTTGCCGCCGAAGCAACCCACCGGCATGCCGCCGCCGATGATCTTGCCGAAGGTGCTCAGGTCCGGCGTGACGCCGTAGTAAGCCTGGGCGCCGCCGAGGGCGACACGGAAACCGGTCATGACTTCGTCGAAAATCAGCACTACGCCGTGCTTGTCGCACTGCTCGCGCAAGCCTTCAAGGAAGCCAGGCGCCGGCGGTACGCAGTTCATGTTGCCGGCGACCGGCTCGACGATGATGCACGCCACCTCTTGGCCCACTTCGCTGAGCATCTGCTCGACGGCGGCGATGTCGTTGAATGGCAGGGTCAGGGTGTGCTTGGCGAAGGCCGCCGGTACACCGGCCGAGCTCGGCACGCCCTGGGTCAGTGCGCCGGAACCGGCTTTTACCAGCAGGCTGTCGGAATGGCCGTGGTAGCAGCCTTCGAACTTGATGATGCTGTCGCGGCCGGTAAAACCACGGGCCAGGCGAATCGCGCTCATGGTGGCCTCGGTGCCTGAGCTGACCATGCGCACCATTTCCATCGACGGCACGATCGAGCACACCAAGTCTGCCATCTCGGTTTCCATGGCGGTCGGGGCGCCGTAGGACAGGCCGTGTTGCAACTGCTGGCGCACCGCATCGAGCACGTCCGGGTGGCTGTGGCCGAGGATCATCGGGCCCCAAGAACCCACGTAGTCAACGTAGCGCTTGTCATCTTCGTCGGTGACGTAGGCGCCTTCGGCATGCTTGAAGAACAACGGCGTGCCGCCCACGCTCTTGAACGCACGCACGGGGGAGTTCACACCGCCGGGAATGTGTTTCTGAGCATTGGCAAACAGGGTTTCGGAACGGGACATGGTCGGGCTCTCTAAACTGAAATTTTAAGAAGATCGTTGAATGCGCGCGCGCGGCGCGTGACTTCCTGGGTGCTGTCGGCACCGAACAGGCCGTGCACCACGGCGAGCAGGTCGGCACCGTGGGCCACCAGCGGTTCGGCGTTTTCCAGGGTGACGCCGCCGATCACGCAGATCGGCAGCTGCAGGCGCGCGCGGGCCTGGGCAAGCATGTCAACGGTGGCGGCGGGTGCGCCGGGCTTGGTGTTGGAATTGAAGAAGCGGCCGAAGGCGACGTAGCTGGCGCCTTCTTTGGCGGCCTGTTCGGCCAGTTCGATCTGGCTGTGGCAGGTGGCGCCGATGATCGCTTTGGAACCGAGCAACGCTCGGGCCGGAGTCAGTGGGCCGTCGGTTTGGCCCAGGTGTACGCCCACGCCCAGGCGCGCGGCCAGTTCGGCGTCGTCATTGATAATGAGCTGGGTCTTGTAGCGCGAGCACAGCTCGCGCAGTTTCTCCGCCTCTCGCAGGCGGCGGGCTTCATCGCTGCTTTTGTCGCGGTACTGCAGCAGGGTTACGCCGCCGTCCAATGCCGCTTCGACGTAGGCGAGAAATTTGCCGGCCAACAGTTGGCTGTCGGTAATGGCATACAGGCCACGTAGTTTCATCGGGCAGGCCTCTTGTGCTTTAAGAGCAGAAATCCAGCGGCAAACGGCGCGGCACGAACTGGCCCTGGCCGAGTTGTTCGGCGTCACGCAAGGTGCGCCAAGTGTAGTTGAGCGCCGACTGCACAGCACTGACCAGGCCTTCGCCCTGGGCGATGCGACCGGCCAGTGCGCTGGCCAGCGTGCAGCCCGAACCATGATAGCTGCCGGGCAGGCGCTGGCAGGTAAAGGTCTGGCGCGTGCCGTCGCGGCTGTACAGGCGATTGTGCACTTCATGCTCGTCGCCGTGGCCGCCGGTTATCAGCAGGTGCTTGATAAACGGCAGCAGCTTCTCGGCGCATTCGTCCGCGGTGCCTTCAGGCAGTTCGGCGAGGATGCGCGCTTCAGGCAAGTTGGGCGTGGCGATCAGCGACAACGGCAGCAGCCGCTCGCGCATCGCGTAGCCGACTTCGTCCTTGCCCAGGCTGCCACCGCCGCCGGCCCGCAGCACCGGGTCGCACACCACCGGCAGGTGCGGGTGCGCCTGCAGCAGTTCGACCACGGTGTCGACCATCGCGGTGGACCCGAGCATGCCAAGCTTGACCGCCGCCACCTCGGAATCGCCGAGCACGGCATTCGCCTGGGCCAGGACCCACTCGCGGTCGAGCACGCGGAAATCGCTGACATTGACGGTGTTCTGCACGGTCAGGGCGGTGACGGCGGGAGCCGCATGACAGCCTTGGGCGAGCAGGGCTTCGATATCTGCCTGCAGGCCGGCGCCACCACTTGGGTCATGGCCGGAGAGACAGAGGACAACGGGGCGAGAGCTGTAGATATTCATGGTGCGCGAGCTTACCACCAAACGCTTTTTGCGTGGCTGTCTGGCGAGGGTTGAATTTTGCCGCTACCCAAGCGTAATTATGGCCGATAGCTATTATCGAGTATTGCGTCATAAATGCGTTGAAAGCCGCGTGCTAGAGCCTTTCAAAAAATTATTTCAATGGTGTCTAATGGCCTCCAGCGGCTATGCTAGAGTGGATCCAAACAACTTACTGTATCGCCGGTATACGTCTTCTCAAAAGGAATGGGGGCTTTTGACATAACCGGGCAGGCCACGCTGGGGCTCTATGCGCTATTTGCTGATCTTATTATTGTGCGGGCTGCCGATGCTCGCCGGCGCCGTCGAGTTCAATCAGAGCACTCGAAGCCTGCCGCTGGGCCGGGTCATGCAAGTACTCGAAGACCCTACCGACGCCCTCACCATCGCCCAAGTCAGTTCCCCCGCCTACGCCACCCAGTTCAAGACCCACGACCAAGCCACCCTCAATGCCGGTTATTCACGCTCGGTGTTCTGGCTCAAGGTCGATCTGCATTACACCGCCACTGACCCTCGCGCCCCGCGTACCTGGTTCCTGGAGCTGGCGTACCCGCCGCTGAACCGCCTGGACCTGTACCAGAACGACGGTACCGGCGGCTACCGACTGACCACTCGCACCGGCAGTGCACTGCCCTTTTCCAGCCGTGAAGTGCGCCAGAGCAACTACCTGTTCAAGCTCAACTTTGTGCCCGACCAGCAGCAAACCGTGTACCTGCGCCTGCAAAGCGAAGGCTCGATCCAGGCGCCGTTGACGCTCTGGGCCGGCACCGCCTACCTGGAGGAACAGCCGCTGCGCTTGTATGTGTTGGGCGCCATCTACGGCGTACTGCTGGGGATGCTGGTCTACAACCTGTTCATCTACCTGAGCGTGCGCGACACCAGCTACCTCTATTACATCCTCTATATCGCCTCGTTCGGCCTTTATCAGCTGTCGGTCAATGGCGTGGCCGTGGAGTACTTCTGGCCCAACAACCCATGGTGGGCGAATGCGGCGGTGCCGTTCCTGATCGGGTCGGCGGCGCTGTTCGGCAGCCTGTTCGCGCGCAGCTTCCTGCACACCGCGCAGCACAGCCGCTGGCTCGACCGGATCTTGCTGGCGCTGGCGACCTGCGGCGCGGTGGTGATGGTGCTGGCGCTGCTGACCAGCTATGCGGTGGCCCTGCGCCTGGCCACCGGTCTGGCGCTGGTGTTTACCGTGACCATCTTTGTTGCCGCGATCAAGGCCTGGTATTGCGGCCAGCGCATGGCGCGGTATTTCATCATCGCCTGGTCGGCATTCCTGCTCGGCGGGGTGGTCAACACGATGATGGTATTGGGCTACCTGCCGAATATGTTCCTCACCATGTACGCCAGCCAGCTCGGTTCTGCGATTGAAGTGGCGCTGCTCTCACTGGCCCTGGCGGACCGCATCAATGGCATGCGTGAGCAGCAGGCGCAAATCCTGTTCGACGCCAGCCAGAAACTCGAAGTGCTCAACCAGCAACTCGCGCGCAGCAATCGTTTAAAAGACGAATTCCTCGCCACCCTGACCCACGAACTGCGCACACCGATGAATGGCGTGATCGGCTCCCTTGAGCTGATGCAAACCGTGCCGCTGGACGATGACCTGGCGCAGTACCAGCAAACCGCCGCCGGCTCGGCGCGGGACATGATGCGCATGGTCAACGGCATCCTCACCCTGACCGAACTGCAAGCCGGGCGCCTGACCGCCCAGCCCCAGGTGTTCAGCCTGCGCGGCGCACTCGACACCTTGCGTCAGCAGTTCAGCACCGGCGCGCAGAACAAAGGCCTGGCATTCTCCATCGACGTGGCGGACGAGTTGCCGGACCGCGTGATCGGCGATGCCGACAAACTGATCCAGTGCCTGGATTGTCTGCTCGACAACGCGTTCAAGTTCACCCACGAAGGCGCGGTGCGCCTGCGCGTGGTGGGTGTTCCACAAAACGAGGGCAGCTTGCGCCTGAGCTTTATCGTCACCGACAGTGGTATCGGCTTCGCTTTCCTCGACGAGGCCACGCTGTATCAGCGCTTCTTCCAACTCGACGGCTCAACCACCCGCGAATACGGCGGCCTGGGCATCGGCCTGGCGATCTGCCGACAGCTGATCGAACTGCTCGGTGGGCGCCTGACCCATCATTCCGAGCCGCGCAAGGGCAGCCGTTTCCAACTTGAGGTGACGGTAAGCCCGGTGCCGCCCGAGCCCAAAGCGACGCCCCAGGAAACCTTGACGCAGCGCGCGCCCCACGAGTGCGCGGTGTTGCTGGTGGACGACAACAGCGTCGGCCAACTGGCGGTGCGTGGCATGCTGCTCAAACTGGGCTATCGGGTGAAAACCGTGGACAACGGTTCGTCTGCGCTGGCGATGTTGCAGAGTGAAACGTTTGATGCGGTGCTGCTGGATGTGCCTGAAGGCGGGTTCTCATTGTGCTGTCAGATTCGTGCACTGCCGGGGTGTGGCGAACTGCCGGTGATCGCCCTGAGTACCTCACTGAATGGGACGGACCGTGAGCGCTGCCATGGCATCGGCATCACTGACCGGCTGGCCAAGCCCGTGCGTTTTGAAGCGCTGCAGGCGGTGCTGGAGCGTCGGCTGCTGTGCCCGTTAGAGGGCGAAAGCGCCGGACATTAGGCGCGTATGCCACTTTTTTAAGCCCGGTGACGGTGCTTAACTGAAATTCAGGCCTCAACTGCACGTGGCCTTTTTTCAGGAGGCCCGTCATGAACCTGCATCAGTTCGCCGAAACCCACGACGTCACCAATCAGCCACCGTCCTTGGACGGCACCAACCTGTACCGCATCGACGTGCCCCTGCAAGAGTGGTCGCGCCGCTTTGGCGCCGGCTGGGCCCATGCGCGTATCGATGCGTATGGCGCACTGGCGGGCGGCCCGTTGATGGCGGCCGGGTTCCTGGCAAACGAGAATAAGCCGGTGTTCAACAGCCATGACCGTTATGGCCATCGCATCGACTGCGTGGCGTTTCATCCGGCGTACCACGAGCTGATGCGCACCGCCGTCGAGCATGGCCTGCCGTCGCTGCCGTGGGCGCACCCACAACCCGGCGCCCATGTGGCGCGCGCCGCCATGACTTACCTGCACAGCCAGGCCGAAGCGGGCACCGGCTGCCCGCTGACCATGACCTTCGCCTGCGTACCGGCCCTGCGCCTGCAACCGGATCTGGCGCAGACCTGGCTGCCGAAAATCCTCAGCACCGAATACGACCCGCGCAACGTCGGCATCGCCCACAAGGCCGGGGCCACCATCGGCATGGCCATGACCGAGAAGCAGGGTGGCACCGACGTACGCGCCAACACCACCCGCGCGTATCCAGTGGGCGCGGGCGGCCCAGGGCAAGCCTATGAACTGGTGGGGCACAAGTGGTTCTGCTCGGCGCCGATGTGTGATGCGTTCCTCACGCTGGCGCAGACCGACAAAGGGCTGACCTGTTTCCTGCTGCCCCGGCACCGCCCGGATGACACCCGCAACGAGTTCTACATCCAGCGCCTGAAAAACAAACTCGGCAACTGCTCCAACGCCTCCAGCGAAGTGGAGTTTCGTGGCGCGCTGGCCTGGATGATCGGCGAAGAGGGCCGTGGCGTGCCGACCATTATCGAAATGGTCGCCATGACCCGCTTCGACTGCATGGTTGGCTCCAGCGCGCTGATGCGTCAGGCGTTGACCCAGGCCAGTCATCATTGCGCGCACCGCTTGGTAGGTGGCCGTGTGCTGAGTGAGCAGCCGCTGATGCAAAACGTATTGGCTGACCTGGCCCTGGAAAGCGAGGCGTCGCTGGCATTGAGCATGCGCATGGGCCGGGCCCTGGACCATCTGGATAACGAGCAGGAAGCCAAATTTGCCCGGCTGGTAACGGCAGTGGGCAAGTATTGGATCTGCAAGCGCGCGCCAGCAATGATCAACGAGGCGGCCGAGTGCATGGGCGGTGCCGGGTATGTCGAGGACAGCATCCTGCCGCGCTTGTACCGTGAGGCGCCGGTGAATTCAACGTGGGAAGGTTCCGGCAATGTGCAGTGCCTGGACGTGTTGCGGGCGCTGTCGAAAGAGCCGGGCGTGCTGGAGGCGCTGTTTGTCGAACTCGGGGACGGGCATGGCCATACGCAGCTGGCGCGGCATATCGAGCAGCTGAAGTCGGCGTTCATGGACACTCAGGACATCCAGTACCGCGCCCGCCAATTGACCGAGGATATTGCCGTGGCGTTGCAGGCCAAGTTGTTGCTGGAGGCCGGGAACGCGGCGGTCAGTGATGGCTTTATCGCCAGCCGCTTGGGGGAGTCGTCCGGTCGGGTGTACGGCACCTTGCCGCGAGGCGTGGATGTAGAAGCGATCGTCGCGCGTTCAACCCCAACCCTCTGACTACACTCGGTCAAAATGTGGGAGCGGGCTTGCTCGCGAATACGGTTCTTCAGTGACTGAGCAGGTGACTGATACACCGCATTCGCGAGCAAGCCCGCTCCCACATTATTAACCGCATTCCAATCACTACTGTTTCAGTGAGGCCGGGATACAGGCAAGATAAAGGCCTGCAAGTCAGAACACAGGATGCTTACCGTGACCGAAGCTTTTGTTGTCGTTCAAACCGCCGAAGAAGCCGTGGATCGGCTGGCGGCTCTTCACGAGCGTGCTACCGGCGCGCTCAATCAAGCCCTCAAGCAATACCTCAAGGACCGCGTCGAGCCCGACGCCGCGCAACGCGCACTGTTTCGCTATCCAGAACTGCGCTTGACCTACCATTGCCATGGCGAAGTCCCACAGACCACTCGGGCGTACGCCAAGGTTCAGTTGCCGGGGACCTACAGCGTCACCGTCACCCATCCGGGCGCATTCCGTAAGTACCTGCTGGAGCAACTGGTGCCGCTGATGCACGACTTCACCGTAACGGTAGAAGTCGGCGTGAGCCAACAGAATATTCCGTACCCGTATGTGGTGGAGCAGGGCGACGAACTGGCCGGCTCCGGCGTGACCGCCGCGACCCTGGCGCGCGTGTTCCCCAGCACCGACCTGTCCGCGGCCACCGACGGTATCGCCGATGGCCTTTACGACTGGGAAAACACCGACCCGCTGCCGCTGGCGCTGTTCGATGCCGCCCGCGTGGACTTCTCCCTGCGCCGTCTGGTGCACTACACCGGCAGCGACTGGCGCCATGTGCAGCCGTGGATCCTGCTGACCAACTACCATCGCTATGTTGACCAGTTCATCCTGCATGGCCTGGAGCAATTGCGCAGTGACCCGCGGTTTATCCGCATGGTGCTGCCGGGCAACGTGATCATCGACAAGAGCATGGACCACGGCGAAGCCTCGGCGATTGCGGCGGGCGTGGTCTGGCACCGTTACCAGATGCCGGCCTATCACCTGCAGGCCACTGATGGCCACGGCGTGACCCTGGTGAACATCGGCGTCGGCCCGTCCAACGCCAAGAACATCACCGACCACCTGGCCGTGCTGCGCCCGCATTGCTGGCTGATGATTGGTCACTGCGGCGGCCTGCGCCAATCCCAGACCATTGGCGATTACGTACTGGCCCACGCCTACATGCGCCGCGACGGGATTCTGGACCGCGTAGT
Source organism: Pseudomonas sp. RGB (assembly GCF_007713445.1). Taxonomy (NCBI): domain Bacteria; kingdom Pseudomonadati; phylum Pseudomonadota; class Gammaproteobacteria; order Pseudomonadales; family Pseudomonadaceae; genus Pseudomonas; species Pseudomonas sp. RGB. The sequence goes on along the minus strand of NZ_VMSH01000006.1, from coordinate 200,277 downwards.
GCCGCCGAATATTCCGATCCCGGCCCTGGCCGAAGTGCAGATGGCCCTGCAGCAAGCGGCGGCCAACGTTACCGGCGAAAAAGGCGAGGAGCTGAAAAAGCGCCTGCGCACCGGCACCGTGTTGACCTACGACGACCGCAACTGGGAGCTGCGCTGGGCCCAGGAACGGCCGCTGATCAACCTGTCCCGCGCCGTGGCCGTGGACATGGAAAGCGGCACCATCGCCGCCCAGGGTTATCGTCTGCGGGTGCCATATGGCACGTTGCTGTGCGTCTCGGACAAACCCCTGCACAGCGAGATCAAGCTGCCAGGTTCGGCCAACGCGTTCTATGAGCGTGCGGTCAGCCAACACTTGAAGATCGGCATCGAGGCGGTGGACCTGTTGCGCACCGAACTCAACTCGCTGCACTCGCGCAAACTGCGCAGCTTCGACGAGCCGCCGTTCCGCTAAGCGGTTGGGATGGTCATTTAGCGGTCAGGCCACTAGCATTGTCGGTCCTGACCGTTAGATGTTCCTTTTGCCATGTCCCGTCCCACCCGTCCCGACTCGCGCCGCCCTGGCGTGAAACCTGCGTATCCCGCTCTCCGGCGTGTCGCCAAGGCGCCACCGGCCGAGCCGAAACTGATCCTGTTCAATAAACCCTTCGACGTGCTGACCCAGTTCAGCGACGAAGGCGGGCGCGCGACCCTCAAGGATTTTATCGACATCCCCGGTATCTACCCGGCTGGCCGCCTGGACCGTGACAGTGAAGGCCTGTTGCTGCTGACCAACGATGGCCAACTGCAGGCGCGGATTGCCGACCCCAAGCACAAGCTGGCGAAAACCTACTGGGTGCAAGTCGAAGGCGAACCGACCGAAGAGCAATTGCAGCGCCTGCGCGACGGCGTGGAGCTTAATGACGGCATGACCTTGCCCGCGCAAGCCCGGCAGTTGGACGAACCTGAATTGTGGCCACGCAATCCGCCGGTGCGTTTTCGCAAGAGCGTGCCCACGCACTGGCTGGAGCTGGTGATTCGTGAAGGGCGTAACCGCCAGGTACGGCGCATGACCGCTGCGGTGGGCCTGCCGACCTTGCGTCTGGTGCGCGTGCGCATTGGTGATTGGTCGATTGACGGCCTGGACCAAGGCCAGTGGAAGGAAGTGCCGGCGCGTTTATAAGGCGCCGGATTCGATCAGGCCGATCACCACGCTTTTGATGATGAATGCGGCCACGCCCAGGCCCAGTACGAAGAACAGAATGAACGAGCCAAAGCGCCCGGCTTTGGATTTTTTCGCCAAGTCCCAAACGATAAAGCCCATGAAAATGATCAGAATGGTGACCAGGCCGGTCATCATCCATTCTTCAAACACGGCGGGGTCGATGTTGTTCATGTGGGAATTTTCCGGCAGGGCAGGCGGGAAGTATAAAGCAGGGCTTCAGGCGCAACATTGACCTGAGTCTTGAGGCGGTCAATGTGGGAGCTGGCTTGCCTGCGATAGCATCAACTGGGGCTGGCTGATACACCGAGTGGCCTGTATCGCAGGCAAGCCAGCTCCCACATTTGATCTTCTGCGACCTTAAGTACGCAGGTGTGTCAGCGGCAATTCGGTGCTGTTGAGTACCTGATTGAGCACAAAGCTCGACCGCACGCTGGTCACGCCTTCAATGCGGGTCAGGTGGCCCAGCAGCAGTTTTTGATAGTGATCCATGTCCGGTACCACCACTTTCAACTGATAGTCCGCATCCATCCCGGTGACCAAGCTGCATTCGAGCACTTGCGGCAGGGTGCGAATCGCCGCTTCGAAATTCTCGAAACGCTCGGGTGTGTGGCGGTCCATGCCGATCAGCACATAGGCAGTGAGGCTCAGGCCGAGCATCTTGCGATCGAGCAAGGCGACCTGGCGCGCGATGTAACCATCGTCTTCAAGCTGCTTGACCCGGCGCGAGCAGGGCGAAGGCGACAAGCCGATACGCTCGGCCAACTCCTGGTTGGAGATCCTCGCGTCGCGCTGCAATTCCGCCAAAATACTCAGGTCGTATCGGTCAAGCTTGCTCATTGGGTTGGCCTTTGTCGTAACTATTGCGGCGAATTATCTATGAAGGGTTAAAAATTGCGCAAGCACTGTTTATTGACGCAATCTTCGCAATCATCTGTCGGCGCGGCGGGCCTATGATTACCAACAGAATCACCGCCTGGACAACAGTCCACTGCAGCCCGCCCAATCAGGCCCGCTGCGGCCGCCGCCCCAGCAGGGTTGAGTCGGCCTCCAGGCTGCACACTGTCCACAAGACGGCGTGAGGTGAGCCAACGTCAAAAGCGTTGAGCACGGACGAAATTCTCAAGGGGTGGCCGACGGGTCACCCCTTTTTCTTTGCGCGCGTTTTTACCCAAAAAAATACTTCTCGTGACTGATAATCTGTCTCAGAACCGGGCGAGGCTTTTCCAGTCTCATCTATGAGGCCGGACGTTCTAGGCCCTTATCCGCAGTGAGGAATAGCATGAAGCGCATCTGGCGTATGGCAGGTGTAGGTTTGCTGATAATGACCGTTGGCTCGCAAGTAATGGCCGACGACCCGCGCTCTGAAGGGGGCGGTCAGCATGAAAGAGGTCCCGAAGGCGGACGGCAAGGCAACGAACAGCCGCGACCGCAAAATAACCAACCACGCCCGCAGAACAATCAACCGCGCCCGGAAATCAACCAGCCGCGCCTGCAGAACCCGCGTGTCGAGAACAATCAGCCTCGGCCGCAAAACCAGCATTTTGATCGCGCCGAACAACAGCAGCACGGCGGTGGGCAATGGCAAGGTCGCCCGCAAGGTGCCGAACAGCCTCGGCCAGCGCCGCAGCCCGCGAATGACCTGCCGATTCAGGGGCGCCCGGACACGGTTCGGCAAACCCAGGAGCCGCGCCAGGGTCACTATCAGGACATCCCGCGCCGTAACGATGGCAACCAGCATTGGCAGGCCGGCAATGGCCCCGGGCGCCCAGGTGGCGGGTTCAACAATGGTCACCCCAACGACAACCGCTGGCCGGGTCGCCCCAGTGGGCACGGCACTGGTTGGGGCCCTGGCCCGCAATATCGCCCCGGCTATACGGTGGATCGGTTTCCCGACCGCAACTACCGCGTGCCTTACCGTGGCCAGGATTACTTCTTTTCCGGCGGCTACTGGTATCGCCCGCAAGGCCCGCGTTATGTCGTGGTGACGCCGCCGTACGGCATCCGCGTGCAATACCTGCCGGACTATGCGCGCGAAGTGTGGGTGGGGAGTGCGCTGTTCTTCCTCGCAGCGGGTTCGTACTACACCTACGAAAGCGCCACCCAGCAGTACGTGGTAGTGCAGCCGCCGACAGAAGTGCCGGCACCGCAACCCGCGCCGCAGGGCAATGGCTATGACGTGGTGGCCTACCCGGCCAACGGCCAGTCACCGGCGCAGGTGCAGCAGGACGGCTACGACTGTTATCGCTGGGCAGTGCAACAAAGCGGTTTCGACCCTCGGACCGTCACCTACGCCCCAGACCCCGCGGTGGTGCAAACCTACCGCCAAGCCCAGGGCAACTGCCTCACCAGCCGCGGGTATCAGGTGCAGTACTAGGCCTTATTGCCCGTGACCACTTCCCGCGGGTCGGCGTGCACCAGCACTTCGGCGCGCGGGTAGGCGTTGTGAATGGCATCGGCGGCCTGGTCGCTGATGCCGTGAGCAACCGACAACGATAATTCCCCCGGCAACTCCAGATGCAGTTGCACAAACCAGTGGCTGCCGGAAATCCGCGTGCGCAAATCATGTGCACCCAACACGCCTGGCACACCGCGCGCCAGTTCCAGCATGTGCTGGCTCACATCGGCTGGCAGTTCCTCGTCCATCAACACCGCAAAGCTTTCACGGGCGATCTGGATGGCGCTCCACAAAATGTACGCGGCGATGCCCAGGCCGAACCAGGCATCGACCTGATTGAAGCCGAACCCCGCCAACACCAACGCCACCAGAATGCTGCCATTGAGCATCAAGTCCGAACGGTAGTGCAGCGAGTCCGCGCGCACGGCGTTGGAGCCGGTTTCGCGGATCACCCGGTGTTGCAGCATCAGCAACGCCACCGTCATCACCAGCGAAAACACGATCACCCCGATGCTCAGCCAAGGCGCGCCGACTGGTTCCGGATGGTGCAAACGCTGGTACGCCTGGAACGCGATCAACACCGCACTGCCGGCGATAAACAACGCCTGTGCCATGCCCGACAGCGACTCCGCCTTGCCATGCCCATAACGGTGGTCATCATCGGCCGGGCGCAGCGCGTAATGCACTGCCAGCAGGTTCAGCAACGAGGTCACGCCATCGAGCAGCGAGTCGGTCAACCCGGCGAGCATGCTCACCGAGCCACTGAACCACCAGGCGATGGCCTTGGTAATAATCAGCGCACAGGCCACGCCCACCGACGCGCGGGTGGCCAGGCGCAAGAGCCTTGCGTGTTCGGGACTGCTGGTCATAAGCGGGTCGAATCCTTAAGCGGCGGGCTGCAGGCCCAGGGAGGCGAGTTGTTGCACGCTGCCCTTGAACTGGATCATGCGCGGATCATCCAGCGGCAGGGTGCGGCCGGTTTCCTTCTGGATGATGGTTTGCAGCTTGGCGTTATCGACCTTGCCGTCGGCGCCGATGGCTTCATGCAGTTTCTCGGGCGCGACTTGAGCCGTTTTGCCGGGCTCGAAGTAAATCGCGCCGGTGGCGAAGTCCACGCCGAATGCGATCAGGCCGGGGATCACGTAGAACAGCAGGCCCACGGCGTCGAGCACGGCAATCGCCGGGTCGATCTTGCCGTCGATCTGGCCACGGCGGTCCGGGTAGAAAATCGAGCCACAGGCGGTCAGTTGGCTCAGCAGGGTGACGGCGAGGACACCGCCGATGACACGGGAAGCGATACGCATGGGAATCTCCTGAACACGTTTAAAGGTGACTATAAGCCAGATCCATCAGACGACGATGATCCAATGTGGGAGCTGGCTTGCCTGCGATAGCGGTGGATCAGTGACACATGCCTAGCTGACCCACCGCTATCGCAGGCAAGCCAGCTCCTACATTTACCTGTATTCCAATTAAGGAAGAACGAGGTGTCTTTGAGACCAGCACCGGCATCCGGCAGTTCGCCGTTATACTCGCCGCTCTGCTTTGGAGCCAGTATGAATTCGTTGCCGATCGATGATGTTTTACCCGCCCTGCGTGACGCCTTGGCGATTCGCCATGAAGCCGTGCTGGAAGCGCCGCCCGGCGCCGGTAAAACCACCCGCGTGCCCTTGGCCTTGTTGAACGAGCCATGGCTGGCCGGGCAGACCATCCTGATGCTCGAACCCCGGCGCCTGGCCGCGCGCGCGGCCGCCGAACGCCTGGCCAGCGAACTGGGCGAAAAGGTCGGCGAAACCGTCGGCTATCGCATTCGCCTCGACAGCAAAGTCGGCCCCAATACACGTATCGAAGTGGTCACCGAAGGCATCCTCACCCGCCGCTTGCAGGACGACCCGGCGCTGGAAGGCGTGGGCCTGCTGATCTTTGACGAATTCCACGTTTTGCTGAATGCACAGAAACCATCACTTTCTTGTCAAAAACTCTCAAACAACGCCGTCTCAGTCTGAGGGCTTAATCTCCTCGCTTGATCCCCCGTCGTATACTGCCTCCCTGATTTGGGAGCCTCGATGATTTCACTACCTATTGACCTCGTATTGCCAGACCTACGAGAGGCCCTGGCCAACCGCCACGAAGTAATCCTTGAAGCTCCTCCTGGTGCGGGCAAGACCACTCGAGTGCCCCTAGCACTACTGAGTGAACCTTGGCTTGGTGATCAGAAGATCCTGATGCTCGAGCCTCGTCGATTGGCTGCTCGGGCCGCCGCTGAACGTTTGGCGAGTGAGCTTGGTGAGAAGGTTGGTGAGACTGTCGGATACCGCATTCGCCTTGAAAGCAAGGTAGGCCCTCGCACCCAGATTGAAGTGGTGACCGAAGGCATCTTGGCTCGCCGACTTCAAGATGACCCCGCGCTTGATGGAGTGGGCGTGGTTATCTTCGATGAGTACCACCTTAGAAACCTCGACTCCGACCTTGCGCTGGCCTTGTGCGTGAGTGCTCGGGAGCTTCTGCGTGATGAGCCGCCACTGAAGTTGCTTCTGATGTCCGCAACGCTGGACGGTGCTCGTCTTTCAAAGGTGCTGAATGATGCGCCTGTGGTCACCAGTGAGGGCCGGATGTATCCGGTCGTACCGGTTTGGGGCAGTCCATATCAGCCGGGCGAGCGTATGGATGCGCGAGTCACTGACACCTGTTTGGCTGCCATCAACGAACAGTCGGGAAGCGTTTTGGTTTTCCTTCCTGGGCAGGCAGAGATTCGGCGGGTGGCTGAGGCGCTCAAGGAGCAGTTGAGTGGTCGTCCAGAGGTAATCGTATGTCCTCTGTACGGCGACCTCGACTTAAATGCTCAGCGTGCTGCGATAGACCCGGCACCCAAAGGCTCCCGGAAGATCGTACTGGCCACGAACATCGCGGAGACTAGCTTGACCATCGAAGGTGTCAGAGTGGTGGTGGATAGTGGTCTCGAGCGAGTGCCGAAGTTCGATCCTCGCAGTGGAATGACCCGGCTCGACACACAGCGTATTTCGAAGGCCAGTGCTACTCAGCGTGCAGGGCGGGCAGGGCGATTGGAACCAGGTATCTGCTATCGCCTTTGGTCTGAGTCGCAGCACGAGCAAATGGCTGGCTACAGTACCCCTGAAATTTTGCTGGCTGATCTTGCAGCCTTGGCACTCCAGTTGGCGCGGTGGGGAATGAAGCCAGAGGAGATGGCCTGGCTCGACCAACCTCCATCAGCTCCCTTCGGCCAAGGTAGAGACCTGCTGAAGCGCCTGGGCGCACTCGACGATGGTGGACAGCTCACACCACACGGATCAGCCATGAGCGAGCTCCCAGCGCATCCACGGATCGCTCACATGCTCATTAAAGGCAACGCGATGGGGCTGGATGACCTTGCTTGCAACATCGCGGCGCTGCTGGGTGAGAAGGATATTTTGCGCGGTGCAGGTGCCGATCTTCACGCCAGATTGAGTGCATTATCCGGCGAGCAACATTCACGTCGAGACGGTGGCTCCTTTCAGCGCGTGAAGCAGTCTGCTCGGCAGTATCGATCCCTGCTACGAGGGAGTGTCGTTCACCCTGTCAGCGAACCCGATCACCCAAGATGGGTAGGGTGTCTACTGGCATTCGCCTACCCTGACCGAATCGGTCTCCAGAGGCGTGCAAGTGCATCCGAGTACCGTCTCTCCAACGGTCGGGCTGCCGTGTTCTCAGAGCCTGATGCTCTCACCAAGCACGAGTGGCTGGTGGTAGCCGATCTGGGTAGCCGGCAAGGCCAGCGTGAGGAGCGGATCTACCTGGCGAGTGACCTCGATCCGGCCCTTTTCGATGACGAGCTAGATGACCTCGTGAGGTCTGTCGATGAGGTCGATTGGGATGAAAGGGAAGGGGTGCTTAAGGCTGAGCGGCAGTTGAAGGTTGGGCATCTCATCCTGTCGACGACACCCCTGCCGAATCTTGATGAGCAAACCCGTTCGTTGGCCTTGGTCAACCTGGTGAGGCGTAAGGGCCTCGAGCTCCTGCCTTGGAACCCTGAGCTGCGCCAATGGCAGGCGCGGGTCGATCTGCTGCGTCAGCTGGATATCCACAATGGCCAAGCAGAAAGCAAGTGGCCTGACCTCAGCGATGCCAATCTTCTGGCCACATTGGAAGAGTGGCTCACACCGTACTTGGGCAAAGTCGCGAGGCTCAGCCACTTCAGTCATCTGGATCTGGCTTCGATTGTCAGAAGTCTTCTGCCTTGGCCGCTTCCACAGGAACTGGAGACTCAGGCACCTCAGACCATCCAGGTGCCTTCCGGCTCCAATATTCGTATCGACTACTCGCAGCATCCACCAGTCCTCGCAGTGCGCCTGCAGGAGCTTTTTGGCCTAGCAGAAACCCCACGCATTGCCCTTGGTAAGCAATCGCTGGTTTTGCATCTCCTGTCGCCGGCCCGCAGGCCGGTGCAAGTTACCCAAGATCTCGCAAATTTCTGGCGCAGCACCTACGTGGAAGTAAAGAAGGATCTTAAGGGCCGATATCCAAAGCATTATTGGCCCGAAGACCCATTGGTGGCTGAGCCAACCGCGCGAGCCAAGCCCAGAAAATCCTGATGAGGGATGAGAATGTTGCTGGCGGCATTGTGAGGCTGCCTTCGGCAGTCATTGAACCGTGATCCGCGAACCAAAACCCGCATGCTTCTCTTGTTTCGCATGTGTCAAATAAGACGCTAACAGGGTGATAAATGTGTTGGTGAGGTATTAAGCCTCATCAATGAATTTTTGAATCTCGCCGTCCCCGTACTTTCGGTCATCCCAATCGATATGCATATTCCAGTCTTCCATGAAAGTTCTCAGCTCATTCAGGGCTGCCTCTAAGGTTTCTTCCATTTTCTTGCATTCGGGTGCCCCGACCTTATAACTGGCGGAAAGAGTTTTGGCTTGTAATAAGTCATTGTAGGCCCCCACCTACTGTTCATAATATCAATTAAGCTGGGTGGGTCTGAGTAATCGTCCATCTCTTCGATTGCTGATTTGACTTCGTCGATCTTAATCTGGACTTTAGACAAATGTTCCTCTATTGCCGACATGGTGCTTTCTTCGGCTGCCGCCTTAATTCGCTTGCCGCTTGATTCGGTGAAGTGCTCATTAACTAAATCAAAATCAATCCGGACTGAGTCTTTCTCAGTTATGTGGTAGCGGGATTTTTTCTTTATTTGATGCAAGTGAATAGTCTGCTTTTTTAGCGAGACCAATGCAACAAATACCGGTATGTCCATGTCGCGCCAGTAGTCGAGCTGATTTTTCGAAACGTACCAGTAAGGCTGAGGCTCCTCATCTGCAGAAGTTTTCACTTGGAAGGCGACAAATCGCCCGGTGCTATTTCGATTCTCGTCCAGTATTTCGACTTGTGCATCAATGCCAATGTCGATATCGAAGAGCCGACAAGGCCAACCGAGAACATACGAAATCTTGTAGGCAAAAAAATATTCTCCAGCATCGCCTGTTGCAATCTTGGATGGGTATTTCATGTTTTGTCGAGTTGCCTTTAGATAAGGTTTACCGAAAATTAAGCTTCCTTGGCAGTCCGAGTTCTTCCGGAGCCTCTCCATGCATGAATGCCAAGAGGTAAAGCACCTGACCCACTGGCTGTGGTTTCTGCTGCGGTTCGGAGGCGTCCTTCTGCACTATCTGTCTGGTCGCGTAGCGTAACGTTACGCCCAGAGCACTGAGCCGGTCTAGGAGCTCCTGCAACTGATCAAAAACCTCAAGGCGGGCGGTGCTTGAGTAGTGCTCGGCGCAGTCGCGATAGTCGCGTAGGTAATCAGTCAGCTCCGCGAATGCTAGTGCTTGATCACATGAGGGTTCGAAGGCGGGCTCGATGTAATCGCCGACGGTCTCAGCTGCAAGCCTAGCCAAACACCTTCCCGACGCGGGCTTGAGAGCCCTACGTACCACATAATCATTCTCAAACTGCTCGCGTGCAGCTTTCATTTGTTCATCGGTAGGGATGGCCATCGGTTTACTGAAAGCGTCGATGTCTCGGAATTCAAATGCACTGGCGATGGAGCGTAGGGTGTTGATACTCGTGCCCGAACCGGCTTCGATTCTTTGGATGGTGCGGGTTGTCGTCTGGGCGAGCTCCGCCAACGTCTCTTGAGACCATTGGCGAAGTTCTCTCAGATACCTGATTACCCGCCCCAGTTCGGCTTTGCTCAGAGTGCGTGTTTCAGTGGTGTCAAAGGTGCTCATATCGTGTCTCCTGCTACTAGGCTGATGTGATGAACCGAGTATGAACAGGCGCGGATCGCGGTGACACGACATGTACCCGACAGGCCTCTTTATGTCCTCTTCACTTTTGCCCGCCAGTCCTTGGTATAGAGCAGCTTGTCGCGATGCAATTGTAATACCTTATTGTTTTGCAGGATCTGCTGAGTCGCGAGGCTGAACTTTTTCGCTTCATCAAAAGCTAGGAAAATTTGCTTTTGTTTAAATGAGGCGAGAATTCGAATGATATGCTCAGTGGCGGCAATTTCGATGTTTTTGTAGATCATCGAATCATGGATGACAAATGGCAGACGCGTGAGCGAAAGCATTGACAAATCAAATCCAACCAAGCCTGCATACGATTTTCCTGTTCCAGTATCCAATGGCGAAGTAAAGCTGTAAGAGTTTGCATTCTTAATGCGAAGCTGTGACGGGTTGCGCTCAGGCCCATAAACAGTATTGTTAAATTTCTCAAGCTTCTGGTTAATGGTGCCTTCAATCTCAAGAAATATTTTGTCGTAGATAGCGTCTAGTCGAGTTTTGGAAGCGGCCTCGCTATCATCAATGGAAACCTTCTGCTCGAAGAATTTATTCTCTTCCCTAGCCTTGTCGGTAACCTCTTTAAGTTCAAAGACTTTCGTGAATAGATCTGTGGGGGTGCCTTTGGCTTTAAGGGTGAGTTTTATTTGTTGATCCAAGTCGGTGATAAGTCCGGTAATCTCAGATTCATTTGCGACCAAAAGCTCAAGTTCGCTTTTAAGTTCTTTGCTGACTAGCTTGCCAATTTTTGCGTGGAATTGCTCTACCTGTTCGAGTCTTTCTAGGTTGGCTTCTGGGAAAAATTCAGCAACGAGAGCTATGTTTGCAGCGAGGCGAGGTGTTACGCCAGATATGTCCCTCTGAAGCTTTTCTCTTCTAGCTGAAATCAGATTTCTCTGATTTATCATTTCGTTTTTGGTTTGTTGGATGGCCCTTAATTTTTCGTCGAACAGGGCTTCGTATGCGGTGATAGCTCCAGCGAAATTATCCTTGATATCACTAATAGCTTGCGCATTAGTTTTAATTAGCTGGTTGTTGGATTTGTATTTGGTCATCGTGATCCGTGGAATGATTTCCGCAGTCATCGACTTTCTCATCAGATCTTTTTTATCTTTCAAGGTCTGAAGTACAGCCCGCTCCACGGAAACATCACCGGTGCGTTCAAAGAGATCGAGCAGCCTGGCCACCCCGGCGCTGAGCCTTTCTTTTGAAGCTCCCGCCAATGGGTGATCTGGATCGGCTTCGCCCTTGTTCCATATCCGAGCAAATGGGCCAACAATGGATCGAAAGGTGCTCTCTAGCTCAGATAGGTCGTAGAGGCTTTTTAGCTTTTCTCTATACGCTTCTAGTGATATTTCGTCTTGTTTAACATGGTTGGAGTCGCAGACATCAACAACGTCTGGCTGCTCAGTAGACCTAGTTACGAATAGGGGGGCGCCACCGAAGTCAAATGTGATTTCGTATGAATGGTTCCCCAGCACCTTAATAACTCCGGCGTCGTCTACCAATAGGCTATTACCGCCCATTGCGAAGTCGATCACCAAGAGAGCTGAGGATTTGCCAATGGAGTTCTTGGCTTCGTCATCACCAAGGACAATATTTAGTCCAGCATGGAATTCAATAGGGGTTTGATTGAATAGGCTGCACTTCACTTGTTTAAGCATATTCAATCACTCCAGTTTCATCTTGAATATCTAAATAACCTAGAAAAAAAAGAACATCCATCGCAGCAAGAAATTCAGAAGTGTCTAAGAATTTATCGCGAGTCTTCGCGAGGGCTTGGGCTACTGTTTCGCCAGGCTCCTTCTCTGCTAGGATTACGTGCATCTTGAAAATCGTAGATTCCTCCAGCTTCGTAAACTTACTAGGCACTAACATCGAAAACCTCGCAGTTTTGAACAAAGAATGAAGTTATGATCTTCGAAACATCCAGCGATTTGCCGCTTTTGGCGCTAATCCATTGAGCGATATAATTGAAAATTACATCCTTGTTGTCAGGGTGCTCTCTATGCATCGCCCAAAAATAGGTATTTACTTGGTTGAGCAGCATCTTGACTGATGCTTGATCCCTTTGCTCAAGCAGCCGCAGTTCATCCCGAATTGTCACGAAATAGCCAACCACGTCGTTTCGTATGTTGCGTTTCAGGATGTTGGTAGCGCCTTTCTTTAGTTTCTCTTTTAAGGTGTAGGCATTAAGTTCTAAGTCAAAAGCGACGAGGCTTTCGTCGTCTAGATCAGCGAATGACTCAATCAGTTCTTTTATCTCAATCCTGAGGCTGTGTTCAGAAATCGACTTTCTTGCCTCGGTATCTCGGATGAAGCCATCCTTAATTTCCCGTAACCGATCATACTCTTCAATCTTAAAGTCCTTGTCATACTTCCGGTGACAAGAAGGACACAAGCAGATCACGTTGCCGAGACCGTTTATGTCGATAGGAATCGTGTGATTTATCAGTGCCAGAGTTTGAGCGGCAGTTGGATTCAGAGGGTAGATGTGAGCGATTTCATAAAACTTTCTAGGGTTTTTGGAACCTGGCTTCTTATCTATGATTACACGAGCGCAAAGCGGACAGATACCACCTGTTTCCGCATAAAGCATGCTGTGCTCTTCAGGATGGTAAGTTGTCCTTACATTCGCCATATAAAACCTAAGTTGTCTGCATGCCACTCAGGGCTGAGCAGTGCCCCGGTTGGCTGATGGAAGAGTAATGAAGAGGCGCAGGTATAGGTTCCAAGCGGCAAAACAAGAACGCCTGACCTACGGGTGATTGTGAGGGCAGCAAGACGCTGTCAACCAACGGTGCGGCTGTGCCTAGTGATAAAGACATCCTGCTTTCGCAGGTTGCCTGTTTAAAATTCCACATTCCCTGTGCCTGATTTCCACTTGTCTCGCGCAACATACCATTTTGCCATCATCGCCGGTATAGCTAAGCCCCGCCTTTTGAGGAAGGGGCAACCAATGGCGGTGTGAGCATCATTGAAGCTGTGAGGTATGATCGCCAGAGCTTGCCTCCCTCAAATCAGGCTAGGAATGATGCTGAAGTTTTTAAAATGCGTCTTTAACGTCCTCTATCCCGACCGCCGTCCCGATTGGGAGCAGAAGCGCGAGCGTGAGTTCATCCTGGCAGCGAACGGATTAAAGACTCTTTCGGTCACCGACCGGGGTGGCATGTCTATCGACCCCGAAGAGCTCCGCGACCAGATAGTCGCCTCGCGTGAGCAGTTGAAGCATCTTGTCCACAGGCCAGAAGCGCCTAACCGATCATTCAGAGCAGCGGAAGATGCCCAAGTGGAAACGTTAGTGAGTTCCACCGTAGAGGCTCCGGTGAGCACCATGGACTGTATCGAGGTAGTGGCTTGGCGTCGGTTGCTGAGTGGCGCTGTAGTGCGGTACGTGTGCCTCCAATCTACGAGTACGGGGCGATTCGCTGTCGCGACTGCAAACCTGTTCTCAGAGAGCTCGCATAGTCTTCCATCTTGGATCGAAGCCAACACAGCCAGGCACGTCGCCCATGCTATACAGAACGATCATCTCCGCTGGTTGGCTACCGTGAGTGAGGCGATGGATGCATGGGATGCGGAGCTCTGATTGTCCTCGCTTGACCATTGATTTCACGGTCATCGATGCGGGGTGGGGGGGGGCGCATCAAGTGCTGTTCGGTTGTCACTCATAGTGCAGCTCTCCGAACAAACCGATCATGAGATCTCCTTCCAGGATTTCGAACGGAAGGGTGACATATTGATCTCGATGACGAGGTAGAGCTTTTCCGTCATGTGGCGCGTTCTTAGTGTGGCCTTGCACCCGCTCGCCATTTTCCTTGATATATGGAAGCACTACGATCCGACCATGATTTTTGGACAAAATAGTGCCTTCATGCCATAGCGTCGAACCTTCTTCGTTATTGGACTCGCCCCCGGTGTTCTTGATGACCCACCTCGGCTGCCCATCATCCTCGAACCAGAACACGAAGCCTCCACAGACCAGCACCCTCTGGCCGCGCATCCTGGCTTCGGCAAGCATTTGTTTGACGCTGGCCAGTTGAAGTAGCTGGTTAGCTCTTGGAAGCAGCAGAGCACGAATCTGTGCCTTGGTTCTTCCCCAGTGATCAGCTGCCGAAAGACCAAAACCCTTGGCAGTAAATTCTCTAAGGCATATCTGTGAGCGCTTCGGGGTTAGAGCGCCGATCTCTTCCCATTCCATGTCTCCGGTACGACGAAGACAAGCGTTAAACCTTGCGATTGCAACCACTTGCAAATACGGGGCACGTATAAGCTGTTCGTGTAGCGGCTCCCGCAAACTGTCCATCTTACTGGGCAGATTTAAATCTCGGATGGCTGGGCGGGGCAGATGAGCATTACGTTTGATCGCCTCGCGCTCCATTAGCTCCTCTTCGTCCTGAATGCGGCGAGCCGCAGTCAAAGCCTTGTCGACCTTTAGGGTGACTGAGGCTTGGAGCACGGGATCAAGCACCGCTATGCCTATGCGCTCGGCGATGGTCTGGTTGAACGCATCTGCCGCAATCATGGCTTCTGCAAAGGTGCTAAATGAGGAACCACGTGCATGCCCCTGGCCGTTATCGTAGAAATAGCGTTTCCAGGCGAGCAGGGAGTCAGGGAAGAGCTTCAGGGCTCGCAGTTGCCATGACCAGCCGATTCCAAATTGACGGAATGGGAGTACGGCTAGAGTAGGCATCGAGTGGTACGGCATCTGATCGAGGCGCATGGTTCTTCCTTGCAGATAGGCATTGGTCGCGCCGATAGATGCGCCCCGGTGGGATACCCTGTTTCCAACGATAGCGTATATACCCAATGGATAGCACATCGCCAGGATGATTCAACCTACTAGGGAGTCTGATACGAAACTTCTGACGCCCCGTGACGATGTTAAGTATCAATGGGCATCACTCAACGCTTGTGCCACATGCCCCAAAACCTAATCAGATGAGGCCGTAGCATGGCGCAGGAGCTTTGCCTGCTACCAAGATATGTCCGTCATGAGCTTTTTTCACATCCACCGATGGTGTCTTTGTGGTCTTGGTAGCTACTCTTGCATTTCACCACCACGTGCTGGGCTGGAACATGGACGCGCGCTACCACTATCCCCCTGATGTCTTTAACCTGCTGGTCGACACCATCCCGCTACTTTGCAAAAGTAAGGCTGATGTGCTGCTTTTTTTACGGGGGGCAGGAGTGCCTCAAGATGATCTCGCGCTGATGGACGTCACGGTTAAAACAAACCGTGATTCAGTCAGTACATTTGCCATAGTTCGCGACGTCCTTGAAAAGCTGAATAAGCGAGGGGATGGGGGCTTGGCGGCTAGGCGCGAAATCATCAAACGAGTGGTGGAGTTCGAGGAGTTTTCAGGATGCTGGCCCAACAATGTTCACAAGGCTAAAGCTAACGTGGGAGACCTGGCGCGCATCGTCAATGTTAAAGACTCGTTTACCCGAATGAACCAGCAACGAGAGGCCGCTCAAGCCGAGGTTGCCGCCAAGGCACGAGCCGAGCGTCAAGCGGCTGCAGCGAGGGATCGTAAAGTTGAAGACGTGCGTGATCGGCTGAGTGCTCTCTTTGGTATGGATAGAGAACCTCAAAAGCGCGGCAAGCTCTTGGAAGGAGTTTTGAACGACCTGTTCAGGGCACACGGAATCCTTTTACGAGAAGACTTCAAGCGACTTGATCAATCTGGAGGCGCCGTCGTTGAGCAAATAGATGGAGTCATCGAGTTTGAAGGACACATTTACCTTGTAGAGATGAAATGGCTCAAGGATCCAGTAGGAGTGAATGATCTCGCGGCGCACATGATTAGACTGTTTGCGAGAGCTGACGCTCGAGGAATCTTCATCTCGAACTCAGATTTTGCCTCTACCACTATTGCCGAGTGCGTCACTCACTCAACCCAGAAAACGATGGTGCTTTGCACGCTAAGGGAAATCGTGGTGCTGCTCATGAACAAAAGCGACTTGGTCAGTCTCCTGCGAAGCAAGGTACGTGCTGCAGTGATTGATAAGAAGCCCTACCTCGAAAGCCTATAAGAAGGCGATGTGATTAGCCCGGCTAATTCTGGAGGTGACGTATGAGATGGTTTTCCAATGGCATTAATCGCCGACTCCTGTTGCGGCAGGACGTTGGGAGCGACGTGCAGAATCGATCCTAGTTTCATCCCAAGGCATTTGCACATAGGTAGCCTGTCGTAATTCGCGATCAGGCCCCACCGCCGTCGCCACTGGTCTCAGGACAAGATGAAAACCACAGATAGTCATGGGCCATCACTGTGGATAGGATGAGTTCTCGGACGAATGAGGGAATATGAAATATGAGCTCTGAATTGATGACCACCGCAGTGTGCTGGGAGGTGGGCGCCAACGTGTCGGCAGAGTACGCAAAAGACAACTCCACTTTCTATTATTTTTGTCCTGAGCAGAACTGCTTGGAAAAGGTCGTCCCAGCGCAAAGGAACAACAAATTTTTTAGGGCACCAAACAGGCATATCACGGGATGTAAGAATGAAAAGGAATCCATCGAGAACTCCAATGTACAGGGAGAGCAAAAAAAAGTTGCAATGGCAGTAGCACCCACGATCATCCCAAGCCACTTAGGCGCAGTTCCTACTACGAAAAAAAAGGCCATGCCTACGCGAGCACAAATGCTTGCGCTTGCTCAACAAGTTCAGAGCTCTCCAGCAATCCACCCTGGCACGCTACAGGAAGTTGTCGATGCTTGGAGAATTTTGAGCATGAACGAACGAGTCGAGCATCAGCTTTATATAGAAAATGAGCCGCTCAATTACTTTGATGCATTCGTTCCGTTGAGTCACGCTGGGGAGGATGTCAACTCAGTAAACTGGAGCAATACCATTGTTTTTGGAACTGCATCGGTTAACTTATTTAACGGCTCGTTCTATATCAAAACGTTCAGCAAATTTGCCAATGGTGCTAACAGAGCACAAATCCGGGTTAGGGTAAGGTCGAGCGAACCCTATTTTAACCTCCTGGTAGATGGCCAAAAAGTGACGCTATTCCTGCGCACATCCATGCCGACCATAGACGCCAGAAATAAATTTTTCGAAATCCAACCCTCAACGTTATATAGCGGCTTTGCTATTGGCTAGTAACACCGTGATGAGGGAATCATTCGCGCCAAAGGCCCCAAGTCGGCGGATTTTCGACTATATCAATCGACGTGCTGAGCTCGTACTGCATGTGTTCAAAAACTCTGTCGAGACTTGGATGAGCTTTCGACTCTCGCAGGACATTCACTAACGTCAATAGCTCCCGCCCTTGAGCCACCGGCATTTGGATATCGCAATACACGGTGTCATCGCTGTCTCGTTCCACGTCTTTTCTCCGTCTGCATCAATCCAGCTTGGGCTTACTGCTGGCAGCTCTGTGTGCCTCGAGGTGCTGCATCTCTGATTCCCAACAAGCCAGGAATTTATACCAGTCCGCAGCGTAAGGCCCATCTAACAATCTGGTCGACCCGATACTCGCCTGACTGAAGCGTTCCCTCCAGGGCTGGGGGATAGTCTGCTCCAAAATGATGTCGATTCCGGAGTGGTGATACTGCACGGTGACACAATCCCGAAGCTGGTTGAACTCAAGTGCCTTGTCAGCATGAGGGGAGTCTTTTCGCTCTTGAAGTTCAAGGTCATCAAGAATGGATAAGGGATCGAACGCCTTCGAATCGCCTGGAGATATGTTCGCAAGCATCCACAAAGCTTTTCGTCTCTTGGCCTCCAGTTCGCGGAGTTCATCGTCGGGCATTTGAGTTACCTCTTGTTGGCGTTGATGGCGTGCCGCCTGCGGCGTCAGGCTGCTGTGAATCGAGCCCCGCCAAGGCGTGTCTCGTCCCTGCGGGCTCGCATCCCTCACGCCTGCGCGCTCCGCTTGCTTGGTGTCTGAGCCTATGGGAAGCATAGATCGCAACGCATCCTACCTTCATGATTCGGAGCTCGGCATCGCTATTCGAAGCGTTCTGTTATCGTTCTAAAAGTAATTTAGTCGCTCTTATTCATCAGCCTTCTGGGGAGCCGGGAATGGACACAACTCGACGCGTACTAGGCAGAGCCTACCAAACGGTTCGCGATCCTGAGCGTCTGCTCATTGAAGAGCGCGCCGAAGCTCTATCTGCTGCAGGCTACCCGCTGCCAGATGATGATCCGGCTATGTACGCTGAGCAGAGGCTCAAAGAGGCCAAGGAGGCTCGTTCAGCGCAAGTTGTTGGCGTTCCCGAACAAGCTTCAACTCAGAAAGATTTGCGAGGTACGTGAGAAGTGATCTTCGGTCGAAGTAGCCTGAAAATACGCTTTAACTAGAATGTAAACATTCCTGATTCTGCACACCGGGAGGCCGAAATGGACTTGCTAAAGCCCTTGTACGAACAGGACAGGCTTCATCCACACTTTCGCACCATATCTGACGGACGACCCGGCAGGCTTTACCAGCGAGAGGAGCTGCAACGCTGGCTTGATGGATTTCCAGACAGGGATAACAAATTCGTACGTGAGTTTCAGACCACGTTTAACTCAAGCTTTTGGGAAATCTATCTTCACGCAGTGTTCCGCGAGTATGGCTTTGCTTTCGACTGGACTTATCCAGCCCCTGATTTTCTAGTTTCGTCAGCAGACATTACGTTTACGGTGGAAGCAACCACTGCCAACCATTCCATTGACGCTACCCCGGAGTGGGGTAGGCCCATGACAGCGGAGTTCTTTGAAGACGTTGATTTCAATGAGCTCAATCGGGTCGCGATAATCAGGTTGGCCAACGCGTTCATGAGCAAATCACAAAAATTCCAAGATAAGTATCAGCATCATCCGCATGTCCAAGGACGCCCATTTGTCTTAGCAGTAGCACCGTTCGAACAGCCGGGTTTCAACCTCCAGGCCTACCGGGCTATCGAAGCCCTGCTATTCGATTACTACGTAGATGAAGCGGAATACCTGGCTAATCCGGAGCGCTTTCCTAACGGATTAGAGGGGAAATCTTTGGGAAGCGTACAGAAAGATAACGGTGCTGAAATCGAACTGGGGTTTTTCGATTGCTTGCGCTTCAGCCACATTAGCGCCGTGATATTCAGTAATCTGGCCACTTGGGGAAAAGTAGATGCCATGTGCGGAAATCCGGATGCGGTCATATCGTCTGTCTGGTCGCTACCGAATGGCGAGATGAAGCGCACTGTGTCCAGAGGCAACGAAGCCTCAGAAGGGATCACCGATGGGCTGCGTATCTATCACAACCCTTTTGCTACAACGCCGTTGCCGCTTGAAGTATTTCGACGAGAAGGTGTGATGCAGATGTGGGCTGATCCTTACGCTCGATCACTCATAAGTGAACAAGCCGAGAACTGCTTACAGTCCAGGACGGCTATGACTTTCTTCGTAAAGGATGATGATCCCTCTTGCGAGGGCTTATCTGAGAAAATTTAGCAGTGCGCTCTGGCCAATCCGGCTAGGCAGCAATTCGCCTGTGGATTGCTTGATATCCTCAACGAATACCGATGCAGACCTTACTCGACCAATCGAAGTCGTGACGGATATGTCAAAAAGCCGTGCAATGGGCTCAACCGCCTACCAAGCGAGCGATCAACCATTTTTTTTGTGTTGGGGCAAACTACGGAAGATGCGCTTGATACCCTAGGTCGTCCCAGAACACATATGCTCAGATGATTTCAGGGAGAAGGAAAATGGCAAGTGAATACTCGCTATCAGATGTGCTGGAAGGGATGTACCAAAATCAGCTCGCCCTTGAGGCTGCTCTCATGGAGCTAACCCTCCAGGTGGAAGCCCAAGGACATGCGGAAGTTGGCGACAACGTTCGTGGCACGCTTTACACAATTGGTGAGAACGCTGGCCATATCAAACAGGGGCTGGCCCGGCTCAAAAAACTCCCATGACCCAGCCGCTTTTCGATTTTGATCTCAAACGCGTTTCCCGCACGCATTACATCACTGGCAAGGCTGCGATCAACTTTCCGCACCCTGGAAGCATCACTGGCGGATGGCATTTCCTGTCCTACTTCGACCGCGATTCGGGCGTAGCGAAAGTGTCCTTGGCAGGTATTCATTATCCAGATACGACCGATTTCTTTGGAGGCGCTGGAGTCATCGACGTAACCGACAAGCTTGCGATGCGAGGCTGGTCAGAAGACGGCAAAAGGCTGTTCATGGCGGATCACTACAGAGCTGCAGCTGACATGGTGATGAAATGGGTGCTAAGTGATTCTAAGCACTGCAACGTCGAGGTCGCTGATTGGTTTCCCTCTTCCGAAACGAAGCAGCGGCTTTTTGAGATCCTAAATTCGGGAAGGCCCAAACTTTTAGATCCCGACAAGCTGCAAAAAATGGAAGCTTGGCTAAGCTCGCAGTAGTCCGAAGGACAGATCTGCATGGCAGCCGGCGTATTGCGTTTTAAGCGGGAGCAATGGATATGCGCAAAAAGTCCCAGTCGTGGTTTATCCCGCTCCTGATTCTTTTTGCCGTCCTGTGGGCAATGGGGAAAAAAGACACGCCTCAAACCCCGGTAGAGCCGAGCGCTCTGAGCACGCTAGTATCAACCACGCCGACGTCTCCATCCCCACCCACGCCGACCTCCGCAACTGAGCAGTTCGTGAGCGCTGATAACCTCAATGTCCGGGATCAACCAGGCGGAAAGGTCATCTCAAAACTGAAGCGCGGGGAGAAGGTTCAAGTTTTTGAGACCCGAAAGGATTGGGCGCGCATCAGCATTGATGGTCAACCTTCAAAGTGGCTTTCGTCCAAAAGCCTGTGTAGCGGCTCAGACTGCTACGTCGTTTTGAGGCTAAGACCAGCGATTCAGCCGAAACAGCCTGCTCGTCAACAGGCCCCAGCTTACGGTTCATCCTGCCCTTGTTCCTCTGGGAACGTGTGTATCGGGCCTCGCGGTGGTCGATATTGCATTACCTCTGGCGGTAACAAACGATACGGTGTCTGATCTGCTGTTCACCATTGAGACAATCTGCAACGATCACACCTAGTTACAGTCCAAAAGGACACATATGCCAGCGTTCAGAGGATGCACTGATGAAGGTGTTCATAAGCTCCGTAGTAAGAGGTTTCGAGCAGTTCAGAGCCGCCGCCAAAGACGCGGTGGAGACACTGGACATGAAGCCGGTCATGAGCGAGCACTTCGGAGCGCGAACCTATTCCTCGGAGCACGCCTGCCTGACAGAGGTCGATCAGTGCGACGTTTATATCCTGATTCTTGGCGCTAACTACGGCTATGAACCTCAGCCAGGTCTCTCGGTTACGCAGCAAGAATTCCACCAGGCAGTGAGCAAGCGTAAACCGATTCTGGTCTTCATCCAGCAGACTGACTTTGACGCGAAGCAGGCCGTGTTCGTCAACGAGGTGTCTGACTACAAACAAGGTTTTTTCAGAGCCTCATTCTCAGACCCCCAAGAGCTGTTGAAAGCTATTGTCCAGGGCCTGAGTAGAATGGAGAAATCCAAAAGCGCAATTTCTGAGAAAGCCTTTCACGAGCGCATTACAGAGGCATCAAGCTCTCGCTCCTACGGCGGTCACTCCTATGCGCCACAGCTTGAGTTCGCATTTCTGCCACAGCCCGTTGAGCAGCACGCTGTGCACGGAGCGGCCCTACGCCGTGATGAGATTTTCCATAGCTTCCATAACCTGGGCTTGGCGAAGTTCAAGCAAGGTTACGAAGACTGGGATGACAAGTTGTTCACAGGACTGAAGTCCGGAGATACGTCTTGGCGCGTTTTTGACGACGGGCTCGTCCTTTTGGAAACTGACGCAAGTGTGCCAGTCGAGGGGCGTACGGCTGGTCTCTATTTCGTGTCTCCGACCAACCTATCAAAGCTAATTATGTCCTGCTTCGAGGTGTCCGGATTCAACAGCGGATGGTATCGCATTACCTTGAAGAATTTAGACATGGCGAAGATAGAGGAGCCGCCAGCGACTGCCCCCAGCAGCTATTCGATGCCTATGCGCCGTGAAAAGATCGTTAGTGAGTCACGACTTTTCATCCCTGCCACACGGCCCATCGTGGAGCAATGGATACAGGAAAGCATCGTAAGAATGGCCAGAAGTTTGGCTTATTGATCAGTGACACCCGTGCCTCTGTCATTTTGAGCCAAGGGGGACTTTTAATCGTCAACGTGCCACAGGCGCCCAACAGTGCTTCTGGGTAATTCCAGTTGCCGGCAGACCTCTGCCTGAGAAAGACCTTCTGCCTTTAGTTTGCGTACTGCCTCGAGCCTTTCTGCGGCTGCGATTCTCTGTGGTGTGGTGATCTTCTGCGGCTCGGCAGGCAGCGCTTCATCAAGAACTCCTAACCGCATGAGTTCTATCATCGATTCATTCAAGACAGAGCGTGCTGTCTTCCCCTCATCGGCTGCGGCCACCAGAGTGAGCAGCGACAAAGGCGTTAGGCCCAGCGCATGCGCCAGATCCGCACTCAGATCAATAGTCGGTGTCGTCGTCGCAGCCTCCAAGCGGCTTATGTGAGCCTGGTCAGCTTGATGCTGGAGGTCTGCTTGCGATAAGCCATTTCGAATCCTCAGCCACTGTAGCGTCGCCGCATAAGCCTTCCGCAGGGACATCCAACCTACCTCTCCAAAAAAGAGACGGTATGACGCGTTTGATAGATCCCACACAAATGCATATAATCATATCAATGGGATTCCTGGCTTGTTGCCCGGTATTTTACGTGTTCGCAGAGCCTGATTTTTGGGTTTGCACCATGAGGATCATCAATTTATGGGTAATTCTTCGGAGCATGAGTTGCTCCGCGAGGGTGAGATATCGTCCTTTGGAACAGAGCTACCTCAAGCCGAAATAGAGGCATTGGTGTCGGATCGTTTCGGTCGGAAACCGTACTGTTTGGTCGAGGATTGGCTGATCTTTCATGTGGACGAGCCTCCTGAATCGCTCGCCAAGGTGCGCGCCATAGGCCTGCAGACAATGTTCCTTTATTCCCATTGCGTGACCTACGACAGCCAGGGCCGGTTCCCTCCAGGGGGCTGGGTACGCTCGACCCTGTGTAAGTCGTTCGACGGCGTTTGCCTGTTCGAGACCCGGAATACGGTGTACGCCTTGGTAGGCAAAGGGCGCGAGATGACCGCATCGCTCAAGACAATATTCGGCTTATGTTAATCGCAGGCGCTAAGCAGGCCTGCTCCACACGAGATGCACGATGTTCAGGATTAGCATGCAAGACCAGGCCGGCCCGGTGGGTATGTTCGGGGACGGTCTCGCTCACTTCCACGCCATGTCGCGATCCTTGGTTACTCATTGGTATCACGTCAGTCTCAAGCGCCGGCATGAGGGACGGTTCGTAGCTTATGAAGAGATGCTGAACGATGAGCCTCGCTTGGTGGAGCTGCTGGTCTCCCAAGACGAGAGCATGGTCATTCAAGATGTCCAGGTCGTTACCCCGGCATGGATGAACAAAGGGTCAGGCTGGAAGATGGAAAAGCTGAAATCGCTTTCCATGGGGTTCAACCAGGCAGAAGTGCCGATCTGTGTTCTGCACGTCGAGAGTGGTGATGTGTACGTCAATACCCATCAGCGCGACCTCGATGTCGATGCCTTGGTTGGGGTCAGGGAGCTATATCGGCGCAGTGCTGCAACCACCGGCGTAGCCTCAGCGTCGGAGGCTCTGTAGCTATGGACGACATCAATACCGTCGCAGTCGATTTACACGAAAAGCGCTACTCGGACTTCGACCTTCTTCGCATCGCCAAAGCAGTGAATCAAGACTACGACGGGCTGGTCACGGCCTACCTGGTGAATGTCCATATTCATGCGTGCAGTGCTGTTGGTGTGGTGTTCGGTCACATTTGCCCTGGGCCGTACCAACGATTTGCAGATGGTCGGCTGATTCGGACATCCGACATTCAGTCCGTAACGAAGGAAGGCAGGTTTTGGGTGATCAATACGGTCAACTCGAAGTACGTCATTGCGACGTTCAGGCGTGATGTCGGACGGCGTAGTCTGCGTGAGTTCACGCGCATAGCGGGAGACAGGTATCTGCCAACGCCTGATCGCCTCCAATGACTGCGGCGCAGGTCATATGTAAGTTTGGATATAAGTATCAAGTAAACTGAAAGGAGGAGCAGTTACTTACGCTCCTCCTGCAATTTTTAAGCTGCTGCAGGCCAGATTCCTCCCGCGATTCTCTGTAACGTCGCACATGCAGGAACAAAGCCTTGGAAATTTTCATCATAGGAAATTCCAAATCTTGCCCTGAAGCCGTCTCTGACTCTTTTGATCATAAACTTTCCCTTGCGCTTATCACTAGGAAGAGGCATGGCTACTCCCATTAATTCCCGTGTATCAGGGGCTGCGTCTCGATTTCGTTTGTGGATGCGCTCAAAAATTTCGTCCCGCTTACGTGTAAACTGATGTTGGATGTCCATATGATGATGGAAGGCCACCTCATCAAGCCAAGTGACAACCTCATTCGGATCTTCAATTCCAGCCATAGAGGCGAGGAAGTCTGGCAGAATAAAATATGACTCGATATCGCTGCCCGCTGTGATGAATGGAATCGCCTGTTCTTGATTAATCCGACCTTCAATACCTGCAGACTCCTCATCGGTCATGAAGTCCCTATCTCTGTGGATCATAACCTGAATACCTGGAGACACGTTTTTCAGAAAATCAGTGAATAATGAAGCAGACTCTAAATTTGACGAGGTTTTGTAGCTGTAGATTAATGTCCTCCCCATGTTGAAGCCGTTAAGTTCGAGCAGCCTCTCCAGGTATCGTGTTTTTCGATCTTCTGTTAGTACAATCAGATCAATTTCGTTATTTCTCAGTCGATCAAAGTCATCAAGTGCTCCTAAGTCAAGAAGCATGGGTAAGCGGTCGAGATTGCTTCCTTGCTCTTGGATCTCACCGTTCCTCATCCACACAAAATGAGCATCATCTGCTAATGCATCCATCATATGACGGCTATGAGTAGACAGAAGAACTTGTGTCCCAGTGCTCTCGGCTATGTAGGAAATGGCGTTGCAGAGCGCTATTTGATTATTTGGATGAAGATGAGAATCAGGTTCATCGAGCAATAGAAGTTTCGGATTGAAGTAGGTTATATAGGAATAAATTTGTAGAACTTGCAAAAGTCCGGTTCCACAAAGTTCTATTAGGTTTCGCGTGCCATTATGCGCTGCAAAAACTTTGATCCTGTGATCACGCTGCTCGTCAAACTCAACCTCGATCAATGTATCCGGAAAGATGGTGGCAAGCCGTTGATTTAGGGTATTTAGCTCGCCGGCAATATGAATATAATAAATAATGTTACGCAGGTACAAATTCGCATCACCGCTCGCTACGCCCCGCCTTACAATCGCTCGAGCTCGAAGCTCTTCATATTGTGAGATACCAGCTAGCCCAGGAACATAAACACTATAGAGATCCGTAGCGCTCGTTACTAAATTCCCTATTCGTTCATAGTCACCTTCCCTATTGCAAGCTATATTACCGTGATTCCTTCCCTTGCTAATCTTTATGTTATAGTGTATTGCTTCTTCTGCATGCACTCCGTCGTCGCCATGAATATCGACGCTAGAATAAAGTGTTAAATTGCTCTCTCCTGCCCCTGTATGATTGAGGTAAGGAGATCCATTTCTCAATACACTAAAGTCCGGTGTGGGATTGTAGTGCAACAGCTCAGTCGAGAAAGTTTTCTGCCCTTGCTGGCGGGACGCAACTGCTGCACCAATAGCGAAATGGATGCCTTGAAGAACGCTACTTTTGCCCGCATTGTTGCCACCCACAAGGACATTTACTGATCCCAATGAAATTTCGGCTCTCACAACCTTTTTGTAGCGTTCCAGCAACAATTTGTTAATTCTCATAAAGCATTGTCCTTAAGCTTGAGTTTAGGTGTGGCGACGCGAAAGAAATTTTGAAAATGGCAGTAAGGATGGCGCGCGGCGTTGTTGGTAGAGCGCTAGAATGGTATTGGATCATCGAACTGGACAGATGCTCTCTTAGCTGCCTGGGGCACAGCCAGAGGCGACACTACGAACAGATTGACGATGTCCTCCCTGTCCATGAAGAGGATCTGACTCCGCTTGGATTGATCGAGCTTGCCACCGATCCAGTTTCTAGCAGCCTTGGTGATTTCTCCACCCGCGACGATGTAAGCGTGATCGACCAAGACACGTTTGCTGAGCTCTGAATCAAAGATTTCGTGGCCCAACATCATCAGCACCTGGTTATGGATCTCGGCGACGTTGGCCTGTCCTCCCTTCGTCACTCCGGAAGAATCTAGTTTTCCCTTCTTCACTTGGATGCCAAAGTAGATGACGTGCTGGGTGGGAAGCGTGAACTTCATCCAGATGTCTTTCCCATACTCCAAGGCTTTGTCTTTGTGCCCTGTAGATGTGATCCGAGCGAATCCTAACTGCCTGAACAAAGGAAGCAGGACATGCTCAATCAGATCGTCCTCTGAGCACTGATCAAGGTACAAGATCAGCTGATTTTTCTTCTCCATTTCGGCGGCAGAAAGAGGACGGTGGGGGCTCGCGGATTCATTTCCTATTGCGCCGGTGCGGCAGTGACGCAGATAGCCCTGGTCGTCATCTGCAAAGAATGCCTCAAAGCCCTCGCGCTTGATCGCTCCGTTTAGTGCCATGAGCGCGTTCAAGCGGGGCGGCTTCTCGTTGAAGGCATCTTCATTATCCATGAGAAGGCGAATCACACGGAGCATGGCACCTGGTGGCATCAACGGATTTGAGCTTGGAAAATCCAGGATTTTTTGAAGGACATCCGCAACCCAGAATCGGCGCGTTGAGCCGTCATGGACGAAATCTGTGTCGGCGTCCCTGAAGAACCGAGTCAGGTTGGGGCCGGTGAGGTAGCGGAAATAGCCTTCTGTGTTGTCCCCGCAGATTAGCTCCGCGACTTGCTCTGTCGTGCGCGCTTTCCATTTCATCCTTCGCCCCACTCTTCAGCCCAATCCAAATGGTTGATCCGTGCTCTGATCAGGATAACCCGTTCCCTCGGTACATTGGCACAAACATGCCGGCAATAATCCTGGCGTCGAGCAGTGCGTGGTGAGGCAGTTCCTCACCCTCGGTGGTCGGTGCGAGCGTCGTTGCGTCAGTAGGAAAATTACGAACGATTCCGGGCCATCGCCCGCCGTCATAGACCAGATCGCAAAAAAGCTCCCAGTCGTACTGGGGAGCATCCGTGACGATCTCGACCTCCTTTTTGAACGACGTCAGAAACCTGAGCAGCGACATCCTGGCTTCAAAAATGGACAGCGCATAGCTCCCACCCCACAGCTGCGGAAGCACGATTTCCTTTACGAAATCACTGCAGTCTTCTTCTTGCCAAGTATCGAGCAATTCGACGTAGAATTCGCGCCCGTCCTCAGCCACCAATGCGAGTGATATCAGCTTCGCTGCTGCTGATAGATTGGTAAACTCGCTATCAAGAAAAAGCCTAATGTTGTTAGAACTCCGCAATGGCTAGGGCTCGCCTGGATATGGCGCAGGAAGGTCAGCTATGGAAAATGGCACTCGAACATCTTGGTTCAGATGGACTGCTTCAGGTGGTTGTAGATATGTGGAGTCGCGCCGCTCCTCCGCCCAAGCCAGTCGTTGAGCACCTGACCACCGATAATTTGAGCCTGGAAGTCCTGAATATACTGAAAATCGCCCAAGAGCTTGTCGGGGCGTTCGTGCCGGGGCAAGCACCTGTTCCGGGCATCGTGACGTTGTACGCTCGTCACGCCAGTGACCTAGCGGATGGGCTCATTACGCGACCGCCGAAAGAAAAGCTTTCTCGAGCATGGAGAGGCTCCTGTCTCGAAATCGACCTAGGTATTTGATGTCCATTCATGCTCGAAAGGGCTCCGTAACGCAGCCATCCTACTAGAGTTTATTGAGCTAATTTCCGCTCCATTGAGATGTTTTATGAACGCTGATTTAACTGAAGAAGAAATGCGTCGTGCATTGTTTGGCTCGGCTGAGCCCGAAGAGGTTCCTGCGCCTCCAACGCCACAGCCTGTGACAGAAGAGGTGATCACGACGCCACTGCCTCCCCCGGCAGCCAAGAAGAAAACGGCGAAAGCCTTTACGCCTAGGCTCAGGGTCACGCTTCGGGTTGGAAACGAATACGAGGGGGAGATGTACGAACTCATCCACGACGCCGACACGTTGAGCTCGTTGCTGGCTGAGCAAGAGGCTGTGAAGTCTGCAAGGAAGAAGTACAAATATGTGGAGGTGGTCTCGGTTAAGTCGATCTAGAAAGGACTGCTGGCTTATGAGGTAGAACGTTGACGAGCGTCTGGCGAACGCACCTTCGCCATTAAGCATTAATGTCCACGTTGGTTGATCCCGCTATCATAGGATCACTTCACCAGAGCAGGCCAAGCTATGCCAAGGTTGTCATTCGCCATCCGAGCTTTGTTTGCCTTTTGCCTTTTGATCGCGACCGCCAATCACATCCGAGCAGACTTTCAGCATGGGTTGTTCTGGGACTACGGCTACGGTGACAGCGCCTACTGGGCTAGCCGCGTGTTCTGGGCGGCACTGACTATTTTTGACCCGCTGGCGGTACTGCTCCTTTTCAAAAAGCCACGGATGGGAATAGTCCTCACCGCAGCAATTATTTTGGCTGACGTAGCCCATAACACCTATTACGTCGCACTGAAACAGCAGTGGCTGGAGTCGTTCTATCTGTCGCAGGTGGCGTTTCTTATTGCGGTGCTTCTACTCTCACCTATTGCTTGGAGACGCACCATTCGCCGCGTATCAATAGCAAGTCCGGTTCGATGGTAAAGCACTCCAATGATGAAGCCCTCAATGAGCCAGACGATAGGGATGACGGCCTTCTATGGCCTGTTCCCATCCGGAACAGGTGGATCCTGCGGCGAGGCGTGGATGAGCCTAGGCCGAAAATAGCCGTTATCGCGGCGGCTCAATCCGGCTCCAACCGAGGCTCCTGAAGATCTCAATAATCTGGGCTTTCTCTGCGGTCACCTTGGATAAGAGCATTATCTTTATGCGTAGTGCTCTGCCGACGAGCACAAGCGCAGATGATCAAGATGGCGATGGCTTTTGGCCTTGATGCCAGCTAGATTTGGAGCTTTCTACGATCAAGGAAGGATATGAAAAAGCTCATCGCAGTAATGGGAATCTGTGTCGCACTTGGCGGTTGCGCTACGTCCCACTACACCGCAGGACGAGACTTTCCGTCGGCCAGTGTAGCGAGCATCACCAAAGGCAAAACGACGACTACTGAGTTGAAGTCCCTGTTTGGTGAGCCCTACGCCAAGAGCGCAGTCAGCGAGACTGACGAAAAGTGGATCTACACCTACACCAATGGCTCAGCCCATGCTCAAAGCTACGTGGTCACCATGAAGGTGACGACTACAGGCACTCAGAAAACTCTCGACGTCTTGATCCGCAATGATGTGGTCATCAACTACACGTTCAGCGAAGGCCCCGCTCCTGGTACGACCACCGCGACGAACTGAGACTGCCACCTGCAATAGGCCATCTAATGATCTCAGTCAGTTGGATGGAGCGCGCAAGTCAGAGGAGGTCATCGATAAACCAGGAGAAGCCTCATTTGCCGATGGATTCAGGTATGAGTCGATCACCTACCGAGTTGAGACAGGTCACTCCCTTTCGCGAGTAACCTGCGATTCATCGCGGTTGACTATTTCTTCCTAGGCTTTCCCGCGTCATCACGCTTATCGCGGACTTGGCCATCTTGATTCCGAGAGCGAGGCTGGACGCCACCTCCCGGCTTCGGAACTGTTACATTTGGATTCAAAGGTCGTCTATCGGTCATGCTGTCATCCTTGGTTACCTACACGGTGAAAGATGGCTCAACCATGAACATTTCTTGTGTCGCAGGCATCTCGAAAATCCACAGCGCCGTTGCTGAGCGTAGACCACGAGCACGGCGAGAGAAGAGGTTGTGTTCAAAATTGCTTGTCGTCGAATGAGTGATGCTAAAACACATCGCTTGGCTACGAGCAATGTGGCGCTCAGGCCTTAGTTATGCCATTACCCCGGTTACGGATTTGTGTACGGAGCCAACCCTCTATTTTTGGCAATCTGCCAACCTGGAGAAGCTTTGGCGTCCATCCTGCAAAGCGGCCATCAGAATGCGGGCCGATTGGCTGAGGCTGTATCTATCATCCTTGCAGGGGATGCTAGGGATAGCGATGGCGAAAGGACGAGATCGTGAAAAGAAATCTGAGCAAGGTACTCATGCCCGATAATTCGCTGTACATCTAGGCTGCGCAAGCGCTGAGGTCTATTATATGGCCGAAGCTGATGGAGTCGAGGGAATTGAGCTAAACGCCTGTGGGTAATGGCTAAGCATCGCTTTCAAGTTTTCACCTATCATCAGCTCCGGGCTTTGTGTAGAGGCGCAAGCGATAAGGCGCCGTTGATGCGCGCCGTATAGTGCGCTTCAGATCAATCAACTAAAGACGTTCGACAAATATCAAGCTTAGTATTGGGGATGTAGTGTTTAAATTTCTTGAAGGCTTTTTCTCACCATTTAAATCAAATCTACCCTTGGTCTTTTTGCTCTTGGGTACTTTGCTTTTGATTTTCGCTTCAGTTTTTGCAGATTGGATAGATTCTTTACCGTACACGTGGAATGGAACCGCAAAAATTCTCAAAGATTTTTCCACTGCGATCATAGGGGCAGGTGTTTTTGCAGCGGTTTTAAAATCGTCGCAATTTTCAGAGATTTTTCAAAAGAATATTCATGACGTTTTTTATAGCCCACACTTTGCAGTTGATCATGAAGAAAATGTAAAGAAATGGAAGATTCTCACTAGCTCCATGTTTGTGAAGTGTTTGCCAGGGATGACCGCCCAAGCTACGGATAAAATAGTAGAAACTTTTTTTGATAATGAGTTGGATTACCATTTTGAAAATATGGAAGTGATTTTTAAGATTGAGATGGTGTCTAAAATAAACGCCAAAATCACTATAAAAACAAAGATGAATGTCGTGGTGTCTCCAGGGCGAACGCCTGATATTTTTCAGAAGGTCAGTGATAGCAATTACCGTTTGCTCTCGTTATTTTTGAATCAGGAAGCCGTTGATGTTGCGGCTGCTACTGCCCCGGTCAAGGGTAGACCTGATTTAAGACAGATGAATATTTCATACGATGTATATTCGAAAGTTTCAGGGTTTAAGGAAACTAATTCTGTTGTGCTTGAACGAGTGACAGAATACACTCAAGATATAGAAAAAGAGCCATATTATGTTTCTGGTTTCGGACGTTACATATCCGGGCTCACTATTGGAATTGAATCTGTTGGATGTAACATTTATTTTTCTGGAACCGGCAGCAAAGTTTTGGACGAAATCAAACCAACAGTTGATGGTCTCGGCATCAAGCGCTGGGTGATGGCAAAAAATGGCGACTTGCTTTTGCCGGGGCAAGGCTATATAATAGTCATTACTAATTAACTTCTATAGGAGTTGCAGATGAAAATGGTCAAAGAGCTGGTTTGATTAGTTTGGTTGCCTCCCACAAGAGCCCGAGCCTTCGCTCGGGCTTTTTATTTTTTGCAAATGCCCCCGCAAAGCATGACCTCATTGGTTAGTGGGTGAAATGACTCCGCACCTTCCACCATACCATTACTGATTTCTTGTAAGCGCCAGCGGAGCGCTCCGGCCCACGATGGGCCAAAGGCTTGAGGATGAGTGCCCGGAGGGCCAAAACCTGGCGCAGTCAGGGTTTGGTTCACGCCAGCCGCACCCCGAAGGGGCAAGCCCAAAGCAGAGGCAATGTGAACCTCCCTCGAACTACTAGGCACGAAGGTCGCCTTCGCTCTCGCGAAGTAGGCTTTGCATCATTACCGAGGCAGTGCCTTCGAGAAAGTGCTCCTGACTGCTGATATCAAACCGCACAGGAATGATGAGAACGACAGATGCCCATTAAAGCTTTGCAGCCGTGTCAACAATCCCGAACGTACGAATCGAAAGGAGCACATCGGATACGTGCAGCTTCCAAACCTGCGCTCCTGGGCATGTATTAATCCTCAGCCAGGATGTGTTTTGCATTACCTAGGAGACGGGCGAGATTTGGCTGCTTGACCAGGTTTATAGCTAGCTCTGGGGGCATGCCAAGGCGTCCGAGCAGGCAAAGCGTAAACAGAACTTGAAGCCGAAGCACCAATGCTACCAATGCCGCTCCCTTCAAAGCCTTCTTCTCACCTTTTTTATCGTAGTGGGCGTGATAGTTTCTGGTGTTTTTGGTGTCCTTTACCATTAATTCGACGGTCGCCTTGCCTCCAAATACTTCAACGAAGGGCTCAAGCAATGCGGTCAGCCGCTCACCTAGTGTCAGCTCATTCGCGAAGCATAGGCGTTGCTTGACCCATTCCCGCTCAGCCTCGGGCACTGCTTCTACGATGCCTGCAAGCTTTTTGCTGAACTCCGCTTTCGACCACCTATACCCTGGTAGCGTCCTGCGATGAAAGGCTTCAAGCGCCTGGGCGATGGCCAGAAACTTTGTATCGTTATAGGCCAAGCCTTCATCCTGGACGGCGAAATAATGATGAAGAGCTGGCATCAGCGTGTCGTATTCGTCCAGCCATGCTTGAAGCATTGCGCTGAACTGCTCGGCAATTTGCGAGTAAGGAAGAAGCATCGCACGAGCGCGCTTTTTCTTGGCGGTCGTCCCATTGTTCAGACTCTGGAAGTAGACGTCCTGCCACCGAGGAATCTTCTCTCCTTCTTCTTGAGAGCTCACGCGGAGCGAATGGATCGCGACGGGGTGCCCAATGCATAGAGCTAGGAAGCGGGTGATCTTGTGCGAGAGAGAGACGAAGAAGGATAGCGACTTGCTGGAGTCGGCTTTGATGGTAAGGCACGCTTGTTGTCGAAGCTCGGTAACTGGGTATTTGACCTTACCTGGGAAGGTAGCCTTCATCCCGATCTCAAGTATGACACCCTCCTGCAGGTGGCATGTGACAGTCGACGGCATGCCAAAGTCGATTACGCAGTCAGAGGGTTTCATCCCCAGGATCGGTCTGAAGGCTGATTTCCCATACCATTCGCTCAGCTCATCCACCGCAAACTCAAACTGGTCGAACTGGCACTCTTCAGGCATTCCCATCCCGATGTAGGCGATCCGAGCGGTGATCAGAGATGTAGCGGCACCGCCGCCGAGCGACAAATTCATGGTTTCATAGGAGCAGTCTTCGAGAGTGGTGTACCCACCTTCGATTTTCCCTATTAGACGACCGATAAACATCTCATCGAATGATACGAACGCGTTTTCATCTGACGTTAGATGGAGTTCAATTCGTCCACCATCCAGGATCTTAAGAATTCCTGGATAGCGTTTATCAGGTTCGGTGGGAGTAAAGAAGAATCCATTTTTTACAGTGGGTTCAGAGACGCGCATCAGTTTACTCCTGGGAGCCTATTAGCGGTGCGTTGAGGCAATGACTGAGCATGAACGTTGGACGTGGGTTTGAGATTTCTGCTGGGAGTTGGATTTGCGGCAGCCGTAACTTACTGAGAGGCAAGTCCAGCGGATCTAACATAATAGCCTCTAACTACGAGACCGGATGGCTGCCGAAGGCCTCGCGAAGTAGGCTCTGCATCGTGTCCGAGGCTGGGCCCTGGAGAAAGTGCTCCTGACTGCTGATGTCGAAGCGCACAGGATTGATGTGAACGACAGTTGCCTCGTGACCCAAAGCACGTAGCGGTAGCTCAGCAGCCGGGTAAACGACCCCAGACGTACCAATCGAAAGGAAGACATCGCATTCCTTGGCGGCAGCTAGACCTGCGCTCCATGCGTCTTCAGGCAGCATCTCGCCAAACCACACAACGCCTGGTCGGACATACCCATTACATACACTGCATCGCGGCGGCTCAATACGACTTCCATCCTCAGGCAGGGCTTCAGTCGTGAGGGGCAACGTAAACGCAAGCCCGCAATCGATGCACCTAGGAGAGTGCAGGCTTCCATGTAGATGAATCACATCCTGGCTGCCAGCTCGCTCGTGTAGGTCATCAACATTTTGGGTGACCACAGTGAGCTTGGGCACATACTTGGTAAGCTCGGCGATAGCGAGATGTGCCCCGTTTGGCTGCGCCTGGATAACCTTCAGCCGGCGCCACTCGTACCATCCCCAACACAGGCTCGGGTCTGCACGAAATGCCTCAGGAGTCGCAAGCTGCGCAGGATCAAACCGCTCCCACAGTCCACTAAGCGCATCACGGAAGGTCGGGATGCCACTCTCCGCTGACGCCCCTGCGCCCGTGAACACAACGACATGCTGAGCCTCACGCAATCGCTCAGCGAGTGAACTGATAGTCACAAACTAATTCCTTGAGATTCGGCAGTTGATCATCGCTCGAGCGGCTTAGACCTGCAGCAGAATTCGAACTGGCCGGAGGCCGCTCATTTCCTGAGCCATTCGGACGCTCTCCCATTTTAACCACTGCAAATATAATATTGCGAAAGCACTCAACGATGGGTAGCATCCACGCAAGGTCTAGAGAACCATCCCCTCCCGCCCATCTTGGGCACGGTAAATCTCTGTTGAACAATTCTTTGCTGCGCTCCTAACTGAGCACTGAATGGCAAGGGGAGGCCCCGTTCTTACATGTGCTCATCATGGAGAAAGGTATGCCTGCTCTCAGTGTTGCCGAAGCAAAAGAATTAGCGCACTACGTAAAACATTCTCACGCTCACATCTTCAATACCGTACCGCTCGGGAAATGGCTGACAGCTATATCGCGTGCCTGTGGGTTCCGTGACTGGAACGTGATGAGTGTCAAAGCACCGAAATTACCTGACTCGTCCAGTAATGATTGGGGAGACTCTGGTCTCGGTTTTGCTGTTGTTTGCGCGCCGGGGCGTGCTACCTCCTACCACTTGATCCATGATCGCAGCAACGCCTGGAACATGGTGCAAGTCGCCGAAAAACTAGCTCAAAGGATCGCCAGCGGTGGAGAACATCGGTTTTCAGGCGCGACTTCAAAGTTTTCGTTGCTAGACCCAGCCGAGCCTATGGAAGACTGGCCAGCCTTCAATCTCCCCATACGAAGAAAGCATTCCACAGCGCTTCCCCCTGTTCAGGTCACGATAGCGGACGGAGAGGTCACTATTTGGCTCTGGTGGCTAAGTCCACGTTACCTGCTTCGCGCAGGCGATCCAGGTGAGCCGGAAACCCTCGCCTTCCACTCTCTGCATGAGCAATCCATGACTCCCAAAAATGAGTGCGTTACAAGCTTGTTTTTGCGTGAGCTGACCGGAAAGGTCTTGCCGAGAAAACATTGCTACTACTGCACCGAGCTTCCAAACGAGCGGCACATTTTCAGGCTGATGCTCGTTCAGGAAGGCAGTCGTGATGGGCAAGCTACCCAATACACCTACGATAATCATGAGTCCGCAGCCAGGCAGAAAATAGCGTTGAACTCGAGCCTTGGGTTGAGTGAGCGGGATGCCCAAGCCGTATCAGCGGTATTCGCCCAATACGATCCTTACTATGAAGAGGATTATTTCGACGACTACTCGCACAACAACGACTAACTCAGCCATTGCCAGCTAGGAATCAATCTATATGTCAACGTATCACTATCAGTGCCAACATTGTTATTGCACCACCAGCATGTGGGAGGTGGAAGATGGCGAAGACGATTTCTATGGCGGTGCCGTTGAAGACTGTGGATGTACCTCGCACCATGGTAGTCAGGATGACGATGATGACTAACGCTTGACGCCTATAGGTCATGACCGCAAGCGGAGCGCGCCGGCCCTTTGGGCCAAAGGCCTGAGGATGGTAACCGTCCGGGGAACACACCTTCCTGAGGTCATCGCTTAAGGCGATGGTGTCCGTCTAAATTTGATTGGACGCCATTTCTAGCCTTTTTAAGCGGACGCCCATGCCACAAGAACGCCGTCCCTATAAAAAACCCACGTCATCGCCGAGTGCGCGCAGGCTGGCACCTCGATTGCCAATGTCGCCTTGACCCAAAACCTCAAATGCAAACCTTGTCCATAAATATATTCGCGGGCACAGGTTGCCTAGCAGCAAGCCTCGTTCCCGAAAAATATGTCAGCCCCAGACAGTGCTGAGTTGAATCTGTTAACACATTTCTGCGAAGATCCGCTACGAAGGACACCAATATGGAAGGAACCAGGCATGATCTGCGCATACTGTAAAAAAGACGCTCCAGCAACTCGTGAGCATGTAATTCCAGCGTTTATATATCGCTTTCAGAAAGAGCTGCAAGCTAAAGTGATTGGCTGGAATGAAGTCGCTAACAAAATGGTTGGCGGAGAGCACCAAGTGAAAGATGTCTGTGAAAAATGCAACGGCGGAGTGCTATCCAGCCTTGACGCTTACGGAAAAGAATTTCTTATCGCCAATGGGTTCTTGACCCAGAATTACATCCAGCGCCGCGCCGAGCTTTCATATGATTATGACAGGTTAGTACGCTGGCTTTTGAAGATATCCTTCAATTCAACTCGCACTGACCAAGGCCACGTCCATTTATTTGAAAAATTCATACCTTATATTTTGAATGGTTCTCCATCACCTCAAAAGATAGATTTTGCAGTGCTGGCAACTCTAGCAGCTCCAGTAACCACTGAAGAACTAAATGGCCAATACAAAGTGTTTGATGATCTTGCAAACGGATCCGGCGTGGTGAATCCATTTTTAATGAGAATCTCCTATGGGCCTAATCAGTACGAAACATTTACATTAAGGGTGATAATGTTCGGCCCATTGACATTTTTCATGCTTATGTATGTACCAGGCGTGTCGGCTGGCGAAGCGTCCATCGAAACCAAGCGGCTATTCAAAGAGTTTTCCAACCTCACTCAGCTGAAGCCTGGAACCACGAAAGCTTTTTTGACTGCTGGCTCCACAACTTGGCTTGATTACTACGCCCCGCAGGTCGACAGAGTCAACGCTCTCGGCACTTACGCGCCTTAATGGACATCGCTGCGGCGCCTTCTACCTAGCGCCCTAGTGTCTAAATTCGAGCTTGCATATTGATTCCAGCGTGCGTTCCCGGGTGGTAACAAAACGGTTTGCAATGAGTGCGCCCTTAGGAGGCGTGTAAGTTAACGACGTGACAAAGAATCGCCCTTGAGCCAGCTGGTGCTACTTGCTGGCAGCGATCAACCAGTGAAGCAAACCTGCAACGCCCCCCGCTGAAGCCATTCGCGCCCAATATCCCTTGCACGTGCAGTTGGCAACCGGGGGTAGCGACACAGCTCAGTTTCCCTAGTGGGCAATCTTGCGCAGCACAGAGTGCCTGACAGTGCAGTTGATACCGCTGGCTTTTATGGAGGCTCGAACCTCCTCTAATTCTACATCTGTAGCGCTAGGGTGCAGGCGCACTTCATGAATGATTTTTTCGAGTGGATAGGCAAGAACATAGCCCTTACCCTTGCGACGAATCACGTCGTGGCTACGAGCTAGTGACTCTGGGGACATGCACGAGGTAATCTCGTCGCTCTCGTGAGACAAAACTCCGCCAACACGTACTTCGTTACGAGCCTCAAACCCCGTCAAAACCGAATACTTTAAGAGATTGAATTCCAGTCTGTACTCATTCTCATGTTTATAGCTCTCATTTTTTACACGGAACGGCTGTTGGCTCGCTTGCGGCTTGAGCTGGTCGTCATAAGTGAGCGTATAGAATTCGGCGGCTTGATTCAGTGGGCGTGGCAAGGAAAGCTCTAGAGCATAGTCGCTGCTAAAGATCGCAACACCTCCTTCGCCATAGTTCTCCCACATTTCGAAAGACTCTTCCCCAGAGTTGTACCAGCAACTCAAATAGGTGCTTTTGCGTCCTACCTCTTTGCTTCCAAGCATCATCTCATCAACTTTCGACATCAGCTCTTGATCTTGGCTAGCTTGGCTTTTCAGGTGTTTGGTAAGAAACGTGTGATCATAATCACCCTCTAGTAAGTCCAATTGATCGCACGCAGCACTTACGTAGATGCCTTTGTCTTCTAGGAGATATTTGAACTTACCTAATGTCAGGTAGCGCATGATCGCTTTTGGTCTTGCCATGTCGTAATCCTCTAAGCGGTATGGGGAAAAGGAAATTGAGCTTCTGGGCACGCCATCCTCAGCAAGCAACCACTTACCTTCGCGACGAAGCAATTTGACCGTGGCAGTAAGGAAGCGCGCCGCACTTTGATACACTCGCTCTTGATCCTGCTGGCCCTTGTAGGGAAGCGTAACTCCTAGGATGAGCATTCCGGTTGAATCGGCGTATTCAGTGGTGTCGACCGTCAAAGCGTCTATCGTGAATTTGCTTGCGTTTGTCTCCGCAATCGCACCGGACAGCTGATTTCTCAGCTTTTGATCCAGCTCGGAGAACACTTCGTCCTCGTGGATCGCGTCCTTGAAGTCACGCACGCCGAAGGCGGCGAGCATCAAGCGCGGATCCGTGGGGCTTCGCTGGGCGACGACAATGAGCTCGTGGTACTCCTCGAACCCTGCCTGACGCGCAAGCGCTTCTTGGGCAGCGGAAAGCTTCATGCCATATTTGCGGGCATGCTGCTTGGCTAGCGATTTGAAAATGCTGAGAAGGGAAAAATCAGACATGGCTGTGCCACCAAAACTATCGACGCTTTGGTTACCGATTGCCTGTTCACCGGGCAGCGTCTAGTTAGGGACATGCCGATGTAAAACGAGGGATATATCTACGATGGGCTATTGCTTCGCGAAACAGGCGCCAGGCGACCATCACCGCCTGGCCGGATCATAGGTCAGTCAAATTCACTCTGCAATAGCCTACGGGAGGGGCGCATCAGGTTGGCTTCGCGAGGAGTGTCTTGGAGAGTTGCTCGGGTATCAGGCACAACCGCAAGCGGAGCGCGCCGGCCCACGATGGGCCAAAGGCGAGAAGATGGAAGCCCGATAGGGCCGTAACCTGGTGCAGCCAGGTTGCGGTTCACGACAGCTGCCCCCTAGCAGGGGGCGAGCCCATAACTCTCCGTTGTGCGATGGTTTCCGCCTACTGGAGGAACTCTCACCCATCCACAAAAAAGTTATGGCTCTGGGTTGAAGCAGCATTTCTTATACTTCTTATTAGAGCCACACGGGCACGGAGCATTTCGGCTAACTTTCTTGGCCGCCCCGTTCCCTGGTATTGCTCTCTGAGAAATGTTGTCTAGTATGTTGTAGGTTTTCATGATTTGTTGAGCAGTCGTTCGCTCATCGCCAGTAAGCGGAACAGATGCATCTATAGCAAAAATTGTCTCAGAGCCCCCTTGATGGCCTTTGGTGTCGGCTCCAAGAACTACGATTTCTTTTGCTTTCTGGAACTTGTACCGCGCTACACATGCGTATAGCTGCATGTAGGCAGTTCGCTCCTGTCTATATTCATCATAGGAGTTGAATCTATGACTCCACGGGAAAAATACGAAGACGTACACTCGGCCTGGATTACAGAGAGAGTAAGTCGTTCGTGCTGAGCGTGTTCCGCTGGGGACTGTATGGAATTTGTCAAATAGGGTAGTTGCAAGGAGGCTACTCGACAGAAGGTTTTCCGACGCCAACACCTGCACAGCATTTGCATGCGTTATGAACGGTAAGTCACTTGCTTCACCTACCTGTGCATCCACAATCCCGTCCGCGAAGCGGGAAATGATTTCATTCCATAGCTTTGCTTCTTTTCTTTGTTGATACCTCAAGGCATATATTACCGTTTTCCTGTAATGATTCCATTCTCCTTCGGGTATCATTAGGAAATTGCCATTGTTTTGAGGTGGGTTGGTAATTTTTCCGAACCCGTTGCCACCATTCTCTTGAAGATAGCATGCAAGTGTTTCCTCTTCTCCAGCGCTGATCAGGAGGTCTTTGTTGCGGATTGCATCCTCTTTAACCTCGAGGTATCGGATGAAGTCTGCAGGTGTGCAAAGCTCTTCTAGGAGAAGTTTTATACCCCCTTCATCTAGCACGTGAACGAAGGTTTTGCTTATGTCTACATCGCCGACGAAGAACGGTTTATCGAGCAACTGTTCTTCATTCGCTCCATAAAGGTAGCCGAGCGAACCACGGCTGCCGGGCCTTATGGCGTCGAAATGCTGCTTGGCATGTTTACCTATTCCTCGGGTTACCGCTATCAGGTGTATTTTGAGATCAGTCCTACTCAAGTCAAAAGGGAATGGCTCATCAAGTTTACTATTGAGGAAGATCTTGTCCGGGTGATTCCTAATGCAACTTTCTGCTCCATGCAGTTGTTTTGCAGATTCCTTGACTGCGGCTCTGTACCATCGGCTCCAAGCAAGTTTGGGGTCATTCTGCTCTTGGAACTTAACGTGCCCCTTGTCGGAAAATAGTATAACCGTGTTATTGAAGTACACGGTGAGGTCGGTAAGCTCTTTTCCTTTTCCTAACGACCGATACAGGCTGGGGTAGCACCACAGGCTAAAAAATGTATTTGAAGCAATCGTGGCAAGAATCTTCTCGCTTTCATTTACACTTGCTTCCTTGTTGATTGGCTTTAACAATCTGCATATCCTTTCTGCCAATATTAGCGGTTGTGAGTTGCTAGCTTTTATGGATATTCATAATTATCTTGGCCTTCGTCTCTGTTGCATATTCGAGGTAGTAGGCTGCATTGTTTTGCTGCTCTAAAAGTTGGCTATGCTTTTCCTGGTCACCTGCGTGTCTGGATTCTTGGATTTTAATTTGCAGGTATTTTATTTCTGCCTGGAGCATGGATATGTTTTTATTCATAAGTTCTAGCTGTACGTTCATTTCGACCCCTTTGTTTTGCCAAGTCACCTACGTCTCGATCTCGAGTGACCGCTGACGTGCTGCGATCTCACGCTTACCGGCCAATTTCGGGTGTAGCGTAGGTGACAGCTTCGAATGTGGCCGCTGACGTGCTGAAGCGTCAACCACTCGGCGATGAACGACATCGCCTGGGTATGGCGCCGATAAACCTTGGCATGTGCTGCTGCAGATAAACGGCAAGGGAGTCTTCTGCCACCTCGAAGTTGTAGACGCGCCAGTAGGCCTCGATGAGATCCTTGTTCCGGCGAAGGTAGTAGCGCCATAGCCAGCCAGGGTACGGCGTCTCGCACTGGAACTTGGCTAAGGCCGGGGCCTCATCCAGCGAAGCTTTAAACCCTTCTGTCTAGGCCAGGAGCAGTAGCAGGGCCACCCCAACGATGATCATGAATATCTTGTCGTAGATGAGCGAGTAGATCGCTGCCGGCGAGGCCCAGTCCCACATGATCCAGCCGAACAGAAAGGCAGGAAGAAGAGCGGAATCAGGAACAGGCCGATTGCCAAATTAATCCGGGCGCCAATAATCTCTGGCAACTTCGACCAAACGCTCGGCACGAGTATCCTCCCAGGAGCCTGGCTGATCAGGTGTATCTCGATGGGAGCTCAGCGGCTCATGCTCAGGGAATGAACGTCGCATGGAGGTCTTCAGGAGGAATACGGAAGGCCAGAAGTAGGCCGGAGATGGAGCGAGTAGGCAGAGCGCATCTGTTCTGGCTGCGGGCAAAGCGCGGAGCGCCTGCAGGATTCACTTGGGGGAAACGTAGTAGCGAACCGATGACTCCAAGAAGCGCTTGTTGAGATACTCCGGCGTGAGCCTGCCGGCCTTTTGGAGTTTGGCAAGGAGCTTCTCGTCAAGAATCACGAGTTCCGGGCTCACTGGCAGTGCTGGGAAACCTTGCTCGTAAAGTGCAACGTTTGAGTCGGGAAGAATGAATTTCTCCCCCATCGTCGTAAAAGGCACCCATGCAGTGTCCTTCAAGAGCTCGCGCCCCCTGATGAAAAACTGTGTGAGCGCCATACCTACAATCATGCGAGCTGTAGCATGTGGATCACCAGTTCCGTTGAAGATTCGGACGGTGTCATTCACCTGCTCAACCTCATCTTTTTCAAGCTGTGCTTGCGAGGGTATGCATGGCGGCGGCTCCATGATCGAGTCGTAGAGCGGCCTTTCTTTGG
Organism: Pseudomonas sp. RGB; assembly: GCF_007713445.1. Taxonomy (NCBI): domain Bacteria; kingdom Pseudomonadati; phylum Pseudomonadota; class Gammaproteobacteria; order Pseudomonadales; family Pseudomonadaceae; genus Pseudomonas; species Pseudomonas sp. RGB. The sequence goes on along the minus strand of NZ_VMSH01000006.1, from coordinate 158,463 downwards.
CTACGCAGTAAGCCCGTGCTGCCAACATGACGAAATACTCGGTGACGATGGGGGATCTCTCGATGCTCCCGTTCTTTCGGAAGCCATCTATCTGCTTTAGGTAATTGTCTTCAGTCGACTTGATCATCCCCTGTTCAGCCTGCTGATCCCATAGCCTGGCTACAACAAAGGCACTCTTGGGCGAGCGCTCTATGGGGGCGCCACCCTGCTTTCTGTGTATGGTGAGGAGATTGTCGTCCTTTAGCCATTCTTTCAGGTGTGCCTGGGGGATCACGTGCTGATTGACTGTGATCCTGTTCGGATTTTTGACGCGATTGCCGTTTTCATCAAGAGTTTCGCTGGGAGCTTCGTGAGGAGAGTGGTCTTTTTGGTACATGCTATGGGCCCATTATTTTTTCGGAGCCGGCGTGCAGCTATCCGCCCGCCGCATTGTGATTAAAGCGCGCCATGCTTCTGCAGCAGGGCATCGAGTACGTTCCATGCGTTGTTGGTAAGGCTTTTCCACTGCGCCAGGGAAAGGTTGTGTAGATTCGAGCGGATGAACTGCATTTGTTGACGTCGACCATCCCTGTTGCACTTGGTGTACGTCTCCAGCTTTTGTGGGTTGAGCTCGACGTGTTGGTAGCTCAAGAGCATCGTATTTAGCTGACGCTGTTGGTACATGATGCGAGTCAAAGGCACCTGCTCATCGGTCTCGATCTCGCGTCCATTCACAAGGTCGAGATCTTTGACGTCTGGAACTCTGAGGTCATGCTTTTCGCAGGTGCAGTAGCTCCAAGCAAAGTGCAGCGCGCACATGTTGAGAAGGGCATCCTCCTTCACGCTGTGCTCCACGCCGTTCAATTTTTCCCAATCGAGTACCCAGGTGGCTTGAAAGTAGAAGCGCTCCAGATGCTGTCGTTTCAAGGTGCGCCAGGCTTCTTCGCCGGGGAACCTGTTCTGGGAGAGCTGCATTAACAGCCAGTCTTTGAAGGCTGCTTTTTCAAGGTAAGCAGGAATGTGATGGTTCCCTTTCTGCTTAAGGCCACGGGTTAGCCTAGAAAGGCTCTGGGTGGCTATCTGCTCCAAACGTTCGTATTCGAGAAGCTCCCAGTGAGAGCGATTCACCATGCTGGCAAGCAGCAGCTCTGCAGAGAGCGAATCTTTTCTCGGGGTTGCTGCAGCCTCAAGCAGAGGCCGTAGGGCGCCGCTAGAAAGCTCGGTAATACGTTTATGTGCCTTGGTGGCGGCAGCTTCGATCCAGTTATCAGGAACGCCGTCCAGAGGCTTGATCAGAAGTTGTGATAGGAATTTCCACGCCAGAATGAGCCTTTGGTGTGTCTCATAAAGCTTGAGGTCTGGCATCGAGCAGAGCAGGGGATCACAGGCTTCCAGCAAGTCGCCATAGCTCTCCCTCTCGTCGTCACGCAAGTGTCCATATAGCTCGGTGAGGAACCGGCGTTTGGCGTCAGCCAGCCTCTCAATCTGGGCCGCTGCGTCACGAAGATGCTGCGGAAACGCTATGGCATTGCTCTTCTCCAGGGCGTTCAGCAGGACGGCGCCCATCGGAGCGATCAGGCTCGACTGGTAGCTACTTTCCGACTCCACGCCCTCTGGCGCGGCAAGCAGCAGTTGGCTCGACCACTGCAGGTATTCACCGGACATGATCGTGCATGTCTCGATGTACGCTTTGAGCTCAGTTTCGTAGGTCGCTCGCTCAGCTTCATTCAGGCTGTCGAGGTGCGCCTGGTAGGCGCCCTCATCAAGGCCAAGGATTTCTTTGAGGCTCTGGATAGCGCGGCTCTTTCGAGCCAGCTCTCCATCAGCGAGCTTCTGGGTTCCCTTGTCGTGCATTTGTCTTCACCATTTTTGGTTACAAGGCCGGAATCGCTTCAGGCTGCGCTTCGAGGATTTCCCGAGTACGCCTGCCCAGCTCCTGGCCGCCGAGTACGCCGACAGTGTAATCGTCGACGGTGATGGCTTGACGCATAGCGTCACGGAAACAAGTGCCCGGCTTCACGTCCTGGATCGCCTGGGCAAGCGCGTTCAGGTAGTCGGGCTCAGAGTGTTTCAGGCGAGCCTGCTGCAAGTGGTAGGAGTCTTTGCCTGCTTGCCAAGCGATGGATGTGGCTTTCTTTAACATGGAGTGCCTCTGCGTTTCGGTTGATTGGAGTTGCGAGGCCAGTGTCTTCGAACCGCCATTCACCTTCGAGCAAGGAATCCGATTTGATTTTTAGGGCCGGTGTCGAGCGCCGCATCAGCGCCTGTCCCCCCGGCCTTTACGGGGCCCCCTTTGCACTTCGAACCGCATGCTTCTCATTCGGTATCTTCAGAAGCGTCACTTAATATTTGTGGGCAAATGAGCAAGCGGAGCGCGCCGGCCCACGATGGGCCAGAGGCTTGAGGATGAAAGCCCGTAGGGCCAAAGCCTGGCGCAGCCCGGCTTTGGTTTACGACAGCCGTCCCCGAAGGGGCAAGCCCCGCAAGTCCGACAATCAGGGAGATATTTAGTTGGAGCTTACCCGCCTGCCAGCAATATCGAAGTCTTCATCTCTTAGCCGCTGAAGTTCTAACACCTCGGCTTCATATTCTTCAACGGCGAGACCGGCCTTGAGACGATTGAGTAATTCGCGCTGTTTACGGTCGAACAGCAGCATGGCTGATGCTAAGTGCACTGACGATACTGTCGCAGCGTAATTAGCGACCTTCTTGAATGCCAGGTGAATGTAGCGCTCAACAGCCTCTGCAGACTTGTGTCCCGTCCACATCATTACTTCGGTAATGAAGGTTTGGCTGCTCAGCAAGGACTGCCTGAATTGATCAGGATTTTCTAGCTCATGCTGTTTAATCAGCTGGACAAATTTATTCGTAATGAAGGCATGCCGGAACATATGCGGAGATATTTTTTCTTTAATACCTGCAGCCTTTTTCAGAAGAGAAATTTCCGAGGTGATTGTGTCCGGAGATATCCCCTTTGCAAAAGTTTGTGATATGAACAGGAAGCCATCGTCTACTTTTCCCTTGACGATCTTTCTGCGCATGAATTCGATGTGTTTTTTGATATCGCTGAGAACCATTTTGTGAACAGGAATGAACCGCTGGCTAGATACCCCTTGCTTCCAAGTCTCTAGCCTAAGCATTGGCTCATCCATCTCCAGTGCATTAAGGATGTCTTTAACCAATATTCTCGAGATTTCCCCCCTGCGTGCACCTGTGTGCTCCAACAGGAGAAGCATGATCTTTCTTCTGGAGTCAATAAATCGTGATTTGGAATCCCTGTCCACCGCGTCCACCAGGCGCTTTATGTTTTCGTCTGAAATCGGGAATATCGACCGAACCCGTCCGCCTAGGCTTAGCGAGTGATGATGTACAAACTCTTTTTTCAGCGTGCGGCCATTCCGATATTTAATCGTAAAGGCGTGCATAGTTATTCTGATTGTCCCGCCGACAGCGACAAAACTTGGATTCTCGTGAAGCCTACCAACAAACTCCAGAAAGGCTAGGCAAACTCTACCTATACCCAGGATTGTAGGCTCAGTCCGTTTATTCGCGGTTGGGTAAATTCGAGACTTTTCGTCTCTAAGGGAATCGATAAACTCTGTAAAACTGGAGTCAGTCAGGTGAATGAAGTCGATGTTGGCATGATAGCAATAACGAACCAAGTGGCTTATCTTGGAGGCGTACTCGCCGAAGGTTCCGCCTTTGGATCCGCGTGTAGATAGGTTGCGGTTGCCGTTGCGACCAGGCCGTTCCATCATCGACAGAATGTACTGATTCACCGGCACACAGGGCGCACCGTTCGGCCAGGTTACAAATGGGACATTGTTGAATGTCCTTGTCTCAATCGTTCCCAGCGCCATGTGGGAAAATAGTGTCGTCTCTTCCAAGACCGAGAACAGCTGGTTTTGGCTTTTCTTCGTCATCTTCTGTATTCATCAAGGTTTACAACAGAAGGGCCATTGGGCGCAGGAATCTTGTCGTAAGGTGGGGCGTTCAGCGATGCCATCGCGGTCAGCGCCTTTATGGCCTCCTGGGCCCGTAATGATCTGACACCTGCGTTCGGCGCATCCCTGACACTTTTGATGTGATCGCGAGCATTGCCGAGAGCGTGAAGCAATGTAAGGTTCGTTTTTTGGTGCAAGGCCAGTTTCTGCTCCAACTCTGCGACTCGCAGCGATAAACCTACCTTGGTTCGTTTGTTGGATCGCTCTTCGCGTCGTTCTGAGGCCTCCAGCGCTTCAAGGGCCGCCATTCGGAGATTGTTTAGCCCGTTGAAACCTGTAGGCAAGTTACTTTCTGCATAAGTCTTCAGAGTGTTCAGGCTGACCGGGGTTGTTGCCTTCGTGTCTCCGCCTACGGTGAAGCTGAGGCTCAGAGCTGCAGTTGAACCCTGGCTTTTCAGGGCCGCCACCAATTCTTTGTTGCCCCTAAAACTGTCGGGAGACCGATGGATTTGTTGCAGGCACTCAACCAGGGTGCAAAGCGCCAACGTGTTGCGTTCTACGCGAGCATCAGTCTTCTTCATGCTGCTGCCTTCATGACCCGAGCTACTACCTTGAAGCGTTTGCCTTCATCGTCCTGGATGAATTCCGGTTCAATTTCCACGGAGCCTTCTTCCATGAGATCCGAAAGGTAATCTTCGAGCTCCTCGGTATCGACAATGGTGAAATCTTCTGTGCCATAGCGGGTTTTCAACAGGGCCGCTAGGCTTTCAAAGCTGGCTTCATCGCCACTGTGGAGTGCTTCGGCCACAAATTGTGCTTTAGCCCCTCGGAGGGTGGCACCATCCACAGATTCGGTGATGTAGTGCCAGACGTGCTGTACATCTGTATGCCCAAGCATCCATTGCAAAGTCTCAAGTCCGCCAAAGCTGCTGGAGTAGAAGAACAGCATTGCGAAGAAGCGGCGAAGCTGATGCTGACGAATGTAGTACCGTTGGCCTTCGTCGTTGGTATCAGTTTCAAAGTAATCACAAAAGAAGTCGAGGTTTTGGTTAAAACCGTAAACAGCAACTTGAGAGAAATCAGCATTACCCTTTCCGGATGGGCTGGCAAACAGTCCCTTAAGTTCGCTTAAGAACCCGATACGCTTAAGGATTTTCTGCATCCTGATGAGGCTTTTAATCATCTTCACGGCAATTGGTTCAATTGGCCGTGCTTCAATCTGACGCGTGCCGAATAGCCGATAGGTACTTTTGCGATTAACAAAAACCAGCCATTGTTCCGTCACGTCCAAACAGTCTGTGACGTGCAGATCCAATAGCTCACCAATGCGCCTTCCCATCAGAGCACCAACAACGACTTGAGAACATCCAATAAGCACTTTTACCAGTTCAATCAGCCCTTGATTAGAGCGAAGCTTGGTAAAGTATTCGGATCTCATACCCTTAGTGGTACTGGCGTATTGTGTTCCTGCGCTACGCCGTGACAACCCAAGGCTTTCCACGCCTATTGAAGTTAGGCGATGACCAACCACCTTCTGGAGCTGTTGATCGGTTAAATCGTTTAGGGACATCTGCTGCTTTTTACAGAACAGTGCCGCTCGGCAATAGCCATCTACGATATCTGAACCATGTTTTAAGTAAAACTCAATAGAGTTTCGCACTGCGCTAAACACAACTTGAGATGGAAGCGTCCTGAATCTTCCTGCGGCCTCCGTTTCAATCGTGAAGTTTTTGGCGCTGATCAAGTCCTCCGTTGAAGGTGCGGGCAAACCAAGGTCGTGCAAATTTCCTAGGCTATAGAGAGTCCTTCTGTACTCGCTGAAATTCGAATCTCCCATCTTTTCCCGACTACCTGTCGCCACAGGAATTGGAAGCAATTCTCGTACAAAATCATCCCCGCTTTGTACGGACAGGATTCCGATAATGGGTTTGTCATCGAACCTACCTTTGAGCGTGTTTCGGTAGACTTCGTTTGATACCGTTACAGAGTTGGGGTTGTATCCCTTGTCACGAGATACTCGATACAACCCCTTCAGATACAGAGCTGCTCTGATTTTTGGTATCAAATTCATTGGGACTTCCAGCACGTTCTCGTCTATTTGCTGTGGAGTAATGATCGCGAGATCAGGCCAGTCTTTAAACGCAAGATCAATCTCAACCTGGCTGGTTTCAAGAACGAGCTTCAAGCAGTAAAGGGACATCCGCTTTGACCAGGCATAAACAGATTCTGCTGTGTCACTGCTAGAACCGATTTCTGAAAGGATCAACTTCAAATTGTCTCTGCCAAGACCGGCTAGGCCATGTTGGGCAAGTTTGAATTGCTCGCAATTAAGCAGCAAGAAGTCGACGATATGCAGTGCGCGTGCAAGCTCACTTGATCGCACACCGCTCGAATTTGAAGCTGAATTAGCCTGGGTTGAGCCTGTCAGAAAATATTTCAAGCCATCCAGAAGCTCTTTATTTTTTTTGTCGATCAAGCGACTGCCGTCGCTGAGCTCTACATCCCATTCGATCCTTTTCGGAGTCTTGAAGCCAAAGCTGTACATCCATACGTTTTCGTCGAAGTCGCTAAGGAGCCAGTCTGTAGACCTCAAAGATTGATAGGCGTCAACGAAGTACGGCTCAAGAAAATCTAATTCAGGCGGCAGCGACATAAATAATGTTCTCCATGCGAGACGGGTTGCAATGAGCTCTGGCTACGTTGAGGTGTTCTTTAAGCAGGGAATCGTTGCCTCGTACGATTTCGTCGCTGACGGCTTTAGATACATCTGCCCAATACTTAGCTTTGCCACATACCTCATGGGCTTTTTCAGAGCTAGCGACGGCGGCCTCCAAGGAAAGCAGGGCGGTCATGATTCCTACATCAATGGAAATGTAAACCTGGCTACTGCGAGACTCGATTTGCTCAGCGCTAGGCTTGTTTTCCGGGTTCCTTAGGTGACTCGGGATATCTTTCAACGCATGGTTTTTCAGGAATCCGTGAAGTTCATCCATGCTCGAAAAATCCGTTGCTTCGAGCAAATAAGGGCTGTCTTTCATCGCTTCGCAGATGAAGCTGCGCTGGAATATTCGGATCCAACGTGTTTGGAAGAAAGACAGGATTGCCTCTGGGAGATACCGGCGAAGCAGTACCGCATCGTAACGAACGTGACCCAGGGCTTTGGCCATTTCAGTAACGCTTTTTGTTCGTAGATAGACCATCACGCCACAGGATGACCGAATCGAAGTAAGCGTTACCCGTTCCAGAAACTGGCGCAGGTCACATTGCAGCATGTGCTGATAGGGGGCGAACTGGTTGAGAAGCACGTCGAGCGATTTGGGCATCGAATTGAATTTGGAGCGATTCCATGCGGGTTGAGTGACGCTACTCGGCGTCGAAAAACCGTATCCACAAGTGATAAACAGTTCCTTGAACGCAGGCTTTCCCGCTAGCCGCAGCGCTTCTCTCAACGGCTCGGTAATCTCGAGAATTTCTTCGATCCACTGCTGGGATTGAGCCGTCAACTGAATAACCTGCTCGCTTAGTTTCTTGCCCCTACGATCCTTAAACCCAATGAGTTTGGCCCCGCTGTCATCCTTGATGTAGCCAATCGAATCCCCGTTGTCATCAAGGAGCATGAGCTTATCAAGAAAGCCGTGGGTGATTTCCGGGTGCTCGGTTACCAGCAGGCATTGATATGGATAGAGCTTGTCGGCAGTCGGCAAGCCGAGTAAACCAGAAACCCTCACTAGGTTGCCGTTGCCAAAATGAGAGTTCAGATAGTTTCTCTCGGCTCGAAAACCATCAGCTTCAAAGGTCGCACAGATGTTTTCTATACCGAGCTGCTCAATCGATTTCAAGGAACCACCCCTGACGATAGGCCGGCCCATTTTGGCCATTGCCTTGCGCTCCCTAACCTTCGAGAGAAGCTGCCGACATTGCTCTGTCGCCCAAAGTTTAATAACCGAAACATCTGTCTCGATGTTATGGAAGATGATCTCAATCGCCTCTTCATCTGTAACGTGAAGTGGTACAGGCGTGATCAGCTTTTCATGCACAACCACACCGTCCTCACGAGTTTTTTTCCTTGTGCCCAAGCCTAGATCTGGCCTCTCCAGCGGCTTAGGAAGTCCACCTTGGTACGGCAAGGCCCAAACGCCGGTTTCGACGAAAATTTCCTCACAGTTGGCGATAAACCGCCTCCAGCTTTTGATCTGGCCATTAATGTTCTTTTTTTCTTCATGAGCCTTGAGGAAAAAATCCTTCATGAAAGCTAGGAAGAACGCCTTGATCATTTGAGGGTGCTGGAAGGTTACAGCGGGCCAATCCTCGCGATGCTCCGCAAGGAATTTCGCCATTTTGTTCACCTCTGTGTACGCAGGGCGGGCCTGCTTCTTAAAAAAAAGTACCCAATGGTTGTAGAAGTCCTCAGTGAAGTCTTTGCCGTGGCTCAACCACAGGCAGGGGAGTCTGAGAAAGTATTCTCGACCCTTCGGAGATGTGACTCCCCAGCCATTCCAATACCGGAGGCTTTCTTCATTCAGTTCCGAGCGGCATTCGTCCCACAGGGATACGTTATCCCGCATGCTTGCCGGATCAGCCCGCAGCTCTTCCATAGCCGGAACTTCTGCCCGCATGACGTTATGCATACCCGCGAACAAGCGAACAAACGATTGACGTGAAGTCGGATCGTTGTCGAGAAAGGAGGTGCTCCTCAGCGCCCCCAGGAAGCCTCTAGCCAGCTTAAAGTACGACGGGCTAGACAGCGTGAGATACGAGACCTTTGCGCCCATGAGATCGCAATAGCACTCGAATAGCTTGATCGGAATCACTGACGGGATGCTTGGAAAATCCTTCGCCGCTCGCTCCATCAGCGCCACTACCTCGGGCGACAGCACTCTGAAAGGATAGTTGGCTAGAGGTGCGGTTTTTCTGATGATTGTCAAAATGATTTTCTCGGCTTGGTGTGCCTTAAGTGTCTGTTTTTAAGGCGTTTTGTAGATTTTGACAGGTATGTGCAATCGGTCAAGTGCCCGAGCGCAGTCTCGACGCCGACCTCGCGCTGGCCCTGAGCCTGAATGGCCGCGATCTGTTTCGCGACGAACAACCGCTGAAAATCCTGCTGATGTCCGCCACCCTCGAAGGCGAACGCCTGTCCGGCCTGCTGGATGACGCGCCGATCCTGCGCAGCGAAGGGCGCATGTTCCCGGTGCAGATGCGCTGGGGCCGCCCGTACCAGGCCGGTGAATTCATCGAGCCGCGTGTGGTGCAGACCGTCCTTGAAGCCGTGCATGACGAGACCGGCAGCATTCTCGTCTTTCTGCCGGGGCAGGCCGAGATTCGCCGGGTTAATCAACAACTGGCCGACGCTTTGGGTGATCGCCCGGATGTGCTGCTGTGCCCGCTGCATGGCGAGCTTGACCTCAACGCCCAACGCGCCGCCATTGACCCGGCGCCCGCCGGCAAACGCAAAGTGGTGCTGGCCACCAACATCGCCGAGACCAGCCTGACCATCAACGGCGTGCGCGTGGTGATCGACGCCGGGCTGGCGCGGGTCCCGCGTTTCGACCCCGGCAGCGGCATGACCCGCCTCGACACCCAACGCATCTCCCGCGCCAGCGCCACCCAGCGGGCCGGCCGGGCAGGGCGCCTGGAGCCGGGCGTGTGTTATCGGCTGTGGTCCGAAGACCAGCATGAAGGCCTGGCGGCGTATGGCAGTGCGGAAATCCTCGCCGCCGACCTTGCCGGGCTGGCCTTGCAACTGGCGCGTTGGGGCGTCACGCCCACGCAACTGGTGTGGCTGGATGTGCCGCCGACTGCCGCGTACGCCCAGGCTCAGGATTTGCTGGTGCGTCTGGGCGCGTTGAACGACGACAAACTCACCGCCCATGGCCAGAAGATGGCCGAGTTGCCCGCGCATCCGCGTATCGCCCACCTGTTGCTGCGCGGGCAGGACCTGGGGCTGGCGGCCACGGCGTGTGACGTCGCCGCGCTGTTGGGCGAGCGTGACATCTTGCGCGGCGCCGGTGCCGATTTGCACAGCCGGCTGGCGCTGATGTCCGGCGAGGAGCGTGCGCGAGGTACCCAAGGCGGCGTGCAGCGCACCAAGCAACTTGCCCGGCAATACCGCAGCTATTTAAGAGGCCAGGCGACTCAGGCCGTGCCCGATCCCAATCACCCGCGCTGGCTCGGCGCCTTGCTGGCGCTGGCCTACCCGGACCGCGTCGCCCAGCAACGTCGCCCCGGCGGCGCTGAATACCGCCTGGCCAATGGCCGTGCCGCGCTGTTCGCCGAGGCCGACAGCCTGATGAAACAAGCGTGGCTGGTGATCGCCGACCTCGGCAGCCGTCAGGGCCAGCGCGAAGAGCGCATCTACCTCGCGGCCGACTTCGATCCGGCGCTGTTCGACACAGTGCTTGCCGAGCAAGTGCGCAACGTCGACCAGCTCGATTGGGACGAGCGCGAAGGCGTGCTGCGCGCGGAGCGCCAGCGTAAAGTCGGCGAACTGGTGCTCAGTCGCGAACCGCTGAGCGGTCTGGACGAGGCCGCGCGCAGCCAGGCGCTGGTCAACCTCGTGCGCCGCAAAGGCCTGGAGCTGCTGCCGTGGACGCCTGAACTGCGCCAATGGCAGGCCCGCGTCATGCTGCTGCGTCAGCTGGACGCCGGCAACACCAGTGAGTGGCCGGATATCAGCGACAAGGCTTTGCTCGCCAGCCTGGAGCATTGGCTGATGCCGTACTTGGGCAAAGTCTCGCGCCTGAGCCACTTCGCCAACCTGGATATCTCCAGTTTCCTGCACAACCTGTTGCCCTGGCCGCTGCCCCAGCGCCTGGACGAGCTGGCGCCGCAGCACGTGAAGGTGCCCTCGGGATCCTCGGTGCGTTTGGACTACAGCGAACAGCCGCCGATTCTGGCGGTGCGCTTGCAGGAATTGTTCGGGCTGGCGGACACGCCGCGTATTGCCGGTGGGCGCCAGGCGGTCAAGCTGCACCTGCTGTCCCCGGCGCGCCGGCCGGTGCAGGTGACCCAGGATCTGGCGAACTTCTGGCGCAGCACGTATGCCGAGGTGAAAAAGGATTTGAAGGGGCGGTACCCGAAGCATTACTGGCCGGATGACCCGTTAGTGGCCGAACCCACCGCCCGGATCAAACCGCGCAAGTAAAGCTTGTGGAGATCAAATTTGGGAGCGGGATGGTGTGGGAGCTGGCTTGCCTGCGATGCAGACGACTCGGTGTACCTGTTTCACCGAGGCGATGCTATCGCAGGCAAGCCAGCTCCCACAAAAGCCCACACACATTGAGCTTTGTGGTGTGGGTTATTGCGCGGCCGGGAGCAGGAACCGGGCGATCACTGGTAGGTGGTTGGAGATACGCAGTGTGTCTTCTTGCCGTACTTTGGCCTCTATCCGCTTGATCCTTGGGCTGTAGAACAAATAATCCAACGTCCGATCCGGCCCATCCACACTTGGGTCATTGGGGAAGTGCGTAAGCCACTTCGCCCGGTCAATCCCACTGGATTCACTGTTACTGGGGATCATCGGGTACTTATCCCACAGCAAATGCAGCTCGCTGTCCGGCGAATACTGCCCGCGCTTATCGGCGTCCAGGCGCAGGAATTGCCCCAGTGGCAGCAAGTTGAAGTCCCCACCGATCAGCCATGGCGTGCCACGCCCTTCGAATTTATCCAGCAGCTTCACGGTGGCTTTAGCCTGCTCCTGTACCGCCGACCGCCCAGGCATATCGCCATCCAGCCGGGTGTTGAGCACGGCCAATTGGCCACCATCGCTCAGCGGCAGGTAGGTCAGCAGCAACGCAGGCTTGGGTTGGAACTGGCGGCTGATGATGTTGGCTGGGGACACCGGCAGTTGCAGGCGTTCGGCGTGTTCGATCTGGTAGCGGCTGAGGGTCACCAGCTTGCGGCCGACGCTGCCGAAGATATGCAGGCTGGGCACAAAGTCGGCTTTCCAGTCGAAGGCCTGGGCGCTGCATGGGTAGAGATCGACCAGGCGTTCCTGCAGCAGTGCGATCTGGTCCTGGTAATGGGAGGGCTTGGCGTTTTCGTCGAGTTCCTGCAGCAGCAGGATGTCGGGTTGTTCGTCGCGGATCACCCGCGCCACTTCATCGAGGCTGGAGGCCATGTCTTCCACGGTAGGGCGATCATCCGGGCCGTTGCCGTCGGCGGTGTCGTACCAGAACACATAGTTCTTGCCCGCCAGGTATTGCACATTCCAGGTCATGACCTTCAGCGCCTGCCCGGGCAGAAGCGTTGGCGCACGCGGCGCGACGCAACTGACGGGCAGGGTTTGTTTGTCGGCAGGGCGCCAGGTCAGGCTGTAGATCAGGGCGGCGAGCAGGCCCGCGAGAATCAGCAGGCTCAACAGGGTGATGCGCAATAAACGGGTCATCGGCTCGGCTTATGGCGTTTCAGGAGTGGCAGGAGCATATCACCGCGCGTCGGCATCGCCACCGATCAGCATGAATAAACGGAACAGCACCACGCTGGTAAACAGTTGCAAAAAGCTTTGGGCGCTGTCGAGCACGGTGGCGAGCATTGGGCTCGGGTTGGGGTAGACGGCATCAGTGGCTTCCTTGAGCAGCAACAGCGGCGTCATCACACACAGCAGGCATACCAGGATTCGCCAAAAATGCCCGCGAGTCAGGCGCAAACTTTCCTGCATAGCCCCCAGCGCCGACAGGCCGCGCAGCACCAGCAGGTACTCGGCAAAACCGAGCACGACCATCAGCCACAGGCCGGGTAGGTAAAACAGTGACAGGCCCAGCCAGACCAACAATGTACTTATCGCGGTCAGCACGGCGAAACGTGGCCACAGGGTCAAGGCCGTCGCCCACAAGTCTTTAGTGCGCGGCGAGTCGCCACGCGTGCGGGCATCCAGAAACAAGATCAAGGCGCCGACGTACAGCGGGTACATCACCAACCCCACCACAATGCTGTAGGCGCGCGAAGCATCCGGCGCCAGCGTGTGCTCGATTACCTGTTGCAGCAGGGCTTCGAGGATCACCAGGGGCAGGCACAGCTGCACGATGGCGCCCAGGTTACGCTGAGTAAAACGGAAGGAGTCGCGCAATACGTCTAACGGATTCATCAGGTTCATCACAGACCGAAAAGCAAGGCCCACACTTTAACCGATCATGACGAGAGGTAAGCAAACGTAAACCTTGCGTAAAGACCATTGAAACGTCTGGTAACAGCCCCATAACTAGTGCGTAGCTCGCCTGATCACAGGCGGGCCCATGATTTTTACCGGCAATCTAACGAGGTCGCCATGAACAGCGAAGAGCAAACCCTGATCGATGGACTGTTTTCACGGCTGCAGCAAGCAGAAACGGACTCAGCCCCCCGCGACGCCCTGGCCGAAGCGCGGATCAAGGAGCACATGACTCGCCAACCGGCCGCCGGGTACTACATGACCCAGTCGATCCTGGTGCAAGAACACGCGATCAAGAGCCTCGACGCGCAGAACAAGCAACAGGCGCAGCAGATCCAGCAATTGCAGGATGAGTTGCAGCAGGCCAAGGCTCAGGCAGCACAGCCGGCGCCGAGCAGTGGCGGTTTTCTGTCGAGCATCTTTGGTGGCGGCTCCCGTGACCCGCAACCCACGCAAAGTGCGCCGGCGGCTTCCGGTGGCGGCTGGCGTGAGCCTGGGCGGCCTTCGTTCGGCCAGCCTGCGCCACAGCAAAACTACGGCGCGCCGCAGCAAAACTATCAACAGCCACAACAAGCGCCCGCAGCACCGATTGGCAGCGGCTTCCTCGGCGGGGCGTTGAAAACCGCTGCCGGTGTGGCCGGTGGTGTGATGCTGGCCGAAGGCATCAGCAGCTTGTTCAGCCACAACTCGCAACAGCCGCAAGTGGTGGAAGAAATCATCCGCGAAGAACCGGCGCCCGCCAGTGATAACGGCAATTGGGGCAACGACGACCAGAAGTTTGCCGGCAATGACAGTTGGGGCAGCGACAACGCCTCGGACAGCTTCGCCGACAGCGACTACAGCGATGATTCTTCCTCGTTTGGCGACGACGATTCCTTCGTCTGACCCGCCTTCAACCGGGGCGCTTCGTCGCCCCGGGCTGATTTTTCGCTGAAACTTTCCCATGGCTGGCATACTGGCGCCTTTGCGGGCTCTCACGTCCGAGGTCCAAGTGGCATCCATGGGGAAGTGCGGTGAAGAAAATTGCGGTGTTCGCCGATGTACAAAACCTCTACTACACCGTGCGCCAGGCCTACGGTTGCCACTTCAATTACGCCGCCCTGTGGGCTGACATCAGCGCGCGCGGGCAGATCGTCGAAGCCTATGCGTACGCCATCGACCGTGGCGACAGCAAGCAGCAGCAATTCCAGCAGATCCTGCGCAACCTGGGCTTTACGGTAAAACTCAAACCCTACATCCAACGCAGCGACGGCTCGGCCAAGGGCGACTGGGACGTGGGCATCACCCTCGACATCATGGACGCCGCCGACCACGTCGACGAAGTGGTGCTGGCCTCCGGCGACGGCGATTTCGACATGCTGCTCGAACGCATCATCCAAAAGCATGGCGTCGAAGCCGTGGCCTATGGCGTCCCGGGGCTGACGGCCAACTCGCTGATCCGCGCCGCCAGCCGCTACGTGCCGATCGAAGGCGCGCTGCTGCTTAAATAAGTCAATTGTCAGACGGAGTTGGAACAGGTTTGGAACGTATAGCGGTCATCGACTTTGAAACCACCGGCATCACCCCGAGCAGCCACTGCCGGGCCACGGAAATCGCGGTGGTCATCCTTGAACGCGGCCAGATCGTGGACCGCTACCAGAGCCTGATGAATGCCGGCGTGCGCGTGCCGGGCTTTATCGAACAACTCACCGGCATCAGCAACGCCATGCTGCGCAGCGCGCCACCGGCGGAGCGGGTGATGAACGAAGTGAATGAATTCGTCGGCACCACGCCGCTGCTGGCGCACAACGCCGCGTTCGACCAGAAGTTCTGGGACTTCGAACTGGGCCTGATCCGTCGCACCCGCCTGCAAAAATTCGCCTGCTCGCTGCTGCTGGCCCGCCGCCTCATGCCGTCGGCGCCGAACCACAAACTCGGCACCCTCAACAGCTACGCCCAACTGCCCCACACCGGCAAGGCTCACCGGGCGATGGCGGATGCCGAAATGGCAGCTAACTTGACGGCGCACCTGGCCGAGCAATTGCGCGGTACGCATGGGTTGCGCGAACTGTCCCACGACCTGCTGTGCACCTTGCAGAAAGTGCCGGCGGCGAAGATCAATGAGCATCTGAAGAAGCATCGCGGGTTCTGAACCCTGCGCAGATCTCATGTGGGCGGAGGACTAATTGTGGAGAGCGGGCTTGCCCCGCGTTGGGCTGCGCAGCAGCCCCAAACCCTGACACCCAGTTCCAACTGACAGAACGCGGTGACTTCATTAGGGCCGCTTCGCAGCCCAACGCGGGGCAAGCCCGCTCGCCACAGAAGCCCGCTCGCCACAACAAGCCCATTTGCACCTAAAGCTCGCTTGTCAGGCTATCGAGGCTGCACGCATTCCAACGCCCGACCCACCACCTCCTTTGCCATCCCCACCAAATGCATCACTGCCCGCTGCTGCACACTGAGCGTCTCGCCCGACACCAGCGCCGTCTCCACCGCGCAATGCAGCAAATCCGCCGCATGGGCGAGGGCGTCTTCGAAGCTCAGGTTGTCATTCAGCACAAAGTTGGGCGCATCCGGGGCGCAGGCTTTGAGGTAGTAGTCGATGGCTCGTCGGTTGAGCAGGGCGTCTTCGCTGAGGAAGTTTGTATGGTTATCAGTTGAAGCAGAGGTTGTTTTGACCATGTTGAGTCTCCGGGACTTGTAACTCTCTCCTTCGTCAATTTCGGCTTGCACTTCCGGTCACCGAAGGGCCGATGACGTGGGGAAGACTAGCGGCTGAATTTAGCTGGAACAAGGCATGAAATGTCGCTCGGAAACGTCCTTCAAAAGAATGGGAAGCGGTGACACAACTGACGCCATCGCAGGCAAGCCAGCTCCCACAGTAAATTTCCTGTTTGTTCGTTCCCACGCTCCGCGTGGGAACGATCGGTGTCAGGTGGCTTTCCCTTCCAACTGCCCCAACGGCACGCGCCGCGCTATTGCGCTCGACAAAATGATCGAGGTTTTGCTGAACCCGAACTTCGCCACTCGGTTGATCAGGTTCTCCAGCTCCGGCATCGAGCCCACCGCCGCCTGCATGATCACGCACGGGTCGCCTGTCACCCGGTGGCATTCAGTCAGTTCGGGTATTTCCGCCAAGGCGTCGTAGACCTTCTGGCTGCCATTGTTGGTCAGGCGCAGCTCTATCGTGCATTGGATCGGCAAACCGATTTTCGACAGGTCGACCTTGGCCTGATACCCGGTGATCACCCCGCTGGCTTCCAGCTTGGCCACGCGTTCAGCCACAGCAGGGGCGGAGAGGTTTACGGTGCGGGCCAACTGCGCATAGGAAGCGCGGCCGTCTTCGAGCAGGGCGCTGAGGAGCATGCGGTCGTATTTATCCATGATAAGGCTCCGGTGATGCGTGGCTTTCGAATGCACGGGTTATAGCCTTCATAACCATGTTTTGAAAAGTGTATGGGCGCTTTAAACAGGTTTTGTAACTTATGTTCGGCGTGCTGCCTTTTTAGAATAAGCCTCCAATATTCTGCCGCAGAGCTACCCAATGCCTGGCCCACGTCGCTTTCCCTTACCGTTGATTGCCGCTTTTTTTGCGCTGTATGTGATCTGGGGTTCTACCTACCTGGTGATTCGAATCGGTGTGGAGTACTGGCCGCCGTTGATGCTGGGCGGGATTCGCTTTTTGGTGGCGGGGCTGGCGATGTATGGCTATTTGCGCTGGCGCGGGGCGCCTGCGCCGACGTGGGTGCAGTGGAAGGCCGCGGCCAAGATCGGCGTTTTGCTGCTGACTTTTGGTAATGGCGCGGTGACGGTGGCCGAGCACACCGGCGTTGCTTCCGGCGTGGCCGCGTTGGCGGTGGCGACGGTGCCGTTGTTCACCTTGCTGTGTGGGTATTTCTGGGGAGCACGTAATACCCGTCTGGAGTGGGCCGGAGTGGTGCTGGGGATTATCGGCATTGCCATGCTCAACATGGGCTCCAACCTGCAGTCGAGCCCCACCGGCGCCATGTTGCTGCTGTTTGCCGCTGCCTCCTGGGCCTTCGGCTCGGTGTGGAGCCGGCACTTGCCGTTGCCTGCCGGCGCCATGGCCAGCGCGGCCGAGATGATCATCGCCGGTGCCTTGCTGCTGGTGGGCAGTGCGCTGACCGGTGAGCGCCTGCATGCCGTGCCGCCGATTGAAGGCTGGCTGGCCTTGGCTTACCTGGCCGTGTTCGGCTCGATCATCGCCTTCAATGCCTATATGTACCTGCTCAAACACGTGCGCCCGGCAGCGGCGACCAGTTATGCCTACGTGAACCCGGCCGTCGCGGTGTTGTTGGGTATTGTCTTCGTCGGCGAGACCATCGGCATGGAGGAAGCCTTGGCGATGCTGGTGATCATCAGCGCGGTGTTGCTGATCAGCCTGCCCCAGTGGCGAAAGCCCAAGCCGGAAATAAGGTAAACTGCCGCGCATTACGCCCTTGCGCTGAATTTTTCCTACGGTAAACACATGACTTTCGCCACACTTGGCCTGATCGAACCCTTGCTGCGCGCCCTTGAGACGCTTGGCTACCAGACCCCGACGCCGGTGCAGGCGCAAGCCATTCCGGCGGTGCTGGCCGGTCGCGACCTGATGGCCGCGGCCCAGACCGGCACCGGCAAGACCGCAGGTTTCGCCCTGCCGCTGCTGCAACTGCTGACCATGGAAGGGCCGAAAGTCGCCGCCAACTCGGCGCGTGCGCTGATTCTGTGCCCGACCCGCGAGCTGGCCGAGCAGGTTCACGCCAGCGTCGCCGAGTACGCCCAACACCTGCCGCTGACCACGTACGCGGTGTACGGCGGCGTGAGCATCAACCCGCAGATGATGAAGCTGCGCAAGGGCGTCGACATTCTGGTCGCCACGCCTGGCCGCCTGATCGACTTGTTCCGCCAGAACGCGCTGAAGCTCAACCAGCTGCAAACCCTGGTGCTGGATGAAGCCGACCGCATGCTCGACCTGGGCTTCTCCGAAGAGCTGGCGAACATCTACCGCATGCTGCCGAAAAAGCGCCAGACCCTGCTGTTTTCCGCGACCTTCTCCGATGAAATCCGCTCGCTCGCCGGGCAGATGCTCAACGACCCGCTGAGCATTGAAGTGAGCCCGCGCAACGTCGCCGCCAACACCGTCAAGCAGTGGGTGGTGCCGGTGGACAAGAAGCGCAAGGCGGAGCTGTTTGTGCACCTGATGCGCAAAGGTCGCTGGAAGCAGGTGCTGGTGTTTGCCAAAACCCGTAACGGCGTGGACGCGCTGGTGGATAAGTTGCAGGGCCTGGGCATCAATGCCGACGGCATCCACGGCGACAAACCGCAAGCAACCCGCCAGCGTGCGCTGGACCGCTTCAAATCCAGCGACGTGCAGATTCTGGTGGCCACCGACGTGGCAGCCCGTGGCCTGGATATCGAAGATTTGCCGCTGGTGGTCAACTTTGACCTGCCAATCGTGGCCGAAGACTACATTCACCGTATCGGTCGCACCGGCCGTGCGGGCAATACCGGTGAGGCGATTTCGCTGGTGTGTGCCGATGAGGTGAACATGCTGTCGGCCATCGAGATGCTGACGCGTCAGACCTTGACCCGCAAGATGGAGCCGGACTTCGAACCGGAGCACCGCGTGCCGGACACCGATGCCAGTGGCCAGGTGGTGAAGAAGCCGAAGAAACCGAAGAAGCCCAAGGCTTCGGGTGGTGGCGGTGGTAAGCGCAATTTGGGTAAGTGGGTGGACAGCGGGGACGTAGCGCCGGCTGAACCGTCGATCAAGCCGGTGCGCAAGGTGCCGGTATTCAACACAGGCCCGCGCAAGAAGAAGTAATTTTTCGTCGCGGCTACTGGCCTCATCGCAGGCAAGCCAGCTCCCACACTTTGAATGTATTCACAGCTCAAAATGTGGGAGCTGGCTTGCCTGCGAAGGCGGCTCTGAATTCACCGCCGATTTCAGCGCCTAAGCCACTCCAACATGCCCCGCGCCGCTGCCCGCCCACTGGCAAAGCACCCCGTCAGCAAATAGCCGCCCGTCGGCGCTTCCCAATCGAGCATCTCCCCGGCGCAAAACACGCCCGGCAATTGCTTGAGCATCAACCGCTCATCCAGCGCCTCAAACGGCACACCACCTGCGGTGCTGATGGCTTCATCCATCGGCCGGGTTTTCACCAGTGTCAGCGGCAATGCCTTGATATCCACCGCCAGCTGCGCCGGATCATGGAAGTGTTCCGCAGGCGCCAACTCACGCAACAGCGCCGCCTTGACCCCGTCCAGGCCCAACTGACTGTGCAAATGCTTGCTCATCGAGCGCGAACCACGCGGCTTGGCCAGTGCAGCCTGCACCTTGTCCAGCGGCTTGCTCGGCAGCAGGTCGATATGCACTGTGGCTGAGCCATCGCGATTGATCGCTTCACGAATCGGCGCCGAGAGCGCGTAGATCAAGCTGCCCTCGATGCCCATGGCGGTGACCACGCATTCCCCCAACCGAGGCTTGTCATCCGCCACGCCGATGGCGACGTTTTTCAACGGCGCGCCGGCGAATTTGCTTACCATTAATTCGCTCCAGGCCGACACCTCAAAGCCGCAATTGCTCGGTTGTAACGGCGCGTAAGGCACGCCTTTGTCTTCCAGCAACTTGAGCCAGGCGCCATCGGAGCCCAGGCGCGACCAGCTGCCGCCGCCCAGGGCCAGCAACACGGCATCGCTGTGGACAGTTTTTTCGCCGTCCGGGCTGTGGATAAGTAAACCGCCGTCGGCCGTCCAGCCCAGCCAGCGATGGCGGGTGTGGATAACCACGCCTTGTTCGCGCAGGCGTTTGAGCCAGGCGCGCAGCAGCGGTGCGGCTTTCATGTCGGTAGGAAACACGCGGCCGGAAGTGCCGACAAAGGTCTGTATGCCCAGCCCATGAATCCACTCGCACAACGCCTCGGCACCGAACGCTCGCAGCACCGGCGCCATAGCTGGCGCACGTTCGGCGTAGCGAGACAGGAACGCCGGGTACGCCTCGGAGTGGGTGATGTTCATGCCGCCCACGCCCGCCAGCAGAAACTTACGACCCACCGACGGCATGCCGTCATACAGGTCCACCCGTACGCCCGCTCGGCTCAAGACTTCAGCGGCCATCAGCCCGGCTGGGCCGCCGCCGATGATAATGATGTGTTGAGAAGAGGTCTGAGGCATGGGCAAGGCTACGGTCGCTGAATAGGCCGAGCATTCTACCCGACGGCAGCGTGGCTGCCTGATCAAAAAACGTACACTTTCCTACAGGCCATATGGCTGTGCGCTTTCAGGCGCTTACGCTCAAGTTATCCACAGGCCGTTCCACAGGCATTGTGGGTAACGCTCACACTTCAATGACAGCCTGATGACGTCCACACCCGCTGAGCGCTGTGGTGCAGGATGCCATGGCGGCGGGCCAGGGCCGGGCGGTCTTTGCTGTAGCCGCCACCGATCACGCCCATCACCGGGATGTCGCGGCCCAGGCAGTGGCGCATCACGCTTTCATCGCGGGCGGCAACGCCTGCGTCTGTCAGCTTGAGGTAACCGAGGGCGTCGTCTTTGTGCACATCGACACCGGCGTCGTACAGCACCAGGTCAGGCTGATAGAGCGGCAGCAAGTAGTTGAGCGCATCGTCCACCACCTTGAGGTAATCGGCGTCGCCCATGCCCATGGGCAGCGGGATGTCCCAGTCGCTCTGGGCCTTGCGTGCGGGGAAGTTCTTTTCGCAATGCAGCGACACGGTGATGGCATCCGGCGTGTCGTGGAGGATGCGTGCAGTGCCGTCGCCCTGGTGCACGTCGCAGTCGAAGATCAGCACGCGGTTGACCCGGCCGCTGGCCAGCAGGTAATGGCTGATCACCGCCAGGTCATTGAAGATGCAAAAGCCGGCCGGGTAATCGTAATGGGCGTGGTGGGTGCCGCCCGCCAGGTGGCAGGCCAGGCCGTGTTGCAGCGCTTGTTCGGCCGCGAGGATCGAGCCGCCGACCGCGCGCACGGTGCGCCGCGCCAGGGCTTCGTTCCACGGCAGGCCGAGGCGCCGTTGGTCTTCGCGGGACAACTCGCCGCCCATGTAGCGTTCGATATACCCAGCGTCATGGGCCAGGGCCAGAATCTCGGGTGGGCACAGTTCGGGGCGCAGCAATTGGCTGTCCTCGGTCAGCCCGCTGTCCACCAGGTGATCGCGCAACAGGCGAAACTTGTCCATGGGAAACCGGTGGTCTGCCGGGAACTCAGGGCTGTAGTCATCGTGGTAGATCAATGGCAAGGGCATGGGATTTTCTGACGGGAACCTGCGAAGGATCTTACCAGCGCTGTACACTCACGCACATGGCAAGGGAGGGGGACCCATGGAGCCGATACTGGAATTGGAAAGCGCACGGCTGGTGCTGCGCCAATGGCGCGACAGCGACTTAACGGAATTTGCGCGCATGTGCGCCGACCCGCAGGTGATGCGTTATTTCCCGGCCAAGTTGAGCCACTTGGAAAGCGCGGCGTTGATTGGCCGGATTCGCGGGCATTTCGCTGAATACGGCTTTGGCCTGTGGGCCTTGCAGCGCAAGGACACCGGCGAGTTTATCGGCCTGACCGGGCTGCTGAATGTCAGCTTTGAAGCGGACTTTACCCCGGCGGTGGAAATTGGCTGGCGCCTGGCCCGCGAACATTGGGGTTTGGGCTACGCCAGTGAGGCCGCGTGGACCGCGCTGCGGTGTGGTTTCGACCGACTGCAGTTGGATGAAATTCTCGCCTTCACCACCGAAACCAATCTGCCATCACAAAAAGTCATGCAGGCCATCGGTATGCATTACGATCCCCAGGCAGATTTTGAACACCCCAAGGTCGCAGCCGATGACCCGCTGCGCCATCATGTTTTGTATCGCATCACCCGCGCCCAATGGTTGGACACGCTGCACGGATAAGCAGCCCGGAATGCCCTCTCGATTGTTGTAGGAGTTGCTCTATGAGCCAAGTATTGGAAGATCTGGTGGACTTGCTGACGCTGGAGCCGATCGAGGAAAACCTCTTTCGCGGCCGCAGCCAGGACCTGGGTTTTCGCCAACTGTTCGGTGGCCAGGTGCTGGGCCAGTCGCTGTCGGCTGCCAGCCAGACCGTAGAAGAAGCGCGACATGTGCATTCCCTGCATGGTTATTTCCTGCGCCCCGGCGATGCGTCATTGCCGGTGGTGTATTCGGTTGACCGCGTGCGCGATGGCGGCAGTTTCAGCACGCGCCGCGTCACGGCTATCCAGAAGGGCAACCCGATTTTCACCTGCACCACTTCGTTCCAATATGACGAAAAGGGCTTTGAGCACCAGACCACCATGCCTGTGGTGGTCGGCCCGGAGAATTTGCCTTCGGAGCTGGAACTGACCAAGCAGCGTGCGCACTTGATCCCCGAGCACATGCGCGACAAGTTGCTGTGCCCCAAGCCGATCGAAGTGCGCCCGGTGACTGAAAAAGACCCGTACAACCCGCAGCCGTCCGACCCGGTCAAGTACGTGTGGTTCCGAGCCGACGGCGCGCTGGCCGACGCGCCCGCGCTGCATAAATACCTGCTGGCCTACGCCTCGGATTTCGGCTTGCTGACCACCTCGTTGCTGCCCCATGGCAAGACCGTGTGGCAAAAAGATATGCAGGTCGCCAGCCTCGACCACGCGCTGTGGTTTCATGCCGACCTGCGCGCCGATGACTGGTTGCTGTACGCAATGGACAGCCCGTGGGCCGGCAACTCGCGCGGTTTCTCGCGCGGCAGCGTGTACAACCGCGCCGGGCAACTGGTGGCCTCGGTGACCCAGGAAGGCTTGATTCGTCATCGCAAGGACTGGGCATGAGCCTGTCCGACGTTAAGCATTGGGTGTTTGACATGGACGGCACCCTCACGGTGGCCGTGCATGATTTTGCGGCGATCCGCGTGGCCCTGGAGATTCCGCCCGAAGACGACATCCTTACGCACCTGGCGGCCTTGCGGGCGGACGTGGCGGCGGCCAAGCACGCGTGGTTATTGGAGCATGAGCGCGAATTGGCACTCGGTTCGGTTGCCGCTGTGGGCGCGGTGGAGCTGGTGCGCGAGCTGGCCGGGCGCGGGTATCGCCTGGGCATCCTAACGCGCAATGCGCGCGAGCTGGCGCACATCACCCTGCAGGCGATTGGCCTGGCGGACTGCTTTGCCGTCGACGATGTGCTGGGGCGTGAAGATGCGCCGCCCAAGCCGGACCCGGGTGGGTTGCTGAAACTGGCAGAAGCTTGGGAGGTTTCGCCGGGCGAAATGGTGATGGTCGGGGACTACCGCTTTGACCTGGATTGCGGGCGGGCGGCAGGAGCCAAGACGGTATTGGTTAACGTGCCGCAGAACCCGTGGCCAGAACTGGCGGATTGGCATGCGGCGGATTGCGCAGTGCTGCGCCAGATGATTTAGCCCAAGCACTGAAGATCGAATGTGGGAGCGGGCTTGCCCGCGAAAGCGGTGGATCAGTCACTGATGAGTCGACTGAAAATCCGCCTTCGCGAGCAAGCCCGCTCCCACATTTTTATCCGGTTTCGTCAGCTGTTTTTACTTAGGGAACAACACCTTCTCGCCCTCAGGCGAAGTAAACATCTTATCCCCATCGTGCCCAACCCCTGGCACTTCCACCAACCTCTGAGTCAGCTGCGGATGACGCTGCTTGAGGTAGTCAAAATAGTTGTGCCCACGAATCAGGCGATACGCACCCTGGGTTTCGGCCTCGCAGCTTTTATCCAGCGCCGGGTGGTTCGGGTCGGTGTCCTGCTGGCCGAGCAAGTAGGTGATGTCGCGTGACACGTAAGCCTGCTCAAGCTGCTGGGCACTCTGGCCCTTGGCGTAGTCCGGCAGGTTTTGCATGCCGTATTTCCAGTCGTTGAAGCCAGGGCAACTGGCCGTGTCGAATTTCACCGGGCGTTGCGGGCTGAAATAGGCGTAGGACGACGGGTTGGCCACCACATAACGCAGGCTGATGCCTTCGGTTTGCAGCAGCGGGTGGTCGTGGCCGGTGAGGGCGAAACGCTGCACCACCTGGCCGCCGCCGGAATGGCCGGCCACCACGATTTCCTTCAACGCCGGGAACAGCTTGCGGTTGCCCAGGTGCTTGATGATCTGGTCCAGCGCGCCGTAGGAACTGAGCTGGCCGGGGCCCGTCGAGGCGTCGCCGGCCATCCAGTCATTGCCGTTCCAGCGCAGCACCTGGCTGCCCAAGTGGTTGCGCTTTATGTCGGACTCGTTGAGAAATTGCGGCGCGATCACCAGGGTTTTGGCCGCAACCCCGGCGTTTTCGGCGGCATCTTCGCCGCTTTGCAGGTAGGTCTGTGCATTGCGCAGGCGGCCATGCACGATGATCAGCGCGCGGGTCACGTTGGGCAGCGGCTGGTTCCAGTCCTGGCTCAAGCCCAGGCTCAGGTCACCGGCGTCCAGGTGGAAACGATCGGGGCTGACCACCTTGACGCCGTGTTCTTTCTCGGCGGCCCAGGTGGAGGAGGAACAGGCAATCATCACGCCGAACAGCAATCCCAATCGTTTATTCATCTAAAGACTCTTCGCTGTAAAAGTGTCGCATTGAGTGATCTGGCCCGCTGCGAAGCCGGTTTTGAACCAGCGAACGCGCTGCGCAGAGGTGCCGTGGGTAAACGAGTCCGGCACCACGCGGCCCTGACCCTGCTGTTGCAAACGGTCATCGCCGATGGCGTTGGCCGCATTCAGTGCTTCTTCGATATCGCCGGGCTCCAGCCAGTTCAGGCGTTTTTGCGCACGGTTGGCCCACACGCCGGCAAAGCAGTCGGCTTGCAGCTCCTGGCGCACCAGCAGGCCGCCGTCGCCTTGCATCTGGCGGCCCTGTTGGCGCGCGGCTTGAATCTTGGCCGAGATGCCCAGCAGCGTTTGCACGTGGTGCCCGACTTCGTGGGCGATCACGTAGGCCTGGGCGAAATCGCCGGCGGCCTGGAAGCGCTGCGACATTTCCCGGAAGAAATCCAGGTCCAAATACACCTGCTGGTCAGCCGGGCAATAAAACGGGCCGCTGGCCGAGGTGGCGCCACCGCAGGCGGAATTGACCCGACCACGGAACAGAATCAGTTTCGGGTTCTTGTAGACCAACCCGTTTTCCTTGAACACCTGGCCCCAGGTGTCTTCGGTGTCACCCAGAATCGCGCGGACGAAATCGGCCTGCTGGTCATTGGCCGGCGGTGCCTGGCGCGACTGCGTGCTCACTGACGGCGCTTGCTCCGCCTGGCCGGTCAACTGGCCGAGGATCTGCAGCGGGTCCTGGCCGGTCAGCCAGCCAATACCGACGATCAACACAATTGCCGTCAGGCTCAGCCCCTTGCCGCCGCCAAACCGCATGCCGCCACCGCCGCCGCCACTGTCATCGCGGGCATCTACCACGTTGTCGCTGCGTCGGCCTTTTTTCCATAGCATGGGGCAATCCTCTCGTTAAACCTGTCGAACACTTTTGTAAGAGCAGTGTTGTTGGTGCGTATGAATGGCGCCAGCCCGGCTGTCCGACAAGCAACAAGAGTTGCCTAGTATTGCTGCTGTCAGGCCGTGCAGGCAGGGGCGCCAGATGAAAGTTGTGTCAGCTTGATTGGGTCAGTCGCGGCAATAGCCTTCGCCGGTATCGACGATCAGGCAGTCCTTTTTATCCGCCAGCCATTTCAGGCCAGTGGCCTCGCCGTCGCCGGCGCTCAATTGTTGCGGGCCGTCCGGGCGGGTAAAGGCGATACCGTCTTCGTTGGCTTCACCTTTGAAGGTGCCTTCGTCGTCGGCGTCAAGGCCGTACTTCATGGTCAGAACGTAGTGGCCGCGGCCGATGCTGTCGTCCTTGGCGATGGTCAGGTTCAGGCCTTCGACGCCGATCCACTTGCCGACCCATTTGTCGGTGGGCGGCGTGGCCGGTACCAGGGTGGCCTGCACCGAGGCCGGGGCGGGCTTGGGCGCTTCTTTGGACTCTTGGTTACAAGCAGTGAGCAGGACGAGAGCAGAAAGAGCAAAGAGTGTCTTTTTCATAGCGGCAAGGCCTTGGTTAAAAAGTGCAACGCGCGGGCAAAGGTGCAGCGTTGGACTCGAATCCGGTGATTTAGTGCGCTGTTCGCACGGTGTTTGGTTATGCTCTTGGGGCGCACGCAGGCCCGCCTGCTAGATTACCGGGTTGAGCGCTTGCGTGTTCAGTGCTCAGCATTCAGCCCGCCATGCAAGAGAATTCAATGACTGTCAGTACACCCCTTTCCGGCGTCAACCATCCCTTCAAAGGCATTTTGCTGATTGTGGTGGCAACGTTTCTGTTTTCCAGCCACGACGCCTTGTCCAAATACCTGGCCGGGTTCTA
Source organism: Pseudomonas sp. RGB (assembly GCF_007713445.1). Lineage (NCBI taxonomy): Bacteria > Pseudomonadati > Pseudomonadota > Gammaproteobacteria > Pseudomonadales > Pseudomonadaceae > Pseudomonas > Pseudomonas sp. RGB. Next base: position 132,091 of record NZ_VMSH01000006.1, on the reverse strand, counting down.
CCCGATCGTGATGGTGGTGTGGGCGCGGTACCTGGTGCACACCTTGTTGATGGCCGGCATTTTCCTGCCGCAGTCGGGCTTGCGCGTACTGCGCAGCAAACGCCCGGGCATGCAGGTGGTGCGTGCGTTGTGCCTACTGGGCACCAGCCTGTTTTTTACCGCGGCGCTGCATTACATCCCCTTGGCGGAAGCCACGGCGGTGAACTTCCTGGCGCCGATCCTGGTGACAGCACTGTCAGTGCCCTTGCTAGGTGAACACGTGACACGTGGCCAATGGCTGGCGGTGATCTGCGGGTTTGTCGGCGTGCTGATCATCATCCACCCCGGCGGTGAGCTGTTCACGCCTGCGGTGCTGCTGCCGCTGTGTTCGGCGTTGTTCTTCTGCTTCTACCAGCTGCTCACGCGCATCCTCAGCCAATACGACACGCCGACCACCAGTAACTTTTTCGCTGGCCTGTGCAATACCCTGGTGATGAGTGCGATGGTGCCGTTCTTCTGGCAGTTGCCCACGGTGTGGCATGGCGTGCTGATGCTGGCGCTGGGCACGTGCGGCATGACCGCGCACTTGATGTTGACCCAGGCCTTCCGCTTTGCGGCGCCGGCCTTGCTGGCGCCGTTCGGCTATTGCCAGATCGTGTTTGCGGGGTTGTTGGGCTGGCTGGTGTTCAACCATACCCCCGACATGACCACGGTGGTCGGCATCGGGGTGATCTGCATGAGTGGGTTGGCCGCTGCCTGGCAGCAGCGGCGGCGCTGAATCAAGCCTCGACGGTCGGAATCTTGCGAGGCGCCATGAAGTACATCCAGGTCAGCGCGATGAAGTACATCGCCGGGATCAGGGTGAACAGCACGGTGTAGTTGTTGTTCGTGACCGTGAGGATGTGGCCGACGATCTGCGTCATGAACATGCCGCCGATAGCTGCGCACATGCCGCCGAAACCGAACACCGTGCTCATCATGTGCTTGGGCGTGTAGTCCATTACCAGGCTCCAGATGTTGGCGGTCCAGGCCTGGTGCGCGCCGATGGCCAGGGAGATGGCGAACACGGCGACCCACAACTGGCTGGAGCCGGCGGCCATGATCACGCCGACGATGCAGCAGGCAAACAGCAGCATCGACAACAGCCGCGCCTTGATCGGATTCATCCCACGGCCGATCAGGAATGACGACAGAATCCCCCCACCCACGCTGCCGAAGTCGGCTGTCAGGTAAATGATGATCAGCGGGATGCCCATTTGGGTCACGTTGATGCCCAGGTTGTATTGCTGGTTCAGAAACGGTGGCAGCCAGTACAGGTAGAACCAGAACACCGGCGCGGTCAGTGCGTAGGCGAGGGCGAAGGCCCAGGTGCCGCGCATGCGCAGGATGCGGCTGAAAGGCACGCTGGGTTGCTCTGGTTCGACTTCCTGTAGCACGTAGTCCAATTCGGATTTTTTGACCGTCGGATGGTCTTCCGGGTTGTAGTACTTCAGGCCCCAGCACACCAGCCAGATCCCGCCCAGTGCCGACATGCACAGGAACGCTGCCTGCCAGCCCCACACGTGAAGGATCAATGGCAGCAGCATCGGCGTCATCATCGCGCCCACATTGGTGCCGGCGTTGAAAATACCGGTGGCCACCGCGCGCTCACCGGCCGGGAACCACAATCGCGTGGTCTTGACGCAGGCCGGGTAGTTGGCGGCCTCGGTCAGCCCGAGAACGAAGCGGCAGACCATAAAGCCGACGGCCGACGTCGCCAGGCCATGGGCGCCCGTGGCGATGCTCCACAGCAACACGGCGCAGAAAAACACGCGCTTCACGCCAATTCGGTCAATCAGCCGGCCTTGCAGCACAAAGCCGATGGCGTAGCCGACCTGGAACCAGAAGTTGATGTTGGCGTAGTCCATCGCCGTCCAGCTCATCTCCTTGGCCAGGATCGGTTGCATCACGCCCAGCGCGGCGCGGTCGATGTAGTTCAGGGTGGTGGCGAAGAACACCAGGGCCAGCATGCCCCAGCGGGTTTTGCCCACGGCCATGGCGCCGCGGATTTTGTCGCCGATGCCGCTGTGCGGATTGCTGTGGCGCACGGCCACGGCGGGAGTTTGCGAAGGCATGAGGTCGTACCCGTTTTTTTGAAATTTTTATGGTGTGTTCTGGGTCTTGATACGTGTTCGATGGTGCGCAGTGGCTAAAAACTCGTCAATTCGCGGATTACCATTTTGTTCGATAATCGCCCAAAAAACTAACCGGTTCGTACATTTCAATTGCTGTGCACAGTTTAGCGGCCAATAATTTGCCGTAAATAAGACGAGCCTCATTTGTCGGGAGTCGCCCCATGCAACGCTCCATTGCCACTGTTTCCTTGAGTGGAACCCTGCCGGAAAAACTCGAAGCCATCGCCGCTGCCGGGTTTGATGGTGTGGAAATCTTCGAAAACGATCTGCTGTATTACGACGGCAGCCCACGGGAAGTCAGGCAGATGTGCGCCGACCTGGGTATCGCCATCACCTTGTTCCAGCCGTTTCGCGACTTTGAAGGCTGCCGCCGCGACCGTCTGGCGCGCAACATCGAGCGCGCCGAGCGCAAGTTCGACTTGATGCAGGAACTGGGCACCGACCTGGTGCTGGTGTGCAGCAACGCTTCGGCCGATTGCGTCGGCGATGAGCAGACTCTGCTCGACGACCTCAGCCTGCTCGCCGAGCACGCCGGCCGCCGTGGCCTGCGCATCGGCTATGAAGCGCTGGCCTGGGGCAAGCACGTGAATACCTGGCAGCAGGTGTGGAACCTGGTGCGTCAGATCGACCACCCGAGCCTTGGCGTGTTGCTCGACAGCTTTCACACCCTGTCGCTCAAGGGCGACCCGAGTGCAATCGCCCAGATCCCGGGCGACAAAATCTTCTTTGTGCAAATGGCCGACGCGCCGATCCTGGCCATGGACGTGCTGGAGTGGAGCCGGCATTTCCGCTGCTTCCCGGGGCAGGGCGAGTTCGATCTGGCGGGGTTTCTTGCGCCGATTATCCAGAGTGGCTACAGCGGGCCGTTGTCTCTGGAAATTTTCAACGATGGTTTCCGCGCAGCCCCGACGCGGGCGAATGCGGCGGATGGCTTGCGCTCGCTGTTGTACCTGGAAGAGAAAACCCGCGAGCGCCTCAAGCAGCAAGCGCCTGCTCAACCGGTCGACCTGCTGTTTGATACGCCGGCCGCCAGCGAGTACGACGGCATCGAATTTCTTGAGTTTGCCGTGGATGAAAACCTCGCTGCCAAGCTCACGCAATGGCTGGAGCGCCTGGGTTTCGTCAAGGCCGGGCAGCACCGTTCCAAGAGCGTGAGCCTGTTGCGCCAGGGCGATATCAACTTGATCCTCAATTGCGAACCCTATTCTTTTGCCCACAACTTTTTCGAAGCCCATGGGCCGTCGCTGTGCGCCACCGCGATTCGGGTCAAGGACAGCGCCAAGGCGTTGCAGCGCGCGGTGGCCTACAAAGGCCAGCCTTATCGGGGGCTTGTAGGGCCAAATGAACTGGAGTTGGCCGCCGTGCGTGCGCCGGACGGCAGCCTGATTTACCTGGTGGATCAGAACGCAGGCGGGCTGTACGGCACCGACTTCAATCTGCAACCGACTACCACCTCAAGCGGCGGCCTGCTGCGCATTGACCATATGGCCATGGCCTTGCCCGCCGACAGCCTCGACAGTTGGGTGTTGTTCTACAAGAGCCTGCTGGATTTCGAAGCCGATGATGAAGTGGTGCTGCCTGACCCGTACGGCCTGGTGAAAAGCCGCGCGCTGCGCAGCCGTTGCAGCTCGATTCGCCTGCCGTTGAACATTTCCGAGAACCGCAACACGGCGATTTCCCACGCGCTGTCGAGCTACCGCGGCTCGGGTGTGCACCACATCGCCTTCGACTGTGCGGATATTTTCGCCGAGGTGAGTCGGGCCAAAGAGGCAGGCGTGCCGTTGCTGGACATCCCGCTCAACTACTACGACGACCTGGCGGCACGCTTTGATTTCGACGACGAGTTCCTCAGCGAGCTGGCGTACTACAACGTGCTGTACGACCGTGACGCTCAGGGCGGTGAGCTGTTTCATGTGTACACCGAGCCGTTCGAAGGGCGGTTTTTCTTCGAGATCATCCAGCGCAAAAACGGCTATGCCGGGTATGGCGCAGCCAACGTGGCAGTGCGCCTGGCGGCGATGGCCAAATCGCGTAGCGGGGCGCCGCGACAAGCACGGTTATGACGGCGCGGCCAGGTGCTTCCTTCGGGAAGCGCCTCGGCCCATAATCGCGGCCTGCACAACAAAAATGGCCGTGAGCGCACCATGACCCTGACCCCCGACCTCTCCGCTGTGTCAGACGCACCGCGCAAGAGTCGTAAGAACAACCCGGAAAAGACCCGCGAAAACATCCTGCAGGAAGCGATCGTCGAGTTTGTCCAGCAGGGCCTGTCCGGCGCTCGCGTGGATGCCATCGCCGAGCGCATCCACACCTCCAAACGCATGATTTATTACTACTTCGGCAGCAAGGAGCAGTTATACGTCGAGGTGCTGGAGAAGCTCTACGGCGACATTCGCAATACTGAAACCCGCATGAACCTCACCGCCCTGGAGCCGCGCGAAGCGATTCGTCGGCTGGTGGAATTCACCTTTGATCACCATGACCAGAACGTGGATTTCGTGCGCATCGTCTGCATCGAAAACATCAACAACGCCGAATACGTGAAGCGCTCGGATTCGATCAAGGCGATGAACAGCAATATTCTCGAAGCGCTTGGCGCCACCTTGCAGCGCGGCGTTGAGATGGGCGTGTTCCGCCAAGGGCTGGACCCGTTGGACGTGCACCTGCTGATCAACTCGTTCAGCTTTTACCGAGTGTCCAACCGCCATACGTTCAGTGAGATCTTTCAGATCGGGTTGTCGGACGAGGCGGTTAAACAGCGGCATCGGGAGATGATTTGTGAAGCGGTGATGCGTTACCTGCAAGCCTAAATCCATCGAATACCCTTGTGGGAGCGGGCTTGCTCGCGAATGCGGAGTGTCAGTCAATACATCCGGCGACTGACACAGCGCTTTCGCGAGCAAGCCCGCTCCCACATGGGGTCGGTTTCGGCAGTCAGGTATTCATGCTCTGGAAGTGCGCCAACATCCTCTGCGCATCCGGCCTCTCACCACTGAACAGCTCAAACGCTTTTACCGCCTGAAACACCGCCATGTTGCCGCCATCCAGCGTGCGGCAGCCCAAGGCGCGGGCATCGCGCAGCAGCTCGGTTTCCAGCGGGAAATACACGATTTCTGCGACCCATAATGCCGCCCGCAACAGATGGGCAGGCACCGGCGTGCCGGGCAGCTTGGCCATGCCCATCGGCGTGGTGTTGACCAGCCCATCGGCCTCGGCCATGGCGCTTTCCAGGTGGTTGCCGACCTGCGCGCGCCCGGCGCCGAAACGCTGGGCAAGGTTATCCACCAGGTCCCGAGCGCGGGTCACGTCCACGTCGAAAATGCTCAGGTGGTGCACGCCCTCGGCCAGCAGCGCGTGGGCCACCGCCGCGCCCGCACCGCCGGCACCCATCTGCACGACATGCTGGCGCGCGACGTCATTCAAATTGCGTCGGAATCCTTCGGCGAAGCCCAGGCAGTCGGTGTTGTGGCCGATGCGTTTGCCGTTCTTGAACACCACGGTGTTGACCGCGCCAATGCCCCTGGCTTCGTCGGACAATTCGTCGAGCAACGGCAGAATCGCCTGTTTGCACGGGTAGGTAATGTTCAAACCGGTGAACTGCATCCTCTCGGCGGCGTGCAGCAGGTCGGGCAGGGCATCAATATTCAGTTGCAGCGGTTCCAGGTCGATCAGGCGATACAGGTAGCGCAAGCCCTGGGCATCACCTTCCTGCTCATGCAGGGCAGGCGTGCGGGAGGCTTGGATACCTGCGCCGATCAGGCCGGCGAGGATGCGCGGTTTCATCGGGCTCACCCTTTCAACGTGTGGCTGAAATGTTCCAGGGCCAGGTGGTAACCATGGCTGCCGAACCCGGCGAGCACCGCCTTGGCAATGGGCGACACAAACGAGTGATGCCGAAACGCCTCACGCGCGTGCACGTTGGATAAATGCACCTCGATCACCGGCACTTCGCTGGCCACCAATGCGTCGCGAATTGCTACCGAGGTGTGGGTCCAGGCTGCCGGGTTGATCACGATGCCGGCGCACCGGGCGCGGGCGCCGTGGATCCAGTCGAGCAGTTCGCCTTCGTGGTTGGTCTGGCGGAATTCGATTTTCAGCCCGAGTTTTTCTGCGCTGCGCCCGCACAGGGCGGCGATGTCGGCCAGGGTTTCATGGCCGTAGGTGGCGGGCTCGCGGGTGCCGAGCAGGTTGAGATTGGGGCCGTTGAGCACCAGCACGATGGGCGGCATTTTGGGGTATCTCCACAGTTATTATTGGTTGTGGAGATAAAATGTACTGGATGGTTAATTTGGTCAATTGACGGCGGCGGATCTGTTCGATTATCGAACCGTAAATCAACGCGCGGGAGTTTTCGGTGGTCGGCGACCGCCCATTGCCAATGGCAGGAGGGCGGTCGCACGCGTGTGAGACGGGTTACCGGCGGGTCAGCAATACGCCGGATTCCATATGGTGCGTCCATGGAAACTGGTCAAACATCGCACACTGGGTGATCCGGTGCGTGTCATGCAGTTGCGCAATGTTCGCCGCCAACGTCTCCGGGTTGCAGGAGATGTAGAGGATGTTGTCAAAGCGCCGCGTCAGCTCGCAGGTATCCGGGTCCATGCCGGCGCGTGGCGGGTCGACGAACACGCTACCGAATTCGTAGCTTTTCAGGTCGATGCCATGCAGGCGGCGGAACGGGCGCACTTCGTTGAGCGCTTCGGTGAGTTCTTCAGCCGACAGGCGCACCAGGGTGACGTTATCCACCGCGTTTTCATCGAGGTTGCTCAACGCCGCATTCACTGAGGTCTTGCTGATTTCGGTCGCCAGCACTTTACGCACACGGGTCGCCAACGGCAGGGTGAAGTTGCCGTTGCCGCAGTACAGCTCCAGCAAATCATCCGGGCGATCGCCCAAGGCTTCATACGCCCAGTTGAGCATCTTCTGGTTCACCGTGCCGTTGGGCTGGGTGAACGCGCCTTCGGGTTGGCGATAGCTGAACGTGCGCCCGCCGACGGCGAGTTTTTCCACCACGTAGTCGTGGCCGATCACATCACGCTTGCCCTTGGAGCGCCCGATGATGCTGACATTCAAGTCGGCAGCGAGTTGGTTGGCGGCCGCGTGCCAGTGCTCGTCCAGCGGGCGGTGGTAGCACAGGGTGATCATCGCGTCGCCGGCCAGGGTGGTGAGGAACTCCACTTGGAACAGCTTGTGGCTCAAGGCCGCGCTGGCTTGCCAGGCGGCTTTGAGTTGCGGCATCAACTGGTTGATGCGCTGGCTGGCAATCGGGAATGCTTCGATCAGAATCGGCGTGCGCTTGTCGTCCTGGGAAAACATCGCGTAGTGGCGCTCGCCGCCTTCGCGCCACAGGCGGAACTCCGCACGCAGGCGGAAGTTCTGCAGCGGCGAATCGAAGACCTGTGGCTCGGGTGCGTCGAACGGTGCCAGCAGGTCACGCAAGCGCGTGACCTTGTCTTGCAGTTGAGCGGTGTAGCTTGCGGCGTCAAAAGTCATGCGTTGAACCAGCCCAGCTTGATCACAAACAGAATCGACAGGATCACCAGTGCCGGGTTCAGCTCACGGTAGCGGCCCGAAAGCAGCTTGATGGCGGTCCAGGCGATGAAACCGAAGGCGATGCCGTTGGCGATGGAGTAAGTGAAGGGCATCGCCAGGGCGGTGATCACCACCGGCGCTGCAACCGTAATGTCATCCCAGTCGATTTCGGCCAGGCCCGAGGTCATCAGCACGGCCACGAACAACAACGCAGGCGCGGTGGCGAAGGCCGGAACGCTGGCCGCCAGTGGCGAGAAGAACAGCGCCAGCAGGAACAGGATCGCGACCACGATGGCGGTCAAACCGGTACGGCCACCGGCGCTCACGCCTGCCGCGGACTCGATGTAGCTGGTGGTGGTCGAAGTGCCCAGCAGCGAACCGGCCATGGCCGCGGTGCTGTCGGCGATCAGCGCACGGCCCATTTTTGGCATGTGGCCGTCCTTGCCCATCAGGCCGGCGCGCTTGGCGACGCCGATCAGGGTGCCGGAGTTGTCGAACAGGTCAACGAACAGGAACGCGAAGATCACGCTGACCAGGCCGATATCCAGCGCGCCTTTGATATCCAGCTGCAGGAAGGTCGGGGCCAGGGACGGTGGCATCGAGATCACGCCGCCGAACGGGGTGACATTCAACAGGATCGAGACAATGGTCACGGCCAGAATGCCGATCAGCACTGCACCGCGTACGGCCAGGGCTTCCAGCGCAACGATGAGGATAAAACCAAAGGTGGCCAGGATAGGCGCCGGTTGTTTCAGGTCGCCCAGGCCCACCAGGGTGTTCGGGTTGCCGACCACGATACCGGCGTTGTGCAGGGCGATCAGCGCCAGGAACAGGCCGATACCGGCGGCAATCGCCGAGCGCAGGGGCAAGGGGATGCTGTTGATGATCCACTCACGGATGCGGAAGATCGACAGCAGGAAGAACAGCACCGCCGAAATGAACACCGCGCCCAGCGCCACTTGCCAGGTGTGGCCCATGTGCAGCACCACGGTGTAGGTAAAGAAGGCGTTGAGGCCCATGCCCGGCGCCAGTGCGATCGGGTAGTTGGCGATCAGGCCCATCACGGTCGAACCGATGGCGGCGGCCAGGCAGGTCGCGACAAACACCGCGCCCTTGTCCATGCCGGTCTCGCCAAGGATGCTCGGGTTCACGAACAGAATGTAGGCCATGGCCAGAAAGGTCGTGATCCCCGCAAGAATCTCGGTGCGCACGTTGGTGTTGTGTGCTTTGAGTTGAAACAGCTTTTCCAGCATGCCGGCTCCCTGTGACGCTATTTTGCGTCGTTATTTGTTGACCTCTAAGTCAAAGCACAAACTGCGCCAAGCGCCTGTGGTTTCAGAGAGGATCGGAAAAAGCGGCGCATCATACCAGCAGCCGAAGGCCAATGGCGCATAGGCTTGGTTTTGTGGGTGGATGGCCTTGAGGCATACTGCGCCGACGTTTAATCCAGAGTCGTCAACAGCATGAAAAAAGCCAACGCCAGCAGTCTAGCTCTGTTCGCCATAATCGGCCTGGGGCTGGCGGCACCGGCTTGGGGCGCGACTGCACCGGCATTGAGCGAGGTGCGCGTGTTTAAAGTGGAGTCTGCCGGTTGCGCTGAAACCATCCCGGAGCGCGCGACCAGCACGCAGATGTGCACCCATCGCGGGCCCACCAAGGTGTCGGTGATGGAAGTCGGCCTGGGCAAAAGCCCGATGGGCCGTTTCGATGGCGCAGAGTTGAACGGGCAACGCTCGCCGGTGTGTCAGGTCGGCAACATCAGCCAGGCCTGTAATGGCGTGGGCACGGTGATGGGCTACATCTATGTGTTTGACCTGAACGTCCAGGCCCCGGGCTGGTTCGAGTACAGCAATTCCTCGATCAACGGCTCGCAAACCCCGCTGACGACGATGCTCAACATCCGCTGATCAATCCTCTTGAACGCTCAATACCCCGGGAAGTCGTACCCCTGAGACGGCGACTTTCCTGAACGCCGCGGATATACCCCAACCCGTGAGGTGTTTATGAGCGCAACCCCCAATGGCGCGGCGGCCAGACCGTTCGTCAGCCACCCGATTCGTCTGACCCTGAACGGCCAGGACCGCCAACTTGATGTGTTGCCGTGGACCACCTTGCTGGACCTGCTGCGCGAACAGTTGGACCTGGTCGGCAGTAAAAAAGGCTGCGACCACGGCCAATGCGGTGCCTGCACAGTGTTGCGCGACGGCAAACGCGTAAACGCCTGCCTGACCCTGGCGGTGATGTGCGATGGCGCCGAGTTGACCACCATCGAAGGCCTGGCCGATGGCGACGTGCTGCACCCGATGCAGCAGGCGTTTATCAAGCATGACGCCTTTCAGTGCGGCTATTGCACCCCAGGGCAGATCTGCTCCGCCGTGGGCCTGGCCAATGAAGGCCGCGCCCACGACACCGCGCAGATCCAGGAGCTGATGAGCGGCAACCTGTGCCGCTGCGGCGCCTACAGCAACATCCGTGATGCCATCGAAGACGCCTTGCCGGCCTGCCGTGCCCAGGGAGGTGAGCAATGAACCCCTTCCAGTACAGTAAGCCAGCCGATGTGCACGAGGCCGTGCACATGAGCAGCGCGGCTTCACGCTTTATCGCCGGTGGCACCAACCTGCTGGACCTGATGAAAGAAAACATCAGCCGCCCCGAGCACTTGATCGATATCACCGGCCTGCCGCTGCAGGGCGTTGAAGAAACCGCCAGTGGCGGCGTGATGATCGGCGCGTTGGTGAGCAACGCCGACCTGGCCTGGCACCCCGTGATCGAGGCGCGTTACCCACTGCTGTCCCAGGCCATCCTGGCCGGAGCCTCGCCGCAGTTGCGCAACATGGCCAGCACCGGCGGCAACTTGTTGCAGCGCACCCGCTGCTACTACTTCTATGACGCCAGCGTGTCCTGCAACAAGCGCGAACCCGGCAGCGGCTGCCCGGCGCGCACCGGCTTGAACCGTATCCACGCGATCCTCGGCGCCAGCGAACACTGCGTGGCCACGCACCCGTCGGACATGTGCGTGGCCTTGGCGGCGCTGGAGGCGCGGGTGCATGTCGAAGGCCGTGCAGGTGCGCGCGTCATCGAATTTGCTGACTTCCATCGACTGCCCGGCGATACGCCGCAGCGCGACAACCTGCTGGCCGACGATGAGTTGATTACCGCCATCGAGCTGCCCGCCAACCAGCTGGCCAGTCACAGTCATTACCTGAAAATCCGCGACCGCGCCTCTTACGCGTTTGCCCTGGTCTCCGTGGCTGCCGCCCTCGAACTGGACGGCGACCAAATCATCGACGCCCGCGTTGCGCTTGGTGGCGTGGCGCACAAGCCTTGGCGTGACCGCGCGGTGGAAGCCTCGCTGATTGGCCAGACGGTCAGCCGCGAAACCTTCAGCAACGCCGCCGACGCCTTGCTGCAAGACGCCGTACCGCTGGAACACAACGGCTTCAAGATCAAGCTGGCGCGCCGTGCAATTATTCGCGCCCTGAGCGACGCCGCAGTCGCAGGAGAACGCCCATGACCGCTATCGGCAAACCTCTGGACCGCGTCGACGGTCTGCTCAAGGTCACCGGCCAGGCGCGCTATGCCGGCGAGTTTCCAGGCAATGACTTGCTGCACGGCAGTGTGGTCTCCAGCACCATCGCCAAGGGCCGGGTGATCAAGATCGATGCCTCAAAGGCCCTGGCGCTGCCGGGCGTGGTCATGGTGCTGGATCACCACAATCGCCCCAAGCTTGCCAGCTACGATGACGCGTTCGCCGACGACGATGCGGCGGATGGCTCGCCGTTTCGCCCGCTCTACAACGACCGCGTCCTTTATAGCGGCCAGCCCTTGGCGCTGGTGATTGCCGACAACCTGGAGCTGGCGCGACATGCCGGTTCTCTGGTCGAGATCGAGTACGCAAGCGAAGCCTTTGAAACCGACTTGCTGGCCATGCAGGAGCAGGCGCACCCCTCGCCGCAAACGCCGCCCGCGCCCCGCGGCAACTTCCAGGCCGAGTGGAGCGCGGCCGCCGTCAGCCTCGACGTGCACTACAGCACGCCCATCGAACACCACAACCCGATTGAGCCCCACGCCAGTACGGTGCTGTATCAGCCGGACGGCACCCTGCATATCCACGACAAAACCCAGGGCCCGCAGAACTGCCAGGCCTATGTGCAAAAAATCTTCGGCCTGGACAAGAGCCAGGTGAGGATTTTTGCCGCGTTCGTCGGCGGCGCTTTCGGTTCGGGCCTGCGCCCGCAATACCAGTTGCCCCTGGCGGTGATGGCGTCCTTGGCGCTCAAGCGTTCGGTGCGCGTCACCCTGACGCGTCAACAGATGTTCACCTTTGGCTACCGACCGCGCACCTTGCAGCGGTTGCAGATGGGCGCGGCCGCCAACGGTCGGCTGCTGGCGTTGGGGCACACCGCGATTGGCCAGACCTCACGCTTTGAAGACTTCAGCGAGCACGTCGTGGAATGGAGCGGCATGCTCTACCACTGCGACAACGTGCAGCTGACCTACAACCTGGTGCCGCTGGATGTGTACACGCCGCTGGACATGCGCGCGCCAGGCGCTGCGCTGGGCGTGATCGGCCTGGAGTGCGCGATGGACGAACTGGCCTGCGCCTTGGGCATGGACCCGGTGCAATTGCGCCTGATCAACTACGCCGAGCGCAACCAGAACGAAGACAAACCCTGGTCGAGCAAAGCCCTGCGCGAGTGCTACAGCGAAGGTGCCGAACGTTTCGGTTGGGGCCAGCGCAACCCGGAGCCGCGCAGCATGCGTGACGGCAACCAGTTGATCGGCTGGGGCATGGCCGGTGGTGTGTGGGAAGCCATGCAGATGAAGGCCAGCGCCAAGGCGAGCATCGACGCCGAAGGCAAATTGACAGTAAGCAGCGCCACCACCGATATCGGCACCGGCACTTACACGGTGATGACCCAGATTGCCGCGCAGGCCAGTGGTGTGGCGATGGGCGATATCCAGTTTTTGCTGGGGGATTCGTCCTTGCCCACCGCGCCATTGCAGGGCGGCTCGTTTACCGTGTCGTCCGTCGGCACCGCCGTGCAACAGGCATGCGAAGCGCTGAACGCCAAACTGCTGAAGGTTGCCCGCCAGACGTACCCGGTGTTCAAGGACGCCGAGTCCGTGCGCTTTGAAGACGGCCAATTGCACACAGGCGATGTGAGTGTGTCGTTGGCCCAACTGGTTAAAGACAGCGGTGAGGACGCGCTGCAAGTGCAGGTTGACAGCGAGCCCGACAAAAAACGCGAGGGCTACGCCACGGCCACTCACTCGGCGGTATTTGTGGAAGTGCGGGTCGATGAAGACCTGGGCACCATCAAGGTCAGCCGCGTGGTCAGCGCGATTGCCGCCGGTCGCGTGGTCAATCCGAAGATGGCCCGCAGCCAGATCCTCGGCGGCGTGGTGTGGGGCATTGGCATGGCGCTGCATGAAGAGACGCAGATCGACCATCACCTGGGGCGCTACATGAACCACAGCCTGGCCGAATACCACATCCCGGTGAATGCCGACATTGGCGAGATTGACGTGATCTTTGTCGAAGAACACGACGACGTCGTCAATGCCCTGGGCTCCAAAGGCGTGGGCGAAATCGGCATTGTCGGAGTGGCGGCGGCGGTGGCGAATGCGATTTATCACGCCACCGGCAAACGGGTACGCGACTTCCCTATCACCCTGGATAAGGTGCTCTAGCACACACCTCAAAACCACGGTGGGAGCGGGCTTGCTCGCGGAATCGGAGCGTCAGTCAGTGAATGTATCGACTGACGCACCGCATTCGCGAGCAAGCCCGCTCCCACATTTTTTTGTAGTCCTGCACCCAGTCAGGCGGCGGTGCTCAGACCTTCGCCGCTTCAGCCTTCGGCTCTTCCACCGGAACATGCATCCGGTCGCGATTGGCCAGGGTTGGGAACAGTTTTATCCACACCCCGGTCACCAGCAGCGTGCCGATCCCGCCCATGACCACGGCGGGCACGGTGCCGAACCAGTGGGCGGTGATCCCCGATTCGAACTCGCCCAGCTGATTGGACGCGCCGATAAACAGGCCGTTGACCGCACTGACGCGGCCGCGCATTTCATCCGGCGTTTCCAGTTGCACGAACGACGCACGGATCACCATGCTGATCATGTCCGCCGCGCCCAGCACCACCAGCACCGCCAGGGAAAACCAGAACGATGTCGACAGGCCGAACGCGATGGTCGCCACGCCAAACACGCCGACGGCAGTAAACATCACGCGCCCGACATGCCGGTCCACCGAGAACCGCGCCAGCCACAACGACATCAACAACGCACCCACCGCCGGTGCCGAGCGCAGCAGGCCCAGGCCCCAGGCGCCGGTCAGCAGGATGTCCTTGGCAAACACCGGCAGCAACGCGGTGGCACCGCCCAGCAGCACGGCGAACAGGTCCAGAGAAATGGCGCCGAGGATGTCCGGGCGGCTGCGGATAAAGCGAATCCCGGCCAGCAGCGAGTCCATGGTGGCCTTGGCTTTGTTCAGCGGGGTCTGGCGCGCGGGCAGGTTGAGGGTCAGCACGCAGGCGATCAGGTACAGCGCCACTGTCGGGCCGTACACCCACACGCTGCCGAATGCGTAGAGCAAACCGCCCAAGGCTGGCGCGACGATGGTTGCCAGTTGCTGCGCCGATTGCGACGAGGCCACGGCCCGCGGGAACAGCGCGCTGGGCACGATGCTCGGCAGCAGCGCCTGGGTGGTCGGCATTTCAAACGAACGCGCAGCGCCCAGCAGGAAGGCGAGGATAAAGATCATCTCGCGCGTCACGTTGCCGGTCAGGCCGCCGATGGCCAGGGACAAGGCGATCAGCGCCTGCACAGTCTGGCAGATGGCGGCAACCTTGCGCCGCTCATAGCGATCGGCCACATGCCCGGTGTGCAGCATGAACAATACGCGTGGGATGAATTCCACCAGGCCGACCAAGCCCAGGTCCAGCACGTTGCCGGTCAGTTGGTAGAGGTTCCAGCCGATGGCCACGGTGAGCATCTGGAAGCCGCTGGCGGTGAAGATCCGAGCCAGCCAGAACGCGATGAAAGGGCGATGGTGACGCAACAGCAACGCAGGTTCACTCGTAGGCATCGGAATTCAGGTCGGGAGCAGAGGGAACGGCGAGATTAGCATCATGCTGTAACAAATAGTTGCAAGGGTTTGCTGTGCACCGGCATGAGGCAAGCTGTCACGCGGCAAAAGACCACGCCGTCCTACAGCGAAAATGGGACTACTCTTTGAGCAATGCTTGATCCAGATCAAAACCGGCCCCGGGATTGTTCTGGAGGCCGAAAGGCCCGATTCCCTACGTGGTTGGTTAAAAAAAGAAACGAATTGAAATTCGCCACACTCCATATCCGTGGGGGCAGTGGGTGCAGGCTTCCAGCCAGCAGCCGGTATTACCTGACAGAGGAAGACTTATGTTCGGTTTGGAGGCGCTAGATCTCGCCCGAATTCAATTCGCATTCACTATCTCGTTCCACATCCTGTTCCCGGCGATCACCATCGGCCTGGCCAGTTACCTCGCGGTGCTGGAAGGTTTGTGGCTCAAGACCCATAACGACACCTACCGTGACCTCTACCATTTCTGGTCGAAGATCTTTGCCGTCAACTTCGGCATGGGCGTGGTCTCGGGCCTGGTCATGGCCTACCAGTTCGGCACCAACTGGAGCCGCTTCTCGGACTTCGCCGGCGCGGTAACCGGGCCGTTGCTGACGTACGAGGTGCTCACGGCCTTCTTCCTGGAGGCGGGTTTCCTCGGCGTGATGCTGTTCGGCTGGAACAAGGTGGGGCGCAAGCTGCACTTTTTTGCCACGGTGATGGTGGCCGTCGGTACGTTGATTTCGACCTTCTGGATTCTTGCGTCCAACAGCTGGATGCAGACCCCGCAAGGCTTTGAAATCGTCGACGGACGCGTGATTCCTACCGACTGGCTGGCGGTGATCTTCAACCCGTCCTTCCCGTACCGGCTGATGCACATGGCCACGGCGGCCTTTGTGGCCACGGCGTTCTTCGTCGGTTCGTCGGCGGCCTGGCACCTGCTGCGCGGCAAGGACAACCCGGCGATCCGCACCATGCTCTCGATGGCAATGTGGATGGCGCTGATCGTGGCACCTATCCAGGCGGTGATCGGTGACTTCCACGGCCTGAACACCCTCAAGCACCAGCCGGCGAAGATCGCCGCGATTGAAGGCCACTGGGAAAATATCGGCAACGAGCCGACGCCGCTGATCCTGTTCGGCCTGCCCGACATGAAGGCCGAAAAAACCAAGTACGCGGTCGAAATTCCTTACCTGGGCAGCCTGATCCTGACGCACTCCCTGGATAAACAGGTGCCGGCGCTCAAGGAGTTCCCGCCTGAAGACCGTCCCAACTCGACCATTGTGTTCTGGTCGTTCCGGGTCATGGTTGGCCTGGGCTTCCTAATGATCTTCACCGGCCTGTTCAGCCTCTGGCTGCGCCGGGGCGACAAGATGTACACCTCCAGGCCGTTCCTGTACCTGGCGCTGTGGATGGGCCCGTCCGGCTTGATCGCGATTCTCGCCGGCTGGTTCACCACCGAAATCGGCCGCCAGCCGTGGGTGGTCTACGGCCTGATGCGCACGGCGGATGCGTCCTCCGGGCATAGCCTGGCGCAGATGACGATCACCCTGGTGCTGTTCGTGGTGGTGTACTTCGCGCTGTTCGGCGCAGGGCTGGGCTACATGATGCGCCTGGTGCGCAAAGGGCCGCAGACCCACGAAGGCAGCGAGCCAACCCATGGTGGCCCTGGCCAGAAACGCACGCCGGCCCGTCCGTTGTCCGCCGCCGATGATGGCAGCGATGACGACCACGCCCACATTCAGCACAAGGGGAATTGAGATGGGTATTGATCTTCCGCTGATCTGGGCCGTGATCATCATCTTCGGCATCATGATGTACGTGGTCATGGACGGCTTCGACCTGGGTATCGGCATTCTCTTTCCGTTCATCCCAGGCAAAGTCGACCGTGACGTGATGATGAACACGGTTGCCCCGGTGTGGGACGGCAACGAAACCTGGCTGGTGCTGGGCGGCGCGGCGTTGTTCGGCGCGTTCCCGCTGGCCTACTCGGTGGTGCTGTCGGCGCTTTACCTGCCACTGATCCTGATGTTGATCGGGCTGATCTTCCGTGGCGTGGCCTTCGAGTTCCGTTTCAAGGCCAAGGACGACAAGCGCCACTTGTGGGACAAGGCGTTTATCGGCGGTTCCATTGCGGCGACCTTCTTCCAGGGTGTGGCGTTGGGAGCGTTCATTGATGGCATTCCGGTGGTCGACCGCCAGTTTGCCGGGGGCTCGCTGGATTGGCTCACGCCGTTCACGATGTTCTGCGGCGTTGCGCTGGTCATCGCGTATGCCTTGCTCGGCTGCACCTGGCTGATCATGAAGACCGAGGGCAAGTTGCAGGAGCAGATGCACAACCTGGCGCGGCCATTGGCGTTCGTGGTGTTGGCGGTAATCGGCGTTGTCAGCCTGTGGACGCCTCTGGCGCACCCGGAAATCGCCTCGCGCTGGTTCACCCTGCCGAACCTGTTCTGGTTCCTGCCGGTGCCGATTCTGGTACTGGTGACTATGTACGGCTTGATCCGCGCGGTGGCGCGAAATGCGCACTACACGCCGTTCCTGCTGACGCTGGTGCTGATCTTCCTCGGCTACAGCGGCTTGGGTATCAGCCTGTGGCCGAACATCATTCCGCCGTCGGTCTCCATCTGGGACGCCGCTGCACCGCCGCAAAGCCAAGGCTTCATGCTGGTGGGCACGTTGTTCATCATCCCGTTCATCCTGGGTTACACCTTCTGGAGCTACTACGTGTTCCGCGGCAAGGTCACCCACGAAGACGGCTATCACTAGGAGGGTCGTTTCATGTCCGGCAAACCTTCGTTGCACGAGATCGAACAGGCCGAGAAACAGCCGTTGTGGCGGCGCCTGGGGTGGCTGGCGATGATCTGGACCGGCAGCGTGCTGGCCCTGTTTGTCGTGGCCAGCCTGATGCGCATGTTCATGAGCGCGGCCGGCCTGACCACCCACTGACATCCCAATCCGGGCCTCGCGGCCCGGCTTTTCAGCCCTGCCACTCGCAAGAGCGGCGGGGTTTTTTTATTTGCGCGCTTTGAGAATCACAAACTTCGGCGTGGCCGCGACTTGCTCGACGCCACGGAACAGCTTCGCCAGCTTGCTGTGATAGCCCAGATGGCGGTTGCCGACGATATATAGCGCGCCACCAACGACCAGGGCGTCACGCGCCTGCTGGAACATGCGCCAGGCAAGGAAGTCACCGACCACCTGCTGCTGGTGGAAGGGCGGGTTGCACAGCACCACGTCCAGCGACTGCGGCGCCTGGCCGGCCAGGCCGTCGTCGGCGCGCAGGGTGACCTCGCGAGCGCCCAGGGCGGCCTGCCAGTTCTCGGCCGCCGATTGCACGGCCATGTAGGACTCATCCACCAGCGTGTAGTGCGCGTCGGGGTTTTGCAGGGCGCTGGCGATCGCCAATACACCGTTGCCGCAGCCCAGGTCGGCCACGCGGGCGCTGCCGAGGCTTTTTGGCAGGTGTGGGAGGAAGGCGCGGGTGCCGATGTCCAGGCCTTCGCGGCAGAATACGTTGGCGTGGTTGAGCAATTCGATGGCCGGTGCGTCCAGGGTGTAGCGGGTAGGGTAGGGCGACACGGCGGTTGGGCGAGCCTCTGCGGTGGCGATCAGCAGCCGGGCTTTTTTGACCGCAAGCGAGGCGTGCATCGGCCCGATGTAGCGCTCCAGCAGTTCACCGGCGGCCCGTGGCAGGTGTTTGATCATCGCCCCTGCGATCACTTCGGCGCCTGGCGCCAGCTGGCCTTGCAGGCGAATCAACTGTTCTTCGAGCAAGGCCAGGGTTTTCGGCACGCGGATCAGCACGCGGTCGAAAGGCCCGGTGGCTACTTGCGAGGCTGGCACAAACGCTACGGCGTCAAACGCCTTGGCGTTGCGCACCAGGTTTTTCTCAAGGCCAAGGGCTGCCAGAAACGAATCGCCACTGGAGGTCACCTGCACCTGGCCTTCGAGGCTGGCCGCCAGGGCACCGAAGCTGTCATTGAGCACCAGCACGCGGGTTGCCGAACTCAGCGACTGTTCGGCCAGGTAGTTGAGCAAGTACTCATCGGCGGCATCAAAGGCCTGCAGCGGGTCATTGTGTTGCTCTGGCTGGCGAATCAGATCGAGCTGGGCGAAGGGGCTGTCAAGCAGGGGCATGGCGGGGGAGGCTCTGGTCATCGATGGGCGTTCGACGGGCGTGGTACCCGGCGTAACCGTCTGAGTGTACGGCGAGGCGGCAACCAAGGCGCAGCTTCAACACTCAGAATTGGCCGTAAATGTTACGTTTTTTTCAGGGGGATTACATGCGGTGTTTCCAGCTTGGCTAAAACCACCCCGCTTTTGAGGCGCGCAGTACAGCTGCGATCTTGTTGGTAACGCCCAGTTTCTTCAGGCAACTGCTGATATGAAAGCCCACCGTACGCTCCGACAGGCACAGAATCGTGGCGATTTCCGAGGCGGTCTTGCCGATGGCTGACCATCTGAGAATTTCTATTTCCCGTGGGGTCAGTTTGCAAGGCGGCGTGATACTCGGTGTGTCGGCATATGTTTGCGCTACAACGGCGTGCATGGCGTGACACAGCCACAGTACCTGGCCTGCTTTCTCGTACAGCTCTTCAGGGCTGACGTTGCCGACACTTCGGGCCAGGGTCAGCATGCTGAACACACCCTGGAAGTCATGCACGGCTTGAGTCCATCCCAGATGCACGCCAAACGATTGGGCCAGCGTCCATAGATGCGGCGCGGTGCTGAACGTTTTTTCATCCCAGACCAGCGGCATTACGCTGCGTTTGCAGTGGGCGACTACGGGATCCACATCAAAAAAATGCGCTTGGTTATAAAGTGTATTCCATTCATTTGGATAGTTGTTTAATCGAATAGGTTTTGTTTGGTTAGCAGGTTGTTGGGAACTCATCGTAAATGAGCAATATTCAAAACCGAGCTGGAAAGTTTGATTGACGATCATCTCGTAAACAGTGGTGATCTTATTCTCGCCTTCCAGTTTTGGGAGTCTCGTGTTGCGCCAGTTAACCATAGGGTGAATCTCCATGGGGTAGGTGTGAGTTGGGTACGTCCTGGCTCCCAATGCGCCACGAACAGGAGTGTAGGATAAAGACTACATATTGAGATGAAAAAGATGTCAGTAAGATTGGCTATTTAAACTTCTTGAACTTGTACAACAGCTGGGCCTTTGTGAAGGTTAGTTGCTGGATGAAGAAAACTTATTGATTTTAATAGGTTGCGGAAACGGCCGATTCAGGGCTGTTTTTATGAACGCCATCATCTAATGGCCTATTGGATGAGGGGCGATAGCTAAATAGTTAGTGTGAGCACGACATTCCCGACGAAGGTGCAATTGCCTCGAAAACATCAGCGTTTCACTGGCGTTACATTCGCGAATGCCCGAGCAATGAAAATGCCAGTACAAACCACCGGTGTTTCCCAGCGACGCTTTGAGGGACACTAGGGCACCTGTTCAACGGAGCCCCCCATGACGGCCAGTGCTGAGAAATTTACCCGCCAGACCTTGCTCGACGTGCAATCGCTGACCCCCAGCCTGTTTACCTTGCGTACCACTCGCGACCCGGGTTTTCGGTTTACCGCCGGCCAGTTCGTGCGCCTGGGGGTGAACACGGCGGATGGCAGCACCGTGTGGCGCGCTTATTCGATCGTGTCCTCACCGTTTGACGAGCACCTCGACTTCTTCTCCATCGTCGTTCCGGGTGGCGAGTTCACCAGTCAATTGAGCCGCCTGCGAGTGGGCGATACCTTGATGGTCGAGCGCCAGGCCACAGGCTTTCTGACGCTGAACCGATTTGTGGACGGGCGAGATTTGTGGCTGCTGGGCACTGGCACAGGCGTGGCGCCGTTCCTGTCGATCCTGCAGGACTTCGAGGTGTGGGAGAAATTCGAGCGCATTGTCCTGGTGTACAGCGCCCGCGAGGCCAAGGAGCTTGCGTATCAGGAACTGATCCACGCGCTGGGCGAGCGTGAGTACCTGGCCGAGTATGCGCACAAGCTGGTCTACATCCCCACCGTCACCCGCGAGCAACACCCTGGCGCCTTGAACGGTCGCATCACCACCTTGATCGAGAATGGCGAACTGGAGCGCGCGGCCGGCGTCGAGTTGACCCCGGAACACTCCCGCGTGCTGATTTGCGGCAACCCGCAGATGGTCGACGACACGCGCCAATTGCTCAAGCAACGCGACATGCAACTGAGTCTGAGCCGGCGCCCGGGCCAGGTGGCAGTGGAGAATTACTGGTAATACGGCGCATAAAAAAGGCGCCTGCAACAGGCGCCTTTTTTGCCAAACCCGTGCCGGTTAAAGCGGCTTGTCGTTCTGTGCCTTGAGCAGATCGCGGATCTCGCCCAGCAACACCTCTTCCTTGGTCGGCGTCGGCGGCAGGCTCGGGGCCACAGCCTCTTCACGCTTGAGGCGGTTGATCGCCTTTACGCCCATGAAGATTGCAAACGCGACAATCAGGAAGTCGACCACGCTCTGGATAAACTTGCCGTAGGCCAACACCACCGCGGGGACGTTGCCCTGAGCGGCCTTGAGTGTGATTGCCAAATCGCCGAAGTCCACACCACCGATCAACAGACCGAGAGGCGGCATCACGACGTCGCCTACAAACGAGGAAACAATTTTGCCGAAGGCGGCGCCGATGATGATACCAACGGCCATATCGACCACATTGCCTTTGACCGCGAAGGCCTTGAACTCACTGATCACGCCCATAGGTTATTCCTTGTTACAGATGAGAAGGGTGGAGGTCAGTGTAAGTCAGTCGTAGAGGGCTTGCGCGACACAACCGTTAACACTGTCAGTTTTTATCGACACATTAAAACTCAAATAGTTTGCAAAGTGCCACCAATCGCGCGCGAAATACTCGCTATTTCAGTGGCTTACCATCGTATTTTCTTAATCGTCCCGGTGGGGTTTTTCTATTTATCTTCTGCGTCGCGGGTCACTAGCCTCTGGCAAGCACAACTGAATGTGCACTAGAAAAACCAGAGGAAACCTCGATGAAGAATCCAATCAAGCGCCGCCCGGTTATCGCGCGACACGCGCTGATACTGGCGAGCGCCAGCCTGCTTTCACTCTCCGTACACGCTGCCAACCTGACCCGCGATAACGGCGCGGCGGTGGGCGACAACCAGAACTCGCAAACGGCCGGCGCCAATGGCCCGGTGCTGTTGCAAGACGTGCAACTGATTCAAAAACTGCAACGCTTTGACCGTGAGCGCATTCCCGAGCGCGTGGTGCACGCCCGTGGCACCGGCGCCCACGGCACCTTCACCGTCACTGACGACCTCAGCGACCTGACCAAGGCCAAAGTGTTCGCGGCAGGCGAGGCCACGCCCGTGTTCGTGCGCTTCTCGGCCGTGGTGCACGGCAACCACTCCCCGGAAACCCTGCGCGACCCGCGCGGCTTCGCCACCAAGTTCTATACCGCCGAAGGTAACTGGGACCTGGTCGGCAATAACTTCCCGACGTTCTTTATCCGCGACGCTATCAAGTTCCCGGACATGGTTCATGCGTTCAAACCCGACCCACGCACTAACCTGGATGACGATTCCCGCCGTTTCGACTTCTTCTCTCATGTTCCAGAGTCCACTCGTACACTCACCGAGTTGTACTCCGACGCCGGCACCCCGGCCAGTTATCGGGAAATGGACGGCAACGGTGTACATGCCTACAAGTTGATTAATGCCAAGGGCGAAGTGCACTACGTCAAGTTCCACTGGAAGAGCCTGCAAGGCATCAACAACCTCGACCCCAAGCAAGTCACCGAAGTACAAGGGCGTGACTACAGCCACATGACCCATGACTTGGTTACCCACATCAACAAGGGTGACTTCCCCAAGTGGGACCTGTATGTGCAAGTGCTCAAGCCTGAGGACTTGGCCAAGTTCGACTTCGACCCGTTGGACGCCACTAAAATCTGGCCGAACGTACCGGAACGCAAAGTCGGGCAGATGGTGCTGAACCGCAACCCGGCGAATGTCTTCCAGGAAACCGAACAAGTGGCCATGGCGCCGGCCAACCTGGTGCCAGGTATCGAGCCTTCTGAAGACCGCCTGCTGCAAGGCCGGGTGTTCTCCTACGCCGACACGCAGATGTACCGCCTGGGCCCGAACGCCCTGCAACTGCCGATCAACGCCCCACGGGTAACCGTTAACAACGGTAACCAGGACGGCGCGATGAATGCAGGCAAAACCACTACCGGCGTGAACTACCAGCCAAGCCGCCTGCTGCCGCGCGAAGAGCCGCAAACCGCGCGCTACAGCCAGTCGGCGCTGTCGGGCAGCACCCAGCAGGCGAAGATCCAGCGTGAGCAGAACTTCAAGCAGGCCGGTGACTTGTACCGCTCGTACAACAAGAAAGAGCGTCAGGACTTGATCGACAACTTTGGCGGCTCGCTGGCCACCACCGATGACGAGAGCAAGCACATCATCCTGTCGTTCCTCTATAAGGCCGACCCGGAGTACGGCACCGGCGTGACCAAGGTCGCCAAGGGTGATTTGGCTCGCGTGAAAGCGCTGGCAGAAAAACTCACTGACTGACGTTGGTTCCGGTCGGCGCCCTTTTACGGGCGTCGACCCCCTGGCAGGAGAACACCCCCATGCGTATTTCGATTGGTTTACTGATGGCGATGCTGGCCTTTGTCGCCCATGCCGAGTCGCCTGACCCGCTCGCGCTCAAGGCGCAGTTGCAGGACTACTATTTCGACGCCGCCCGCCGTGGCGATATCGACATGCTCAACACCTTCATCGAGTCCGGCTACAGCCTCAACACCCAGGACGACAAGGGCTACACCGCGCTGATCCTCGCCGCCTATCACGGCCAGGGCCCTTTCGTGGAGCGCCTGCTCAGCGCCGGCGCCGACGCCTGCGTGCAAGACAAACGCGGCAACACCGCCCTGATGGGCGCCATCTTCAAAGGCGAGCTGAAAATCGCCCAGCGTCTGCTGGCCACCGACTGCAACCCCGACCAACGCAATGGCGCCGGGCAGACCGCGGCCATGTACGCCGGGTTGTTCAAGCGCGTCGAACTGCTCGATGAACTCAAGGCCAAAGGCGCCGACCTCAACGCTGAAGACCCGATCGGCAACAGCGCTTCACGATTGGCCAGTGGTGAAATCCGGACCCCGGCGCCGCGCTGAGCTATCATCGCGGTTTTTCGGTTGGAGGTTCTCAAATGGCAAAGGCCAAGCGCATGTACGGCTGCACGGAGTGCGGCGCGACCTTTCCCAAGTGGGCCGGCCAATGCACCGAGTGCGGCGCGTGGAACACCCTGACGGAAACCATGATCGAAAGCGGCGGCGCCGCAGCGCCCACCGGTCGTGCCGGCTGGACCGGGCAACAGGCGCAGATCAAGACCCTGGCCGAAGTCAGCGTCGAAGAAATTCCGCGTTTCTCCACCGCGTCCGGTGAGCTCGACCGCGTGCTTGGCGGCGGCCTGGTGGACGGCTCGGTGGTGCTGATCGGCGGCGACCCGGGCATCGGCAAATCGACCATCCTGCTGCAAACCCTGTGCAGCATCGCCAGCCGCATGCCGGCGCTGTACGTCACCGGCGAAGAATCCCAGCAGCAAGTGGCGATGCGCGCCCGCCGCCTGGGCTTGCCCCAGGACCAACTGCGGGTGATGACCGAAACCTGCATCGAAAGCATCATCGCCACGGCGCGCATCGAAAAGCCCAAGGTCATGGTGATCGACTCGATCCAGACGATTTTTACCGAACAGCTGCAATCGGCGCCGGGCGGCGTCTCCCAAGTGCGCGAGAGCGCGGCGCTGCTGGTGCGTTATGCCAAGCAGAGCGGCACGGCGATCTTCCTGGTCGGCCATGTAACCAAAGAAGGTGCGCTGGCCGGCCCGCGGGTACTGGAGCACATGGTCGACACCGTGTTGTATTTCGAGGGTGAATCCGATGGCCGTTTGCGGTTGCTGCGGGCGGTGAAGAACCGCTTCGGCGCGGTGAACGAACTGGGCGTGTTTGCCATGACCGACCGTGGGCTTAAAGAAGTCTCCAACCCCTCGGCGATTTTTCTCACACGCGCTCAGGAAGAAGTCCCGGGCAGCGTGGTGATGGCGACGTGGGAAGGCACCCGTCCGATGCTGGTGGAAGTGCAGGCACTGGTGGATGACAGCCATTTGGCCAATCCGCGCCGCGTGACCCTTGGCCTGGACCAGAATCGCCTGGCAATGCTGCTGGCGGTGTTGCACCGTCACGGCGGCATTCCCACCCACGACCAGGACGTGTTTCTCAACGTGGTCGGTGGGGTGAAGGTGCTGGAAACCGCCTCCGACCTGGCGTTGATGGCGGCGGTGATGTCCAGCCTGCGCAATAAACCGTTACCCCACGATCTGCTGGTGTTTGGTGAGGTTGGCCTGTCGGGCGAAGTGCGCCCGGTGCCGAGCGGCCAGGAGCGTCTGAAGGAGGCGGCCAAGCACGGCTTCAAGCGCGCGATTGTGCCCAAGGGCAACGCGCCCAAGGAAATGCCGGCAGGGTTGAAGGTGATCGGTGTAACCCGCCTTGAGCAGGCGCTGGATGCACTGTTCGAATAATTCATGGATCAGTCAGGGATGAGTGCAATGCACAACTCGAATCGCTGGGCAGCCGTTGCCCTGTTCATGGCCTTGGTAGGGTTGCCGATGGGCGCTTTGGCCGAGCCGGCCAAGCTGCCGGTCGGTTACCGATCGGCGCAGACGTTGGCAACGCAAGACGCCAGCGTGTTGCAGGTACTGGAGGACCAGCGCATCAGCGCCCAGTTGCACAAAGACAGCTGGGGCAATGGCCTGGATGAGGACTCGTTTGACGAGCCCGGTGATCTGGTTGAACACCCGCTGCTCAACGCCCGACTGCGCTTGCTGTCGGCGTCCGGAGAAGTGCTGGCAAGCGAAGAACTCGGCTACCCGTTGGCCCAGGTGGAGAACGCCCCCATCAAAGGGCTGCCGGAACCTGTGTATTTTTTGACCATCGATCAAACCGCGCCGATGGGCAGCTACAGCGGCCCCGCGACACAGCTGCTGCTGCCGAGCCGGCAGCAACTCACGCCGCTGAATTACAAAAGCGCCGACGCTAAGGTCGAGCCATTGACCCTGGCCCAGACCGGCAAAGCCGCGTGGCAGATCGCAACGCCCGCCGAAGGAGGCGCGGATGAGTTGTTGCAAGTCTCGTCATTCATGGACGGTGACGGCGATGATGATTTTGCCACCCGGTTTGAAACCTACCGTTTTGTCGACGGGCAATGGCAGGCCACGTCGAGTCAGAAGGCGGGCTACTGGGACGCAGAAAACGAGTTCCCTGCGCGTACGGCGTTTCCCTGACGCGTCACACCTGCAGCAGTGCGCCCAGTTCGCGCTCAAGTTCTTCCTGATCGCCGAGGTTCAGTTCGATCAGCCGACGTAAATGGCTGATCGAGTCCAGGTCGATGTGTTCGCACACAAACCCCAATTGCCCGTGATCGTCATGGGCCAGCTTCACCTGCATCTTTATATGCGCCTGCGGATCAAGGCGAATATCCACGTCGAACGACTCCGTGCGATTGCCCTGCCAGTCATCCGGGCGTTGCACCAGCAAACCTTTGAGCGACAGGTCCACCAGTTGCACCGGCCAATTCCAGCCGTTCTGCGCAATGGTCGTTCGTGCATCGAAGGCGATACGCCGAAAACGGCGTCGATCAGACGACTGTTCGTTCATGTCAAATCCTCTGTGGATAGAAGGATTGTAGCCCCGCGCCATCATCGAGCTTTTATTTGTGCTTTTTTTGCCCGTGCAAGGCTCTAGACCAATGTAGGGGGGTGGCCTTTAAAGCCAACAGCGCTAAACTCGGACTGGCTGTCCTTTCTGTCCACCCTGGCTGGAATATAAAAATGAAAAATAATAATAGCCTGCTACGCCACCTACCCTGGCTGGTGCTGGCAATCGTAGGAGCGTGCGCCCTTGGCGTAGTGGCCTTGCGCCGCGGCGAGGCGATCAACGCCTTGTGGATTGTGGTCGCTGCAGTCGCCATCTATCTGGTTGCGTACCGTTACTACAGCCTGTTCATCGCTAACAACGTGATGCAACTCGATCCACGGCGGGCCACCCCCGCAGTGCTCAACAATGACGGTCTGGACTATGTGCCGACCAACAAACACATCCTTTTTGGCCACCACTTTGCGGCGATTGCCGGTGCAGGCCCGCTGGTCGGCCCGGTACTGGCGGCGCAAATGGGCTACCTGCCCGGCACCCTGTGGCTGATTGCTGGCGTAGTGCTGGCCGGTGCAGTGCAAGACTTCATGGTCCTGTTCCTGTCCACCCGTCGCAATGGCCGTTCCCTTGGCGACATGGTTCGCGAAGAGATGGGCCGCATCCCGGGGACCATCGCGCTGTTTGGCTGCTTCCTGATCATGATCATCATCCTCGCGGTGCTGGCGCTGATCGTGGTCAAGGCCCTGGCCGAGAGCCCATGGGGCATCTTCACCGTAATGGCGACCATCCCGATTGCGATGTTCATGGGCGTGTACATGCGCTACATCCGCCCGGGCCGCATTGGTGAAATATCGGTGATCGGCGTGCTGTTGCTGCTCGGTTCGATCTGGCTGGGCGGGCAGATTGCCGCTGACCCGGTATGGGCCAAGGCGTTCTCCTTCACTGGGATCCAAATCACCTGGATGCTGATCGGCTACGGCTTCGTTGCCGCAGTACTGCCGGTGTGGCTGATCCTGGCACCGCGTGACTACCTCTCCACCTTCCTCAAAATCGGCACCATCATCGCTCTGGCGATCGGCATTCTGGTCACCATGCCAGAGCTGAAAATGCCGGCGCTGACCCAGTTCATCGACGGCACCGGTCCGGTGTGGAAGGGCGGCCTGTTCCCGTTCCTGTTCATCACCATCGCCTGTGGCGCGGTTTCGGGTTTCCACGCGCTGATTTCCTCGGGCACCACGCCCAAGTTGCTGGATAACGAAGTCAACGCCCGTTACATCGGTTACGGCGCGATGCTGATGGAATCGTTCGTGGCCATCATGGCAATGGTTGCCGCGTCGGTGATCGAGCCTGGCGTGTACTTCGCCATGAACAGCCCGGCCGCCGTGGTCGGTGGTGATGTGATGGCCGTGGCACAAACCGTCAGCAGCTGGGGTTTTGCGATTACGCCGGAAGCGCTGCAAGCAGTGGCCCATGACATTGGCGAAACCACCATCCTGGCACGTGCCGGCGGTGCGCCGACCCTCGCGGTGGGTATCGCGCAGATCCTGCACAGTGTGTTGCCGGGTGAAAACACCATGGCGTTCTGGTACCACTTTGCGATCCTGTTCGAAGCGCTGTTCATCCTGACGGCGGTTGACGCCGGTACCCGTGCCGGTCGCTTCATGCTTCAGGACTTGCTCGGCTCCTTCGTGCCGTCGCTCAAGCGCACCGAATCCTGGACCGCCAACCTGATTGCAACCGCAGGTTGCGTGGCAATGTGGGGTTACCTGCTGTACCAAGGCGTGATCGACCCACTGGGCGGCATCAACACCTTGTGGCCGCTGTTCGGTATCTCCAACCAGATGCTGGCCGGGATCGCGCTGATGCTCGCCACGGTTGTGCTGATCAAAATGAAACGCCAGCGCTACATCTGGGTGACCATGCTGCCGGCGGTCTGGCTGCTGATCTGCACCACCACGGCGGGCTTCATCAAGCTGTTCGACGCGAACCCTGCGATTGGCTTCCTGTCGCTGGCCAAGAAGTACAGCGATGCCCTGGCAGGCGGCCAGATCCTCGCGCCGGCCAAGAACATCGACCAGATGCAACACGTGATCTGGAACGCCTACACCAACGCAACGCTCACGGCGCTGTTCCTGTTCGTGGTGTTCAGCATCCTGTTCTATGCGCTCAAGGTCGGCGTCGCCGCCTGGGGCAACAAAGAACGTACGGATAAAGAAGCCCCGTTCCAGGCGGTTCCGGACGCGTAATCGAGGATTGCAACCATGTTCAATGACATCAGTCGCCTCGGTAAATACCTCGGTCAGGCCGCGCGCCTGATGGTCGGCATGCCCGACTACGACACCTACGTCGAGCATATGCAAACCAAACACCCGGACAAACCGGTGATGGACTACAAGGCGTTCTTCCGGGAGCGCCAGGAAGCCCGTTACGGTGGCAAGGGTGGGCCCAAGTGCTGCTGACCTGCCTTTTGGGTTAGCGCAATTGCCCTGTGAACGCAGGGCGTTATGTGGGAGCTGGCTTGCCTGCGATAGCATCACCTCGGTCTGATTGAAAAACCGAGTGGTCTGCATCGCAGGCAAGCCAGCTCCCACATTTGTTTTGTGTTCCTTCAGTCATTTCATCTGAAAAGGAGAATTTTTTTGTCCTCTCCCATCCCCGTCACCATCCTCAGCGGCTTTCTCGGCGCGGGCAAAACCACCTTGCTGCGCCACCTGCTCAAGGCCGAGCACGGCTTGAAAATCGCCGTGATCGAAAACGAATTCAGTGACGCCGGTATCGACACCCAGCTGCTGGGCGCAGAACCGGTGCAGGTCATGACCCTGTCCAACGGTTGCGTGTGCTGCACCATCCACACCGACCTGACCAAAGCCCTGTACCTGCTGCTCGAGCGCCTGGACAGCGGCGAGATTGCCTTCGACCGCCTGGTGATCGAGTGCACCGGCCTGGCCGACCCGGCACCGGTGGCCCAGACCTTTTTCATCGACGAAGAACTGCGCGAGCGCTACCTCCTCGACGGCATCATCACCTTGGTGGACGCGGCCCACGCCGAACACCACCTGACCCAGACGATCGCCCAGGCCCAGATCGGTTTTGCCGACCGCCTGCTGGTGAGCAAGCGCGACCTGGTGGACGCAGCGACCTTCGACGCCCTCAGCCAGCGCCTGACCCGCATCAACCGCCGCGCGCCGATCCGTGTGGTCGACCACGGCGCCATCGACCTGGCGGAATTGCTCGATGTGCGCGGCTTCAACCTCAACGCCGGCATGAGCCTGCGCCCGGTCAGCGCGGCGCCGGCCATCGACCGCATTTCCAGCCTGGTGCTGCGCACCGACCAGCCGCTGGATATCGACCGCCTCAGCGAGTTCATGAACGAGCTGCTGGAAGACCACGGCAAGCAACTGCTGCGCTACAAGGGCGTACTGAACATTGCCGGCGAAGACCGGCGCATGGTGTTTCAAGGCGTGCTCAAGCTTTACGGGTTCGATTGGGACACCGAATGGGCCGAGGGCGAGGCGCGTGAAAGTGTGATTGTGTTTATTGCTGATGAGTTACCGGAAGACAAAATCCGCGACGGCTTTGCCAAGGTCTACCAATCCTGACTTGAAACACGGTCCACTGTCGGAGCTGGCTTGTCTGCGATTGCGGTGGGTCAGGCAATGATGTGCCCGTTGACAGGCCGCTATCGCAGGCAAGCCAGCTCCCACAGGTGATTGCATTTCAAGTTGAAATTCGGGCATAAAAAAGCCCGGCGCTAAGGCCGGGCTTTTTATTCAAGCCACTGCAATCAAGCGCCGTACACCGGCAGCTTTTTGCAGATGGCCTTGACCTTTTCACGCACCGCGTCGATCACGGCTTCGTTGTTCAGGTCAGCCAGGATGTCGCAGATCCAGCCAGCCAGTTCCTTGCACTCTGCTTCCTTGAAGCCACGCGTGGTCACAGCCGGGGTGCCGAAACGCAGGCCGGAGGTGACGAACGGCGAACGTGGGTCGTTCGGCACGGAGTTTTTGTTCACGGTGATGAAGGCTTTGCCCAGGGCAGCGTCAGCATCTTTACCGGAAATGTCCTGCTTGATCAGCGACAGCAGGAACAGGTGGTTTTCAGTACCGCCGGACACCACGTCGTAGCCGCGTTCGATGAACACGCCAGCCATGGCCTTGGCGTTCTTGACCACTTGTTGCTGGTAAGTCTTGAACTCAGGCTGCAGGGCTTCTTTGAAGCAGATCGCTTTGGCGGCGATGACGTGCTCCAGCGGGCCACCCTGGGCGCCTGGGAATACGGCGGAGTTCAGCTTCTTCTCGATCTCGGCGTTGGCGCGCGCCAAGATCAGGCCGCCACGTGGGCCGCGCAGGGTTTTGTGCGTAGTGGTGGTGACCACGTCAGCGTAAGGCACCGGGTTCGGGTAAACGCCAGCGGCGACCAGACCGGCTACGTGAGCCATGTCGACGAACAGGTAGGCGCCGACTTTGTCAGCGATGGCGCGGAAACGTGGGAAGTCCAGGATCTGCGAGTAGGCAGAGAAACCGGCCACGATCATTTTAGGCTTGTGCTCGACCGCCAGACGCTCGACTTCGTCGTAGTCGATCAGGCCGTTGGCATCGATACCGTACTGAACGGCGTTGTACAGCTTGCCGGAGGAGGAAACGCTGGCGCCGTGGGTCAGGTGACCGCCGTGGGCCAGGCTCATGCCCAGGATGGTGTCGCCGCCTTGCAGCAGGGCCAGGTACACGGCGCTGTTGGCTTGGGAACCGGCGTGTGGCTGGACGTTGGCGTAATCGGCGCCGAACAGTTCCTTGGCACGGTCAATGGCCAACTGCTCAACCACGTCGACGTACTCGCAACCACCGTAGTAGCGCTTGCCTGGGTAGCCTTCGGCGTACTTGTTGGTCAGAACCGAACCTTGAGCCTCCATGACCGCGGGGCTGGTGTAGTTTTCCGAAGCGATCAGCTCAATGTGCTCTTCCTGGCGCACGGCTTCTTGCTCCATGGCGGCAAAGAGATCGGCGTCGTACTTGGCAATAGTCAAATCACGGCTGAACATGGCGGTCCTCAAGGATCGGGGGCAGAAAAGGAGGGCATTCTAACCCAATGGGTTTTAGATGGCATATGAAAGGACATCATGTCGCGGACAAGTGGGGCTCATCCAGGGATGGGCGGTGCCTGTACTGGCCCTATCGCAGGCAAGCCAGCTCCCACACTTGAATGGGTTCACGGATCAAAATGTGGGAGCGGGCTTGCCCGCGATGAGGCCATCAGCCGCACCGCAAGATCTCAGTCGAACATGAACAGCGCATCGTTGCTGAACTGCGCCTCAAACCGATTCGCCGGCATCGGCCGTCCAAACAGATACCCCTGCACTTCATCGCAGCCATGCTCGCGCAGGAAGTCCAGCTGCTCATGGGTTTCCACGCCCTCGGCGATCACCGCCAGGTTCAGGCTGTGGGCCATGGCGATAATGGCGCGGGCGATTTGCGCGTCTTGCTCGCCGGAGGGCAGGCCATCGACAAAGGTGCGGTCGATCTTCAACACGTCGATGGGGAATTGCTTGAGGTAGTTGAGCGACGAATAACCCGTGCCAAAGTCGTCGACCGCGATGCTCAGCCCGAGGTTTTTCAGGCTGGCGAGGATCTGCATCGCTTCGTTGACTTCGCGCATCAGGATACTTTCGGTCAGCTCCAGCTCCAGGCACGCCGGCGGCAGGCCGGTGTCCCTGAGAATGGAGGCGATGCGCTCGCCCAGTTGGCCATCGGAGAACTGCCGCGCCGAGATGTTCACCGAGACTTTCGGCACCCGCACCTTGTTCTGGTGCCAGGTCTTGAGCTGGCGACAGGCCTCGCTGAGCACCCAGTCGCCCACGTCCACCACCAGTCCCAACTCTTCCAGCACCGGAATGAAATCACCCGGCGGCACCAGCCCGCGGCGCGGGTGGCGCCAGCGCAGCAGGGCTTCGGCGCCGGTCAAGCGTTTGCCATCGCCACTGAACTGCGGCTGGTAATACAGCACGAATTCGTTCTGATCCAGCGCGTGGCGCAGGTCGCTTTCCAGCTCCAGACGCTCCAGGGCGCTGGCGTTCATGTCCGCCTGATAGAACTGGAAGTTGTTTTTGCCGCGTTCCTTGGCGTGGTACATCGCGGTGTCGGCGTTCTTCATCAGCTGGCTCAGTTCGTTGCCGTCCTGCGGGCTCAAGGCGATACCGATACTGGCGGTCACAAAGAACTCGCGGCCTTCGAGCACAAACGGTCTCACCAGGCTGGCCAGGATCTGCTCGGCCACGTGAATCGCGCGGTTCAGCGCCATGTCGCGGCTCACCCGTGGTTGCAGGAGCAAGGTGAACTCGTCGCCGCCCATGCGCGCCACGGTGTCGTCTTCGGCCACGCAGCCCAGCAGGCGCGTGGCCATTTCCTTGAGCATGCGGTCGCCGGCCGCGTGGCCCAGGGAGTCGTTGATCGGTTTGAAACGGTCGAGGTCGAGGAACATCAACACTACCCACGACTTCTGCCGTTCCGCTGCCTGCAGGGCCGTGTGCAGGCGGTCCTGGAACAGCGTGCGGTTGGGCAGGTGGGTCAGGGCGTCGTAATACGCCAGGCGGTGGATGCGCTGCTCGCTGGCCTTGCGCTCACTGATGTCGCTGAAGAAACACACGTAGCTGGCCAGGTCGCCTTCATCATCGAACACGGCGGTAATGCCGACCCACGCCGGGTAATGCTCGCCGTTGCGGCGCTTGAGCCACACTTCGCCTTCCCAGGTGCTGTGCTGGTGCAGTTGCTTGAGCACATAACGCAGGTGGGCTTCCTGTTGTTCGTCAACGGTGAGCATGTTCGGCAACTGGTCGAGCACATCCGCGACGGCATAGCCGCTGACCCGGCTGAAGGCCTCGTTGGCCTGCACGATATAACCGGCCGGGTCGGTGATCAGGATCGCCGAGGTGGAGTGTTCGAATACCGTGGCCGCCATGCGCAGGTCTTTTTCGGCGCGGCGTTGCTGGCTGATATCGCGGCCCACGCCGAGGATGCCTTCAAACGCGCCGTGTTCGTCCCACACCAGCACCAGGCGCAGCTCGATCGGCACCTTGCGGCCATCGGCGCGCAGGCAGTCGAACAGGAACAGCTGGGTTTGCACGTCATCGCGCAGCTTGTTCAGCGCCGCAGTGTCACCCAGCGAGCGGCTGACCTGCTCCATCAGGCTGTAAATGCCGGACAGTTGTTGCGGGTTGGCGATGATCGACTGCCAGCCATTCTTGAACACCCAATCCACGTCATAACCCAGCACGGCATTGACCGACGGGCTGATGTAGTTGAGGGCCAACTGGCTGTCGGTGGAGCAAATCACGTCGCTGATGCTTTCAGCCAGCATGCGGTAGCGCTGCTCGCTGTCGCGCAGGGACTCGCTGGCTTCAATCTGATCGGTAATGTCTTTGGCCACGCCGATAATCCGCGTAACCACCGCCGTCTTGTCGCGGGCCAGGGCTTGCTCGCGGATATCGAAGCGGCGCCATTGGTTGTTGCGGTGCCGAAAGCGCAGTTGGCAATGCAGCTGCGTGGTGTAGCCGACTTCACGTTGTTGCTGGCGCAGGTCGTGGTAATACTGGGCATCGTCGGGGTGCAGCAGGATTTCCCAGAAGTACTCGCCCATTTGCGCCAGTTCGGCTCTGTTATAGCCAAGGGTGTGGCCCAAATGGTGGTTGCTGAAAATCATCCGCTGGCTGATCACGTCCTGCACATACAGGTGGTCCGGCACGGTGCGCACCACGTCTGACCAGAAACGCTCACGCTCCACCAGCGACAGCTCGATCAGCTTGCGGCTGGTGATGTCACTGATACTGAGGATGACCGCCTTGAAGTCGTCTTGCTGCTCGGGCAGGCGCATCACCAGCCACAGGTACTGGTCGTTGCCGGCGAGGTCGTTGAGTTGAATTTCCAGCTCCAGCTGTTTTTGCTGGGTCAGTACGGCTTCCAGAACCTGATAGCCGATGGCCGTGGCGTTGCGCGGGCAGTCATCGATCAGACGCTCCCAGGCTTGCTCGCAAGAACTGACGTTCAACAGGCGCACAGCCACCTGGTTGACCTCGGTGACGCGTAACTCCTTGAGCAGTTGCTGGCGTTCTTCGACGTGGGTGTGCAGCCAGGCCTGTGATTGCTCGCGGGTGCGCATGTTGGTTTTGTCGAAAAAGGCCTTCAACCCCGACAGATCGAGCACACAAAGCGCTACGCCGGTGCCTTCGAAAATATCCTGATAGCGGCGCCGGCCCTCATGCACCTGGCGCTGGCGACGACGCATGTTCAGCAGCACGATCACCGGGATCAGCGAAAAGGCCAGGCCCAGCAGGCATTTGCCGATGAAGGCCGGCAGCAGTTGCTCCAGCACGGCGCTGCGGTCGAACAGCCCGCGCAGTTGCCAGTCACTTTTGCTCAGGGGCGTGACCAGTACGCTTTTGTTCAATTCGTCCGGGGTCAGCGCAGAGGCCCATTGCGCCGGCATGCCGCTGTCACGGCTGACCACGCGGTGGTTGAGGCGGTTCTCGATGGCCCACATCGGGCGCTGGCCCTGGCCGTCCTGGCGCGTCAGGTTGCTCAGGTAGTTGGGCGCCAGGCGCAGCGCCCAATACATCCGCGAGCCGCCGCTGGGCTGGTGCAGCAGCAGATAAATGATCGTGCCGTCCGGGTTGTTGCTCAGGTAATAAGGTTGCGAGTGACTGCGCTGTACCAGCTCTTCAAGCCAGGCGCTGTCCTGGCTGTCTTTGGCGCTGTCGCTGATCATCGCGCCGCTGGGGGCGAGCAGGGCGACACTGCGCAGTTCCGGCAGCGAACGTTGCAAGGTGCGCATCAGCGCCTGTTGCTGTTCGTCATTGCGCGGCGGCTCGACCATCGGCAGCAAATTCAGGGCGATTTTGGCGCTCAGGGCCATGTTCAAGCTGATCTGTTCAGCCAGGTCGGCGCTGTAGTCGATGGTGTATTGCTGTTGGTTTTTCTGGTTTTGCTGCAGTTGGTCCAGCAGTTGCCAGAACAATAACGCGAGCAGCAGCAGGACAAGCGTCGCCAATGCGCCTTTGAGGGTGCCGTGCAGGGGCGCTCCCGGCGCTATATGAGCGGCGCGCAGGGGAGTGGGCGGCGTGACTTTGGACAAGCTGTGATCCTGCGGTTTGGCTGGACTGGCGCGCGACGTGCACTATAAGCCGGACGCCCGGAGGGCGGCTAGCATGCCTTGACTTGTGGCAAAGTGCCAGCCCTGCCTGGCTGGACTGACCAAGCGCATTCAGGTAGCTTTGCCGGTTACGCGGGGGCGTTCCAGCCCCAGACATTCAGGCTTTTTGCGCACGAAGGCATTGACCACCGTCAACGGCCCGCGCGGCGCATGGCCTGCACGGGCTTCGCCCGCTCAATTCATCAGTCACTGACGCTAGGTTCACCATGGCTCAATACGTCTTCACCATGCATCGGCTGGGAAAAGTTGTTCCGCCGAAGCGGGAAATCCTGAAAAACATTTCGCTGTCCTTCTTCCCAGGCGCCAAGATCGGCGTGCTCGGCCTCAACGGTTCGGGTAAGTCCACGCTGCTGAAAATCATGGCCGGCGTCGACACCGAGTTCGAAGGCGAAGCCCGCCCGATGCCCGAGCTGAACATCGGCTACCTGCCGCAAGAGCCGATCCTGGACCCGACCAAGACCGTGCGTGAAGTGGTCGAAGAGGCCGTGGCCGTGATCAAGAACGCCCAGGCGCGCCTGGACGAGGTCTACGCCGCCTACGCCGAAGAAGACGCCGACTTCGACAAACTGGCCGCCGAACAGGCCAAGCTCGAAGCCATCCTGCAGGCCGGCGACGGTCACAACCTGGAGCGCCAGCTGGAAGTCGCCGCCGATGCGCTGCGCCTGCCGGCGTGGGACGCCAAGGTTGAATTCCTCTCTGGTGGTGAAAAGCGTCGCGTGGCCCTGTGCCGCCTGCTGCTGTCGGCTCCCGACATGCTGCTGCTCGACGAACCGACCAACCACTTGGACGCCGATTCCGTCGCCTGGCTGGAACACTTCCTTCACGATTTCCCGGGCACCGTGGTTGCGATCACGCACGACCGGTACTTCCTGGACAACGTCGCCGGCTGGATTCTGGAACTCGACCGTGGCGCCGGTATCCCTTACGAGGGCAACTACTCCGGTTGGCTGGAAGCCAAGTCCGACCGTCTGGCCGCCGAATCCAAGCAGCAATCGGCCCACGAAAAAGCCATGAAGGAAGAACTGGAGTGGGTGCGCAAAGGCGCCAAGGCCCGCCAGTCCAAATCCAAGGCTCGTCTGCAACGTTTCGAAGAAATGCAGTCGCAGGAATTCCAGAAGCGCAGCGAAACCAACGAGATCTACATCCCGGCCGGCCCGCGCCTGGGTGACAAGGTCATCGAGTTCAAGAACGTCACCAAAGGCTATGGCGACCGCGTGTTGATCGACAACCTGTCGTTCTCCATGCCAAAAGGCGCGATCGTCGGCGTTATCGGCGGTAACGGTGCGGGTAAATCCACCCTGTTCCGCATGCTGATGGGCAAGGAAACCCCGGATTCGGGCACCATCGAAGTCGGCGAAACCGTGCAACTGGCCTGCGTCGACCAGAGCCGCGAAGACCTGGATGGCAGCAAGACGGTGTTCCAGCAAATCTCCGACGGTTCCGACCAGATCCGCATCGGCAACTATGAAATCCCGTCGCGCACCTACGTCGGCCGTTTCAACTTCAAGGGCGGCGACCAGCAGAAGTTCGTCAAGGACCTGTCCGGTGGTGAGCGCGGCCGCTTGCACCTGGCCCTGACCTTGAAAGAAGGCGGCAACGTGTTGCTGCTCGACGAACCGTCAAACGACCTCGACGTTGAAACCCTGCGTTCCCTGGAAGAAGCCCTGCTGGACTTCCCGGGCGCCGCCATTGTGATCTCTCACGATCGGTGGTTCCTTGACCGCGTCGCGACCCACATCCTGGCGTACGAAGACGACTCCCAAGCGGTGTTCTTCGAAGGTAACTACACCGAGTACGAAGCGGACCGTAAAAAGCGCTTGGGCGAAGCTGCTGCCCAGCCGCACCGTGTGCGCCACAAAAAACTGGCCTGATTTGGGTTGGTTGCAAAAAACGGAGCCTTCGGGCTCCGTTTTTTTTGCGTGTGATTCAGGTGCCCGAGGTGGATTTATCGCAGGCAAGCCAGCTCCCACATTTGATCGGGTTTCCAATTTGAAATGCGGTCAAAGGTGGGAGCTGGCTTGCCTGCGATAGCGGTTTAACTGCTGGTGCATCCTCTGATTTGAAATCCCTTTTCTGGTGCAAAAAATCCCAGTTATTTATATCCAATGCACCATTTAAATTCACAAAGGCGACATTTTGCGCTTTTCAGGTGCAACATGAATTGCTAAGGTCCGGCTCAATCTCCTTTAAAAACAATCAATTTGCCGAGACTTTTTCATGATCGAATCCGTTGAATCCTTTCTTGCCCGCCTTAAAAAACGCGACCCCGACCAGCCAGAATTCCACCAGGCCGTGGAAGAAGTCCTGCGCAGCTTGTGGCCGTTTCTTGAAGCCAACCCCCACTACCTGACCTCGGGCATTCTGGAGCGCATCTGCGAGCCGGAACGTGCGATCACCTTCCGGGTGTCGTGGGTGGATGATCACGGCAAGGTCCAGGTCAATCGCGGCTTTCGTATCCAGATGAACAGCGCCATCGGCCCCTACAAAGGCGGCTTGCGCTTTCACCCGTCGGTGAACCTGGGCGTACTGAAATTCCTCGCCTTCGAGCAGACGTTCAAAAACTCCCTGACCTCGCTGCCCATGGGCGGCGGCAAAGGCGGTTCGGACTTTGACCCCAAGGGCAAGAGCGACGCCGAAGTGATGCGTTTCTGCCAGGCGTTCATGAGCGAGCTGTACCGCCACATCGGCGCCGACGTGGATGTGCCGGCCGGCGATATCGGCGTGGGCGCGCGCGAAATCGGCTTCCTGTTTGGCCAGTACAAACGCCTCAGCAACCAGTTCACCTCGGTGCTGACCGGCAAAGGCATGACGTACGGCGGCAGCCTGATCCGCCCCGAGGCCACCGGCTTTGGCTGCGTGTATTTCGCCGAAGCAATGCTCAAGCGCGACGGTCAGCGGGTTGAAGGCAAGCGCGTGGCGATCTCTGGTTCTGGCAACGTCGCGCAGTACGCGGCGCGCAAGGTTATGGACCTGGGCGGCAAAGTGATTTCCTTGTCTGACTCCGAAGGCACCCTGTACGCCGAAAGCGGGTTGACCGAGGCGCAATGGTCGGCCCTGCTGGAGCTGAAAAACGTGCAGCGCGGGCGCATCAGCGAGTTGGCTTCCCGTTACGGCCTGGAATTTCGCGCCGGTAAAACGCCCTGGGAATTGGCCTGCGACATTGCCCTGCCATGCGCGACCCAAAACGAACTCGACGCCGACGCGGCGCGCACCCTATTGCGCAACGGCTGCCTGTGCGTCGCAGAAGGTGCCAACATGCCGACCACGCTTGCGGCTGTGGATATCTTTATCGAAGCCGGCATTCTGTTCGCCCCGGGCAAAGCCTCCAATGCCGGCGGAGTGGCCGTCAGCGGCCTGGAAATGTCGCAGAACGCCATGCGCCTGCTGTGGACCGCAGGCGAGGTCGACAGCAAGTTGCACAACATCATGCAGTCGATCCACCACGCCTGCGTGCACTACGGCGAAGAAAACGGCCGGGTCAACTACGTGAAAGGGGCAAATATCGCAGGCTTCGTAAAAGTCGCTGACGCGATGCTGGCCCAAGGCATCGTCTAAACCTCGGGCTCGACGCGCAGCACTTCGATCACTTGATCACCGACGGGGCGCTTCCACAGCACCTCGTCGCCCACCTCGGCGCCCAATAATGCGCGGCCCAGAGGCGAACCCCAGTTGATCAGATTGGCGGCGGCGTCGGCCTGGTCTTCACCCACCAACTGAATGCGCTGGTGTTCGTCCTGTTCGTTGGCAAAGGTGACCCAGCTGCCGATCTGCACCCTGTGGGTGGACGTCGCCGGTGCCACCACTTGGGCGCTTTGTACCCGCTGATTGAAGTAGCGCAGGTCCCGCTCAAGATCCGCCTGGCGCTGTTTATCGTCCTTGGCAGACTCGAGGCTGTATTCGTGCTGCAACTGCGCGACCTTGGCCTGCAATTGCGCCAACCCTTGCGCGGTGAGGTGGTTGGGTTGCTCACTGACCTGGCGCTCTACCGGTTGGTCGGCCTGGGCGGCAGCGTTGTCTTCGTTAACAAAAGCTCGGCTCATGACAATCTCCTTCAATGGAGTTTGGGCCATGTTCGCCGCGCTTTAGTTTCGATGGATGTCTGAAAGCGACCTACTGCGCGCGATAAGCCTTGGCGGCGTCACGGTCTTTTTCCTGCTGCCAGTCCCGTTCGCGGTCATCCCAGTGGTTGTCCTTGTAGTCGCGCAACGCTTCGTTCTCGCGCATGGCCTTGCACTGGCGAAAGCCGTCTTCCCAGCCTTCGGCGTACTGGCGGTCTTTCAGATACCGCGGCACGTTCTTGCGAAACTCCCCGCTGATCACACCGGCGGCCTGGCGACCGCTGCTGCAACCGTCATCAAAGCCATCGGCAAAGGCCGGTGGATAACCTTTGGCCAGCAAATCCTGGTGGGTTGATTGGCAACCTGACAACCACACTACTGCGCACAGCATTACAGCAGACCGCCACATGGCGTACTCCCTGACCGTTTCACGGCTGATAGGGTGAGTCTAGTCAGGGATTTGTCGGGCCGGTGTGAAAGAGAAGTGAGAAAGGTGTTGGGTTAAAGGGCCATTACGACGCGGCGAACAATATGCCTGGACCGCGCATTAGCTGTGCGAGATGGGCAAGCCGTCGTGGACGACCTGACCCAAGCGATAACACCCGCCACCTAAAGCCTGACACCGCCACAGGTGCTGAACCGGCCTATGTGGCGAGCGGCTTGTCCTGCGTTGGGCTGCGCAGCCGCCCTAATAAACAGGAACGCGGAGTATCTGATACTCCCCGACGACAGACTTGGGGCTGCTGCGCAGCCCAACGCGGGGCAAGCCCGCTCGCCACAGAGGGGGTTATGTCGCCTGGTTGGTCGTCAGCGCGGCATGCTCGGCCAATTCTTGCTGGATAAACGCCGCAATCATCGCGCGATACACCTGCTCAGTGACCTCGGGGTTGGCACCCACCGCCTCGGATAAACCCCGCACCTTGGCGATTACCTGTTCAACCCGCTGCGGCGCCTTGACGCCATCGGCGTCTTTTTTGAAGCGCGCTGCCTGGGAGACGTAATGGCCGCGCTCGGCCAGCAGGGTGACGATGTGTTGGTCGAGGCGGTCGATGTTTGCGCGGACTTCTTCGAGGGTGGTGCAGTTAACGGCCATGTTGATGAAACTCCTGATGGGGTGGGCAACGTGGTGTGCCTGAATGCACGCGGGCCAAATGTGGGAGCGGGCTTGCTCGCGAATGCGGTGGTTCATTCAATACATCATCGCCTGACCGAGCGCCATCGCGGGCAAGCCCGCTCCCACATTTGAACTGCGGCGGGCAAGGGGTTCAGGCCAGGCACAAAACCAGTGTGGGAGCTGGCTTGCCTGCGATGGCGGTGGGGTAGTCAGTCTGGTTGTTACTGATACACCGCTTTCGCGGGCAAGCCCGCTCCCACATTTGAGCTGCGGCGGGCAAGGGGTTCAGGTCTGGCACAAAGCCAGTGTGGGAGCTGGCTTGCCTGCGAAGGCGGTCGGGCAGTCAGTATTGTTGTTACTGATACACCGCTTTCGCGGGCAAGCTCGCTCCCACAGTGGGTCTTCGCCCGGTCTCACAGGTCAGTAGTGATACCACTTCACTTCGAGCAGCACTTCATTCACTGGCGTGGACAGGTGGCTGTACTCGCGCTGGGCGCTCAGGCGCAGGCCCAGGTTGCGCGACAATTCCCACTGCTGGTTCAAGCTGACACTGCGCCGCACTTCGCCATTGGTGAAGAAATCCCCTTTGGCTTCCAGGCTCAAATTGCCCAGCGGGTTTTTCCACAGCACGCCGGTGTTGAATCCGGCAGCCGGGGAGATGGCTTCGCTGAAGTCGTTGTTGTGTTCCACGCGCACGGTGCCGAGGGCGAAGCCGAGCATGTCGTCGGTGAGTTGCCAGGTGCCGCCGGCGCCGCCGTTGACGTGGGCCACGAGGGTTTCGTCGTCGTGTTTGCCTGGCACGCGCTCCAGGCCGCCAGTCACTTGCCATGACCACGGCTGCAACAGGGCGTTGCGCGGGGTCAGGGAGCGGATGGTGGCCAGGTCCAGTTGCTGCAGTTGCCAGTGGTTGCCTTCGTACTGGCGCAGTTTCATCTGCAGGATTTCAATCTGCGCGCCCAACGGGAAGCCTTCGGCGTTGTCGTTGAGGTCGTGGTAGGCCATGCGCAGGCCGTATTCGCCGAAGGTCTTGCTGCCACGGGTGCCGATGCCGGCCTGCCAGGTGCGCGACTCATGGCCGTCTTCCGGCAGGCCGGGGCGTTCGATGTTCAGGTCTGGCGCCGGGTTCTGGTTGATCGCGCGCAGCAGTTCGAAGCTGCGTTGCGAGCGTTCGGTGTCGCGCTCAAGACCATTGGCGCGGTAGCGACCCAGGCGATAGGCGGCGTCGATGATCAGCGCCTGGCGGTCGCGGGGCAGCGCCTTGAAGGCGGGCTCCTGCAGTTGCTTCTGGTCGTCGCTGATGTTCAGTACCCATTGCTGCTCATCACTGTCCAGCGGCTTGGCACGTTCGAGCAGTTCGCGTTCACGGGACGGGCGATAGTCGATCTTCTCCACCAGGCCAGCCTCTTTCACCGCCTTGACGGTGTCGGTGGGGATCGCCGTCAGCGGGAATTGTTCGGTCAGGCGCAGGCTTGGGCGCGCCACTTGCAGCAGCTCCAGCAGGCGGTAGGAGCAGTTTTCGTCGAAAAAGAAGTAGTCGAACTGGATCTGCTTGAGCTCCCACACGTGCCGGACCATGCGTTCGGTCTCGACCTGGGTGAGGTTCAGGCGGTATTCCCACAGGTCGCGGTTCTCGAGGCTACGGTACTCCGAGAGTTTTTCCTGGTAGGGCACCAACGCAAACAGGCCCGGATAGCCGCCCATCAGGCCTTTCCAGGCGTAGAGAATGCTGTTGTCGGAGCCTTCGATGTAGGCACCGAAATTGATCGCGTAGCTGAGCAGGGCGGTCTTGTCTCTTTGCACGTCAGCCTGGTCGATGCGCAGCAACGTGTGGCCGAACATCGACGACGGGCTGTTGAGGTAGGCCGCCGGGAAGATCATCACCGCGCTGTGGGGCGCGACGTCCTTGAACCACTGAGTGAATTCTTTGCACTCCAGGGTGGGCAAGTCGGTCAGCTGCAACTGTTCCTTGAGCCAGCGCGTACGTGCGGGGTAAACACATTGGGCGTGTTTTTCGCCGAGGCTGGCCGGGGCGTACAGCGCCTCTACGGTCGCCTTGAGTTCCTCGTCCGGGTGGTGGGCGCCATCAGGGGCGAGGAAGAATTTTTTGTCGCTGACATAGCTGCGCCAGCCCTTGAGCTTGCCGGCTTCGTAATGGCCCAGAGACAGCCAGAACGGATCGTTGGCCAATTGCTGCAAACGTTGATCATCAATATGCGGGGCCGCATACAGCGGGGCGCAGGCGAAGAGTGCCAACCAGGCAAAGCGTTTGAGCATAGGGGCAACTTAAGTCGGAAATAGTGAGACCCAAAGGGGAGGCGGGTCCAAAATAAAACCCGCGCCTCGAAAGGCGCGGGCGGGTCGAGCTTAAGCCTGGGTAGCGTATTTTGCCAGGCGGGCATCGCTTTTCAGTACAGCCAAGGTGTTGTTGTGCACGTCATCGGCGGTCACGTCAGCTTTGCTGAAGATCTGCTGGAAGTGCTCGTGGGTCACGGCCGCGAAGTGATCGCGATCTTCCGGTGCAACGCCCAGTACCACCGCGTAGGTGGTCAGCGCTTCGCCGTTGCCTTTGGCCATGTCTTCGGACAGCTCGTTCATCATGCCATTCATGGCAATCCAGGACTTGCCGCCGTAGGTCAGGGCGCTGTTGGTGCTGCAACCGTTGGTGCCCGAGGTCATGCCGAAAGTGGCGTTACCCGAGGTGCCGTTGGTGGTGGAAGCGAGGAAGTGAGCTGGAGTACCGCGCTGGCCTTCAAACAACATGTTGCCCCAACCGCAGTTCGGGCCACCTGGTGCTTCTGCCATTGCATTGAGGGAGACGACGGTGAAGAGAGTACCAAGAAGGATCCGTTTCATAGCTTTGTTCTCTTTGTGTGCAAACCAATGGACAAGGGTTCAGGCGCGTTGCAGCGCCCTAGGGGCCAGTTATTAGTCCAACCCGCGCAGTTTGGAGTTTAGGCACGTTCCTGGGGTTCCGTTATTTTTTATAAAACAATCGAAGTGATCGCGCACGGTTGTCGCGATTTTTTTGTAGGACGCCTCCCGTGTCTACGCTTTCCCACAGGCGCGCCTTGCCAGAGCGCGCAACCGAGAGCCAGAATGCCGTCATCTGCCCCGCCTGATGTAAGGAAGCCCGATGCCTGATCCTGTTGCTGCCAGCTTGCGTCTAGCGCCTGAAGCGCTGACTCGCCCTTTCTCCGCTGAACAGTTCAGCTTCTCGACCACCAATGATTTGGAGCCCTTTCGCGGTGTGCTTGGCCAGGAACGCGCAGTTGAAGCGTTGCAGTTCGGTGTGGCGATGCCACGCCCCGGTTACAACGTGTTTGTCATGGGCGAGCCTGGTACCGGCCGCTTTTCGTTCGTCAAACGCTACCTGAAAGCCGAAGGCAAACGCCTGCAGACCCCGTCGGACTGGGTCTACGTCAATAATTTTGATGAGCCGCGTGAGCCACGCGCCCTGGAATTGCCGGGCGGCGGCGCAGCAGCGTTCATCGCCGATATCAACGCTCTGGTCGACAACCTGGTCGCCACCTTCCCGGCGGTGTTCGAACACCCGACTTATCAACAGCGCAAAAGCGCCATCGACCGCGCCTTCAACCAGCGCTACGACAAGGCCCTGGACGTGATCGAGCGTCTGGCCCTGGAAAAGGACGTGGCGCTGTACCGCGACAGCACCAACATCGCGTTCACGCCGATGCTTGATGGCAAGGCGCTGGA
The DNA here is from genome assembly GCF_007713445.1 of Pseudomonas sp. RGB. NCBI lineage: Bacteria > Pseudomonadati > Pseudomonadota > Gammaproteobacteria > Pseudomonadales > Pseudomonadaceae > Pseudomonas > Pseudomonas sp. RGB. The sequence goes on along the minus strand of NZ_VMSH01000006.1, from coordinate 87,533 downwards.
CGAGGCCGAGTTTTCGCAGCTGCCGGAAGCTGATCGTGAGCGCTTCCACACTGATATTTCCGAGCTGGAAGAGCGCCTTAACGAAGAGTTGGCCAGCCTGCCGCAGTGGAAACGTGAGTCCAACAACCAACTGCGCCAATTCAACGAAGAAACCATCACCCTGGCCCTGCAGCCTTTGCTGGCGCCGCTGTCGGAAAAGTACGCAGAAAACGCAGCGGTGTGCGGCTACTTGCAAGCCATGCAGGTGTACCTGCTCAAAACCGTGGTCGAGCAACTGGTGGATGATGCCAAGACCGACGCTCAGGCCCGCAAGCTGCTCGAAGAGCAATACTGCCCCAGCCTGGTGGTGGGCCACCCGGTCAACGGCGGCGCGCCGGTGGTGTTTGAGCCGCACCCGACTTACGACAACCTGTTTGGCCGTATCGAGTACAGCACCGACCAAGGCGCGCTCTACACCACGTATCGCCAGTTGCGCCCCGGTGCGTTGCACCGTGCCAATGGCGGTTTCCTGATTCTGGAAGCCGAAAAAATGCTCGGCGAGCCGTTTGTATGGGACGCGCTCAAGCGCTCCCTGCAGTCGCGCAAGCTGAAGATGGAATCGCCGCTGGGCGAGCTGGGCCGTCTGGCCACGGTAACCCTCAACCCGCAGATGATTCCGTTGCAGGTCAAGGTCATCATCATCGGTTCGCGCCAGCTGTACTACGCGCTGCAGGACGCCGATCCGGACTTCCAGGAGATGTTCCGCGTCCTGGTGGATTTCGACGAAGACATCCCGATGGTCGACGAAAGCCTGGAACAGTTTGCCCAGTTGCTTAAAACCCGCACCTCGGAAGAAGGCATGGCGCCGTTGACGTCGGACGCGGTGGCGCGGCTGGCGACTTACAGCGCCCGCCTGGCCGAACATCAGGGGCGGTTGTCGGCGCGCATTGGCGACTTGTTCCAGCTGGTCAGTGAGGCGGATTTCATTCGCCACCTGGCGGGCGACGAGATGACCGACGCGGGGCATATCGAACGCGCGCTCAAGGCCAAAGCCACACGTACTGGCCGTGTGTCGGCACGGATTCTCGACGACATGCTTGCCGGGGTGATCCTGATCGACACCGCCGGTGCGGCGGTCGGCAAGTGCAACGGGCTGACGGTGCTGGAGGTCGGCGATTCGGCGTTCGGCGTGCCGGCGCGGATTTCCGCCACGGTGTACCCGGGCGGCAGCGGCATCGTCGACATCGAGCGCGAGGTTAACCTCGGCCAGCCGATTCACTCCAAGGGCGTGATGATTCTCACCGGTTACCTGGGCAGCCGTTATGCCCAGGAATTCCCGCTGGCGATCTCGGCGAGTATCGCGCTGGAGCAGTCCTACGGTTATGTGGATGGCGACAGTGCTTCGTTGGGCGAGGCGTGCACCTTGATTTCGGCGCTGTCGAAGACGCCGCTCAAGCAGTGCTTTGCCATCACCGGCTCGATCAACCAGTTTGGTGAAGTGCAGGCGGTGGGCGGGGTCAACGAGAAAATCGAAGGCTTCTTCCGCCTCTGCGAAGCACGCGGGCTGACCGGTGAGCAGGGCGCGATCATCCCGCAGGCCAACGTCGCCACGCTGATGCTTGACGAGAAGGTGCTGCAGGCCGTGCGCGCCGGGCAGTTCCATATCTATGCCGTGCGTCAGGCGGACGAGGCGCTGAGCTTGTTGGTCGGTGAGCCCGCCGGTGAGCCGGACGAGGAGGGCCAATTCCCTGAAGGCACCGTGAATGCGCGCGTGGTAGAGCGTTTGCGCGCGATTGCCGAGATGATCAGCGAAGACGACTTGAAGGAAGCGGAAAAGGAGCTGGCACAGCAGGCGTTGGCGGAAGCCAAGCCCACCTGATGGTGCGTAGCGAGCGGGCTTGCCCCGCGTTGGGTGGCGAAGCCGCCCCAAACCAGCCAGTCCAATCTGCCTGACAGATTGCAGTGGGCTGATTGGGGCTGCTTCGCAGCCCGACGCGGGGCAAGCCCGCTCGCCACAACAGGCCCGCTGCCACGACGAGCGCGTTCGCCACAATTTTGACTCGCGTGTAGGGCCAACGCCCGTTGGTCCCTACAAGCTTGGTTTGTACTGGTTTTCTTCTATTCTCACTTCAAGGGATATCCACAGGAGTCGCTGGACAGAGACAGCCTTGCCCTGCGCGAGGTTGAACACCGATCTACCGAGGGTCGCCGCCATGCCGCGCAACCTTTGCCTTACCCGCCAATGCCTGGGCCTGGTCACCCGTATCGAATGCTCCATTCGCCCTCTCGCCGGGGATAACGGGATGTGGACGCTGTTGTTTGCTGCCGGAATGACCGGCGAACAGCCTTCCACCATCAAGTCTCAAGGCCCGTTTCATGGGCCCTTCGTGGCAGAAACCATTCTGGGATCGATCGTCGAAAGCTTGACGCTGCACGGCTACGAGCTGGCGGACGACCCACAGATCTGGTGCCTGCACCTGCAGGCACATCTGCGACAGCTCAATGGCGGGCGAGCCCAGACGCTCAGCGATACTCGCCACTGAGCGTTTATTTGCTGTCGGGCTTGTCCAGTTTGACCTCAAAGCCGTATTGCACGGTGTCGAGGTCGGTGCGCTGGTAGCTTTCCAGGCTGGTCGGCTGGCCGTAGAAATAGTGCACGTCAAACAACGCTGTGCCGTATTCCTCGGCACGGTGGCTGACGCCGAGAATTTCCTTCAGGTAGTTGCCGCTCGCATCCTTGGCGTAGAAGCGCCAGCTGTCGGCGGGAAATTCCTTTTGATCGACGATCAATGCGTTGTCCTTGAGCGACAGGCCCTTGGGCAGCTTGGCAACGTCAATCGTGGCTTTCTCTATGGTGGCAAGAAACAGCGGAATCGAGCCCACCGCAAACGCCGGGGTTTCCGGGAACAGGTTGAGATCGTAGGTGAGCGTGCCGGTGGCGGCGTTCAGTTCGAAGGCCTCGGCCGGCAGTTCGATGGGCTCGCCGCGTTCACCTTTGTCGTCCGCCGCAAAGAAGGTGATGGGCGCGTCGCTGTTGTTGCGATCGGCACCGACCAGGTCGTCATTGAAGGTGAACGGGTGGTCAAAGACGATCTTCGCAGCGCTGGCGTCTTCGGTTGATTGGCTGATCGTCACGCTGTTTTTCAGTTGGTCCTCCGTCATTGCCGCGTCTTTGAGCCAGCTGGCAGCGCTGTCGTCATACACGGTGACCGGCATCGGCAAGGCTTGCACGGTCTTTTGCAGGCTGTTCTTGTCAAAACGCAGCACCGGCAGGTCGAGGTCCTTGCGGGTGACGGTGGCCTTGGAAAAATCCAGGACGTCGACCTGCAGGTTGTCGATCAGGCCATTGAAATACACCTTGGCGTAGTGGCTGCTTTGTTTGTGCTCGAAGGCTTTTTGCTCGTCCGTCAGTTGTTTTTCAAAGGCATCCGACCAGGCTTGCTGTTTTTGCATCTCGGCCAGTTGTTTCTCGTAAAACGCCACTTGCGCGGCGTTTTCGTTGATCGAGCCTGAGCGGGTGAGAAATTGCCCGGTGCTGTCGCGCGCCTGCACCAGCAATGGGTTTGGCGATTCGTCGCCGACTTCCGGCGCCAGTGGCTCGCTGTTGGTCAGCTCGATCTCGGCGTAGTTTTTCTCAAGCAGCAGCAGGTTGAGGGTGATGTTGCCCTCGGTGCGTTTGTGGCCGACGTCTTTTTTCGACAAATCGAAGGTCAGCACTTTGCCCGGCGCCACCACCTCGACCGCGCCCTTGAGGCTGACGGGCTGCGGCTGGCTCTTGTTCTCGGTCTCTACGCCCTCGATGAACGGGTAAGTCACCGTCAGGTCGTCGGGGTTGGTCAGGTTGGAACTGCTCGGGCTGAGCTGGATACCCGGGTCGGTTTCCGACCATTCGGGCTGAAAGGGAATGACCTTGTTGTTGCTCAACGTCACCGACTGCCATTCAAGGCCGTGGGGGAAAGGGAATTGGTCCGGGGTGTTGAAGTTGAAGGGGAACACCGGCTGCAAATCGGTCAGGTAGTCGGAATGCGAGGCTTTGCGCAGCACGAACAGGCCATTGATGTAGGTGTCCACCAGTGCCTGGGGCGTGGGGTAGTGCTTGAGCAGGGCCAGGGTGTCTTCGCCGTATTCGGCTTCGATGGGCTTGTTGGCGAGCTTGACTCGCGCCCGTTCCAGCAACAGCAGCGAGCCACCAAGGTCGGCGATGGCGTCTCTGAGCTTGGGGTCTTGAATGCTGTCCAGCGATTGTTCGAACTTCGCGGTTTTCTCTTCGAGGGTGGCCTGCTTCTGCTCTTCTTTGGGCGAGCAGCCGCCAGCCATCAGCAACACCGCACACAGGCCGAAACTGGCCAAAGGGGATCGCACATCCATTATTCGAGTCTTCCTGTTCGTCAGCATCGAGCCGATTTGATGGGCTCGACACTAGCAGAAAAATTCTCTTACAGATGCCGCTCAGGTCAGTTTTCTCGCGGTTACAGGTGTTTGGTAGCGGCTGGTATACTCGCGGCCATTCTTAGCCAGGCTGTGTGAGATTCAATGGAACGCTTTATCGAAAATGCCATGTACGCCTCGCGATGGCTGCTGGCGCCGATTTATTTCGGCTTGTCCCTGGGGTTGCTGGCGCTGGCGCTGAAGTTCTTCCAGGAAGTGATTCACCTGCTGCCGAGCGTGTTCTCGATGGCCGAGTCCGACCTGATCCTGGTGCTGCTGTCGTTGATCGACATGGCCCTGGTCGGCGGCTTGCTGGTGATGGTGATGATTTCCGGCTACGAGAACTTCGTCTCGCAGCTGGATATCGATGAGAGCAAGGAAAAGCTCAACTGGCTGGGCACCATGGACTCTTCATCGCTGAAGATGAAAGTGGCGGCGTCTATCGTGGCGATCTCGTCCATTCACCTGCTGCGCATCTTCATGGACGCCAAGAACGTCGATCCGCAGCATTTGATGTGGTACGTGATCATCCACATGACCTTTGTGATCTCGGCGTTCGCCATGGGTTACCTGGACAAGCTCACCAAGCACTGATACCCCCGCGCCAGCCTTACTGCTCGACGAAGTAGTAAGGCTGACGGTTGATCGAGATTTGCTTGATCACCGTGACCTTCTCGGCCAACTGCTCCGTGCGGTCCAGCAACGCGATGTTGCCAGGCTTGGCCGTGAGATAGCTGCGCAACTCAGCTTCGGTTTGCAGGATCGGCAAGTAGGCCTGCAGATAGAACACGCTGGCCCCGGCGATGCGTTCGTTGGGCTGGAACAGCACCACGTCCTTGCCTTGGGCCTGGTAGGCCTGAACCTGACTGATAACGGGTACAAACGACTGGCGCACGTCGGCTTTGGGCGCAAACCAGAACGCGGCCGTCAGGTAGCAGGCGATCGCCAAGGTGAAAACCCCGCCGATCACGCCACGGTGATAGCGGTACAGCGCCGGCCTGTTCGCTTTGAGCCATTCCAATAACACCCCGGCGTATTCCGCTGCCAGTACGGCGGCGGCGGGTGTGAGTGCCATCAGGTAAACCACGCGCTTGCTCGAAGCCAGGGTCAGCAGGGTGAACTGCGCCACCAGCCACACGCTGAAAAACAGCCGGTAGCGGTTACGCACCAGGCTTTTGCGAAAGTGCCACAGGCCCAGGTACACCAGGATGTTCCACGGCAGGAAAGCCTCGGGCAGTTTGGCGATGTAGTAGTAGAAGGGCTCGTAGTGCCCGGCCTCGACAAACGAACCGCTGAAACGCCCGACGCTGTTGGTCCACAGCACTTCGGCCACAGCCTGCATGCCGCCGCGCTGGAACAGGAAGCCCAACCAGATGAGCAACGGCACCAGGGCCAGCAGCGTGAACAGCGCTGGCTTGAGCCAGTCGCCAATGCGCACACGCTTATCCATCACGCTGGTGCTGGCCAGGTACACGAAGATCACAATGCCCGGCATCGCCAGGCCCAGTACACCTTTGCTCAGGGTCGCGATGACCATGCCGACGGTGAACAACGCCCAGGCCCACGTACTTGAACCTTCGCGGTCCGGCCGCACCGCTTGGTAGAACGCCAGCAGCGCGGTGGTCACGCCGAGGCTGAGCAGCGAGTCTTCACCCACGCCCCGCACGTTGCCCCAGTAACTGGCCATGGTTGCCAGAATCAGCGCTGCGCAGAATGCCATTGGCTTGGGCCGCCCAAACTTGCGCAGCATCGCGTAAAACAGCATCACGCTGAACAGGCCGGCAAATGCCGACGCCAGGCGCACGGCCCACGTCGTGCCGCCGAACAGGCGAATGGCGCCGGCGTCCAGCCATAGGCTCAGCGGCGGTTTTTCCAGGAAAGGTTCGCGGAACAGCCGCGGGATGACCCAGTCATTGTCCAGGTGCATGGCCATGGCGATCCCGGCGACGCGGGCTTCGGTGGAGCCTTGCAGCTCATGGCCACCCAAGGCAAAGAAGAACAACACACCAGCGAGAAGGAGCAGCAGAGGAGCGGGACGCGTCATGGTTTCTGGCTACCGGAGCAAGGGACCGTTCGGGGGAACGGCCGTGGCGATCGGCTAGTATCTGCCAGCACTTCTGAACATTTCATGAATGAGTGTCAGTTTTTTGTAAGGCTGGCTGGCGTGCAACTCAGGGCAGTTTCAAACTTGGCACGGCTGCCTTGCCTTGCGCTGTGAGTACCGGTTCCAACTGCTCCCAGGTGAAGGACAAGTCGTTGTCGCAGCCGTCTCCCGTGGCCGGTGTCGAGAGTTGCAGGCCTTGGGTGTTGAAGCTCAGGTCAAAGGAGGAATAGCGGCTGATGGCCGGGCAGCCCTCGTCAGTGGTGGTTTGCGTGGTCAGCCAGCGGCTGAATGCGCTGGGCAGCTTGATTTGGCCGGAGTACGGGCTGTCCCATTCTTCGCGCCCACCCAGCCAGGTCCACGGGTCTACGCTGTCGCCGGTTTGCAGGTTCCAGCTGTGCAAGCCCCAACTGATGCCGCCGCGACCGTAACCGGCTGTCCAGCGGTAAAACCGCACGGTGATCCACTGTGACGACCAGTAGAAGGGCTCTACGGTGATTTCACTGGTTGAGGTGCTGCCGCTCTGATCCAGGGCGTTGCGCCGCTCGCGGTAGAAGTCTGCCTGGCCGTCGGGGTTGACTGCCAGGCGCGCCAGGTCGCGGTTGATCTTCTCGATCGCCGGCCCGTCGCCTTCGAGCTTCAAGGTGACCTGCCCACCCTGGGTTTTCACTTGGTAGGCGTGCTCGGCGAACGTCTTCTTCTCGATCATCACCGCCGGCGGCACCGCCTCGAGCGGGTTGTTATAGGTGTCGCTGGCGCAGCTGTCCGAATCCGCCCGCTTGAGCGCCAATGCCAGGCTTTTACCGCCCAGTGTTTTACTCCAGGTTCCCGTCAGCGTGTCGCCTTGCGGTTCGTCCAGTTGCCAGAAACCGGTATTGCCCTCTTCGGCCCACGGCTCGCTGGCGTTGGCTTGGGTCAGCTGGATGGGGGTGAGAATGCGCTGGTAGTAATAACTGCCATTGGCCCCGTGAGTCCCGTTGAAACAGGCCGTAATGGAGGACTTGCCCAGCGTGCCTTTCCAGACACCTGCCAGGTCGGCAGCAGAGACGAGCAACGGCGCGCAGGCGAGTGCGAGGACAGCGAGAGGCTTGAGCACGGGTATCGGACTTCCGGTTGTCTGATAAAGGCCGTCAGGGTAATGGGAAGTGTGAGGGGTTTCCAGAGGGCGAGGCGTTGTGAGGCGGCTCGCCCTTTTGACGTCGCTTAGGGCTGAGGCGTGTGGCTGGGGAAGGGGAGGGTATTCAACACACGGTCGATGAGTAGCTCGCCTAAAACGGTCAATTGCTGAGCGGCCAGCAGCGTGTGGCGATGCGAGCCTTCAAGCTTGAAGGCCAGGTCTGTGGTCATGGCGTTCAGGGAGGCGAGGGTTTCGCTGGCTTGGATCAGCAGGGTTTCGGGATCGACGCCTTCAGTAATTGTGAAGAGCGTTGTTGGAGGATTGGGGGTGATTTTTTTCATGGCGCAAACTCCTTGATTGATGGAGTCGCCAGGCATCGCTGCTAAACGAAAAGGGTGGCGACTGTACGCGGGTTAGCAGACCAGGAATCAAGGAACCCAGCGCACCCGAAAGTGCCCCACGCACAGCCGCCATAATGCAGTCCAGCAGATGCTGGGCAGGTGGTGGCGTTGCAGGCCTTGATATTAACCGAGCTGCTAAACCCGGTCGCTGATTTTGCAGCGACTGGGGGAGGTTAGCGGGGAGGGGAAAGCGCGGCCAGTTCACCGACAGCGCGACATATTGAAGGAAAAATCCGAAGGCCCGCTGGCTGGGCTTTCCATCCTCCAGAAACAACAAAACCCGCACTGGGCGGGTTCTGTTGATGCTTCGAATTGGCCGGAATCACCACCTGGCCATCGCCATCGCCGCGCAACCAATCATCCGGTTGTACCCGCACGCCGCCCAGCGTCACGGGCGCCTGGATCGCCTTAACACGCACCCGATCCTTTCCGGTGCGCGTCCAGTTACCCCAGGAAAAAATCGGGTAATTAAGCTCCAGCGCACGGTCGACATCGCTGCAGATACCGTCAATCACCGTCCCGGCCAACTGCTTACGGGCGGTGGTAGAGGTCAGCAAGTCGCTCAATGGTGGTATCGAGCCGCGCCTGGTTGTCGATCACCACCACCTCGCATTGCTGAGGTCGGTGCAACTCAGGGCGTTGAGACGGGTAAAAATAGAGGTTTGCATGGTGTGGCCTTCCTTGTGTCCGATAGGTTAACGCACGCTGGCGGCGTTACTGAATGCATGGATCTTGTCGACGATCTGGCGCGATGCCGTCCTGATTGCCGTGGTGGTATTGCCGGCGATATGCGGCGTTAATTGCGCGCAGGGAATGCCGGTCAGTGGCGAGTCGAACCGGTCCTTTTCCAGGGCAAAGGTATCGATGGCGACCGCCTTGATATGCTTGGGAAACTGACGCATGAAGGCTGCCAGCTGGTGTTCGTCGACGATCCCGCCGCGTGCGGTATTGATCAGGATTGAACCTGGGCGCATCTGCCGGAACTCGGCAGTGCCGAACAAGCCTCGGGTCAGCGTGGTGAGCGGGACGTGGATCGAAACGATGTGCGCCTCGGCCAGTAACTGCGCAAGGTTTGCTCGTCGCTCAAGCTCAAGGCTGCGTGCCATCGGTTCGGTGAAACGCTCCGACCCGGTGGCGATCACCTTGATGCCCAGCGCCGCCGCCTTGCGTGCCACCTGCCGGGCAATGCTGCCGGTGCCCACCAGCCCAAGCGTGAGTTCGGCGTATTCGGGGCTAGGTGCCAAGGTGCCTTTTGCCCAATGGCCGTTGTGGGTTTGGGCGTTGTAGTAATCCAGGTCGCGAGACAGAAACAGCGTCTGGGCCACGACGTACTCGGCAACCGCGGCCGCGTTGGAACCTGGCGTGTTGAGTATCGCCACGCTGCGCTGCTCGCACTCAAGCCGATCAATATGATTAACCCCGGTGCCGGCCTGGGCAATAGCGCGCAGTGGCGTGGCCAACGCGGGCGAGCTGGCGGCGCGGATCAGGCTGGCGCCCAGGGGGATGTTCAAGCGCGTCTTGAACACGCTGTAACCCCCGGCCCGACTCACGGCGGCAATAAAGGCCGGCTCGTCGTGGCAGTTGATCTCGGCATACTGAATGCGCGTGGTGTAGTGCTGCCGGATGCGCTCTTTGTCCGCGAAATAGTGCAGGTTGAGGGTGACGGCCAGACCCAGCTCAAGAAAGCGATCAACTTCCTCAAACAGTAACGGTGGGCCGGGGGCATCGAGTATCAGGGTAGTAAATGCCATACAGTTGATCCTCTTGGAGGGTAGCGCCTGCCAATACCCAGGTTGCCCTGGGTATTGGGGCTGATCACCAGGTGAAATGGCGGGCGCTGATGGGATCGACCAGACCTGCATCGGTACTCACGGCCGCGAGGAACCCGCTGTAGAAATCATTCAGCGATGAAGACTGGATGAACTCGGGATTGCTCTTGGCGTAGATAAGAAACAACCGATAGATTCTCAGGTTCTTTTCCTTGCGGTAGACCTCTGCCTTGAGGCTAGGCCACAGGTTGAGCAAGCTGCCTTGTCCAGACACGACAGCGTATCGATTTCGGCGTAGATCCTCAGGCAGGCGCGAGTGTGCGGGGTTTGCGAAGCATCATCCGTGTTTGCCTTGAGTGCGTGCTCCAATGCTCGCCATAAAACGTCATACAGTAACGCGGGGTTGGTATGGCCGATTGACGGGCGAGTTGATGCATTTTCCAGTATGGAGTTGATCACATGATTCATGGGTTCAAGCCTCGATAATTACAAATCCCTTATTTGCATGGCGCCAAACAGGCACAAGCAAAATCATCAATGTCCCAGGCTTAACCCACTGCGTCGCAACGAACGGAACTCACCTGTTCGCCGACAGAAAGGCTCCTTGTCGGTACCAAAAAAAACGGCAAAAATTGAAACAACTTGTTACATCTGTGAGCAATAAAGCATGTCCCCGCTTTCCCGACAAAAGACCTTTTGGGAATAAGCGGCATCAAAAAAATGATAGGGAGCTATTCAATATTGTTGGATGAAGTTCTGATTTTGAGGGCCGACATTTTCTTAAGCTTCTGTTTTTTCGAGATGAAAAATAGCTAAAAGAAAAAATAGCCAGAAAAGCGTTGGTGCAACGGCGAGGTATTTTCTAGAGGGAGATGAAAAAAGTTTCTTGAGGCTAACAGCCGCTCCCCGCTCCCATACACGAGCCTTTATAGGATCCAAATGAACTCTCGGAGGCTAAAAATACGCCCGTTGGCGCTTCGAACCTCGTCTTTAACGACATACGCCAGCGCGACTTCGGTCAGCTCCGGATCCCACCCATGCTCATTCAGGACGGTGCTGGTCATGAGCGCACGCGGTGGCTGACCAAGCGGTCGTGAAAACCCATGCGTTTCAATGCCATGTTGGCGGTCTGGCTATTGGCGACCATCGGGGCATTCACTTCTGATAAGGGCGTTGATTTCATGCTCGGACATACATGCAGCGTGAGTGAGCACCAGATGTCTTCGGCATATGCGGGAGTGACGCAATCCTTCTTCAATTACGCGGTGGCCACGTTCTCGAACGTATATTGCGTGTCCGCTCGTTTAGCTTCCTGTAGCTCATCGCGTTGAGCTTTGGGGCCGATACCCTGCGCAAACAGCTCTCTGGCCTCAACGGTTTTCTTCCTGGCTTGCGCAAGAAAAACCTCGGGGTATGAGCCGAGTGCCATGTTGATTCGATTCTTGGTGACGTGCATCGAGCGATTGACTCTGACACGCAGCTGAAACCCGTCGCCATCGGTGAGGACGTCTTCCTTGTCTCTCGGTTTGATCGCCTCGAGCTGGCGGTCGGAGAGGCGGGTGGTTTGAGCGCACATGAGAAGTACTCCATCACGCTTTTTGGTCTTCCCAGGATTAGCCCTAGGTAGCCGGGAATACCATTGGGAATACCAGACTGCCTGGAGTTCAAAAAACCTGGAAAGCCTCCAGCAGCCCTGAAACCCCGTATTCACTGGGTTTCAGGCACAAAAAAAGACGTCCGTGGACGTCTTTAGATGTTGAAGTGGTGGAGCCGGGGGGATTTGAACCCCCGTCCGCCAGTACTCCGCTGTCGGTACTACATGCGTAGCCGTATCTATTAAGTTAACCCTCAGCGACCCGAAGGGCAGGGTGCTTTGGGCGAGTTGTGTAAGTTTTAGCCGCTTCGTCCACAACGTACTGCACGGCGATTCTGTTCTATATGACAATCACTTTGGGTTTACAGACATCCCCTGGTGATTGCTGGACCCGAAGGTACCAGAAGCTCAGGTCTAAGGCTGCTTACGCAGCGATAGCGAATTCCTGGCCGTAGTTTTCGTCATTGGCAACTATAAGAAGTTGCAACAGTGGATTTACGAGTTCTGTTACCAACTCGGCATGCACCTAAAGTTTCGCGACCGGCGTCGAATCCTAAACGGCCCCGTGCTTGTAACTCGTTGTTTCATAGTGAGTGACAAGCCTGTGCAGTGTACGCCAAACCGTCACAGAAGGCCAACCCGAAGGTTGACCTCTGCGGCTGGCGTGGTTACTGATTGCCACCTTTGTCGCTGTTCTGCAGGTCTTGCAGGGCTTTGGAGGTGATCTCGATGCACTTCTTGTCATCACCGGCCGCGTGCGCGGCTTTGGCTTGGGAGACAGCGGTATCGATTTCGCCTTTTTTGCCACTGGTATCGGTTGCGAGCAGGGCTTGGCCGTTATTGATTTTGTCCAGATTGATTTTGCACAGATCAGGCTCACCGGCAGCAAAAACAGGGGAGGCCATCATCGCAGCGGTAATGAACAAGCCAGCAAGAGCGGAACGCTTCATAGGGTATCTCCTTGCGAAAAAGGGCTCGACGCTGCTGGCGTTCAGAGGCGGCCAGCGACATCACTGTTAAGCCTCGTACGCCGAGGCCTATTCAAATGACTACGCAGACGCACAGGCGTTCGGTTTAGTGGCCATTTAATGCACTCGAGCTTGCGTTACCCGGTCCACCAGGTACACCAACCCGTGATAATCAATGCCTCCATGCTGGCTCAGGCCGATCTCGCAGGTGCGGCTGGTGGAAATGCCTTCGCTGCAATGTTGCACGGCGTCCTTGAGCGATCGCAGTGAGTGGGCGTTGAGCTCGGGCGTGGTAAAGCCTTTGTCGCCGGCAAAACCGCAGCAATGGATGCCTTCCGGGATCACCACGTTTTTTGAGCAGCGTCGCGCGAGATCAATCAACGCCTGGCTCTCGCCCAGATGCTGAGTGCTGCAGGTGACGTGCACGGCGATGGGCGCCTCCTGCGGCGTGAAGTCGAGGCGGTCCATCAGGTGGGTGCGGATAAAACGCACCGGGTCGTAGAGGTCCAGGCGTGTTTCGCCCAGGTCTTGTACCAGGCGCAGGGTGCAGGGGCTGGTGTCGCAATAGATCGGGTCGAGGCCGCCGCGGCTGGCGTGGAGCAGGGCGCCGATCAGTTCCTGGCGTTTGTGCTCGGCTTGTTCGGCATAGCCTTTGGAGGCGAAAGGCTGGCCACAGCACAGGCTGTCCTGATTGTCGGGAAAGACTACCTGGTAACCGGCTTTTTCCAGCAGCCCTCGGGTCTTTTCGTACAGCGACATCTGCTCTTTATCACCCGCCGCCGGGCCCATGGCGCGTGAGACGCAAGCTGCCAGGTAGACCACGCGCGGTCGCTCATCCGTCACGGCCGGGCTGAAGCGAATGGCTTTTTCCGGCTGAGGTATGGCGCTGCTCCACTGCGGGATTTGCCCCATGGACAGCTTGGTCACCGTCGCGGACAGTTTGGCCAGGCGTGGCGCGCCCAAGAGCATGCGCGCGCCGTTGGCGACATGCAGGGTAAAGCGCGCACCTTGCAGTGCCGTGGCGAAATGGCTGGCAAGCCATTCGGCGGTTTTCTGACTGTCAGCGTCACGGGCGCGCAGCTTTTTCACCAGGTCGCCGGTATTGATGCCTACAGGGCAGCGTTGAGCGCATAACCCGGTGGCGGCGCAGGTGTCGATGCCTTGGTAGTGGTAAGCCGCTTCCAACTCGGTGGTGTCTGCACCCGCGCGTTTCTTCGCCTGGATATCGCGCCAGATCACAATGCGCTGGCGCGGGCTCAAGGTCAGGCCCTTGGAGGGGCATACCGGCTCGCAGAAACCGCACTCGATGCACTTATCCACAATCTCGTCGGCCGCAGGCAATGGCTTGAGGTGTTTGAGGTGAATGTGCGGGTCTTGGCTGAGCACCACGTCGGGGTTGAGAATGCCATTGGGGTCGAGCAGGCGTTTGAGCTGCCACATCAACTGATACGCATCGCTGCCCCATTCCAGTTCAACGAACGGCGCCATATTGCGGCCAGTGCCGTGTTCAGCTTTCAGCGAGCCACCGAACTCGACCGCTACCAGTTGCGCGACGTCGTCCATGAACGCTTTATAACGTGCGATTTCTTCAGTGCTGTTGAAGCCTTGGGTGAACACAAAGTGCAGATTACCTTCCAGGGCATGTCCGAAAAGGATGGCTTCGTCGTAGTGATGTTTGTCGAACAACTCGATCAAGCGGTTTACGCCGATGGCCAACTGCTCGACCGGGAAGGTCACGTCTTCGATGATTACGGTGGTGCCGGTTTTACGTACAGCACCGACGGCGGGGAAGGTGTCTTTGCGGATGGCCCACAGCCGTGCGTTCTCAACCGGGTCTTCGGTGAAGTCGACCTGTTTTTCCACAGGGAAAGGTGCCAGGGACGCCATGATCAGCGACAGTTGCTCGTGCAGCAATGACGGCGACGCGGCGCGGGATTCGATCAGCAGCGCACAGGCGTTTTCCGATAACTGCTGTACGAAAGCCGGCATGCCCGGTTTGTCCTGTACCGAACGCATGCTGCGCCGGTCCAGCAATTCGACGGCCGAGACCGGCTGGGTTTTCAGCACCGTCACCGCGTTGCAGCAGGTTTCGACATCCGGGAACACGATCAGCGCCGAAGCTTTGTTCGGGTGATCGATCACCGTGTCGTAAGTCACCGCGCTGATAAAACCCAGGGTGCCTTCGGAACCCACCAGCAAGTGGCTGAGGATATCCAGTGGCTCGTCGAAATCCACCAGGGCATTGAGTGACAGGCCGGTGGTATTTTTCAGACGGTATTTGTGGCGGATTTTGGCCGCCAACTCAGCGTTTGCCCGCGTCTCACGTCCCATCGTCGCCAAGCGTTCCAGCAGCGCGCCATGTTGGTTACGAAAGGCCGCGACGCTGGCTGCATCTTCGGTATCCAGGCGGCTGCCATCGGCCAGTACCAGCCGGATGCCAGCCAGGGTGTGATAGGTGTTCTGCGCGGTACCGCAGCACATGCCGCTGGCATTGTTGGCGACGATGCCGCCAATTTTGCAGGCATTGATCGACGCGGGGTCCGGACCAATCTTGCGTCCGAACGGCGCAAGCCACGCATTGGCCTGCGCGCCAATCACGCCGGGTTGCAGGCGGATCTGTGTGCCTTGCCCACGAATCTCGCGACCGTTCCAATTGTCACCCAGCACGATCAGCACCGAGTCGCTGATGGCTTGGCCTGACAGGCTGGTGCCCGCCGCGCGGAAGGTCACGGGTACGCGATCACGCTGAGCCAATTGCAGCAGTGCAGCTACTTCGTCTTCCGACTCCACGCGAATCACCAGCTGTGGGATTAGTCGGTAAAAGCTGGCGTCGGTGCCGAAGGCCAGGGTGGAAAGTGGATCGTCGAAGCGACGATCTTTCGGGATCAGTTGTGCGGCGTCGCTCAGGAAAGCAGCAGGCAGGCTCATCGGTCCTCCAGAAATAGCTGACGCCGGCATGCGTGTCCGGCGTCGATTCTTACCCTATTACGTGCAGGTTTCAGTGCACCAGCATACCGGTGAACCAGTAGGCCTGCGCCAGCGTGATCAGCCCGACGATGGTGGCAAAAAACAGGCTGTGCTTGAGGGTAAAGCGGAACAGATCGGATTCCTTGCCCACCAGGCCGGTGGCGGCGCAGGCGACGGCGATCGACTGCGGCGAGATCATCTTGCCGGTCACGCCGCCGCTGGTATTGGCGGCAACCAATAGCACGTCGTTGACGCCGATCTGGTGGGCAGTGGTGGCTTGCAGCGAGCTGAACAGGGCATTGGACGATGTGTCAGAGCCTGTCAGAAAAACGCCCAGCCAGCCAAGGAACGGCGAGAAGAACGGGAATGCAGCACCGGTTCCGGCCAGCACCAGTGCCATGGTCGAGGACATGCCGGAGTAGTTGGTAACGAAGGCAAACGCCAGCACCATGCCAATCGAGAGGATCGGCCAGCGCAGCTCGTAGAAGGTCTCTTTTAAAGTGGTCAGACCAGTTTTTGCGTTGATCTTGAGCACCAGCATCGACACGAGTGCGGAGAAGAAAATCGCCGTGCCGGTGGCTGAAATGGGGTCCAGTTTGAACACGGCTGGAATCGCTGTTGGGGTGGTGACGATCGGGGCGACCTTGATCACCAACTGGTCCAGGTGCGGGATCGCGAAGTTGAAGACCCAGCTGTACATCGAACCGCCCGCCGCGAACATTGCCTTGAAAGGTTTGAGGGTCCAAAGGGTGACCAGGATGGTCAGGATCAGGAACGGCGACCAGGCTTTGAAAATCTGCCCCAGGCTGTAGGGCGAAGCGACCGTTTGGCGTGGTTGGCCGAAGCCGCCGGCACTGGCGGTAACTGCGGCGCTGGACGTCGCGCCGGCAATCTGCGCGCCCGCGGTGCGCTTGGGCTGCCAGACTTTCAGGAACAAGGTCAGGGCTATCAGGGCGGCCAGCGCGGAAGTGATGTCCGGCAGCTCCGGGCCGATGAAGTTGGAAGTGAAATATTGGGTAACGGCAAAGCTCAGGCCTGCCACCAAGGCGGCCGGCCAGGTTTCACGAACGCCACGCAGGCCGTCCATCATGAACACCAGCCAGAACGGCACGAACAGCGACAGCAGGGGCAGTTGGCGGCCGGTCATGGCGCCGATTTTGAATGCGTCAATGCCGGTGACCTGGCCTGCGACGATGATCGGAATACCTAGCGCGCCGAAGGCCACCGGCGCCGTGTTCGCGATCAGGCACAGACCGGCGGCGTACAACGGGTTGAAACCCAGGCCGACCAGCAGGGCGGCGGTGATCGCCACAGGTGCGCCGAAGCCGGCCGCGCCTTCGAGGAACGCGCCGAAGCAGAAACCGATCAGCAGCACTTGCAGGCGCTGGTCGTCGGTAATCGACAGCACTGAGCTGCGGATGATCTCGAACTGGCCGCTCTTGACCGTCAGTTTGTAGAGAAACACGGCTGCGACGATGATCCACGCGATAGGCCACAGGCCGTAGGCAAAGCCATAACCAGCGGCGGCCAGTGCCATGTCCACGGGCATCTGGAAGGCAAAGATAGCCACCAGGATCGACAGCCCCAAGGTGATGCTCCCGGCGACGTGGCCTTTGAGGCGAAACACGGCCAAGGCGAGGAAGAAAAATACGATTGGAGTGACGGCGGCCAATGCGGACAGGCCGAGGCTGCCGAGCGGGCTGTAGAGCTGTTGCCAGGTTTGCATATGGGGTGGCCCCTGATTGTTGTTGTTAGGTCAGCGTGGGTAATTGGTAATACCAATTTACAGTTGCTGTTGGCTAGAGTAAAAGCCTGGGATGGGGTGTGTCAATTTGCCGCTCGCGAAACTTTGGTCGTAGCTGGGCGGCGCAGAGGTTCTGCTCGGGTAAATCGAGGGCGTTCTGATAGGTGCCGCAAGCGCGGCGATAGGCCAGAATAGAGGGCCCGGCGAGTGGTCGGGATTGTGGAGAGTGAGTTATGGGGTTTGATCAGGTGCGTCAGCGCCGTTTGTCTGACGATATCGTCGAGCAGCTTGAGGGCATGATCCTCGAGGGCACGTTGAAGTCGGGCGAGCGCTTGCCGGCCGAGCGCGCGTTGGCTGAGCAATTTGGCGTGTCGCGGCCGTCGTTGCGCGAGGCGATCCAGAAGCTGGCGGCCAAGGGGTTGCTGGTCAGTCGCCAGGGCGGCGGCAACTATGTGGCGGACTCCCTGGGATCGACGTTCAGCGACCCGCTGCTGCACCTGCTGGAAAATAACCCCGAGGCCCAGCGGGATTTGCTGGAGTTTCGCCAGACGCTTGAAGCATCGTGTGCTTATTACGCCGCACAGCGCGCCACCGAGGTCGATCGTGAGCGGCTGACTGCAGCGTTTGAGGCATTACAGGACTGCTACACGCGCGTTGATGAAGTGAGTCGGGTGGAGGAGGGCGCGGCGGATGCGAGGTTTCACTTGGCTATCGCCGAGGCCAGCCATAATGCGGTGTTGCTGCACACCATCCGCGGCTTGTTTGATCTGCTCAAGCGCAACGTGGTGACCAACATCGGTGGCATGTACCAGCAGCGTACGGAAACCCGCGACATGCTGATCAGTCAGCACCGGGATTTGTACCTGGCGATTATCGAGGGACGGGCCGAACAGGCGCGTGAAGTTTCAACACGCCATCTGCTGTATGTGCAGGAGGTCTTGGAGGAGGTGCGTCAGGAGGTCCAGCGCGTGGCGCGGGCGGAGCGACGTAAAGGCCTGTAGCCCGGGTGAGTCACCCAGGGCTACATCGTCACAAGGATTATTCTTCCTTGCCCTTGTTACGTACGGCGCGATGCAGCTCACGATTGGAGTCGCGCTCGCGCTCGGTATCGCGCTTGTCGTATTCCTTTTTACCCTTGCCCAATGCGATCTCGCACTTGACCAGGTGCTTGCTCCAGTACCACGACAGGCAGATGCAGGCATAGCCCTTCTGCTGTACAGCGGCGGCGAGCTTTTCGAGTTCGCGGGCATTGAGCAACAGCTTGCGCGTGCGCACCGGGTCAGCAATCACGTGGGTGCTCGCGGTGGTCAGCGGGGTGATATGACTGCCGAGCAGCCATGCCTCGCCATCCTTGAGCAATACGTAGCTGTCGACCAGTTGCAGCTTGCTGGCGCGCAGACTTTTTACTTCCCAGCCGGCCAGGACCAGACCAGCCTCGAACCGATGTTCGATGAAGTAATCGTGTCGCGCCTTTTTATTTTGCGCGATGGTCCCTGTGGGGTGTTTCTTTTGTTTAGCCATAGGGGCGGCATTATAGGGAGTTGCGAGCGTGTCGGCTACGGTCAACCTGCGTGCTTGAGCGTGTTGGACGAATCCCGGACAATACCGGCAGTTCTTTGGTTTTTTTCTCTCGCGGATTGGGCTGTTCTTTCGCGATGTTTGCCTCAGCAGTGGAAGTAACGCTCACATGACGACGCATATTCAACGTTCGGCTTTATTGCCTTATCCGGCGCAGGCGCTCTATGACCTGGTCAATGACGTGGCGCGTTACCCGGAATTCCTGCCATGGTGCAACACCGCCGAGGTGCTGGAGAGCAGTGATGAGCACATGGTTGCCAGTGTCGGTGTGGCGAAGGGCGGCCTTAGCCAGCATTTTGTTACGCGCAATGTGTTGGTCCCTGGGCAATCCATCGAAATGAATTTGCAAGAGGGGCCGTTCACCCAGCTTCATGGGGTGTGGGTGTTCAAGGCGCTGACTGACAAGGCCTGCAAGATCAGTCTGGACCTGTCTTTTGATTATGCGGGGCCAATTGTGCGGGCAACGTTGGGGCCTTTGTTCAACCAGGCGGCCAATACGCTGGTGGACGCGTTCTGCCAGCGGGCCAAGCAACTGCATGGTTGAGATTGAGGTGGTGTATGCCGCCGAAGACCGCCAGGTCTTGTTGGCGGTCACGGTGCCGGCGGGCACAAGCCTGAGGGCTGCGGTGCAGGCGTCGGGTATCGCAGTGCACTTTCCAACAGTGGTCTTGGCTGATTGCCCTTTGGGCATATTCGGCAAGGTAGTTGCGGATGCGGATACGCGCGCTGTGCGGCCGGGTGACCGTATCGAGATTTACCGGCCCTTGCTGGCAGACCCCAAGGAAGTGCGCAGGCTGCGCGCGGCCAAGGCGGCGAGAGCACGGCAGAAATTTTCATGACCCCCTGCTAAAAGGCAGGCAACAAAAAGCCCGGCATGCCGGGCTTTTTATCGAGCGCCGCAAACTTACTGCGGGTCGGTGTCCAGAGGCTGAGGCGTCGGGACTGGAACGGTTTGCACGCCGTCCACGTCCTTCTGGATCTGATCCAGCAAGGAGCCTGGCTTGGCCGGTACTTCAGACTTCGGCTTCTCTGCTTCCTGCGCGGGCGCAGTCACATTGGTGCCGTTGTCCTTGCCCAGCAAGGCTTCATCACGGCTTACGCCAGGCATGAAGTCACCGGACAGGCTGACAAGCTGGTCACTGCCATTGAAAATGACACTGACGCGTTCCTGCTGGCGTTCACCGCCACCAGGCTGGATGCTGTAGAGATAATCCCAGCGATCGGCATGAAAAGTGTCGGTCAGCAGGGGGTTGCCCATAATAAACCGTACTTGCCGTCGGGTCATTCCCGGGCGTAACTGGTCTATCATGTCCTGCGTGACGACATTGCCCTGCTGGATGTCGATTTTGTAAACCCCGGGGAATGAACAACCGGCGAGTGCGAGCAGTCCCACAAGGGTGAAACTGGTTAGCAAGAGCTTGGTGTTTTGCATCGGTGGGCGACTTCCACTATCTTGGCTGGGACAACGTAAACGCCGATCATACCCGTATTAAGAGAAGCTGCGAAGCAGCATCCGCGAGAAAGCTAACCATGGTTGAAAATAGCGAACTACGCAAAGCCGGTCTTAAAGTGACTCTGCCACGAGTCAAGATTCTACAAATGCTCGATTCTGCTGAGCAGCGCCACATGAGTGCCGAGGATGTTTACAAGGCGCTGATGGAGTCTAACGAGGACGTTGGCCTGGCCACGGTTTACCGTGTGCTGACCCAGTTTGAAGCCGCAGGGCTGGTGGTTCGTCATAATTTCGACGGCGGTCATGCGGTGTTCGAATTGGCTGACGGTGGTCATCACGACCACATGGTTGACCTGGATACCAACGAGGTTATCGAGTTCACCAGTCCGGAAATCGAGAAGCTCCAGAAGGCTATCGCCGAAGAGCATGGTTTCGATTTGGTGGACCATAATCTGGTGCTGTACATCCGTAAGAAAAAGTAAAAATCGACGCAGATTTGCTCTGCAAAACGATTGAAGGCGACCCTAGGGTCGCCTTCGTGCTTTCTAAATAGAAGAAATAACCGGGTTTTAGGCCTTGGCTGCCACGACCATTTTCTTCGCGTGGGCCAAAGACTCTTTGGTCAGGTCGATCCCGCCCAGCATCCGCGCCACCTCTTCCACGCGTTCCGACTTGTTCAGTTTGGAGACGGCCGTGTGGGTTGCATCGCTGCCGCGTACTTTATGTACAAACAGGTGCTGATGCCCTTGAGCGGCCACTTGCGGCAAGTGGGTCACGGTCAAGACCTGCCCACGTTCTCCCAGGCGGCGCAGCAATTGGCCAACAATTTCCGCAGTCGGCCCGCCGATACCCACGTCTACTTCATCGAATACCAGTGTGGGTACCCGCGAGGTTTGCGCGGTAATGACCTGGATCGCCAGGCTGATTCGCGACAGCTCGCCGCCAGACGCCACTTTCGCCAACGCCTTGAGCGGCTGACCGGGGTTGGCGCTCACCAGCAGCTCCACCTGTTCCAGGCCGTGGGGTTGCAGCTCATTGCTGGTGTTGGCATGCAGTTCGATGGTGAAGCGCCCGCCCGGCATGCCCAGGCGCTGAATTTCCTGTTCTACCGCTGCGGCCAGGCCTGTGGCCGCCTGCTGGCGCAGGTCGCTTAATTCGTGAGCTTTCTCCTGGTAGTGGCGAGCAAAGGAGGCGAGCTCGTCACCGAGGCGCTCAATGGATTCGTCATTCGCGTTCAAGGTTTCGATTTCATCCAGCAACTTCTGCTGCATCGTCGCTACTTCGGTTGGCTGAATTCGATGTTTGCGGGCCAGGGTGTAAATAGTGTCCAGACGTTCTTCGATTTCCTGCAGGCGCGCTGGGTCCGCGTCGAAGTGATCAAGGAAGCGATTCAGTTCGCCCACGGCCTCTTCGACCTGGATCTGTGCGCTGGTCAACAGTGTTGTGGCTTCACTCAGCGAGCCGGACGCGTTGTTCACGCTGGACAGTCGATTGAGGCTGGCGGTCAATGCGTTCAGGACATTGCCCGAATCACTTTCGCTGCACTGCTCCACCACTTGGCGACAGATACCCAGCAGGGTTTCGGCATTGGTGAGGTTCTTGTGCTCCTGCTCGAGCTGCTCAAGCTCGGTTTCGCCAAGGCCCAGGCTTTCGAGCTCTTCAAGCTGATAGCTAAGCAACTGATGGCGAGCGCGCTGCTCGTCGCCGGAATTGGAAAGACGCTCCAGCTCCTGACGAGTCTGACGCCAGCGCTGGGCGGCAAGTTGTACCTGCCGGGCCAGGTCGGTGGCGCCGGCATATTCATCGAGCAGGCGGCGATGGGTATCGGTTTTCAGCAGGGATTGGTGTTCGTGCTGGCTGTGGATATCGATCAGCAGCTCGCCCAGTGCTTTCAAGTCGCCAAGAGGGCAGGGCGTGCCATTGATGTAGCCGCGGGAGCGGCCTTCCGCGGTGATGACCCGGCGCAGGATGCACGGGCCTTCATTATTAAGGTCGCGCTCGGCCAGCCAGATTTCGGCTTCTGGAATGTCTGCCAGGTCGAAGGTCGCCAGGATATCGGCCTTGTCCGCACCGGGTCGCACCACGCCGCTGTCGGCACGGTCGCCAAGCGTCAGGCCCAAGGCGTCGAGCATGATCGACTTGCCGGCACCGGTTTCGCCTGTGATTACGCTCATCCCGCGATCCAGTTCGAGGTCCAGATGTTCAACGATGGCGTAGTTATGTACAGACAGGTGCACGAGCATGGCGGCCGCTCCGAGGCGTTAGGTCTGGTTATTTATACAGTGTTTTGTTTGAGGCTGACAATCCTGATGCTTAGCTCGATTTGCTTGATTGCAGAAGTTTCTTAGCTCAATGAGGAATGAGTGCGCAGGAATTGATCCAGAGCAGGCGAAAGACTTTTGGTAACGCCTGCGCTCTTGAACCTGGAAATTGTGGCCCCATATACCGGAACAGAAGCGCGAGTTGAGTTCGCGCATGATTTTGAAAGGAGAAATCTATGGCTGACGAACAGACGCAGGATACGCAAACTCCAGACGCCAATTCGGCTGCCGGTGATGAGCTGGCGACTCGTGTGCAAGTGCTCGAAGAGCAATTGGCTGCTGCGCAGGATCAGTCTTTGCGTGTTGCCGCCGATCTGCAGAACGTCCGCCGCCGTGCCGAGCAGGATGTCGAGAAGGCTCACAAATTCGCGTTGGAAAAATTCGCCAATGACCTGCTGCCGATTATCGATAGCTTGGAGCGTGGCCTTGAGCTGTCCAACCCGGACGATGAAAACATCCGCCCGATGCGCGAAGGAATTGAGCTGACGCTGAAAATGTTCCAGGACACCCTCAAGCGTTATCAGCTGGAAGCTATCGATCCGCAAGGCGGCGAGCCGTTCAATGCAGAGCATCACCAAGCCATGGCGATGCAGGAAAGCCATGACCTGGAGCCCAACAGCGTATTGAAAGTGTTCCAGAAGGGTTATCAGCTTAACGGTCGCTTGTTGCGCCCGGCGATGGTGGTGGTGAGCAAGGCTCCTGCACCTGTTGCACCTTCTATTGATGAGCAGGCTTGAAATCAGTCGTAACGGCCCCATCTATAAGTCAAGCGTTTAAGTGCTACCGCAGTTAGCCACCACTGCTGCGGCAACCAAATTAAAGTTTCGGGAGAGTAAATCATGGGCAAAATTATCGGTATCGACCTGGGGACTACCAACTCCTGCGTCTCCGTGCTGGAAAACGGCGTTGCTAAAGTTATCGAAAACGCCGAAGGCGCGCGTACCACGCCGTCGATCATTGCATACGCCAACGACGGTGAAATCCTCGTAGGTCAGTCGGCCAAGCGTCAGGCTGTGACCAACCCGCACAACACCCTGTACGCGGTGAAGCGTCTGATCGGTCGTAAGTTCGACGAAGAAGTCGTACAGAAAGACATCAAGATGGTCCCTTACAAAATTGCCAAGGCTGACAACGGTGACGCCTGGGTTGAAGTAAACGGCCAGAAAATGTCGCCGCCGCAGATCTCGGCTGAAATCTTGAAAAAGATGAAGAAAACCGCCGAAGACTACCTCGGTGAAGCAGTGACTGAAGCGGTGATCACCGTTCCGGCCTACTTCAACGACAGCCAGCGCCAGGCGACCAAAGACGCCGGCCGCATCGCGGGCCTGGACGTAAAACGTATCATCAACGAACCTACCGCAGCGGCTCTGGCTTACGGTATGGACAAGGCCAAGGGCGACCACACTGTGATCGTTTACGACCTGGGTGGCGGTACTTTCGACGTCTCCGTGATCGAGATCGCTGAAGTTGACGGCGAGCACCAGTTTGAAGTGTTGGCCACCAACGGCGACACCTTCCTGGGCGGCGAAGACTTTGACATTCGTCTGATCGACTACCTCGTTGACGAATTCAAGAAAGAAAGCGGCATGAACCTCAAGGGTGACCCGCTGGCCATGCAGCGCCTGAAAGAAGCCGCTGAGAAAGCCAAGATCGAGCTGTCTTCCGCTCAGTCGACCGACGTGAACCTGCCGTACATCACTGCAGACGCCACCGGTCCTAAGCACTTGAACGTGAAGATCTCGCGTTCCAAGCTGGAAGCACTGGTTGAAGACCTGGTTCAACGCACCATCGAGCCTTGCCGCATCGCGCTGAAAGACTCCGGTATCGACGTTGGCTCGATCAACGACGTGATCCTGGTTGGCGGTCAGACCCGTATGCCACTGGTTCAGAAGCTGGTCACCGAGTTCTTCGGCAAAGAAGCCCGTAAGGACGTGAACCCGGACGAAGCCGTTGCCATGGGTGCTGCTATCCAAGGTGCGGTACTGGCCGGTGACGTGAAAGACGTGCTGCTGCTGGACGTCAGCCCGCTGACTCTGGGTATCGAAACCATGGGCGGCGTGATGACCGCGCTGATCGAGAAAAACACCACGATTCCTACCAAGAAATCGCAAGTGTTCTCGACTGCCGACGACAACCAGGGCGCTGTGACCATTCACGTGCTGCAAGGTGAGCGTAAGCAAGCGGCGCAGAACAAGTCTCTGGGCAAGTTCGACCTGGCTGAGATTCCACCAGCACCACGTGGCGTGCCGCAAATTGAAGTGACCTTCGACATCGACGCCAACGGCATTCTGCACGTAGGCGCTAAAGACAAGGCCACAGGCAAAGAGCAGAAGATCACCATCAAGGCCAACTCCGGTCTGTCTGATGAAGAAATTCAACAGATGATTCGTGATGCTGAAGCCAACGCTGATGCAGATGCCAAGTTTGCTGAGCTGGCCGGCGCCCGTAACCAAGGCGATGCCCTGGTTCACTCGACGCGCAAAATGATCTCCGAAGCAGGCGACAAAGTGACTGCTGAAGAGAAAACCGCAATCGAAGCAGCTGTGGTTGCCCTGGAAGCCGCCATCAAAGGCGACGACAAGGCTGCCATCGAAGCCAAGGTTGAGGAGCTGTCGAAAGTTTCCGCACCGGTTGCTCAGAAAATGTACGCCGAACAAGGCCAGCCGGCAGAAGGCGCTGCGCAGCACGCAGAGCCTGAAGCCAAGCACGACGATGTTGTCGATGCCGAGTTCGAAGAAGTTAAAGACCAGAAGTAAGTTGGTCGCCCGGTTGACCGCTATCAAGCGGTGACTGGTAGGATGTCGCCGCGCGGGAGCTTGCTCCCGCGTTGGCGTGTCTGGGGTATGCGAATTTTTACAACATGCGACAAGGTTCGGATGTTGGCGGTGTGACTGGGAATGCTCCTGCTTCCTGGCGACAGTCACCGCGTTTTTGGCCGGCTCCCTGGCTAAAAGCAGTTATGACCAGGATCGTTGAATTGACGTGAGTTGGGTCCGGGCCTGTATTGGGGCTCAACGAGTTTGGCAAGGCTCAGGAGGGTCTGGCCGAACGTCCTTAAGAGTGCAAAGACTTATGGCAAAGCGTGACTATTACGAAGTGTTGGGTGTGGAGCGTGGCTCCAGCGAGGCGGACCTGAAAAAGGCATACCGTCGCCTGGCGATGAAGCACCACCCGGACCGTAATCCGGATAGCAAAGAATCCGAAGAACTGTTCAAAGAGGCCAATGAGGCCTACGAGTGCCTGTCTGATCCCAACAAGCGTGCGGCCTACGACCAGTATGGTCATGCGGGTGTTGACCCAAGCATGGGCGGCGGCGGTGCTGGCTTTGGTGGTCAGAATTTCTCCGATATTTTCGGCGACGTATTCAGCGACTTCTTCGGCGGTGGTCGAGGCGGCCAGCGTGGCGGCGCTCAGCGTGGCAGCGATTTGCGCTACACCCTGGAGCTGAACCTGGAAGAAGCCGTGCGCGGCACCAGCGTCAATATCCGTGTGCCGACGCTGGTCAATTGCAAACCGTGCGATGGCTCGGGCGCCAAGAAAGGCTCCTCGCCGATCACGTGCCCAACCTGCGGCGGTATTGGCCAGGTGCGTATGCAGCAGGGCTTCTTCTCGGTGCAGCAGACCTGCCCGCGTTGCCATGGTCAGGGCAAGATCATTTCTGATCCGTGCGACTCCTGCCACGGCGAAGGCCGCGTAGAAGAGTACAAGACCCTCTCGGTGAAGGTGCCGGCGGGTGTCGATACCGGTGATCGCATTCGTCTGTCGGGCGAAGGTGAGGCGGGGACTCAAGGTGGGCCTACGGGCGACCTGTATGTGGTGATCAATGTGCGCGAGCACTCGATCTTCCAGCGCGATGGCAAACACCTGTTCTGTGAAGTGCCGATCAGCTTTGTCGATGCGGCCCTGGGTGGCGAGTTGGAGATTCCGACGCTGGACGGTCGGGTCAAACTCAAGATTCCTGAAGGTACGCAGACCGGCAAACAGTTCCGTATTCGTGGCAAAGGCGTTGCGCCGGTACGCGGTGGCGGTGCTGGCGACCTGATGTGTCGCGTGGCGGTGGAAACACCGGTCAACCTCGGGCGTCGTCAGCGCGAACTGCTGGAAGAGTTCCGCAGTTCGTTGGAAGGTGATGACTCCCATTCGCCGAAAACCACCGGCTTTTTCGATGGCGTGAAGCGCTTCTTCGGCGACCTGTAAGGAAGTGAGTATGCGACGTATAGCCGTAATGGGCGCTGCCGGGCGCATGGGCAAGACGCTGGTCGAAGCGGTGCAGCAGCGTTCGCCGGCCTCGGGGCTGACGGCGGCGATTGTTCGCCCGGGCAGCACGTTGATCGGTGCGGATGCAGGTGAGCTGGCCTCGCTGGGGCGCATCGGCGTTTCGTTGTCTGGCAACCTGGAGCAGGTGGCTGACGAGTTCGACGTGCTGATCGATTTCACCCTGCCGGAGGTGATGCTGAAAAACCTGGCGTTCTGCCGCAAGGCGGGCAAAGCCATGGTGATCGGTACTACGGGCTTGAGTGCTGAGCAGAAGCAGTTGCTGGTGGAGGCGGGCAAGGATATTCCAATCGTCTTCGCTGCCAATTTCAGTGTGGGCGTGAACCTGTCGCTCAAGTTGCTGGACCTGGCCGCTCGCGTGCTGGGTGATGAGGCGGATATCGAGATCATCGAAACCCATCATCGCCACAAGATCGACGCGCCGTCGGGTACCGCATTGCGCATGGGCGAAGCCATCGCCGATGCGCTGGGGCGTGATCTGTCGAAAGTCGCGGTGTATGGCCGTGAAGGTCATACCGGGGCGCGTGCGCGTGACACCATCGGTTTTGCCACTGTGCGCGGTGGCGATGTGGTGGGTGATCACACCGTGCTGTTCGCCTCCGAAGGCGAGCGCCTGGAGATCACGCACAAAGCCTCAAGCCGCATGACATTCGCCAAGGGTGCGGTACGTGCCGCCCTCTGGTTGGAAGGTCGTGAAGCGGGGCTGTACGACATGCGTGATGTGCTGGATCTGCACTAATCAGTAGCTAAAACGGGGCCTCAGGATTATCCTGAGGCCCCGTTTTTACCCGCTAGGCGACTTCCTGTCGCATTCCCCTGCCTTTAAGGCTCATTAGCGGTGGACCAAAAAAGCCTTTTTCTGTAAGCTACAGCTTTAGTGTGTCCACTAAAAGCGCGCAGAATAATTCAGTGAAGAAGCGGGGTGACGTGTCCATACGTCACTCCGCTTTTTTACAACCTGCGATCGCCCTTTCAGGCTTTATTTACGGGAGGTCTTCTTGACTAAGCCAGCCATACTCGCCCTTGCTGATGGCAGCATTTTTCGCGGCGAAGCCATTGGAGCCGACGGTCAAACCGTTGGAGAGGTAGTGTTTAACACTGCCATGACCGGCTATCAGGAAATCCTTACCGATCCTTCCTACGCCCAACAGATTGTTACCCTGACCTATCCGCACATCGGCAACACCGGTACTACACCGGAAGACGTCGAGTCTGATCGTGTCTGGTCGGCTGGTCTGGTCATTCGTGACCTGCCGCTGGTTGCGAGCAACTGGCGTAACACGATGTCGCTGTCCGATTACCTGAAAGCCAACAATGTTGTGGCAATCGCCGGTATCGACACGCGCCGCCTGACACGCATCCTGCGTGAAAAAGGCTCGCAGAACGGCTGCATCATGGCGGGTGACAATATTTCCGAAGAAGCGGCGATTGCCGCAGCGCAAGGCTTCCCTGGCCTGAAAGGCATGGACCTGGCGAAAGTTGTCAGCACCAAAGAGCAGTACGAGTGGCGCTCCACTGTCTGGGACTTGAAGACCGACAGCCACGAGACCATCGACGCTGCCGACCTGCAATACCACGTGGTCGCCTACGACTACGGGATCAAGTACAACATCCTGCGCATGCTGGTTGAGCGCGGTTGCCGCGTGACCGTGGTGCCGGCGCAAACCCCGGCCAGCGACGTGCTGGCCCTGCAGCCGGACGGTGTGTTCCTGTCCAACGGCCCGGGTGACCCCGAGCCTTGCGACTACGCCATCAAAGCGATCAAGGAAGTGCTGGAAACCGAGATTCCGGTATTCGGTATCTGCCTCGGTCACCAGCTGCTGGCCCTGGCCTCCGGCGCCAAGACCCTGAAAATGGGTCACGGCCACCACGGCGCCAACCACCCTGTGCAAGACCTGGACACTGGCGTTGTGATGATCACCAGCCAGAACCATGGTTTTGCGGTGGATGAAGCGACTTTGCCGGCTAACGTTCGCGCTATTCACAAGTCGCTGTTCGACGGTTCCCTGCAAGGCATCGAGCGCACCGACAAGAGCGCGTTCAGCTTCCAGGGCCACCCTGAAGCCAGCCCGGGCCCTAACGACGTAGCGCCGCTGTTCGACCGTTTCATCAATGAAATGGCCAAGCGACGCTGACTGAGCGGCCTGCGGGCGGCCCCGAATGTCGGTGGCCCCCGCAGGCTCTTCAAAGAGTGTTCAAGACGGCTTGCCGACTGACCTGCGGATTTGAGTGACAAACCCATGCCAAAACGTACAGACATAAAAAGCATCCTGATTCTCGGCGCTGGCCCGATCGTGATCGGCCAGGCCTGCGAATTCGACTACTCCGGCGCCCAGGCCTGTAAAGCCCTGCGCGAAGAGGGTTACCGCGTCATCCTGGTGAACTCGAACCCGGCCACCATCATGACCGACCCGGACATGGCCGACGCCACCTACATCGAGCCGATCAAGTGGCAGACCGTTGCCAAGATCATCGAGAAAGAGCGTCCGGACGCGCTGCTGCCAACCATGGGCGGCCAGACCGCACTGAACTGCGCCCTGGACCTGGAGCGCGAAGGCGTCCTGGAAAAATTCGGCGTAGAGATGATCGGCGCCAACGCCGACACCATCGACAAGGCTGAAGACCGCTCGCGTTTCGACAAGGCCATGAAGTCCATCGGCCTGGATTGCCCGCGTTCCGGTATCGCCCACAGCATGGAAGAGGCCAATGCGGTCCTCGAAAAGCTGGGCTTCCCGTGCATCATCCGTCCGTCTTTCACCATGGGCGGCACCGGTGGCGGTATCGCCTACAACCGTGAAGAGTTCGAAGAAATCTGCGCCCGTGGTCTGGACCTGTCGCCGACCAAAGAGCTGCTGATCGACGAATCCCTGATCGGCTGGAAAGAGTACGAGATGGAGGTTGTCCGCGACAAAAAGGACAACTGCATCATCGTCTGCTCGATCGAAAACTTCGACCCGATGGGTGTGCACACCGGCGACTCGATCACCGTTGCTCCGGCGCAGACCCTGACGGACAAGGAATACCAGATCATGCGTAACGCCTCGTTGGCGGTATTGCGTGAGATCGGCGTGGAAACCGGCGGTTCCAACGTTCAGTTCGGCATCTGCCCGGACACCGGCCGCATGGTCGTGATCGAGATGAACCCGCGTGTATCGCGTTCTTCGGCGCTGGCATCGAAAGCCACCGGCTTCCCGATTGCGCGTATCGCTGCCAAGCTGGCGATCGGTTACACCCTGGACGAGTTGCAAAACGAAATCACTGGCGGCGCTACGCCTGCATCCTTCGAGCCGTCCATCGACTACGTCGTGACCAAGCTGCCACGTTTTGCCTTCGAGAAGTTCGCCAAGGCTGACGCTCGCCTGACCACCCAGATGAAATCCGTCGGTGAAGTCATGGCCATCGGCCGGACTTTCCAGGAGTCCCTGCAGAAAGCCCTGCGTGGCCTGGAAGTGGGTGTTTGCGGTCTGGACGAGAAGCTCGACCTGAGCAACCCGGAAAGCATGAGCGTGCTCAAGCGCGAGCTGACCGTGCCGGGCGCCGAGCGTATCTGGTACGTGGCCGATGCTTTCCGCGCTGGCATGACTGTCGAACAAATCTTCGGCATGAACATGATCGACCCGTGGTTCCTGGTGCAGATCGAAGATCTGATCAAGGAAGAAGAGAAGGTCAAGACCCTCGGTCTGTCCTCCATCGACCGCGACCTGATGTTCCGCCTCAAGCGCAAAGGTTTCTCCGACCAACGTCTGGCCAAGCTGCTGGGTGTGACCGAGAAGAACCTGCGCACGCATCGCCACAAGTTGGATATCTTCCCGGTCTACAAGCGCGTTGACACCTGCGCGGCCGAGTTCGCCACGGACACTGCGTACCTGTACTCCACCTATGAGGAGGAGTGCGAAGCCGCACCGTCGGGCCGCGACAAGATCATTATCCTGGGCGGCGGTCCAAACCGTATCGGCCAGGGCATCGAGTTCGACTACTGCTGCGTACACGCCGCTCTCGCCCTGCGCGAAGACGGGTACGAGACCATCATGGTCAACTGCAACCCGGAAACCGTTTCCACTGACTACGACACTTCCGACCGTCTGTACTTCGAGCCGGTCACCCTGGAAGACGTGCTGGAAATCTGCCGCGTCGAGAAGCCAAAAGGCGTGATCGTCCAGTACGGTGGCCAAACTCCGCTGAAACTGGCTCGCGCCCTGGAAGCAGCCGGCGTGCCTATCATCGGCACCAGCCCGGACGCCATCGACCGTGCCGAAGACCGTGAGCGCTTCCAGCAGATGGTTGAGCGCTTGAGTCTGCGTCAGCCGCCTAACGCCACCGTGCGCAGCGAAGACGAAGCCATCCGCGCAGCCAGCAAGATCGGTTACCCGCTGGTGGTGCGTCCGTCCTACGTATTGGGCGGCCGTGCGATGGAAATCGTCTACGAAGAAGAAGAGCTCAAGCGTTACCTGCGTGATGCGGTGAAAGTGTCCAACGACAGCCCGGTGCTGCTGGACCACTTCCTCAACTGCGCCATCGAGATGGATGTGGATGCTGTTTGCGACGGCACCGACGTAGTGATCGGCGCGATCATGCAGCACATCGAACAGGCGGGCGTTCACTCCGGTGACTCCGCCTGCTCACTGCCGCCATACTCGCTGCCGGCGCACATCCAGGACGAGATGCGCGAGCAAGTCAAGAAAATGGCCCTGGAGCTGGGCGTGGTCGGCCTGATGAACGTTCAGTTGGCGCTGCAAGGCGAAGACATCTACGTCATCGAAGTCAACCCGCGTGCTTCGCGTACCGTGCCATTTGTTTCCAAGTGCATCGGCGTTTCCCTGGCGATGATTGCTGCCCGTGTGATGGCCGGTAAGACCTTGAAGGAAATCGGCTTCACCAAGGAAATCATTCCTAACTTCTACAGCGTGAAAGAGGCGGTGTTCCCCTTCGCCAAATTCCCTGGTGTGGACCCGATCCTGGGCCCAGAGATGAAGTCCACCGGTGAAGTGATGGGCGTGGGCGACACCTTCGGTGAAGCGTTCGCCAAAGCCCAGATGGGTGCAAGCGAAGTGCTGCCGACCGGCGGTACCGCGTTCATCAGTGTGCGGGATGATGACAAGCCGCTGGTTGCAGGCGTGGCCCGTGATCTGATCAACTTGGGCTTTGAAGTCGTGGCCACCGCCGGGACCGCCAAGCTGATCGAAGCTGCCGGCCTGAAAGTGCGTCGCGTGAACAAGGTGACGGAAGGCCGTCCGCACGTGGTCGACATGATCAAGAATGACGAAGTCACCCTGATCATCAACACCACTGAAGGTCGCCAGTCGATCGCGGACTCCTACTCCATCCGTCGTAATGCCTTGCAGCACAAGATCTACTGCACCACCACCATTGCTGCTGGCGAAGCCATCTGCGAAGCGCTCAAGTTCGGTCCGGAAAAGACCGTGCGTCGCTTGCAGGATCTACACGCAGGATTGAAGGCATGACCAAATACCCAATGACCGTCCAGGGCGCCAAGGCCCTGGAAGAGGAACACGCCCATCTGACCAAGGTTGTCCGTCCGAAGCTGAGCCAGGATATCGGTACGGCCCGCGAGCTGGGTGACTTGAAGGAAAACGCTGAATACCATGCTGCTCGCGAGCAGCAAGGTATGGTCGAAGCGCGGATCCGGGACATTGAAGGCCGTATGCAGAACGCGGTGATCATCGACGTCACGACCATCCCGCATACCGGCAAAGTGATTTTCGGTACCACCGTGGAAATCGCCAACGTCGAGACGGATGAGCGCGTTGTTTACCACATCGTTGGCGAGGACGAAGCTGACTTCAAACTCGGCAAGATCTCGGTTGGTTCGCCTCTTGCTCGCGCCTTGATTGCCAAGGAAGAGGGTGATGTGGTGGCGGTGAAAACGCCCGGTGGCGTGATCGAGTACGAGATTGTTGAAGTTCGTCACATCTGAAAGACGGCGCCCGCTTCGTGCGGGCGCCATGCTTTGGCAGCTTGCCCAGATGCTTTGGGTGGGCGGCGTGTGGTTGTTACACATTGGTTTACTGCCGACGCTGGGCCTGATTGGCCTGGCGCCGTTGCTGATCGATGAAATCGACGGATTGCTCAGCGCGCTGCTGGTAGGTTTTGCGGCGGCGTGCGTGACGCTCCAGGTGCTGGTGCTGATCAAGGCCGAGGGCTTGGGGAGTTTGTGGCGGGATATTCGCGGCCAACTGCTGTTGATGGCGCTGTACGCATGCGCAATGTTTTGCGTGGTGCATACGTGGCTGCCGGAAGCGTTGCGCTGGCAGCTATTCAGCTATCTTGTGCTAGGGTTCTCCGGCTTGGTGCTGGTTTTACAACCGGCGCCAGGATGGAGTGGCGGGGCGCGCGAAGCACGCCCGTGACCCTTTTGTTACTTGAAGCGGTGTACGTTCGACAGTTGCTTGTTGACGCTGAAGTTCTTGCGATACAGCAGCGCCATCTTGCCGATGACCTGAACCAGATCCGCTTTGCCGACCTTGCACAGTTCTGCAACGGCGGCCAAACGCGCTTCGCGGTCAAGGATGTTGACCTTGATCTTGATCAGTTCGTGATCGCCCAATGC
The DNA here is from genome assembly GCF_007713445.1 of Pseudomonas sp. RGB. Classification (NCBI taxonomy): domain Bacteria; kingdom Pseudomonadati; phylum Pseudomonadota; class Gammaproteobacteria; order Pseudomonadales; family Pseudomonadaceae; genus Pseudomonas; species Pseudomonas sp. RGB. The sequence continues at coordinate 54,270 of NZ_VMSH01000006.1, read as the reverse complement.
GCGTTCAAGTTCGGCTAACACACCTTCAGTCAAACCGTTGTCTGCCACAATCAGAACTGGTTTCAGATGGTGGCCAATGGATTTGTACTGTTTCTTCTGCTCTTGAGTGAGCGGCATAATCTGACCCCTGCGTCTGATCTTGTAAAAAGCGGCGGCCAGTTTACCCGAGCGAGTCCGGGACCGCCCAGTTAATCACGACCCGTTTTATTTTTCGAGGTGGCCCGTGGCCCGTTCCAAAACTAGCCTTAAGTGGCTGCAAGAGCATTTCAACGATCCTTACGTCAAAAAGGCTCAAAAGGACGGTTACCGTTCGCGGGCCAGCTACAAGCTCCTTGAGATCCAGGACAAGGACAAATTGATTCGCCCCGGCATGAGCGTTATTGATCTTGGCGCGGCCCCTGGTGGCTGGTCCCAAGTGACCAGTCGTCTGATTGGTGGGCAGGGCCGCTTGATCGCTTCCGACATCCTGGAAATGGACAGCATCCCGGATGTGACCTTTGTTCACGGTGACTTCACCCAGGACGCCGTGCTCGCAGAGATCCTCGAGGCAGTGGGAAATTCGCAGGTAGACCTTGTGATTTCCGACATGGCCCCCAATATGAGTGGATTACCGGCCGTCGATATGCCGCGCGCAATGTTCCTGTGTGAACTGGCGCTGGATTTGGCGGGGCGGGTGTTGCGTCCGGGTGGTGATTTTTTGGTGAAAGTCTTCCAGGGCGAAGGTTTTGACGAGTACCACAAGAACATCCGCAAGTTGTTCGACAAGGTGCAAACGCGCAAGCCAGACTCTTCTCGGGACAGGTCTCGAGAGCAATACCTGCTGTGCCGCGGCTTCCGCGGTGTTGAAGGTGCGGCGAGTGAAGAGCGTTTTTGAGGAATTCGAGGAGGGCGATAGGTTTTTTTATATCGCTTTCGTCACGAAGCTTTACGAATATTGTGTAGTCAAAGTTTCACAAAGGGTTACAGACGGCGCCTGCCAGAGTTGTAGGTAATGTAGTAAGTTAGGCCGGTGAATATCATGCGAAGCGCGCGCCAGTAGCGGAGCTTGCTTCAGAGGGTAGTTAATTGAACGATATGGCAAAGAATCTGATCCTGTGGTTGATCATCGCGGCAGTCCTGGTGACGGTGATGAACAACTTCTCCAGCCCTAACGAGCCGCAGACCCTCAACTATTCCGACTTCATCCAGCAAGTTAAGGATGGCAAGGTCGAGCGCGTAGCGGTTGATGGCTACGTGATCACCGGCAAACGCAACGATGGCGACAGCTTCAAGACCATTCGTCCGGCTATCCAGGACAACGGTCTGATCGGCGATCTGGTGGATAACCACGTAGTCGTTGAAGGCAAGCAGCCTGAGCAGCAGAGCATCTGGACTCAACTCCTGGTCGCCAGCTTCCCGATCCTGGTGATTATCGCCGTGTTCATGTTCTTCATGCGCCAGATGCAAGGCGGTGCGGGAGGCAAGGGCGGGCCGATGAGCTTCGGCAAGAGCAAGGCGCGCCTGCTCTCCGAGGATCAGGTCAAGACCACCCTGGCTGACGTTGCAGGTTGCGACGAAGCCAAGGAAGAGGTCGGTGAGCTGGTCGAGTTTCTGCGCGATCCGGGCAAGTTCCAACGCCTGGGCGGCCGTATTCCACGCGGCGTACTGATGGTTGGTCCTCCGGGTACCGGTAAAACCTTGCTGGCCAAGGCGATTGCCGGCGAAGCCAAAGTGCCGTTCTTCACCATTTCCGGTTCTGACTTCGTCGAAATGTTTGTTGGTGTGGGTGCCAGCCGTGTTCGCGATATGTTCGAACAGGCCAAGAAGCACGCACCGTGCATCATCTTCATCGATGAAATCGACGCTGTTGGTCGCCATCGTGGTGCTGGCATGGGTGGCGGTCACGATGAGCGTGAGCAGACCCTCAACCAGTTGCTGGTGGAGATGGACGGCTTCGAAATGAATGACGGCATCATCGTCATTGCTGCAACTAACCGTCCTGACGTACTGGACCCTGCACTGCTGCGTCCAGGTCGTTTTGACCGTCAGGTTGTGGTTGGCCTGCCGGATATCCGCGGTCGCGAACAGATTCTGAAAGTGCACATGCGCAAAGTGCCGATGGGCGACGATGTTGCGCCGGCCGTGATTGCTCGTGGTACGCCAGGCTTCTCGGGTGCAGACCTTGCCAACCTGGTGAACGAGGCTTCGCTGTTCGCAGCCCGTACCGGTAAACGCATCGTTGAAATGAAAGAGTTCGAGCTGGCAAAAGACAAAATCATGATGGGCGCCGAGCGCAAATCCATGGTCATGTCCGAAAAAGAGAAGCAGAACACCGCTTATCACGAAGCCGGTCACGCCATTGTGGGTCGTGTTGTGCCTGAGCATGACCCGGTCTATAAAGTGTCGATCATCCCTCGTGGTCGCGCGCTGGGTGTCACTATGTTCCTGCCGGAAGAGGATCGTTACAGCCTCTCCAAGCGAGCGCTGATCAGCCAGATCTGCTCGCTGTACGGTGGCCGGATTGCTGAAGAAATGACCTTGGGCTTTGACGGTGTGACCACCGGTGCCTCCAACGACATCATGCGTGCCAGCCAGATTGCACGAAACATGGTGACCAAGTGGGGCTTGTCGGAAAAACTCGGTCCATTGATGTATGCCGAGGAAGATGGTGAAGTGTTCCTGGGGCGTGGCGGCGGCGGTCAAAGCGCCAGCTTCTCCGGTGAGACGGCCAAGCTGATCGACTCCGAGGTGCGCAGCATCATTGACCAGTGCTACGGCACTGCCAAGCAGATCCTGACTGACAACCGTGACAAGCTGGATGCCATGGCTGATGCGCTGATGAAGTACGAGACCATTGACGCCGACCAGATCGACGACATCATGGCCGGTCGTACGCCTCGTGAGCCTCGCGACTGGGAAGGCGGTTCAGGCACCTCTGGCACCCCGCCAGTGGTTCAGAACGAACGCCCTGAAACCCCGATCGGTGGCCCTGCGGCTGACCACTAAGGTTTGAAATGACTTCTGCGTCGTCCTCCACCCGGTTGCCTTGCGGCAACCGGGTTCTTGATTTGGCCCATACACACGTCATGGGCATTCTTAATGTAACCCCTGATTCCTTTTCCGACGGCGGCCGTTTTAGTCAGCAGGACGCCGCATTGCGTCACGCCGAGGCTATGGTGCTGGCGGGGGCAACGTTGATTGATGTTGGTGGCGAATCGACTCGCCCGGGAGCACGTGTTGTTTCTCCCCTGGAGGAGCTGGAGCGCGTCGCGCCGATAGTTGAGCGTATCGCCCGCGAGCTTGATGTGATCATCTCGGTTGATACATCTACGCCGGCGGTAATGCGTGAAACGGCACGCCTGGGGGCGGGCCTGATCAACGATGTGCGCTCCCTGCAGCGAGACGGTGCCCTGGATGCAGCGGCGGCAACCGGTCTGCCGGTGTGCCTGATGCATATGCTGGGAGAGCCCGGCAACATGCAAGACAGCCCGCACTACGACGACCTGGTAGGTGAAGTGAGTGGGTTTCTCGCCGAACGAATCGCTCAGTGCGCCAAAGCGGGAATCGCTGCCGAAAAGATCATCCTTGATCCCGGGTTTGGGTTTGCCAAGACGCTCCAGCACAATTTGAGTCTCTTTAAGCATATAGAAGCCCTGCATGCCCTTGGTCGGCCCTTGTTGGTCGGTGTTTCGCGCAAGAGCATGATAGGGCTGGCCTTGAATCGCCCGGTAGGCGAGCGGCTGTACGGCGGTCTGGCGCTTGCTGCGCTTGCCATGACCAAAGGTGCGCGAATTTTGCGCGTGCATGATGTCGCCGAGACGGTCGACGTGGTGCGTATAATTGCCGCTGTAGAATCAGCCGTATAAGAATGATGGAGCACTTATGACTAAAAAATATTTTGGCACCGACGGTATTCGCGGTCGGGTCGGCGAATTTCCGATTACTCCTGATTTCATGCTCAAGTTGGGCTGGGCGGCAGGCATGGCGTTCCGCAGCATGGGCGCTTGCCGCATTCTGGTGGGCAAGGACACCCGTATTTCGGGTTATATGTTCGAATCGGCGCTGGAGGCAGGTTTGTCCGCCGCCGGTGCTGATGTGATGCTGTTGGGGCCAATGCCTACGCCTGCAATCGCTTACCTGACGCGTACCTTTCACGCTGAAGCCGGGATCGTGATCAGTGCGTCGCACAATCCCCACGATGACAACGGCATCAAGTTCTTCTCGGGCCAGGGCACCAAGTTGCCGGACGAGATCGAGTTGATGATTGAAGAGCTGCTGGATGCACCGATGACGGTGGTTGAGTCCAGCAAGCTGGGCAAGGTGTCGCGTATCAACGACGCATCAGGCCGTTATATCGAATTTTGCAAAAGCAGCGTTCCGAGCAGTACCAATTTTGCCGGGCTGAAGATCGTTGTCGACTGCGCCCATGGTGCGACCTATAAGGTGGCTCCGAGTGTATTCAAAGAGCTGGGTGCGGACGTGACGGTGCTTTCGGCGCAACCGAACGGCTTGAACATCAATGAAAATTGCGGTTCCACCCACATGGGGCAGTTGCAGGCGGCCGTTCTGGCTGAGCATGCCGACCTGGGCATCGCTTTTGATGGCGATGGCGACCGTGTGTTGATGGTGGACCACACCGGTACCGTGGTTGATGGCGATGACCTGCTGTTTATCATTGCTCGCGACCTGCATGAGCGTAACAAGCTGCAAGGCGGTGTCGTCGGCACATTGATGAGCAATCTTGGGCTTGAGCTCGCTCTGGCTGAGCTGGGTATTCCGTTCGTACGCGCCAACGTCGGTGACCGGTATGTGATCGCCGAGCTGCTGGAGCGTAACTGGCAGGTGGGGGGTGAAAACTCCGGGCATGTTGTCTGCTTCCAGCACACCACCACGGGCGATGCCATTATTGCTGCTCTGCAAGTGTTGTTGTCGTTGCGTCGCCGTGAAGAGAGCTTGGCTCAGGCGCGACAGGCGCTGCGTAAGTGCCCGCAAGTTCTGCTCAATGTGCGTTTTGCCGGTGGCGAAAACCCGATCGAGCACCCTGCTGTCAAAGACGCGTGCGAGCGCGTAACCCTGGCAATGGCGGGGCGTGGACGGGTGCTGTTGCGCAAGTCCGGCACAGAGCCTCTGGTGCGCGTCATGGTCGAAGGCGAAGACGAAACACAGGTTCGCGGCCATGCCGAAGACCTGGCAAAACTGGTAACTGAAATTTGCGCCTGAATTCGGCTTGCCAGTGATGATGTGGTTGGGTAACATCTGCGCCCACTTTGACCGACGAGGTACAGCATGCGTCGCACTATGGTAGCTGGTAACTGGAAGATGCACGGTACCCGCGCCAGTGTCGCTGAGCTGATCAATGGCCTTCGTCACTTGGCCTTGTCTGGCGGTGTTGATGTTGCGGTTTTCCCGCCTTGCTTGCATATCAACCAGGTTGTTGATGGCTTGAAGGGTAAGTCGATTCAGGTCGGCGCGCAGAATTCTGCGGTGGAGCCCATGCAAGGTGCGTTGACCGGCGAGATTTCGCCGAGTCAGCTGGTAGATGCGGGTTGTTCCTATGTGCTTGTCGGGCACTCCGAGCGCCGTCAGATGATGGGCGAGCGTGATGGGACACTCAACCGCAAGTTCGCAGCGGCACAGGCTTGTGGCTTGATTCCAGTGTTGTGCATAGGGGAGACCCTGGAGCAACGTGAATCGGGCAAGACTCTTGAAGTTGTCTCGCGTCAGCTGGGCAGCATCATCGAGGAGCTGGGTGTTGGTGCATTTGCAAAGGCAGTCATTGCTTACGAGCCGGTCTGGGCTATTGGCACCGGGCTGACTGCTACGCCGCAACAGGCGCAGGATGTGCACGCAGCCATCCGCGCTCAGTTGGCGGCAGAGAATTCTGAAGTCGCGCAAGGTGTGCGGCTTCTATACGGCGGCAGCGTGAAGGCGGCCAATGCGGTCGAACTGTTCGGCATGCCGGATATCGATGGGGGGCTCATTGGTGGAGCTTCCCTGAATGCAGATGAGTTCGGTGCGATCTGTCGCGCCGCGGGAAACTGAAAAAATGCTGGAAACAGTCGTAGTCGTTTTTCATCTGTTGGCTGCCCTGGGCGTAGTTGCCCTGGTTTTGTTGCAACAGGGTAAAGGTGCGGATGCTGGTGCGTCTTTCGGTGCAGGTGCTTCAAATACTGTGTTCGGAAGCCAAGGTTCCTCTACCTTTCTTAGTAAGTTTACTGCTATACTTGCCGCCGGTTTCTTCATAACCAGCTTGGGGTTAGGTTACTTTGCTAAAGAGAAAGCTCATGTGCTGACTCAAGTAGGTCTCCCAAACCCAGCAGTGTTGGAAGTACCAAAAGCAAAACCGGCTTCTGATGATGTCCCGGTGCTTCAAGAGCAAAAGTCGGCTACTCCAGCGACTGACGTACCTCCAGCTCAAGAGCAGAAGTAAGAAGGGTTGTAAACGCTGTATTGCCGAGGTGGTGGAATTGGTAGACACGCAACCTTGAGGTGGTTGTGCCCATAGGGTGTAGGGGTTCGAGTCCCCTTCTCGGTACCAATTATCAGGAGAGCCCGCTGTTGCGGGCTTTCTTGTAGGTGGAAGGTTACATTGACCCTGTAAGGGATCGGTCGTATACTTCCGCCCCAGCTTTGTCGCGGGGTGGAGCAGTCTGGTAGCTCGTCGGGCTCATAACCCGAAGGTCGTCGGTTCAAATCCGGCCCCCGCAACCAGTTTTAGCGGAGCCCCTTTTAAGGGGCTTTTTGTTAGCTGGACACTTTCAACGCCGCTGTTCGACGGCGTTTCAAGGATGGGCGTTTCGCCCATTTTTTTATTTTGCACAGCATGCACATACATGCACGAGGGGGTTCAGGTGTCGAGCAAGCTAGAAGAGTTGCAGGCCTTGTTGGCCCCGGTGGTCGTGGCCCTAGGCTATGAATGCTGGGGTATTGAGTTTTCGGCTCAAGGTCGCCACTCAATGTTGCGCGTTTATATCGATAAAGAGGGCGGCGTGCTGGTGGACGATTGTGCCATTGTCAGCCGTCAGATCAGCGGTGTCCTGGATGTTGAAGATCCGATTTCCGTTGAATACACCCTCGAAGTTTCCTCGCCAGGCATGGAACGCCCACTGTTCACTATTGATCAGTTTGCAAAATTTGCCGGTGAACAAGTGAAGATCAAGCTGCGCTCTCCCTTTGAAGGGCGACGCAACTTTCAGGGCCTTCTGCGCGGTGTAGAAGAACAGGATGTCGTGGTGCAGGTAGAAGACCATGAATTCCTGTTGCCGATCGATATGATCGACAAGGCCAACATTATTCCCAGTTTTGACTGAGACGCGGATCCCGCGGATCCAATGGCTTGCGAAAGGCGAGGCGTACGATGAGCAAAGAAGTACTGCTGGTTGTTGAGTCGGTATCCAATGAAAAGGGCGTACCGGCAAACGTGATTTTTGAAGCGCTGGAGCTGGCCCTGGCCACTGCTACCAAAAAGCGTTTTGAAGACGAAGTTGATCTGCGTGTGGAAATCAACCGCCACACCGGTGCCTATGAGACTTTCCGTCGCTGGACGGTCGTCGAAGAAGCCGATCTTGATGATCCGGCCATCGAAACCTGGCCAAGCAAGGTTGCCGAAACGCACCCTGGCGCCAAGGTCGGTGATGTCGTCGAAGAAAAGATCGAGTCGATCGAATTCGGCCGTATTGCTGCACAGACCGCCAAGCAGGTCATCGTGCAGAAGGTTCGCGAAGCTGAGCGCGCTCAAGTCGTTGACGCTTATCGCGAGCGCCTGGGTGAAATCATCTCCGGTACCGTGAAAAAAGTTACCCGCGACAACGTGATCGTTGACCTGGGCAACAACGCTGAAGCGTTGCTGGCCCGCGAAGACATCATCTCTCGCGAAACCTTCCGTGTCGGCGTGCGTCTGCGTGCGCTGCTCAAGGAAATCCGCACCGAGAACCGCGGCCCTCAGTTGATCCTGTCGCGTACCGCGCCGGAAATGCTGATCGAGCTGTTCCGTATCGAAGTGCCGGAAATTGCCGAAGGCCTGATCGAAGTCATGGCTGCGTCCCGCGACCCGGGTTCGCGCGCCAAGATCGCGGTCCGCTCCAAGGACAAACGCATCGACCCGCAAGGCGCTTGCATTGGTATGCGCGGTTCGCGCGTCCAGGCAGTGTCGGGCGAGTTGGGCGGCGAGCGTGTGGACATCGTCCTGTGGGACGATAACCCGGCGCAGTTCGTAATTAACGCCATGTCGCCGGCTGAAGTGGCGGCAATTATCGTTGACGAAGATGCCCATGCAATGGACATCGCCGTTGGCGCAGATAATCTGGCTCAGGCCATTGGTCGTGGTGGTCAGAACGTGCGTCTGGCCAGCCAACTGACCGGCTGGACCCTGAACGTGATGACCGAATCGGACATCCAGGCTAAGCAGCAAGCTGAAACCGGTGACATCCTGCGCAACTTCATCGACGAGCTGGAAGTCGACGAAGACCTGGCGCAGGTGCTGGTAGATGAAGGCTTCACCAGCCTGGAAGAGATTGCCTACGTACCGTTGGAAGAAATGCTCAACATCGACGGCTTTGACGAAGACACCGTCAACGAGCTTCGCGCTCGGGCCAAGGATCGTTTGTTGACTAAAGCCATCGCTACTGAGGAAAAGCTGGCAGACGCCCATCCGGCCGAAGACCTGCTCTCGCTTGAGGGTATGGACAAGGATTTGGCGATGGAACTGGCGGTGCGCGGCGTAATTACCCGCGAAGACCTGGCCGAGCAGTCTATTGACGATCTGCTCGACATCGACGGCATTGACGATGATCGTGCCGGCAAGTTGATCATGGCCGCCCGAGCCCATTGGTTCGAGTAACTAGGCGCGGCCTGAGGAGAGAAGTGCATGACGCAAGTCACGGTGAAACAACTGGCCGATGAGGTCAAAACACCGGTAGAGCGCCTGTTGCAGCAGATGCGTGAGGCAGGTCTGCCGCACACCGCCGCCGATGAAGGTGTGAGCGACAGTGAGAAGCAGTCTTTGCTGACTCACTTGAAGAGCAGCCACAAGGCGAAAGTGGAAGAACCGCGCAAGATTACATTGCAGCGCAAAACCACCAGCACCCTGCGTGTTGCTGGTAGCAAGAGCATCAGCGTTGAAGTACGCAAGAAGAAAGTCTTCGTACAGCGCAGCCCGGAAGAAATCGAAGCCGAGCGCAAACGCGAACTGGATGAACGTCGCGCAGTAGAAAATGCTGCTCGTCAGAAGGCTGAAGAAGAAGCCAAGCGTCGCGCCGAAGAAGAAGCGCGCCGCCAGCCTGCTGCTGCGCAACCTGCTGGTACTGACGCGGTCGCCGCTCCTGCAGCGCCTGTTGAAGCTGTGCGTGAGGCTGCTCCGGTTGCCGCTGCACCTGCTCCTGCAGCAGACGCTCGCAAGCGCGACGAACCTCGTCGTCCGGACAAGCCACGTGCCGACGATAACAATCGTCGCGGTGGTGGTGGCGATGGCGAGCGTAAAAACGCTCCACATCGTGCCTCGGTCAAAGAGAAGGCGCCTGCTCCACGCGTTGCCCCACGTACTACCGACGAAGAAAGCGATGGCTTCCGTCGTGGTGGTCGCGGCAAGGCCAAGCTGAAAAAGCGCAACGCCCACGGTTTCCAGAGCCCAACCGGCCCTGTCGTGCGTGATGTGCAGATCGGCGAGACCATCACAGTTGGCGATCTCGCCAATCAGATGTCGGTCAAGGCTGCTGAAATCATCAAGTTCATGTTCAAACTGGGTACGCCGGCGACCATCAACCAGGTACTGGACCAGGAAACTGCCCAGCTGGTTGCTGAAGAGCTGGGCCACAAAGTGACCCTGGTCAGCGACACCGCCCTGGAAGATTCCCTGGCCGAGTCCCTGAAGTTTGAAGGTGAGTCGTTCTCCCGTGCGCCAGTTGTGACCGTAATGGGCCACGTTGACCACGGTAAGACCTCGCTGCTCGACTACATCCGTCGTGCCAAGGTAGCTGCTGGCGAAGCCGGCGGTATCACCCAGCACATCGGTGCATACCACGTTGAAACCGAACGCGGCATGGTCACTTTCCTCGACACCCCTGGTCACGCCGCGTTTACCGCAATGCGTGCCCGTGGTGCCAAGGCGACTGACATCGTGATTCTGGTGGTTGCAGCGGACGACGGCGTGATGCCGCAGACCATTGAAGCTGTCCAGCACGCCAAGGCCGCTGGTGTTCCACTGGTTGTTGCCGTGAACAAAATCGACAAGCCGGGCGCCGATCTCGATCGCATCCGTAGCGAACTGTCGGTTCACGGCGTGACGTCCGAAGAGTGGGGCGGTGATACGCCGTTCGTTTCGGTTTCGGCAAAAGTCGGTACCGGTGTAGACGAACTGCTCGAAGCGGTCCTGCTGCAAGCTGAAGTGCTCGAACTGAAAGCAACGCCATCGGCCCCGGGTCGCGGTGTTGTGGTTGAATCGCGTCTCGACAAAGGTCGTGGCCCGGTTGCAACCGTTCTGGTTCAAGACGGTACGCTGCGCCAAGGCGACATGGTACTGGTTGGTTCGAACTACGGCCGTGTACGTGCCATGCTCGACGAGAACGGCAAGCCAATCAAGGAAGCCGGTCCTTCCATCCCTGTCGAGATTCTCGGCCTGGACGGTACCCCGGACGCTGGCGACGAGATGAGCGTAGTAGCCGACGAGAAGAAAGCCCGTGAAGTGGCTCTGTTCCGTCAAGGCAAGTTCCGCGAAGTCAAACTGGCCCGTGCTCACGCCGGCAAGCTGGAAAACATCTTCGAAAACATGGGCCAGGCAGAGAAGAAGACGCTTAACATCGTCCTCAAATCTGACGTCCGTGGTTCCCTCGAAGCGTTGAACGGCGCCTTGAACGGCCTGGGTAACGACGAAGTGCAAGTGCGCGTTGTCGGTGGCGGTGTCGGTGGTATCACCGAGTCCGACGCCAACCTGGCGCTGGCTTCCAACGCTGTACTGTTCGGCTTCAACGTGCGTGCCGATGCTGGCGCTCGCAAGATCGTCGAGCAGGAAGGCCTGGACATGCGTTACTACAACGTCATCTACGACATCATCGAAGACGTCAAGAAAGCCCTTACCGGTATGCTTGGCAGCGACGTTCGGGAGAATATCCTGGGTGTTGCCGAGGTGCGTGACGTGTTCCGCTCGCCGAAATTCGGCGCGATCGCCGGTTGCATGGTTATCGAAGGTGTTGTGCACCGTAACCGTCCAATCCGTGTACTGCGTGAAGACATCGTTATCTTCGAAGGCGAGCTGGAATCCCTGCGCCGCTTCAAGGATGACGCTTCCGAAGTGCGTGCCGGCATGGAATGCGGTATCGGCGTCAAGAGCTACAACGACGTCAAAGCTGGCGACAAGATCGAAGTCTACGAGAAGGTTCAGGTTGCTCGCAGCCTCTAACTCGCGCAGTTCCGGAGCCACGCGACGCGTGGGCATGCAGATGCCCCGCGCAGCGTACGGACTCTAAACGCAACGCCCGGTCTGGCTTTTGTCAGGCCGGGCGTTTGCCGCTTTCAGACCCCACGGGTTTCACCGTGTGGCAGTAACAGGTAACAAGACATGGCAAAAGAATACAGCCGTACCCAGCGTATCGGCGATCAGATGCAGCGCGAGCTGGCCCAACTGATCCGTCGCGAAGTCAAAGACCCACGCGTTGGCCTGGTCACCATCACCGCCGTTGAAGTGAGCCGCGACGTAGGTCACGCGAAGATCTTCATCACCGTGATGGGCCAGGACAGCAGCGAAGAAATCGCGCAAAGCATCAAGGTGCTCAACGCGGCTGCAGGTTTCCTGCGCATGCAGTTGGCCCGCGAAATGAAGCTGCGCAGCGTGCCTCAGTTGCACTTCCACTACGACGAAAGCGTCGTGCGTGGTGCGCACCTGTCGGCGCTGATCGAGCGCGCCGTGGCTGAAGACAGCCAGCACCCGTCCACACCTGAAGACGCCAAGGAGTAAGCGGTGGCTCAGGTCAAACGTATCCGTCGCAACGTCAGCGGCATTATTCTGCTCGACAAGCCCATTGGCTTTACCTCCAATGCTGCCTTGCAGAAAGTTCGCTGGCTGCTCAATGCCGAGAAGGCCGGGCATACCGGCAGTCTCGACCCCCTGGCCACCGGCGTGCTGCCGTTGTGCTTTGGTGAGGCGACCAAGTTCTCGCAATACCTGCTCGATTCCGACAAGGGTTACGAAACCCTGATGCAACTGGGCAAGACCACCACCACGGCCGATGCCGAAGGTGATGTTCTGCAGGTTCGCGACGTGACCGTTGGTCGTGCTGATATTGAAGCTGCTTTACCCGGTTTTCGTGGGCAAATCAGTCAGATACCGCCGATGTACTCGGCCCTCAAGCGTGATGGCCAGCCTCTGTACAAGCTGGCACGTGCGGGCGAAGTAGTGGAGCGCGAACCGCGTTCTGTTACTATTGCGCGCTTGGAATTGCTCGCCCATGAAGGCGACACTGCCCGCTTGGCCGTGGACTGCAGCAAAGGCACCTATATCCGTACCCTGGTGGAAGATATTGGTGAAAAGCTCGGTTGCGGCGCGTACGTTGCAGAACTGCGACGCACCCAGGCCGGTCCTTTCAGCCTGGCCCAGACGGTCACGCTGGAAGAGTTGGAAGCGGTACACGCCGAAGGCGGCAATGAAGCAGTTGATCGCTTCCTGATGCCATCGGACAGCGGTTTGCTGGATTGGCCATTGCTGCACTTCTCGGAGCACAGCGCGTTCTACTGGCTCAACGGCCAGCCGGTGCGTGCCCCGGACGCTCCGAAGTTCGGTATGGTGCGGGTACAGGATCATAACGGTCGCTTCATCGGTATCGGTGAAGTGAGCGAAGACGGGCGCATCGCGCCGCGTCGACTGATTCGGTCAGAATGACCGAACGAGTGTGGCTGTTAACAGGCACGGTCAACACTCATTTTTAGATACAGGGATTTGTCCCTGGCCTGTTGAGATCACCCTTTGGGTGGTTTCCTGAAAAAAGGATTGCCTCATGGCTCTCGACGTTCAAGAAAAAGCACAAATCGTAGCTGACTATCAGCAAGCTGTTGGTGACACTGGTTCGCCAGAAGTGCAAGTTGCACTGCTGACCCACAACATCAACAAGCTGCAAGGTCACTTCAAGGCCAACGGTAAAGATCACCACTCCCGTCGTGGTCTGATCCGCATGGTAAACCAGCGCCGTAAGCTGCTGGACTACCTGAAAGGCAAGGATCTGGGTCGTTATCAGGCTCTGATCGGTCGCCTGGGTCTGCGTCGCTAATCAGCGATTGCGCTAGAGGTTGGTTGTCTGCCGTGTGTCAGTGGGATTCCCGCTGGCCCATGGCAGGCTCCCAGCCTCAAGTTTTATCTGGATACACGTTTTACCCTGGACGAGCGTCGGGCCGATTCCCGGCATTGCCCAAGAATTTCGCAAGAAGACAAGTTCCCCAAGAGCCACAAAGAAGGTAGGACACCGTGAACCCGGTTATCAAAAAATTCCAGTTCGGTCAGTCGACCGTTACCCTCGAGACAGGCCGTATCGCCCGTCAAGCCTCCGGCGCAGTGCTGGTCACCGTTGACGACGACGTCACCGTATTGGTGACCGTTGTTGGCGCCAAGACCGCTGACCCAAGCAAAGGCTTCTTCCCTCTTTCCGTTCACTACCAGGAAAAGACTTACGCTGCCGGTAAGATCCCTGGCGGTTTCTTCAAGCGCGAAGGCCGTCCTTCCGAAAAAGAAACCCTGACTTCCCGACTGATCGACCGTCCGATCCGTCCGCTGTTCCCAGAAGGCTTCATGAACGAAGTGCAGGTTGTCTGCACCGTCGTTTCCACCAGCAAGAAGACCGATCCGGACATCGCTGCGATGATCGGTACTTCGGCTGCCCTGGCCATCTCCGGTATTCCTTTCGATGGCCCGATCGGCGCAGCTCGCGTTGCTTTCCACGAAAGCACCGGCTACCTGCTGAACCCGACTTACGAACAACAGAAAGCGTCGAGCCTGGACATGGTCGTTGCCGGTACGTCGGAAGCCGTGTTGATGGTTGAATCGGAAGCCAAAGAGCTGACCGAAGACCAGATGCTGGGCGCGGTACTGTTTGCTCACGACGAGTTCCAGGTTGTGATCAACGCTGTTAAAGAACTGGCTGCCGAAGCTGCCAAGCCGACTTGGACCTGGGCTCCACAGGCCGAAGCGACTGAACTGCTGGGTGCGATCCGCTCCGAGTTCGGCGCTGCCATCTCCGACGCCTACACCATCACCGTCAAGGCCGACCGCTACGCTCGCCTGGGCGAGCTGAAGGAGCAGGTTGTGGCCAAGCTGTCCGGCGAAGAAGGCCAGCCTTCTTCCAGCGACGTCAAAGCTGCCTTCGGTGAAATCGAATATCGCACCGTTCGCGAAAACATCGTTAACGGCAAGCCGCGTATCGATGGTCGCGACACGCGCACCGTACGTCCGCTGAACATCGAAGTCGGCGTTCTGCCGAAGACCCACGGTTCGGCTCTGTTCACCCGTGGTGAAACTCAGGCTCTGGTTGTTGCAACACTGGGTACTGCCCGTGACGCACAGCTGCTGGACACCCTGGAAGGCGAGAAAAAAGACCCGTTCATGCTGCACTACAACTTCCCTCCGTTCTCGGTAGGTGAGTGTGGTCGCATGGGTGGTGCAGGTCGTCGCGAAATCGGTCACGGCCGTCTGGCCCGTCGTTCGATTGCAGCCATGCTGCCTGCCGCCGACGTGTTCCCGTACACCATCCGTGTTGTGTCGGAAATCACCGAGTCCAACGGTTCCAGCTCCATGGCTTCGGTCTGCGGTGCTTCCCTGGCGCTGATGGACGCTGGTGTGCCGATGAAGGCACCGGTTGCCGGTATCGCCATGGGCCTGGTTAAAGAAGGCGAGAAGTTCGCCATCCTGACCGACATCCTGGGCGACGAAGACCACCTGGGCGACATGGACTTCAAAGTAGCCGGTACCGCTAAAGGCGTTACCGCGCTGCAGATGGACATCAAGATCAAGGGCATCACCGAAGAGATCATGGAAATCGCTCTGGGCCAAGCCCTGGAAGCGCGCCTGAACATCCTCGGCCAGATGAACCAGATCATTGGTCAGTCGCGTACCGAGCTGTCGGAAAATGCTCCGACCATGATCGCGATGAAAATCGACACCGACAAAATCCGTGATGTTATCGGTAAAGGTGGCGCGACCATTCGTGCGATCTGTGAAGAGACCAAGGCTTCGATCGACATCGAAGACGATGGCTCGATCAAGATCTTCGGCGAAACCAAAGAAGCTGCAGAAGCTGCACGTCAGCGCGTTCTGGGTATCACCGCAGAAGCCGAGATCGGCAAGATCTACGTCGGTAAAGTTGAGCGCATCGTCGACTTCGGCGCATTCGTCAACATCCTGCCGGGCAAAGACGGTCTGGTGCACATCTCCATGCTGAGCGACGCTCGTGTTGAGAAAGTGACCGACATTCTGAAAGAAGGTCAGGAAGTGGAAGTGCTGGTACTGGACGTGGACAACCGCGGCCGTATCAAGCTGTCCATCAAGGACGTAGCAGCAGCCAAGGCTTCGGGCGTTTAATTACCCGGCCTCACGCTGAAAAAAAGGACTCTTCGGAGTCCTTTTTTTATGCGCTTAGGAAAATGCCGATAAATCAGAAGCTTAGTAAATCCCAAAAGCCGCAACTTGCATGCAAGGACGGCCTTCTTCATGCAAGTTGCACGATTCCGAAAATTGGTCGTTTTTATAAGTTGTTGTTTTATAAGGATTTAATTCGAAAATCTAACTTGGCACACTGCCTGCAATAATCCTGGTAACGCTGCAGCATCAAGGTTTACCCACTGCAGACTTTCAATAAAACAGGAGTTACTAGTATGAAGAAGTTCGCTCTCGCTACTGCTACCGCTCTGACCCTGGCCATGGGTGCTAACGTGGCCTTTGCTCAGACTTCCCAAGCTCCAATGACCATGGCTGCTGGCGAAGTGACCAAAGCCAAAGAATCCACCTCGGATACTTGGATCACCACCAAAGTCAAAGCTGACCTGCTGACCGAGAAAGGCATTCCTGGTTCGGACATCAAGGTTGAAACCAACAAAGGTGTGGTTTCCCTGTCGTCGACCGTAGCGATCTCTGATTCGCAGAAAGCCACTGCAGTAGCAATCACCAAGCGTATCAAAGGTGTGACCGCTGTTTCTGCTGACGGCCTGCTGGCAGGCGGCGCAACTAAAGCCGACAACGTCGACAAAACCAAAGGCGCAGCAGCTGACGCCAAGGGCGCCACTTCCGATACCTGGATCACCACCAAAGTGAAAGCTGACCTGGTAACCGAGAAAGGCATTCCTGGCACCGACATCAAAGTCGAAACCAACAAAGGCGTAGTTTCTCTGTCCTCTTCGGTCGCTGTGACTGAAGCACAGAAAACCACCGCGGTGAATATCGCCAAGAAAATCAAAGGCGTTAAAGCTGTATCGGCCGATGGCCTGAAAGCAGAGTAACGCTTAACTGTTCGTCTGAACTGAATAGCGGCGGCTTAGGGTGAGTTAGATATCCACCCAAGGCACCTCTGGAGTTCATGCGACCGACCACACGGATGTGGTCATTACAGGCCCCGGCACTTGTGTCGGGGCCTGTTCTATTCTGGGCGCAAACAAAACCCCAGGCCGAGCACAAACAAATGTGGGAGCTGGCTTGCCTGCGATAGCATCACCTCGATTCAACTGAATGACCGAGGTATCTGCATCGCCGGCAAGCCAGCTCCCACATTTGGATGGGTGTCTCAGGTGTTACTCAGCATCCAGATGCATTGGGGTTACCACCCGGCCATCCTTCTCCGCCTGCCCCAGGTTGGCATCGATGAAGTACACCCGGTCATCTTCCAGCTGGCCCTTGTCCACCAGGTAGTCCTTGATGGCACTGGCTCGGTCTTGCCCCAGTTGACGCAGCAGTACATCACTGGCGCCCCAGAACTTGATCAGCCCGTCACGCAGCTTCGCGGTGCGTTCATCGCTGCTCAGGTCTTTCCACTCGGCCGGCGGTTGTTGTTTCAGACGGGTGCGGTAGATGCCTTCCAGCAACGGCGCTTTTTCCTTCTCGGGGACGACCAGCAGCGAAGCCTGGGCCGGAACCTTATCGCCACGGCGCTGCAGTATCTTGTAGTAGTTGTATTGATATTCACGTTCCAGTCGCTCGGCAGCGAGCAAGGGACCGTCACTGCTGGCAGCCGCCGTGCCTTCGATTTCAAGGCGCAGGGTAGGGCGCTCTTTCAGTGCTTTGGCCAGGGTATTCAGCGCGCCTTGAGCGTCTTTGTTCAATTCGCTGGAGCCTGGGGCGAACGACACATTGCCCAAGTCTTCCGAGCCTCCACCCGTGACCAGCCCACCGATGAACTTGAACGGCGCCGTCGCCGCGCGCACCACCAGGTTACGCAGGGTTTGCCAGACAATCGGCATCACGCTGAATTGCGGGTTGTTCAGGTCGCCGGTAACCGGCAGTTCGATGGAGATCTTGCCGTCGGAGTCCTTGAGCAGGGCGATGGCCAGGCGAATCGGCAAATCCACGGCGTCGGCGCTGTCGACTTTCTCACCCAGTTGCAGTTGCTCAACCACCACCTTGTTTTCAGCCTTCAACTGGCCTTTGGTGATCACATAATGCAGGTCCAGGTTGAGCCGGCCCTTGCGGATGCGGAAACCGGCGAACTTGCCGGAATACGGCGTCAACGTGGTCAACTCGACGCGTTTGAAGCTGGTGGCGATATCCAGCGCCGCCATCGGATCAAACGGGTTCACGCTGCCTTTGATGGTCACTGGCGCATAGCGATCCACCTTGCCCTTGATGTCGACGCTGGCCGGTTTGGCTTGGCGACTGTCAATGGTGCCGATCTGCCCGTTGAGCTGTTGAATGGCCGTGGCAAAGTTGGGCGTGAGGCTGAAGTCGGCAAAGTTGGCCGAGCCGTCATTGATCGCGATCTGCCCTATATGGATGCCCAGCGGCTTGTCTTTGCTGGCCGCCGGCTTGGCTGCCGATTTGGCCCCACTGTCGGCCGGCTGCGGGATCAACAGGTCATCGATGTTGGTGGTGCGGTCATCATTGATCATGAAGCGCGCGTACGGTTGCAGCAGGTTGACCTTGTCGATCGACAGGCTGTCGCCGTGTTGATAATTGACACCTTCGAGCACCAGGCGCTGCCATTTGAGGAAGTCGCGGGTCTTGAGCGTGTCCAGGGTGTGCAATTGGTCGACCTGAGCGCGGCCGGTGACCTGAAGCGCCAAGGGCTCGGTGCTCTTGAGGTTCACATCCAGGTTGCTGCCCAACATGCCGCTGCGCAGTTCCAGCCGAATGAACGGGCTGATATAGGACTGAGCAACCCGCAGGTCGATGTCCTGGGTATTCACTTTGAGTTTGGCGCTGACCGGGTTCAGATTGACCTGGCCGGCTGCCTGGATCTTGCCTTGTTTACCTAAGCCGGAGTCGACCTTCAAGGTAAACGGGCTTTGGTTGAGGCTGTCGAAGTTCTGCACATCGACGTTCAAGGGGCCCAGTTCCAGCGCTACCGCAGGTTTGGCCTGACGGTCGGCCAGGTGCACCTGATAGTTACGCAGCTGCACATCCTTGAGCAGTACTTGCCAGGGCTTGCCAGGCGCGGCCGGTTCAGCCTTTGGCGAGTCGGCCGTTGCCGGCGCATTGGCGGGCTCGGGCGCCTTGGCCGGCTTGCTCGGTTGGCTGGCGAACAGTTTCTGCCAGTCCAGTTGCCCATCGGCTTCGCGGGCGGCCCAGGTTTCCAGCTTGTTGCTGCGAATCTTGCCGACCACCACGTGCTGCTTGGCCAGGTCCACCGTGGTGTCACTGACGTCCAAGCGTTCCAGGCGCACCAATGGGCGGCCATCGGGCGCCTTAATAGCAAACGGCGCAATGCTGGCGGCGGTGTTGGTCAGGTTCAGTTCGGTTTCTTTAGCCAGGCTGAATGTGTAGTCGGTGCTGAAATTCAGCACACCGTCTTCCAGCACGAGCGGCACGGCATCACGAACATACGGCCACCAGGCCTTCATCTTGCCGTCGGTGACTTTCAGCGTGCCCTTGGAGGTGATCGGCACCAGGCTGAAATTGCCTTTCCAGTCGATTTGCCCACCCTCAGGGCCGGCGGCCACCAGCGTCATGTCGGCGTTGTCTTCCGGCAAGGTGCTGAGGTTTTTGAGTTCAAAGTCGAGTTTGTCGTAGAGGAATTCGATCGGTTCGCTGGGACGCAGGTCTCGAAAATGCACATAGCCGCCCGCCAGCTTGATGCTGTCGATGCGCAGCGGGAATGGCTTGGCGTCGGGATCGGCCGGGGTCGGCTCGCTCGGCGGCAGCTTGAACAACTGCGCCAGGTTCAGTTGGCCGGATTTGTCGAACAGCAGCTCGGTCTTGGGTTGGTCGAGTTGCACATCGGCCAGGTGCAGGGCGCGAGTCCAGAGGCTGTCGATCTGCAGGTTGGCGTAGAGACGCTCGAAACCCACTTGCTCTTTGCCCGGTTCGCCGATTTTCAAGCCCCAGGCTGTCACTTCCAGGCTGAACGGATTGAGTTCGATACGCTCGATGCGTGCCGGCACCGTGGCGTAATGGGCCAGCTGTTGATTGGCAATACGAAGGGCGATGCCCGGCAAAATCAGAAAACCCAGCAAGCTGTACAGAGCCAGGGCGGTCAACAAGGCGCCAGCGGCGCGGATCAATCCTTTGGGCATGAGTGACGCCATCTATGTCGAACAGGAGTGCCTTGGAGTATGGCACGGGATTTCGGTTCCGAAGCACCGGGCCGCTTGGGAAAAGTACTACAACTGCAGGATGAGGGTTTTCAACGGTGGCTGCTGGTCCTGGGAAGGGAAGTCGGCACCCGGTGTCATGATTTGCCAGTCGCGTACCGGGCGACCGGCTTTCTCGGCGCAACGCAGCACCTGTTCGCGCCAGTCATCCATGCTGACTTTCGCCAAATTGTTGCAGCAGATCAGCACGCCATTGTCGGCCGTCGCGAGCAGCGCAGGCTTGAGCAGGCTTTGGTAGTCACGCAACAGGTCAACGGTGCCAAAGGCGCTCTTGGCCCATGCCGGTGGGTCGAGCAATACCAGGTCATATTGGCGCTGGTCCAAGCGTGGATAGCTCGGCAGTTTCTGCCCGCGACGTTGAGTGATCGGCAAGCCCGCCAGTTGGCGAATCGCCGGGAAGTAGTCGGACTGCACGAATTGCATGGTTGGCAATTGTGGGTTGAGCAGACCGTTTTCGCGACCGACCGCCAGGTTGCCCTCGGCGAAGTCCAGGTTGCACACCTCACGCGCGCCACCGGCCGCCGCGCTCAGGCCGACGCCGCAGGTGTAGGCGAACAGGTTGAGCACGCTCTTGCCGGCGCTGTGCGCCTTGACCCAGCCGCGGGTGTTGCGCAGGTCCAGGAACAGCAGCGGGTCTTGCCCGGCATGGCGCCCACGCACGCGATAATTGAGGCCCCATTCGTGGCCCACCAGGTCTACCAGCGCGGCGGGCTCGGCGCGGTACACCGTGTCTTCACGGTCGATCCGCGAGTTGCCACGGGAGCGGTCGTTGTAGACCAGCAGCAATTCCAGGCCCATGAACTGGTTGATCAGCTGGTGCAGGTCCAAAAGGTCGGCTGTTTCCAGGGATTGGTGGAAACTCTGCACCAGCAACTGTGGGCCGTAACGGTCGATAGTCAGGCCGCCGGCGCCTTCCTGGCTGCCATGAAACAAGCGGTAGCAGTCAGTGCCTTGGGCATGCAACTCGTGGATCAGGTCTTGGCGGTAATCGAGGGCGGCGCGCAGCGCCTGATTCAAGGAAGTCATGGAGCGCGCCTTGCTGTAAATGGGGCGCGGAGTTTAACAGCTATAGGCGCCGGCCTACATCAACCCCATCCGCCGATGGGCACGCTGCACCGAGCCATTGCGCATCGCCCAGCGCAGCAACGGCGCACTGCGCTTGACCCCGGCGCGGATCATTTGCCGTTGCAGCGGGCTTTGGTGTTGCTCGAGCAGGCTGCTCGCCCAGTCGGGCAGCAAGTCAATCCCGGCCTGCATCATCAGCGCACCAAAAGGTTTGGCCAGCGTGCTGGGTGAGGGTGCATTGAGCAGCAGACGCAACACTTCGCGGCTGCGCTCGTCGCACAGCAGTTGCGGACGAATGCGCGCCAGGTAATCCGAAATTTCCTGCCGTGAACGCGGAACATGCCGCGCGCCCAAGCGTTCGGCCACCAACGCAATTTCACTGTAGTAGCGGTCCTGATCCCGCCCCGAAAGGCGCGGGTTGCAGTAACGCAGGTGGGCCGCGAGGAAGTTGCTGACCTCCGCCACATGCACCCACGTCAGCAACGCCGGATCGCTGGCCGCGTAAGGTCGCCCGTCCGGGGCATGCCCCGTCACTTGCAGGTGAATGGTGCGCACTTTTTCGATCAGCCATTCGGCGTCTTTGCGCGAGCCGAACGTGGTCCCGGAAATGAACTGCGAGGTGCGCCGCAAGCGCCCGAGCATGTCCTGGCGAAAATTCGAGTGGTCCCACACACCCGCCAGGGCCAACGGGTGCAAGGCTTGCAGCATCAAGGCGCTGATGCCACCAATCAACATGCTGCTGAAATCGCCATGGACTTGCCAACTGATCGAGTCCGGCCCGAACAGGCCTGGATCGCCCTTGGGGTTTTCCAGGTCCAGCTGGCCCAGCGACAGGCCGGTGAGGCTCATCAGCTGGGTTTCGATACGGCTGCGGATAAATTCCATGGCGACTCGAGGGTTCCTAGCGGTTCAGGCGTTTGTCGATCAGGCCATCCACGACGCTGGGGTCGGCCAGGGTCGAGGTGTCACCCAGGCTGTCCAGTTCGTTGCAGGCGATTTTGCGCAGAATCCGTCGCATGATCTTGCCGGAGCGGGTTTTCGGCAAGGCCGGCGCCCATTGGATCAGTTCCGGCTTGGCAAAGCTGCCGATTTCCTTGCTGACCAGCTCAAGCAGGTTTTTCTTCAACGCATCGCTGGGTTCAACGCCATTCATGGGCGTGACGAAGGCATAAATTCCCTGGCCCTTGACGTCGTGGGGATAGCCCACCACGGCGGCTTCGGCCACTTGGTCATGCAGCACCAGCGCGCTTTCCACCTCGGCAGTGCCGATGCGGTGGCCGGACACGTTGATCACATCGTCGATGCGCCCGGTGATCCAGTAGTCGCCGTCTTCATCGCGGCGTGCGCCGTCGCCCGTGAAGTAGTAGCCAGGGTAGGGTTTGAAATAGGTGTCGATCATGCGCTGCGGGTCGCCGTAGACGCTGCGAATCTGCCCCGGCCAGCTGGCTTTGATCGCCAGCACGCCACTGCCGGCGCCGTTGATTGGCTTGCCTTGCTCATCCAACAGCACCGGCTGCACGCCAAACATCGGCTGGGTTGCGCAGCCGGGCTTGATCCGCTGGGCGCTGACCAGGGGGCTGAGCATGATGCCGCCGGTTTCGGTCTGCCACCACGTATCGACAATCGGGCAGCGTTGTTCACCGACGGCGTTGAAGTACCAGTCCCAGGCTTCGGGGTTGATCGGTTCGCCGACACTGCCCAGCAGGCGCAAGCTGGCACGGGAGGTATTCTCCAGTGGTCCGTGACCCTCACGCATCAGGGCACGCAGGGCGGTGGGCGCGGTGTAGAAGATGTTCACCTGATGTTTGTCGATCACCTGCCAGAAGCGCGAGCTGTCCGGGTAGCTCGGCACGCCTTCGAACATCAGCGAAGTGGCGCCATTGGCCAGCGGGCCGTACACGATGTAGCTGTGGCCGGTCACCCAACCCACGTCGGCGGTGCACCAGAACACTTCGCCGTCGCGGTAGTCGAGCACGTACTTGAAGGTCATCGCCGCTTGCAGCAGGTAGCCGCCGGTGGTGTGCAGCACGCCTTTGGGTTTGCCGGTGCTGCCGGAGGTATAGAGGATGAACAGCGGGTCTTCGGCGTCCATGGGCTCGGGCGGGCAGTCGTCGCTGGCGGCATCCAGCGCTTGCTGGTACTTAAGGTCGCGGCCTTCGAGCCAGGCAAGGTCAGCGCCGGTACGCTCCACCACCAGCACTGTGCTGACGTTCGGGCGGCTGGCCAGGGCCTTGTCGACATTCTTTTTCAGCGCCACCGGTTTACCGCCGCGCACGCCTTCATCGGCGGTGATCACGGTGCGGCAGTCGGCGTCGAGAATACGGTCACGCAGGGCGTCCGGTGAGAACCCGCCGAAGACCACCGAGTGCACCGCGCCAATGCGTGTGCAGGCCAGCATTGCGTAGGCGGCTTCCGGGATCATCGGCATGTAGATGCACACGCGGTCGCCTTTTTTCACGCCACGGCTTTTCAACACATTGGCCAGGCGGCTGACGTTTTGATGGAGCTGGCGGTAAGTGATTTTTGCAGACCGTGTCGGATCATCGCCTTCCCAGATGAAGGCAGGCTGGTCGGCGCGTTGCGCCAGATGACGGTCGATGCAGTTGTAGCTGACGTTCAGTTGGCCGCCGGCAAACCATTGGGCGCCGCCGGTGTGAATGTCTGAATGCTGGACGGTGTGCCAGGGTTTGATCCAGTCGAGAAAGCTGTTGGCCTGTTCAGCCCAAAAAGTGTCGGGTTGCTCGATGGATTGGCGATAGAGGCGCTGGTAGTCGGCTTGACTGAGCTGCGCGGCCTGGCGGACGGCATCGGCGTTGGGGAATGTGCTGATATCGAACATGAGCGGTCCTTATTCTTGTTTTGGCGACAAGTCATAAAGATGCACGCAGTGGGGGGAGGGTTCAAGGCCAACGTCCAAACGGACGTTGGCCTTGGTTTACCGGCTTCAGCCGCGGTGACGACCGCGGAAGTAGTTGATCAGGCCTTGGGTCGAAGCATCCTCGGCCGAGGTTTCTTCGGCGCCGGTCAGACGGTTATACACGCCTTTGCCCAGCTCTTTGCCCAACTCCACGCCCCATTGGTCGAAGGCGTTGATACCCCAGACCACGCTTTGTACAAACACTTTGTGTTCATACATAGCCACCAGTGCGCCCAGGCGGCGCGGGCTGATGCGTTCAACCACAATGGTGTTGCTCGGACGGTTGCCCGGGATCACCTTGTGCGGGGCCAGCTTCTGCACCTCGGCTTCGGCAACGCCTTTCTCACGCAACTCGGCTTCGGCTTCGCTGCGGGTCTTGCCGAGCATCAGCGCCTGGCTTTGCGACAGGCAGTTGGCGTACAGCCACTGATGGTGGTCGGACACCGGGTTGAAGCTGACAATCGGCACAATGAAGTCGGCCGGAATCAGTTGGGTCCCTTGGTGCAGCAACTGGTGGTAGGCGTGCTGGCCGTTGCACCCTACGCCGCCCCAGATGACCGGGCCGGTATCGGTGGACACTGGCGTACCGTCCTGGCGCACACTCTTGCCGTTGGATTCCATGTCCAACTGTTGCAAGTGTTTGGTGATGTTGCGCAGGTAGTGGTCGTACGGCAGGATCGCGTGGCTCCGCGCACCCCAGAAGTTGCCGTACCACACGCCCAGCAAGCCCAGCAGCACGGGCATGTTGGCTTCGAATGGGGCGTTCTGGAAATGCTGGTCCATGGTGTAGGCACCGGACAGCAGTTCCTTGAAGTTGGACATGCCGATCGCCAGGGCAATCGGCAAGCCGATGGCCGACCACAGCGAGTAACGCCCGCCCACCCAGTCCCACATCGGGAAGATGTTTTCTTCGCGGATACCGAAGGCCACGGCCGCTGCGTTGTTGCTCGAGACGGCGATGAAGTGGCGATACAGCTCGGCTTCCGAGCCACCCTGGGCCAGGTACCAGGCACGGGCGGCCTGGGCGTTTTTCAGGGTTTCCAGGGTGTTGAAGGATTTTGACGAGACGATAAACAGCGTGGTCTCGGCGCGCAGCTTCTGGGTCAGCTCGTGGAACTCGCTGCCGTCAATGTTCGCCAGGTAGTGGCAGCGCACGCCTTTGTGGGCGTAGGACAACAGCGCTTCGGAGACCAGCTCCGGGCCGAGGAACGAGCCACCGATGCCGATGTTCACCACGTCGGTGATCGGCTTCTCGGTGTAACCGCGCCACAGGCCATCATGGATGCGGCCGACCAGGTCAGTGATCTGGTTCAGCACCTTGTGCACGTCCGGCATGATGTTCACGCCGTTGACCGACAACTTGTCGCCAACCGGGCGACGCAGTGCGGTGTGCAGGGCCGGACGGCCTTCGGAGGAGTTGACCGGCTCGCCGGCGTAGAGCGCGTTGATCGCGTCTTTAAGGCCGACTTCATTGGCCAGGTCGACAAGCAAGGCGCGCGTTTGGGCAGTGATGAGGTTTTTCGAGTAATCGAGGAAAAGCCCGCAGCTGCTCAAGGTGAATTGGGAAAAGCGCTGGGGATCGGCATTGAATGCGTCGCGCATGCTGAAATCCTGCATGGCTTGGCGATGTTTATCGAGCGCTTGCCAAGCGGGCAGAGCGGTAACGTCATGAGGAGTGCGGTAATACGCCATCGCTGCGGGTTTCCTTTTTATTACGGGGACTTGCCTTTAGGACACTTCTAAATCCGGAACGTCCAGTCTTTCATCAGGCGTTGGGTTCCGGTCAGCGCCAACAATGGCACAGGGCGTTTACATTAAACCTAGCGTGTCGATATGTCTTGGCTTTGTCTGCGCTGTAGCCGGTACTTTTTTATACCGGCACAGCGGGGAGGGCAACTAGCGCGCTTTTTTGACGGAGAAAAAGCGGGGTCAGGCCAGGGTCAGGTGCAGGTTGTCGATCAGGCGTGTGGCGCCCAAGTACGCGGCCACCAGGATCACTACATCGCGATCCTCTGGCGTGGCGGGACGCAGGTGCACACCTTGGCGCACTTCCAGGTAATCCATGCGCAATCCGGCCGCTTCGATCTGCTGGATCTGCTCGGCACGCAGCTTGGCGAAATCGTGGTCGCCGCCTTTGATGGCGGCGGCAATCTGGCTGAGGCTGCGGTACAGCACCGGCGCGATGGCGCGTTGCTCTTCGCTGAGGTAGCCGTTGCGCGAAGACAGCGCGAGACCGTCAGCGGCACGCACGGTGGGCTCGCCGATGATCTGGATGGGCATGTTCAGGTCATGCACCATGGCGCGAATCACTGCCAGTTGCTGATAATCCTTCTGGCCAAACACGGCCATATCCGGCTGGACCATGTTGAACAGCTTGCTGACCACCGTCGCGACACCTTCGAAGTGCCCGGGGCGGCTGGCGCCGCAGAGGCCTTCGGACAGTTGCGGGACGCTGACGCGGGTCTGGCCGGTCATGCCGCCGGGGTACATTTCTTCGACGGTGGGCGCGAACAGCAGGTTGCAACCGGCTTGCAGCAGTTTTTCCTGATCGGCAGCCAGGGTGCGCGGGTATTTGTCCAGGTCTTCGCCGGCACCGAACTGCAACGGGTTGACGAAGATACTCGCCACCACGAAATCCGATTGCTGGGCGGCCTTGGTCACCAGGGTGGCGTGGCCGCTGTGCAGGTTGCCCATGGTGGGCACAAAGCCAATGCGCTTGCCGGCACCGCGCGCGTGGGCGACTGCAGCGCGCAGTTCTCGTACGGTTTTAACGGTGTTCATGCAGAGAATCCGTGTTCGGCGCCTGGGAAAGTAACGGCTTTGACTTCGTCGACGTAAGCGCTCAACGCGGCCTGAATGCTGTCTTTACCTGCCATGAAGTTTTTCACGAACTTGGGTGCACGCCCGGTCAGCGACAGGCCGAGCATGTCATGCAAGACCAGAACCTGGCCGTCTGTGGCAGAGCCCGCGCCAATGCCGATTACCGGCACTTTGACTGCCTGAGTGATCTCTGCTGCCAATTCGCTCGGCACGCATTCGAGTAGGATCATCGCGGCACCGGCTTGTTCCAGGGCGATGGCATCCGCGCGCATCTGACGCGCCTGGGCTTCATTGCGGCCTTGTACCTTGTAACCGCCGAGGATGTTCACTGACTGTGGCGTCAGGCCCATGTGCACGCACACCGGCACACCGCGCTCGGCCAGCAGGCGGATCGACTCGGCCAGCCATACGGCGCCTTCGACCTTGATCATGTGCGCGCCGGCCTGCATCAGTTTGCCGGCGTTCTGAAAGGTCTGTTCCAGCGTGGCGTAACCCATGAACGGCAGGTCGGCGATGATGAAAGCGCCATCGTTACCGCGCTTGACGCTGGCCGTGTGGTAGGCGAGTTCATCGGTGGTGACGGGCAGGGTGCTGTCATTCCCTTGAAGAACCATGCCCAGCGAGTCGCCTATCAACAGCACTTCGACACCGGCCTGGCAACTGGCGTGGGCGAAGGTGGCGTCGTAGCACGTCAGCATGGTGATTTTTTCACCTTTGAGCTTGAGGCTCTGCAAGGTGGTCAGGGTAATGTCTGGCATGAAAAGGGTCCTCGTTCAGGCGCTTGGAAACAGCGAGTAACGCGCGTGAGTCTTCGTTTATACAGGCGCACCGTCTTGAGAGCAGTGCTTATAAGGCCTGGATTGCGCCCTTCAGCGCCGGGTTGGCGGCAGCGGGACGCCTATAGTCGTGATGAGGACTCGGGAAGTCAATTGGATGTGTTACCGCATTGTTACGATGGCGGTGTTACCGCTGTTACTGACGCGATTCAGCACGTAGAAGACCGCTTTTGATGGCCTGCGAGATCAATGTGGGAGCGAGCAAGCTCGCTTCCATAGGGGCTGCATCAGGCGGTAGAGAGGCGTTCCAGGCCGACAAACGGGCAGGCCTTCAACAGCTCTGCGAGCGTTCGGCCGTCGGGCAGTTGCAGCTCGGCGGGGGCCAGTTCGGCCAGCGGGTACAGCACGAACGCGCGCAGGTGCAGCTGGTAGTGCGGCACTTTGAGGCGCGGCTCGTCGATCAGGCGATCGCCAAACAGCAGGATATCCAGATCCAGCGTACGCGGGCCCCAACGCTCGAGACGTTCGCGGCCCTGGCCGTTTTCGATGGCTTGCAGTGCATCGAGCAGCGCCAGTGGCGCAAGGCTGCTGTCCAAGGCCGCGACCGCATTGGTATAGCGCGGCTGACCGGGGAGCAGGGAGTCACTCTGATAGAAGTCGGACACACCGACGAGGGCGGTGCCTGGCAATAACGCCAACGCCGCAATGGCGCTGCGCAATTGCTGGTCAGGGGCAGCGAGGTTGCTGCCCATACCGATGTAGATACGTTCCACGTTTATTCGCCTGCAGCGCCCGAGGCATCGGCAGACGTGCGTTTGCGCTTGCTGGAGCTGCGACGACGCTTCTTCGGCCCATCGCTGGCGCCATCGCCTTTGCTGCCAAGGTCACGAATCATGTCGCGGCGCTGGCTGTCGTTGGCGTCCTGGTAGTCGGTCCACCATTCGCCCAGGCCGTCGGTTTGCTCGCCGGCGCTTTCGCGCAGCAACAGGAAGTCGTAGCCAGCGCGGAAGCGCGGGTTGTCCAGCAGCAGGTCGGCGCGTTTGCCGCTGCGCCGTGGCAGGCGCTCCTGCATGTCCCAGATCTCGCGGATCGGCAGGGTGAAACGTTTCGGAATGGCGATGCGTTGGCATTGCTCGGCGATCAGCTCGTGCGCAGCTTCCTGCATGGCAGGAATCGGCGGCATGCCACGGTCCTGCAGGCGCAGTACGCGTTTGGGCAGGGCCGGCCACAACAGGGCGGCAAACAGGAACGCCGGGGTCACCGGTTTGTTCTGTTTGATGCGCAGGTCGGTATTGATCAAGGCTTCGCTGATCAGCGTGTGGGTGTACGTCGGGTTGTATTCCAGAGCCTCGGCGCTGGCCGGGAACAGTGGGTCGAACAACTGCAGGTCGACGAGCATTTCGAAAGTGTCGGCGGCGTACCCCGAGAGGAACAGCTTGAGCACTTCTTCGAACAGGCGTGCCGAAGGAATTTCCCGCAGCATGGGCGCCAGGTCGCGAATCGGCGCGGCCGTGTGTTTCTCAATACCGAAATTCAGCTTGGCGGCAAAACGCACGGCTCGCAGCATGCGCACCGGGTCTTCCTGGTAGCGCTGCGTCGGGTCGCCGATCAAACGGATCAGATTGTTACGAATGTCGTGTACGCCATTGGCGTAATCGAGGATGCGCTCACTGACCGGGTCGTAATACAAGGCGTTGATGGTGAAGTCGCGGCGTTGCGCGTCTTCTTCCAGGGTGCCGTAGACGTTGTCGCGCAGGATGCGGCCGCTTTCGTTGCGGGAAGACTGGTTGGTGTCTTCCTCTTCATCGTTTTGCGGGTGGCCGGCGCGGAACGTGGCGACCTCGATGATTTCGCGGCCGAAGTGGATATGCACCAACTTGAACCGGCGACCGATGATTCGCGCGTTGCGAAATTCGGCACGCACTTGCTCGGGCGTGGCGCTGGTGGCGACGTCGAAATCCTTGGGCGTGATATTGAGCATCATGTCACGTACACAGCCGCCCACCAGATAAGCCTGGTAGCCGGCGTTCTGCAAACGTTCGACGATGTTCACCGCATAGCGGCTGAATTGAGCACGCTGCAATGAATGCTGATTGCTGTTAAGCACTTCAGGCGTGCTGCGAATGTGTTGCGTACGACGCAAGGGAGAACGGAATGACTGGAACAACTTCTTCAGCATGGGATGCACTGTTTGAAGGAATGTTCGGCCATAACGAAGAATGACCGCATGATGGGCGGGGATTCTAGCATTTAGTCGAGGGATGGTGTAGGAACAAGCTGCAGGCCTTGCGCCATAAGCTTAAAAGACAGGGGAACCGGCCAAATGCCGGAAACTACAAGGGGAGCCGAAGCTCCCCCAGAAGTAGTTGCGTGCTCTATTTTTATTATTGATTTCGGGCTTCTTGTTTTTGTTGATCGCCCTCGCCATGAAGCTTCACCTTCATGACACTCCCAATCGGGAGTCAAGAGCAAACGGATTGCTTTGGTCGCTGTGTTGCTGATCTACGATCCAACCAGTTCAGGCTCTGCCTTAGGGCAGTTTTTGTTGTTCTCGGCCTGGTTGCGGGGCAAGCCCCAAATGCAACGCCTCTCCAAAAGAATCAGTTAGCTGCGCCTCCGCCGTGTTGTTTTTATTGTGCGTGAGTCGATACGTCTTATTTTTATTGTCGGGTACTGAGCTTGTTATTGTTTTTGTACTAAGCATATAGCAGGGTGCGTGCCAACTTTTGTGCCGCCCAGCAAAACCGGGGGGTTGAGGCGCTTTCGGCGTTTTCGGGGGCGAAAAAAAGCCGGGGCTTCGTTACCGTAAGCCCCGGCTTTTGTTACGTGAAAATTCAGCGGTAACAGTTTTTTCACATCTGAGGGTGTTACCTATGGGGGCGCACCCTCAACTCTCGCTGGCCACGCCGGTCTTGCGACGCGGAATGCCCAGGCGCTGGCGCCGTTCCCACAGGCACTTGCGGCTCACGCCCAGCTTGCGCGCCAGCTCGGTTTCGGTCATGTGGTCCTGGTGCTCAAGAACGAAATGCTGGAAGTAATCTTCCAGTGACAAATCTTCCGTCGGCTCGTGGCTGGTATTGCTACCGCCGCCCTGTTGTGGGGCCAGGCCGATGAAATCGTCGTCTTCCAGGTCACTCAACTCGATGTCGATGCCCAGCAGCTCGGCAGAAATCTCCGGGCTCTCCGACAGAATCACCGCGCGCTCGACCGCGTTCTCCAGCTCTCGCACGTTACCCGGCCACGAATAGTGACGAATCGCCTGTTCGGCGTCCGGGGCAAACTTGAGGTCGGTACGGTTGATCCGCGCGCTCTGGCGCAGCAGGAAGGCGCTGGCGATTTCGTTGACATCGGCGCCACGCTCACGCAGGGCCGGCAGCTTGAGGGCGATCACGTGCAGGCGGTAATACAAGTCTTCACGGAACTGGCCGATCTTGGCCAGGCTCTTGAGGTCGCGGTGGGTCGCGGCGATCAGGCGAACATCGACCTTTTGCGATTGCACCGAACCTACGCGGCGAATTTCGCCTTCCTGCAACACGCGCAGCAAGCGCGCCTGGGCTTCCAGCGGCAGTTCGCCGATTTCGTCGAGGAACAAGGTGCCGCCGTCCGCCGCTTCGACCAGGCCCGCACGCCCGGCGCTGGCGCCGGTAAACGCGCCTTTTTCGTGGCCGAACAGTTCGGACTCAATCAGCGATTCAGGAATCGCCGCACAGTTCACCGAAATCATGGGGGCCTTGGCGCGTTTGGACAGGTTGTGCAGGGCACGGGCGACCAGTTCTTTACCGGTGCCCGACTCGCCCTGAATCAATACATTGGAGTCGGTGGGCGCGACTTTGCGAATCTTGCTGTACAGGTCCTGCATCGGTGGGCAGGAGCCGATAATGCCGATTTCGCCATTGCTGTTGTTGACGCCGGGCTTGTCCGCACCGCTCGCGGTCTTGCCGGCGGGGCGCTGTTCGGCGGGCGCGCTGCTGGCCGACTGACGGTCGCGCAGAATGCGGGCCACGGCCTGCAGCATTTCGTCGTGGTCGAAAGGCTTTGCGATGTAATCCACCGCGCCCATCTTCATCGAGTCCACCGCCGAACGCAGGCTGGCGTAACTGGTCATGATCAGCACCGGCGTGCCCTGGCCAAGCTTGATCAGCTCGGTGCCTGGCGCGCCCGGCAAACGCAGGTCGCTGACAATCAGGTCGAACGTGGGAATGCTGAATCGCTCTTGGGCTTCCTGCACCGAGCCGGCTTCGCTGACCTGATACTGATTACGTTCAAGCAGGCGACGCAAGGCAGAGCGGATAATTGTTTCGTCTTCGACGATCAAAATGTGCGGCATTGATTCAATTCTCTCGACGGTCTCAGTTCACAGCGGACGTCGCTTCGACATGACGCGGCAAGGTCACCCGAATACGGGTGCCGCGTTGGCTTTCGGTGTCAGCCGGGCTGTCGATGGTGATTTGTCCATAATGCTCTTCAACGATGGAATAGACCAGTGCAAGGCCCAGACCGGTACCTTCACCCGGGTCCTTGGTGGTAAAGAAAGGTTCGAACAATCGGTCCATGATGTTCTGTGGAATACCGCTGCCTTCATCCTCCACGATCAGATCGACCGTGTGCTCGAAAGCCTCGCTCTTGACGCGTACCGCGCTGTGCGGCGGGGACGCGTCACGGGCGTTGGACAGCAAGTTGATCAACACCTGCGCCAAGCGTTGGGAATCGCCGTCGACCCAGTGGTCCGGGTCGCACAGATTGAAGAACTGTACTTCGAAATTGCGCCGGTTCAAGGCCAGCAGCCCAATGGCATCCTGCGCGACTTCGGCCAGGCACACGGCCTCGTCCTGATTCTGATGAGCGCCGGCATGGGCGAAGCTCATCAACGACTGCACGATGCGTGAAACGCGCTTGGTCTGCTCAAGGATCTGCCCGCTGATTTCGGTGATTTCGCCGTCCTCTTCGCGCTCTTCCCGCAGGTTCTGCGCCAGGCAGGCGATACCGGTGATCGGGTTGCCAATCTCGTGGGCCACGCCTGCCGCCAAACGACCAATGCTGGCCAGGCGCTCGGAGTGCACCAGCTTGTCTTCGAGCATTTGCGTGTCGGTCAAGTCTTCCACCAGCAGCACCAGGCCGCTGTTGCCGGGTGCCAGCGGTTCGTCGATCGCCGCTTTGTGCAGGTTGAGCCACCGCGTCTGGCCGTCGAGTGCCAAGTGCTGCTTGTGCAAATGCTCGTCGGGCAGGTTGATAAAGCCCTGCAGCAGTTCTTTCCACGGATCGCCCAGGGTGTTCAGGCGCGAACCCACTACTCGTTGCGCGGCGATGCCGGTGAGTTCTTCCATGGCCTTGTTCCACATCAGGATCTCTTGATCCTTGGCCAGGGAGCACACGCCCATCGGCAGTTCCTGCAGGGTCTGGCGGTGGTAGCGGCGCAGTGCGTCGAGTTCGGCGGCAAGGCCGGTGAGGCGCGAGTGGTAATCCTCCAGCCGGCTCTCGATGAAATGGATGTCTTCGGTGACGTAGTTTTCGCCGCCAGCCTTGTAGGGCAAGAACGTTTCGACCATGTCCTGGGACACGCTTGGCCCCATCAGCCCGGACAAGTTGGCCTCGATACGGTCACGCAAGCGTCGCAGCGCATACGGGCGGCGCTCGTCGAACGGCAGGTAGAGGTCGCGCAGTGCCTGTTCGACTTCCTTTTGCGCGGCTTTCGCACCCAGCGGCTTGGCCAGTTGCGTGGCGAACTCCTGGGGTGAGGCGGCATGCAGCTCGCGGCGTTGCGGGCGGCGCACGTTGTCCACCGCGCAGGCTTCGGCGGCGCTGGTTTCTTCGGGGCTGGCGTTGGTGAACAGTGAGATCAAGGTGAACATCAACACGTTGGCAGCCAGTGAAGCGATGGCGGCCATGTGCCAACTGGTGTCGTCCAGCACGTAAATCATGTTCAGCAACGGAATGTAGAAACCCTGCAGGTTGCCGACCAGCGGCAGCAGCATGGTAACGATCCACACCAGAATCCCCGCCAGCAGGCCGGCGATAAACCCGCGGCGATTAGCGGTCGGCCAGTACAGCACCGACAATACGCCCGGCAGGAACTGCAAGGTGGCAACGAACGCGACAATGCCGAGGTTGGCAAGGTCTTGCCCTGCGCCCAGCAACAGGTAGAAGCCATAACCGGCCATGATGATCGCGACGATCAGCGCGCGGCGCGTCCACTTCAGCCAGCGGTAGATGTTGCCTTCGGCCGGCGGCTGATACAGCGGCAACACCAAGTGGTTGAGCGCCATGCCCGACAGCGCCAGCGTGGTGACAATGATCAAGCCACTGGCCGCCGACAAACCGCCGACGTACGCCAGCAACGCCAGGGATTTGCTGTTGGCGGCAATACCCACGCCGAGGGTGAAGTATTCCGGGTTGGTGGTTGCGCCCAGCTTGAGGCCGGCCCACAGGATCAGCGGCACCGCCAGGCTCATCAGCAGCAGGAACAGCGGCAAGCCCCAGCTTGCACTCACTAATGAGCGCGGATTGAGGTTCTCGGTGAAGGTCATGTGGTACATGTGCGGCATCACAATCGCCGAAGCGAAGAACACCAGCAACAGCGTGCGCCATGGGCCTTCCTGCAACGGCGTGTGCAGGGCGGCGAGGGCGGTCTGGTTTTGCAGCAGCCACAGTTCCAGCTGTTGCGGGCCGTCGAACACGCCATACAGCGCATACAGGCCGACGCCGCCGATGGCGATCAGCTTGATTACCGACTCAAAGGCAATCGCAAACACCAGGCCCTCGTGTTTTTCACGGGTGGCGATATGGCGCGAACCGAAGAAAATCGTGAACAGCGTGATCAACGCGCAAAAAGCCAGGGCGACGCGATGCTGCACCGGCTCACGGGTCAGGATGCTGATGGAATCTGCCACGGCCTGGATCTGCAGGGCCAGCAATGGCAACACGCCGAGCAGCATGAAAATCGTGGTCAGCGCGCCGGCCCAGGTGCTGCGAAAGCGGAAGGCAAACAGGTCCGCCAGGGATGACAGCTGGTAGGTACGGGTGATTTTCAGGATCGGGTACAGCAACACTGGCGCCAGCAGGAATGCGCCGGACACCCCAAGGTAACTGGACAGAAAGCCGTAGCCGTACTGATAGGCCAGGCCCACGGTGCCATAAAACGCCCAGGCGCTGGCGTAAACGCCCAGGGACAAGGTGTAGGTCAACGGATGGCGAATGATCGCCCGCGGAATCATTCCGCGCTCACTGATCCAGGCCACGGCGAACAGCGCGGCCAGGTAGGCGGCGCTGATCAGCAGCATCTGGGTGAGGCTAAAGCTCATCGGCATCTTTTTGGCTCTGCAGGATGAAGGTCACGACGATCAGGATCAGCCACAGCAGATAAGGGCGATACCAGGCGCCCGTGGCGTCGATCCACCAATCCATGATGGCGGGGGAAAACAGGTAGATCCCGACGACCAGCAGCAGGACCAATCGATAGATGTACATGTTGGCCTCTGATTAAAAAACTGCGGCGATGGTAACGGATGGCTGGCAAGCTGCAAGCGCCTTCAGCGCAATTGCGCTTCGGCCAGCGTGAGTGTGCGCGGGATCAGGGTTGCATCCCAGTGCGCAATGCCCCAATCGAGCAGTTCCCGTGGGCTGGCGTGCAGCAGTTCAGCGCCGGCGGGCTGGCCGAGGGCGCGCAATGCCCTTAACAGCAAAGGCGTGGCCTGGTCCGGTGTCAACGGCGGGGAACGGTAGGTTTTGCCCAACTTGTTACCGTCCGGCTGCACGATCAACGGCACGTGCAGGTAGCGCGGCTGGCGCAGGCCCAGCAGTTCTTGCAGGTAGAGCTGGCGTGGCGTGGAATCGAGCAGGTCGGCGCCGCGCACGATGTCGGTTACACCTTGCCAGGCGTCGTCGAGCACGACGGCCAATTGATAGGCATACAAGCCGTCGCGGCGACGGATGACGAAATCGCCTGCATCGCGGCCCAGGTGCTGTCGGAATTCGCCCTGTACGCGGTCGGTAAAGTGGTATTCCAGCTCGGGTACGCGCAGGCGAATGGCCGCGTCGTGCTGATCGTGCCCGGCATTGCGGCATAAACCCGGGTAAATCCCGTGGTAGGGCTCCAGCTGTTTGCGCGAGCATGTGCAGGCGTAGGCCAGGCCGTGGTTGAACAGGCCGTCGAGGACTTTGGCGTAGGCATCATGCCGCTCGCTTTGTCGGACGAGTTCGCCATCCCACTCGAAGCCGTAGCTTTCCAGGGCGTGCAGGATCGCCGTCTGGGCGCCGGGTTCTTCACGCGGTGGGTCGAGGTCTTCCATGCGCATCAGCCAGCGGCCGTGATTGGCGCGGGCATCGAGGTAGGAAGCGAGGGCGGCAACCAGCGAGCCGAAATGCAAATGGCCGCTGGGCGTGGGGGCGAAACGCCCGATATAGGTAGAGGCTGTCATGGGCCGGATACTACTGGAAAATCGGTAAACGCCAGAAACAAAAATGGGGCGTTTGCACGCCCCATTCGTTCAGCCCGGCAGGATTATTTGCCGACCTGTTTTTCCTTGATTTCAGCCAAGGTTTTGCAGTCTACGCACAGGTCCGCGGTTGGGCGGGCTTCCAGGCGGCGAATACCAATCTCGACGCCGCAGGATTCGCACCAGCCATATTCCTCGTCTTCGATCAGTTGCAGCGTTTTGTCGATTTTCTTGATCAGCTTGCGTTCACGATCACGGGCGCGCAGTTCGAGGGCGAATTCCTCTTCCTGGCTGGCACGGTCTGCCGGGTCCGGGAAGTTGGCGGCTTCGTCCTTCATGTGGTCAACGGTGCGGTCGACCTCTTGCATCAAGTCCTGCTTCCACTTTTGCAGGATCTTGGTGAAGTGCTGGCGCATGGGCTTGCCCATGTACTCCTCACCTTTCGTTTCGACGTAAGGTGTGAAGCCACTGAGGCTCTGCTGCTGTTGCTTTGCTTGGGTGGACATGAATAGACCGCCTCTCACTCTTCTAATCCATTGCGCAGGATTGCAACGTCACCGACACCTGCCGGCCCTGCGGCTGCAAGCGGGCGAACTTACCAGATAGATTCGGGGTGCGCCACTCCCGGTTGTCGAGGCCCAACTTGGCGGGGGTGCAAACTGCAACAGCCCGCCATGGCTGGGTATAGCGTGTCTCGAATGTTGATTTTAGTCGTTTTGCAAGCGCTTGCTCGGTTCGTCATGGACGGCCGAGCAGGCAATAGAGCATGTTTTACCGCGAGGGTTCGGTAGAATCCTGATTTTGTCCTCACCGTTAAGGAAGGCTAATGGCTCAGCCCTACAGTGCGCGCAGTCGCGCCATCGAACCTTTTCATGTCATGGCGCTGCTGGCGCGAGCCAATGAGCTGCAGGCAGCCGGCCATGACGTGATCCACCTGGAAATCGGCGAGCCGGATTTCACCACGGCCGAGCCCATCATCCAGGCCGGCCAGGCGGCGCTGGCCAACGGCAAGACCCGCTACACCGCAGCGCGCGGGTTGCCGGAGTTGCGCGAGGCCATCAGTGGTTTCTACCAGCAGCGCTACGGGCTGAACATCGATCCTGAGCGCATTCTGATCACCCCCGGTGGTTCCGGTGCGTTGCTGCTGGCGAGCAGCCTGCTGGTCGATCCGGGCAAACATTGGTTGCTCGCCGACCCGGGCTATCCGTGCAACCGACATTTTCTGCGCTTGGTGGAAGGCGCGGCGCAGCTGGTGCCGGTTGGCCCGGACGTGCGCTACCAATTGACCGCCGAGTTGGTGGCCAAACATTGGGACCAGGACAGCGTAGGCGCGTTGGTCGCTTCCCCGGCCAACCCCACCGGCACGATCCTTACACGGGACGAGTTGGCGGGGTTGTCCAGTGCAATCAAGGCGCGCGACGGCCACTTGGTGGTGGACGAGATCTATCACGGCCTCACATACGGCACCGATGCCGCCAGCGTGCTGGAAGTGGACGACGACGCGTTCGTCCTGAATAGTTTTTCGAAGTATTTCGGCATGACCGGCTGGCGCCTGGGTTGGCTGGTGGCGCCGCCCGCGGCGGTGGGTGAATTGGAAAAGCTCGCGCAAAACCTCTACATCAGCGCGCCGAGCATGGCCCAGTACGCGGCACTGGCGTGTTTTACCCCGCAAACGTTGAGCATTCTGGAGCAGCGCCGCGCCGAATTCGGTCGCCGTCGGGACTTCCTGCTGCCCGCCTTGCGCGAACTTGGATTCGGGATCGCCGTAGAGCCGGAAGGAGCGTTCTATTTGTATGCCGATATCAGCGCGTTCGGCGGTGATGCCTTCGCGTTCTGTCGGCATTTCCTCGAAACCGAACACGTGGCGTTTACGCCCGGGCTGGATTTTGGCCGCTATCAAGCCGGCCACCATGTGCGTTTTGCCTACACGCAAAATATCGATCGGCTACAACAGGCGGTAGAGCGTATCGCCCG
Organism: Pseudomonas sp. RGB; assembly: GCF_007713445.1. Lineage (NCBI taxonomy): Bacteria > Pseudomonadati > Pseudomonadota > Gammaproteobacteria > Pseudomonadales > Pseudomonadaceae > Pseudomonas > Pseudomonas sp. RGB. The sequence continues at coordinate 16,540 of NZ_VMSH01000006.1, read as the reverse complement.
TGGTTTGCGGAGCTGGCAAGGCTGATGCGTTTTCATCCTCCTCTCGAAGAAGCGCGGCTGATCCGCCGCTACAAGCGTTTTCTCACCGATATCGAAACCGTTACCGGCGAGTTGCTGACGATTCACTGCCCGAACACCGGCTCGATGCTCAATTGCATGGTGGAGAGCGGCCAGGTCTGGTTCAGTCGCTCCACGGACCCCAAGCGCAAGTTGCCCGGCACCTGGGAAATTGCCGAAACGCCGCAGGGGCGGCTGGCGTGCGTCAACACGGCGCGCGCCAACCAACTGGTCGAAGAGGCGCTGCGCGCGGGGGTGATCACTGAGCTCAACGGGTTTACTGCCTTGAGGCGCGAAGTGCCTTATGGCCAGGAGAAAAGCCGCATCGATTTTCGCCTCGATTACCCGCAGGGCGCGGCGTTTGTCGAAGTCAAAAGCGTCACCCTGGGCTTTGATGGCACGGCGGTGGCAGCCTTCCCCGATGCGGTGACCCAGCGCGGCGCCAAGCACCTGCGCGAGTTGGCGCACCTGGCGCGTGACGGGGTGCGGGCGGTGCAGTTGTATTGCGTCAACCTGTCGGGGATCGAGGCAGTGCGCCCAGCGGTTGAAATCGACGCTGGTTACGCTGCGGCATTGCGTGAGGCCAGGGCCGCCGGTGTGGAGGTATTGGCCTACGGTGTGCGAGTCACGCCTGAGGAAATTGTTGTGGAACGTCGCTTGGATGTACTGATCAGCGACTAGAGTTGCACCCACAGGCCCTGCGCGTCTTCGCGGCCGGGCAGGGCGGTGAGGCTCTGGCCCGCGCAGGGGCCGGCGATGCATTCGCCGCTTTCGATCAGGAACAGCGCGCCGTGAGTGGCGCACTGGATCAGGCTGGCGCTGGTGTCGAGGAACTGATCGGGTTGCCATTCCAGCGCGATGCCGCGATGGGGGCAACGGTTGATATAGAAGTAGGCAACGCCGTCCCGGCGCACGGCCAACAGTTTGCAACCGTCGATCTCGAAGCCGAGGCTGCTGTTGGCTGCAAGGGTGTCGGAGGTGCAGAGAAACTTCATTTCAATCCTTAAGTGCCTTGACGTTCAAATGCAAACAATTATCAAATGCCGGCTTCGCCCCGCCCCTGGAAGGAAACCCTGTTATGCGTCTGAGTACCAGCGCTATTGCGCTTGTTGTCTCACTGCTGGTCCACCACGGGGCGCAAGCCTCTGAACTGCCGCAACGCTGGGTGAGTGCCGGTGGAGCGCTGTCGGAATGGGTGACGGCCTTGGGCGGCGAATCGAAACTGGTGGGCGTGGATACTACCAGCCAGCACCCGGAATCGCTGAAGGCCTTGCCGAGCATAGGTTACCAGCGCCAGTTGTCGGCGGAAGGCATTCTCAGCCTTCGCCCGCAAGTACTGGTCGGCACCGAGGAAATGGGGCCGCCGCCGGTACTTGCGCAAATTCGCGGCGCCGGCGTGCAGGTGGAAATGTTTTCGGCCGAGCCGGACCTGCCAACCCTGAAAGGCAACTTGCAGCACCTTGGCAAGTTGCTGGGCAGTGAGGCTAAAGCCAACGAATTATTTACCGGATATGAACAAGCACTCGAGCGGCAGAAGCGCTGGGTCACTCAGGCCCAGGCCACGCAAAAATCCCCGGGTGTGCTGTTGGTGCTCGGTCATGCGGGCGGCAAGCCGCTGATCGCAGGTAAAGAGACCGCCGCCGATTGGCTGTTGCAGCAGGCGGGCGGACGCAACTTGGCCACCCATACTGGCTACAAACCTTTTTCGGTGGAGTCGTTGGCGGGGCTGAGTCCTGATGTGCTGGTATTTGCTGACCGTGCCTTGACCGGCGATGCAGCGCGCGCGGCGCTGTTCAAGGAAAACCCGATTTTGGCCTCAACGCCGGCGGCCGAAAATGGCCGGGTGTTTGAGCTGGACCCCACCCTGCTGGTGGGCGGCCTGGGCCCGCGTGTGCCGCAAAGCCTGGTGCAACTGTCTGCCGGGTTCTATCCGTCCCAGGCTAAACCTGCTCCATGACCCCTCTGGTTAAGCCGAAAACACTGTTTGTCGGGCTGGCGCTGTTGTGTGTATTGGCGACCTGGTTCTCATTAGCCTTGGGGCCGGTCAGCCTGCCGTTGCTGGACACACTCAGGGCCGCGTTGCGCTTGATGGGCGTGCCGATTGCAGGCGAAGGCCTGGAGCAGGCCGAATTGATCCTGGGGCAGATTCGCCTGCCGCGCACATTGCTTGGCCTGGCGGTCGGCGGCGTGCTGGCGTTGTCGGGCGTGGCGATGCAGGGGTTGTTCCGTAATCCGTTGGCGGATCCCGGGCTGGTCGGGGTGTCGAGTGGCGCGGCGCTGGGGGCGGCGATTGCGATTGTCGGGGGTTCGTTTTTTGGCGGACTGCCGGATGCGTTCGGGCCTTACTTGCTGTCGCTGTGTGCGTTTCTCGGTGGTTTGGGAGTGACTGCGCTGGTCTATCGCCTGGGGCGCCGTAACGGCCAGACCAATGTTGCGACGATGCTGCTTGCCGGCATCGCGCTCACGGCCCTCGCCAGCTCGGCGGTCGGGCTGTTTACCTATTTGGCCGACGACGCCACTCTGCGCACCCTGACGTTCTGGAACCTGGGCAGCCTCAATGGCGCGAGCTACTCGCGGTTGTGGCCGTTGCTGCTGGTGAGCGCGGGTGTCGCGCTTTGGTTGCCGCGCCGCGCCAAGGCGCTGAATGCCTTGTTGCTGGGTGAGTCCGAGGCCAGCCACCTGGGGATTGATGTGGAAGGGCTCAAGCGTGAGCTGGTGTTCTGCACCGCTTTGGGCGTGGGGGCGGCAGTAGCGGCGGCGGGGATGATCGGGTTTGTCGGGCTGGTGGTCCCGCACTTGGTGCGGTTGCTGGCCGGGCCCGACCATCGTGTGCTGTTGCCAGCCTCGGTGCTGGCCGGCGCGAGTTTGTTGCTGTTTGCAGATTTGGTGGCGCGCCTGGCCTTGGCGCCCGCGGAGTTGCCGATCGGCATTGTTACGGCGTTTATCGGTGCGCCGTTTTTTCTTTTTCTGTTGTTGCGAGGACGCGCCTGATGCTGCGAGTGGAAGCGCTGCAGATCCGGCGTGGTCGCAAGACTGTGTTGGCCGATGTCAGCCTGGACCTGTTACCGGGCCAGGTACTTGGCGTGCTGGGCCCCAATGGTGCTGGCAAAAGCACCTTGCTCAGCGCGCTGTGCGGTGAGCTGCGCCCTGATCAGGGCACGGTGTGGCTGGATCAGCAGGCGCTCAAGAGCTGGACCGGCCCGCAGCGCGCCCAGCGCTTGGCGGTATTGCCGCAAACCTCGACCCTGGATTTTGCGTTTCGCGTTGAAGAGGTTGTCGGCATGGGGCGTTTGCCGCATCAGACCGGGCGCGTGCGTGACGACGAGATCATCCGTGCGGCGTTGCAGGCGGCGGACATCAGCCATTTGAGCGGCCGCAGCTACTTGGCGTTGTCTGGCGGGGAGCGCCAACGTGTGCACCTGGCGCGGGTATTGGCGCAACTATGGCCGGGCGAGGCGGGGCAGACGTTGCTGCTGGATGAGCCGACGTCGATGCTTGACCCTTTGCATCAGCACACGACCTTGCAGGCTATTCGCAGTTTTGCCGATCGAGGCGCGGCCGTACTGGTGATTCTCCATGACCTGAATCTGGCTGCGCGTTACTGTGATCGCATTCTGCTGCTGGAAGGCGGGCGTCCGCATGCGTTGGATACGCCCGCACACGTCTTGCGACCTGAGCCGCTCAAAGCTGTGTTTGGGCTGGATGTGTTGGTGCAGCCGCACCCGGAGCGTGGGCATCCGTTGATTATCGCGCGCTGAGCCTCACGGTTTTATAGGCGTTTTACAGGCAAAAAAAGACCCGGCAAGAGCCGGGTCAAATAACCGTGATTAGCCTGATGAGGAGATAATCTGAGAGTCCGAACCAATGGTCTTTCAGTTATCGGCTGATCTCGCGATCAGTTGTGATAATCATAACGATTCTCATTTGAGAGTCAACATTTGTTTTTGCTCGACCTGTGGATTTTCTCAAACAGGCGTTCGTAATGCCTGTAAACGTTGAGTTTTATCGCTGAGCTAATTCTTCTGACGTGCCGAAATCGCATCCAGCTGGCGGTTCAGCGCTTCCTTTCGCTCCGCGGGAATGTCGTTCCAGTGCACATCCATCAATGCGCCTTCAATGGCGTACAGCAATACCTTCGACGCCCGGAAACCGCGAGTTCGCACTGCCCGGTAGGCATCGACCGCTCCCAGGCGGCGCAAGTCGGACGCGCTGTGGATGCCCACCGCATGCAGCCACTGCGCCGATGTCTTGCCAAGGTTTTTCAGGTGTTGCAGCTCATCGTTCATCAAGCCTCCTTGCGACGGCCGAATGGTTCGGTGGGTATCGTGACCAGGCAAGCCTGAAAAGGAGTGTAGCGCTCAGTAGGAAAAGCGTAGTTCTTTGGTCAGGAACGGCTGAAACGCTTATAAGAATGCTCAGGAGTTTTTAAGCAGAGGCACGGCGAATCACCCGGCACACTTGATGCGTAGCCGGGGGCGGGCGTATGGCGTCACTTGGTGCGATAGCGCAGGCGAGTGCCGAAATTAACCGACATGAGGATCTCGTCGGCGGTCAGTTCAGGTGGAAAGTAGGTGCCGGAAATTTGTGCATGCGCCAGGCTGGCGCCTTCCAATGAGCAGTCGCGTAGATCCAGGCCACGCAGATCGGCAGAGCGGAAATACGCGTCGGTGAAATCTACGCCCGTGGCGTTCAGGTCGCGCAAGTCCAGCCCACGAAAGTCACCGCCACGCATGTCGATGCTGCCGTCTTTAGGCCGTTCCTGGTTGAAGCCTCGAATGTCGTCCTTGTGCAGGAGCGCGTAGAGCGGAGTATCAAGAAGCTTGGGCTGACTCATGACGGCGACTCCTGTTGGAATTATGACGCCATTATAGTGCCACTATTGCTCGGTCGTGCACCGTAGATCGGTGACACGACCAAGAAATATTTCTTACAGGCCTGGCAGGCGTTGGCGAATATGCGCCACCAGGGCATCCAGGGTTCCGCTTTCATTGGTCTCTACACGCTTGCTGAGCAGCAATTCTTCAGCCGTCAGCGGGTCTCGGTTGGCCTGCTGCTCTTCAATGATGGTCAGCGTCGCGTCGGAAGGGTCGTTCTTATCCGCCTGACGTTGTGCCAACCAGCTGGCGATAACGGCTTGCGGTGCGTTGCAATCCAGGATCAGGAATGGCGCGCCGGTGGCCTCGGCAATCTTCGCGGCGGCGTCGCGCTGTTCACGTTTGAGGAAGGTGGCATCCAGTACGACCGGGTAGCCGGCGCGCAAGACGATATCGGCGATTTCATTCAGGCGAGCATAGGTTGCTGCGCTGGCGTCGGCGGCATAGATGCCGGCCTGTGGTGTGTTTTCCACGTGCTGTTCGCCAAACAGGCGTTTGCGTTCCACATCCGAGCGCAGGCGCACGGCGCCCAAGGCTTCCACCAGGCGCATGGCAACGTGGCTCTTGCCGACTGCCGATACGCCGTGGGTAATTGCCAGGAAGCGCGAAGGAATAGTGCTGTAGCTTTCGGCCAGGTTGGCGTAGTTGCGGTACTGGCGCAGGGTAGTGGCGCGCTGCACCGGGCTTGCCTCGCTCGGCATGCTGAACAATGCAACCTTGGCGCGTACCAGCGCCCGGTACGCTTTATAGAAGTTCAGCACTTCCAGGCCTTGGTAATCGCCGGTCAGTTCCAGGTATTGGCTGATAAAGCGACGCGCCAGGGATTTGAGGCCACGGTCTTCCAGGTCCATCGCCAGGAAGCCCGTGTCGGCGTACACATCGGTGAAGCGGAACGGCTCGTTGAACTCGATGCAGTCGAAGATGACGACTTGGCCGTCGATCATCGTCGCATTGCCCAAGTGGATATCGCCGTGACATTCACGCGTGAAGCCCTCGAGCTTGCGCTGCGCCAGCAGAGGCTTGAGGCGCTCGAAGCTGCTTTCGGCCCAGGCCTGCAGAGCTTCAAGCTGGGCCAGGTCGGCCTTGTCGCTGAGGAAAGGACGGATCTGATCGAAGTTCTGGCGCACCGGCGCCATCACCTCGTCCGGGGTGCCGGCCGGGTGCGCCTGTGGAACCTTTGGTGCGGTGAGGTGGAAATGCGCAATCTGCTTGGCCATTTCATCGATGTGTGCGCTGGTCAGTTCGCCGTTGGCTTGCAAAGTGCTCAGCAGTTGGCTTTGCGGGAACTGGCGCATTTTCAGCGCGTACTCGATTACCGGGCCATCGCCGCCCAGTTGCGGAGCCTCGGCGGTGCCGGTAATCGGCAACACTTCAAGATACAAATCTTCGGTCAGGCGCTGGTTGAGGCGTAGTTCTTCGTTGCAGAAGTGCCCCCGGTCGTCCAGTTGGGTGAAATCCAGAAAGCCGAAGTTCATCGGCTTCTTCAGTTTGTAAGCGAAGGGGCCAGTCAGAATGACCCAGGAAATATGGGTCTCGATAACTTGAAACGCTTCAACCGGATGGGGATACAAAGCCGGGTTTTGCAGGGCAGCGATCAGGGACTGGCTCACGGGCGATCCTTCAAAGTCTGGGGGAAATCATGGCGGGCATTATGGCTGTTAGAGCCGGTCGTGCAAACCGCTGTCCGGCTCATGTTGATCATCAATAAAGTGCGTATAATCCGCCGCCATGACTCGAACCCGATCTCCCCGTTCCCGTAAAAAACCTCCTTCCCGCGGCCTGCGTCCGTGGCTGGGCTGGGCGCTCAAGCTCAGCCTGGTGGGCCTTGTGGTGCTCGCCGGCTTCGCGGTGTACCTCGATGCCGTGGTCCAGGAGAAGTTCTCCGGCAAGCGCTGGACCATTCCGGCCAAGGTGTACGCACGCCCGCTGGAACTGTTTACCGGCCAGAAGCTGAGCAAGGATGACTTTCTCACCGAGCTCGACGCCTTGGGTTACCGCCGCGAAGCCGTGAGCAATGGCCCTGGCGCCGCGGCCGTCAGCGGCAATACCGTCGACTTGAATACCCGCGGCTTCCAGTTCTATGAAGGCCTGGAAAAAGCTCAACCGGTGCGCGTGCGCTTCTCTGGCGATTACGTCGCCGAGCTATCGTCGCTCAATGGTTCGAAGTTGCCTGTGGTGCGCCTGGAGCCGCTGCTGATCGGCGGCATTTACCCCAAGAACCTGGAAGATCGCATCCTGATCAAGCTTGATCAGGTGCCGCCGTATCTGCTTGAAACATTGGTTGCCGTCGAAGACCGCGACTTCTACAGCCACTGGGGTGTCTCGCCCAAGTCGATTGCCCGCGCCATCTGGGTTAACACCTCTGGCGGCAAGATGACGCAGGGTGGCAGTACGCTGACGCAACAATTGGTCAAGAACTTCTACCTGACCAACGAGCGCAGCCTGACCCGCAAACTCACCGAAGCCATGATGGCGATGCTGCTGGAGCTGCATTACAGCAAGCAGGAAATCCTTGAGGCTTACCTCAACGAAGTATTTGTCGGTCAGGATGGCCAGCGCGCCGTTCACGGCTTTGGCTTGGCCAGCCAGTTCTTCTTCGGTCAGCCGTTGTCCGAGTTGAAATTGCATCAGGTCGCGTTGCTGGTGGGCATGGTCAAGGGGCCGTCCTATTACAACCCGCGTCGCAACCCGGAGCGTGCGCTTGAACGTCGTAACCTGGTGCTGGACGTACTCGAGCAGCAGGGCGTGGCTACCGCTGAACAAGTCGCGGCCGCAAAGAAAATGCCACTGGGTGTAACCACTCGCGGCAAGCTGGCCGACAGCTCCTTCCCAGGCTTTATCGACCTGGTCAAACGTCAGTTGCGCGAAGATTACCGTGACGAAGACTTGACCGAGGAAGGCCTGCGGATCTTCACCAGCTTCGACCCGATTTTGCAGATGAAAGCCGAAGCGTCGGTCAACGACACCTTCAAACGCCTGACCGGCCGCAAGGGCGCCGATGAAGTCGAGGCGGCCATGGTGGTGACCAACCCGGAAACCGGTGAAGTCCAGGCGATGATCGGCAGTCGCCAGGCCAGTTTTGCCGGTTTCAACCGCGCGCTGGATGCCGTGCGGCCGATCGGCTCGCTGGTCAAGCCTGCGGTCTACCTGACGGCCCTGGAAAAACCGAGCAAATACACCCTGACCAGTTGGCTCTCAGATGACCCATTGTCTGTCAAAGGTGCCGATGGCCAAGTGTGGACGCCGCAGAACTTCGATCGCCGCTCTCACGGCACGGTTTTCCTGTATCAGGGCCTGGCGCATTCCTACAACATCTCCACCTCACGCCTCGGGCTGGAAGTCGGGGTGCCGAATGTGTTGAAAACCTTGGGCCGCCTGGGCATCAACCGTGAATTTCCGTCATTCCCATCGATGCTGTTGGGCGCTGGCGCCATGACCCCGATGGAAGTGGCCACGATGTACCAGACCCTCGCCAACGGCGGCTTCAATACCCCGATGCGCGGTATCCGCAGCGTGCTGACTGCCGAGGGCGAACCGCTCAAGCGCTATCCTTTCCAGATTCAACAGCGCTTTGATGCAGGCTCCATTTACCTGATCCAGAACGCCATGCAGCGCGTAATGCGCGAAGGCACCGGGCGCTCGGTTTACAGCGTGCTGCCGTCGAACCTGACGCTGGCGGGCAAGACCGGTACCAGTAACGATTCGCGTGACAGCTGGTTCGCAGGCTTCGGCCAGGACGTGCTGGCCGTGGTTTGGCTGGGGCGTGACGACAATGGCAAGACGCCGTTCACCGGTGCCACCGGTGCGCTGCAGGTCTGGACCAGCTTCATGCGCAAGGCCGACCCGCTGCCGCTGAACATGCCGCAACCGGACAACATCGTGCAGGCCTGGATTGATCCGCACACGGGGCAGGGCTCTGATGCCAACTGTCCGGGTGCGGTGCAGATGCCGTATATTCGCGGCAGCGAGCCACCACCCGGCGCCGCATGCGGTGGCAGTGCCCCTGCTGACGCGGAATCGGTGATGGATTGGGTCAAGGGCTGGATGAACTAAGCAAAGAGGGTTTCACGTGAACAAGTGGTTGATTCCAGCTATTACAGCTCTGGCAGTGCTCAGCGGTTGCTCCAGCGTGCAGCGCGGTTCGATTCCCGTGGTGGATTCGAGTACCACCGTTTCCAATAACGATCGCATTTCGGCCAACGGCGGCTTCCGTCAGACCGTGGTCAAGCGTCCGGCCCAAGCCACACCGCAGGCCATGCCGCAGGATTCGGGTGTGGTAGTGATGGTGCCGGGCGGTGGTGCTGCAACGTCGGCGCCGATCAGCGCCGAGCCGTGGACCCCAGGCCCAAGCACGTCGGGGCCGGTTGATTCCACGCCGATCCAGACGGCGCCGGTTAACCAGGGCACCTACAACATGCCGTCGACGCCGAGCGGTATTCCGTCGTCGTCGAACGCTGGCGGCCTGTCGGCTGATGAGCAACTGGACGGACCAGTGCTCTCGCTGTTGACCACCGCCCAGCAACAGCAGGCCGGTGGTGATTTGAACGGCGCTTCGTCCAGCCTTGAACGTGCCCAGCGCGTGGCACCTCGCGAGCCGCAAGTGTTGTATCGCCTGGCCCAGGTGCGTATGGCTCAAGGTGATGCGCCGCAAGCCGAACAGTTCGCCCGTCGCGGCCTGAGCCTGGCCAATGGTCGTCCCGATCTGCAAGCCAACCTGTGGGCCCTGATTGGTGACGCGCGTGCTGCCCAAGGCGATGCCGCCGGTGCTGCGCAGGCTCGCCAGAAAGCCAAGGTCAGCCTCTGATGGATGCACGTTTTCCCGCAATTGCCGAGCAGTTATTGCTGATCGAGCGCGAATTGCGCGTGCAGGGCTGGTGGGACGAGGTGTCCCCCAGCGCAGAGGCGCTCAGCAGTGTCGAGCCTTTTTCGGTTGATACCCTGGATTTTCATCAGTGGCTGCAATGGATCTTCTTGGTGCGCATGAAGCAGATCCTCGAGCAGGACCTGCCGTTACCTAATGCGTCGGGGATTCTGGAGATGGCGGAGATGGTTTACGCCGATCGCCCGCGTGAGAGCCTCGGTTTGCGTAACGCGCTGAAAAAGTTCGACCAATTGATCGTCGACGCTCGTTAATTGCCTGACTGCCGGGTTTTCCGGCAGTCTTGCGCACATTTCTACCGCTTGACGACATTCAGGCGAGTTTTATCCCTCCTCAAACCCCTTTAATCTACGTTCTCATGCGCTTAGTTGGAAAAAAGCGCAATTATTGCTTGACTTGAAGGGGCTGAAACAGAAGAATCCAAAGTCCGCTGTATCGGGACTGCCAGAAGCAGACCCGCTCAGCAGATCATGAGGCGCATATCCGCGCCGACCTGTAACACCCGCAACGCGTTACCTCGCGCTGGGTGGGAAAAGCCCGCAACACTTGGGACGATCCCAATACTTGCTCAGTCAGTGCTGACGTAGTCGGCGACCACCGTCGCTCATGCTCTGTTGAGAAGTAAACCTATTAAGACCCGTCGGTTTTTAACGGACGGTATTCTGGCGTTTTAGAGGTGAACAACGTGGAGCTTTTATCTGGCGGTGAGATGCTCGTCCGCTTTTTGCGTGACGAAGGCGTCGACTATATCTACGGGTACCCAGGTGGTGCTCTGCTGCATGTTTACGACGCACTGTTCAAGGAACCGGCTGTTACCCACATCCTGGTTCGCCACGAACAGGCCGCGACCCATATGGCTGACGGTTACGCCCGTGCCACCGGTAAAGCCGGTGTGGTACTGGTGACGTCCGGCCCAGGCGCAACGAATGCCATTACCGGCATCGCGACTGCGTATATGGACTCTATTCCGATGGTGATCATTTCCGGCCAGGTCGCAAGCACCATGGTGGGTACCGATGCATTCCAGGAAACCGACATGATCGGTATCTCCCGGCCGATCGTGAAACACAGCTTCATGATCAAGCATGCCTCGGAAATCCCGGAAGTCATGAAAAAGGCGTTCTACCTCGCACAGTCCGGTCGCCCGGGCCCTGTTGTGGTCGATATCCCGAAAGACATGACCAACCCGGCTGAAAAGTTCGAATACATCTTCCCGAAGAAAGCCAAGCTGCGTTCCTACAGCCCGGCTGTTCGTGGGCACTCGGGGCAAATCCGCAAGGCGGCAGAAATGCTTCTGGCGGCCAAGCGCCCGGTGCTGTACTCGGGCGGTGGCGTGATCCTGGGTGGCGGTTCTGCGCCGCTGACCGAACTGGCCAAACTGCTCAATTTGCCGGTCACCAACACGTTGATGGGCCTCGGCGCATTCCCGGGCACGGACCGTCAGTTCGTCGGCATGCTCGGCATGCACGGCAGCTACACCGCCAACCTGGCCATGCACCACGCCGACGTGATCCTGGCAGTGGGCGCGCGTTTTGATGACCGTGTGATCAACGGCGCGAGCAAGTTCTGCCCGAATGCCAAGATCATCCATATCGACATCGACCCGGCGTCCATCTCCAAGACCATCAAGGCCGATGTGCCGATCGTGGGTCCGGTAGAAAGTGTGTTGACCGAGATGGTTGCCGCGCTCAAGGACATCGGCGAAACGCCGAACAAGGAATCCGTTGCCAGCTGGTGGAAGCAGATCGACGAATGGCGCGGTGACCGCGGCCTGTTCCCTTACGACAAAGGCGACGGCAGCGTCATCAAGCCACAAACCGTAATCGAAACCCTGTGCGAAGTGACCAAGGGCGATGCCTTTGTAACCTCCGATGTGGGCCAGCACCAAATGTTCGCCGCGCAGTACTACAAGTTCGACAAGCCTAACCGCTGGATCAACTCCGGTGGCCTGGGCACGATGGGCTTTGGTTTTCCTGCGGCCATGGGTGTGAAGCTGAGCTTCCCTGACACCGACGTCGCGTGCGTCACCGGTGAGGGCAGCATCCAGATGAACATTCAGGAGTTGTCGACGTGCTTGCAGTACGGCCTTCCGGTGAAGATCGTCTGCCTGAACAACGGCGTACTGGGCATGGTTCGTCAGTGGCAGGACATGAGCTACGGCAGCCGTCACTCCCATTCCTACATGGAATCGCTGCCAGATTTCGTAAAATTGGTTGAAGCCTACGGCCACGTCGGCATTCGCATCACCGATTTGAAAGATCTGAAGCCGAAGATGGAAGAGGCGTTCGCCATGAAGGACCGCCTGGTGTTCCTCGATATTCAAGTGGATACCAGCGAGCACGTCTACCCGATGCAGATCAAAGACGGCTCTATGCGCGACATGTGGTTGAACAAGACGGAGCGTACTTAATCATGCGGCACATTATCTCCCTGCTTCTGGAGAACGAACCCGGCGCTCTGTCTCGTGTTGTCGGCCTGTTTTCGCAACGCAACTACAACATCGAAAGCCTGACCGTGGCGCCGACCGAAGACCCGACCCTGTCGCGCCTGACGTTGACCACCGTGGGCCACGATGAGGTGATCGAGCAGATCACCAAGAACCTCAACAAGTTGATCGAAGTGGTCAAGCTGGTCGATCTTTCGGAAAGTGCCCACATTGAGCGTGAGCTGATGTTGGTTAAGGTCAAGGCTACGGGTGCCCAGCGTGCCGAGATTAAACGGACTACTGACATTTATCGCGGGCAGATCGTCGATGTGAGCGCCAGCGTTTATACCGTTCAACTGACCGGTACAAGCGACAAGCTGGACAGTTTCATCCAGTCGATCGGGACGGCCTCGATTCTGGAAACCGTACGCAGTGGTGTCACCGGGATTGCCCGTGGCGACAAAGTACTCAGCATCTAACCCAAATTAGCGAATGGCCTTACGGCCTGGATATATAGAGGAACCTCATGAAAGTTTATTACGATAAAGATTGTGACCTGTCGATCATCCAGGGCAAGAAAGTCGCCATCATCGGCTACGGTTCCCAGGGCCACGCCCAAGCGTGCAACCTGAAAGATTCAGGCGTTGACGTCACTGTCGGCCTGCGCAAAGGTTCGGCCACTGTTGCCAAGGCTGAAGCCCATGGCCTGAAAGTGACCGACGTTGCTTCCGCCGTTGCTGCTGCTGACCTGGTCATGATTCTGACCCCGGACGAGTTCCAGTCCGCGCTGTACAAGAATGAAATCGAGCCGAACATCAAGAAGGGCGCCACCCTGGCCTTCTCCCACGGCTTCGCGATTCACTACAACCAGGTTGTTCCACGCGCTGACCTCGACGTGATCATGATCGCGCCGAAAGCCCCGGGCCACACCGTGCGTTCCGAGTTCGTCAAAGGCGGCGGTATCCCTGACCTGATCGCGATCTACCAGGACGCCTCGGGCAACGCCAAAAACGTTGCACTGTCCTACGCAGCTGGCGTGGGTGGCGGTCGTACCGGCATCATCGAAACCACCTTCAAGGACGAGACTGAAACCGACCTGTTCGGCGAGCAAGCCGTTCTGTGCGGCGGTACCGTTGAGCTGGTCAAAGCTGGTTTCGAAACATTGGTTGAAGCTGGCTACGCGCCAGAGATGGCCTACTTCGAATGCCTGCACGAACTGAAGCTGATCGTTGACCTCATGTACGAAGGCGGTATCGCCAACATGAACTACTCGATCTCCAACAACGCCGAATACGGCGAGTACGTGACTGGCCCGGAAGTGATCAACGCCGAGTCCCGTCAGGCCATGCGCAATGCCCTGAAACGTATTCAGGACGGCGAATACGCCAAAATGTTCATCAGCGAAGGCGCAACCGGCTACCCTTCGATGACCGCCAAGCGTCGTAACAATGCCGCTCACGGTATCGAAGTCATCGGCGAGCAACTGCGCTCCATGATGCCGTGGATCGGTGCCAACAAGATCGTCGACAAAGCCAAAAACTAAGTCGTACGCATCAACAGAAAACGCGGCTTAGGCCGCGTTTTTTCGTTTGAGGGGCTGGTTCTGGTATAAAGCTGCATCGTTTGCGGGCGAACACTCGCCGCAAGTTTCTGTCGAATTTTTTTCACACCGTTGCAAGGTAAAATCCATGAGCGAACGTCCCGAAGAGCCACACCAGGCCTCTGACGCCGAAAGCCTGCTGCCGATCGATGAGCATGTCGAAGAAGGGCATGACGCGGAAGGTCGCAAGGTCCGGCATCGTGGCATCTATCTTCTGCCTAACCTGTTCACCACCGCGAACCTGTTTGCCGGCTTCTATTCCATCATCAACTCCATGAGCGCCCAAAGTGCGCTGGCGGCGGGTGATGCGGTGAGTGCCAGCAAGTATTTCGGTTTTGCCGCCATCGCAATCTTCGTGGCCATGGTGCTTGATGGCCTTGACGGCCGTGTGGCGCGCATGACCAACACGCAAAGTGCCTTTGGCGCCGAGTACGACTCGCTGTCGGACATGGTCGCTTTCGGGGTCGCACCGGCGCTGCTGGCGTTTGCCTGGGCGCTGGGGGATATGGGCAAGGTCGGCTGGATGGTCGCCTTCATCTATGTCGCCGGCGCCGCTTTGCGTCTGGCGCGCTTCAATACCCAGGTGGGCACCGCTGACAAGCGTTACTTCATCGGCCTTGCCAGCCCGGCGGCGGCGGGCGTGGTGGCTGGTATTGTCTGGGCATTCAGTGACTATGGAATCCAGGGCTCGAAAATGTCGTTCCTGGTGGCCTTGATGGTGGCTGCGGCCGGCATGCTGATGGTCAGCAATATCAAGTACAACAGCTTCAAGGAGTTCGACCTCAAGGGGCGCGTGCCTTTCGTGGCGATCCTGGTGGTGGTGTTGGTGTTCGCTGTAGTGTTCAGCGACCCGCCGCGTATCCTGCTGCTGGCGTTCCTGGTCTACGCCGCTTCGGGGCCGATTCAGTACTTGCTGCATCTGCGCCGCGACAAAACATTGTCTTAATGTAATGTCCGCCATACTCCGCAGTCTATTGGTGCATCAGTCCTCCAATGCTGCGGAGTTGCCATGTTAATCAAGATCCCCAAAGCGTCCGATTGTCACGAATCGGATGTCACGCCTGAATCCTTCTATTTATCTCGCCGCAGCTTGCTCGGTGGTGCGCTTGCAGGCGTCGCTGCCAGTACCCTGCCGCGCTGGGCCAGTGCTGACGATGCAGCGCGTTATGCCGACGTCGAGCCGGGCGATGCCCCGAGTTGGTTTGCCCAAAAGCTGCCAGGCACCCAGTGGCAGGCTGTTACGGTAAAGGACGAAGCCATCACGCCGTTCAAGGACGCAACCCACTACAACAACTTCTATGAATTCGGTACTGACAAGGGGGACCCGGCGAAGAACGCGGGTTCACTCAAGACCGAGCCCTGGAGTGTGGTGATTGATGGAGAGGTCGGCAAGCCGGGGCGTTATGCCTTGGAAGACTTCATGAAGCCTTATCAGTTGGAAGAGCGCATCTACCGTTTGCGCTGTGTCGAGGCGTGGTCGATGGTGATTCCGTGGATGGGTTTCCCCCTTTCCGCTTTGCTCAAGCAGGTGGAGCCGACCTCCAAAGCCAAGTACATCCGTTTTGAAACGCTCCAGGACCCCAAAAGCATGCCGGGGCAGCGTTCAAGTTTCGGCTTGATCGACTGGCCATATGTAGAAGGGTTGCGCCTGGACGAGGCCATGAACCCATTGGCTATCCTTGCCGTTGGCATGTACGGGCGTGAATTGCCTAACCAGAACGGCGCGCCACTGCGTCTGGTGGTGCCGTGGAAGTATGGCTTCAAGAGTGTGAAGTCGATTGTGCGGATCAGTCTTGTAAGCGAACAACCCAAGACGACCTGGCAGAGCATCGCGGCCGATGAGTATGGGTTCTACGCGAACGTGAATCCTACGGTCGACCATCCTCGTTGGACTCAGGCGCGAGAACGTCGCCTGCCCAGCGGCTTGTTCAGCCCGAACGTGCGCGAGACGCAGATGTTCAATGGCTACTCGGATGAGGTCGCTTCTCTTTATACGGACCTCGATCTGCGGAAGAATTACTGATGCGTTATCCGATCTGGCGCATAGGCGTCTTTATAGCCGCAGCAATATGGCCATTTTTCTGGTTGTACGAGGCATGGAGTTCTGTGCTCGGGCCTGATCCAGGCAAAGTGCTGATGGATCGGTTGGGGCTTGGGACCTTGGTTCTGTTGCTGATCACGCTGAGCATGACGCCATTGCAGAAGCTCAGTGGGTGGGCGGGGTGGATTGCTGTCCGCCGGCAGCTGGGTCTCTGGTGTTTTGCGTATGTGGTTTTGCACCTGGCGGCTTACTGCGTCTTTATCCTGGGACTCGATTGGTCGCAATTCGGGGTGGAGCTGCGTAAGCGGCCCTACATTATTGTGGGCGCGTTGGGTTTCCTCTGCTTATTGGTGCTGGCAGTGACCTCCAATCGCTATAGCCAGCGTCGACTTGGCAGTCGTTGGAAGAAGCTGCATCGCTTGGTGTATGTGATCCTTGGGCTTGGTTTGCTGCATATGTTGTGGATTGTGCGGGCCGATCTGAAGGAGTGGGCAGTATATGCATCTATAGGTGCGCTGCTTTTGGCCCTGCGTATTCCGCCTGTTATGCGCCGGATTCCCCGCCTTATCGCGAAAAAACCAGTTTCTGCACCAAAAGCGTAATTAGTGCTTGACGGCAGATTCTGGAAGTCTATAATTCGCCCCACTTCCGGCGCAGTCGAAAC